>JAUNJY010000074.1:0-10834 GCA_030535455.1 bacterium
TTCACTGTTCAGTTATCAATGTTCTGTGTTTGTCGTTCTTACCGAAGCGACTTGATTAGTTTATCATGATTAAAAACGTTTGTCAATAAGTTTTTTGAATATTTATTAACTTTTTTATTTTAGTCAGATTTCTCATCAAATTGTTTGCAAACGACATACAACTTTGTAAAAGCATTCTATCTATGTTATCACTTATAAAACGAGAAGTCAACCCTATTCTATCCAATTTTATACCGCCTATTTTTAAAGTAATTCCCTTATGAACAACGTGTCTTCTCAAAAAGAAATCTCTAATTAATAAAAAAAGAGAGATATCCCTCCCTCTTCTATCGGTCAGAATATCTCTTAGTCTATGTATATTGAAGAATTAATTCTGCTGCCTCGCTGGCACCATTCTTAAAATGATAGTATTTGCAGCATTCTATAAACCGGTCCTTATTTTTATATAATCTCTCAACTAGTTCCATAAATTCATTTCCTGGTCTATACACGACTCCTATTCCCATATGCTCTGCACTCTCTGCTCGTGCTCTCTGATCATCCTTTTGTGTAAATGGATTAGGGACAAAGATCGTTGGTACTGCATAATAGACTAGCTCATAAAAGGTATTATATCCTGCTGCCGAGACTGCGTAGTCTATGTCATTAAAGTAAATAGAATTAGGAAAGGAACTAATTCGCCTTATACGAGGATTATGATCTTGTACTTTTGTTTCTTGATTACTCACAGGAGATACTCCTATTAAGAGAAAGTTCTTTCTATCTTGTAATAAGGTTTCCTGGATTTTATTGAGGTCATCTTCAATCTTATTAATGATTCCGGCTCCAAGCTGTATATACCAAATTCGATTTAAATGCTTTTTATAACCAGGAAAGATTTCCTCCATATGAAACTGTGGTTTCTGTCTGCTCTCATATATGATAGGGGAAACTACCTTGCACTTATCTGTGGTTTCCCTATTCTCTTCCCCTAGCTCTTTGGGAACAATCAACAAATCAAAAAAACGCTCAAATGGACTTACTGAACGAATATCCTTGCGATCTCCTTCCCGTTTCATCCATATTCCTTTTATATCGAGGTACTGCACCAGCATCCGTACCAGACTTACCTCTGGATATGGGCCGTCATAAATAATAACCTGCGGCTTATGTAATACAACAATATCATTTAGCTGATGTTCAAATAGGTTCTCCCACTCACTAATGCTTACACTCTTGGGAATTACAAGTTTTGATGGTATGTAATAATAGTAAAATCCCCTAGAGTATAATGCATCAGTAGCCGGAGAGGTAGTATAAAAAACAATTTCAGTTTTTGGAGACAATTCCCTAAGTTTGGTTGCAATGCTAATCTCTGCTGCCAGATGTCCAAGCCCTGCACCAAATGCCACAATAAATAAAACTGTGATTTTGTCTTGTTTCATTTCTCTCTATTAAGACGTTGGTCCAACTGAAGTTCTAATGATGACATTACTTCTGACAACAAATGTGTAAATGCCTTCTCCATCAAAGTAACTAAAGAATAACGACGGATTTGCTGGGTCATAGGTAATAACTGTTCCATCAGGTAAAATTATGCTAGGGAACTCATCAACTACTTCTATATTGATTAAGTCAGAACAGTCAACAACTACTTCTTCTATGGAATTTGAGTAACCTAGTGACTCATTTATTGGAACTTCACCAAATGTATTAAATGCCACCGTGCCTGCACTACCTGCCAGTACGCTTGTTTTATTGCCCGGGCCTGCTGCACCTGTTACTACATTTACCTGACCACTTACTGCACGAAATCCCTTTACCACACGATTGTAGTACAGACTTCCAAGTAAGCGGACAAAATATAATGCTAGTTCTGTACTTGACTGTTGGCGAAGCAAGGTTGTAACAATATGAAGCAAGTGCTGATCTATACTAACTTCCCATGTAATAGGCTCTATTTCATTCCAGCGAAATCCCAATGGTATATCTACATTCGATATAAAGCTAAGTACAATGGGTGCACTGTTAAGCTGCATTGACGATATGATTTCATCTGGCATGTTACTTACAAATACGGCTTCTTTCTCCGGCTTTTCCGTAAAAATCAAAGGCATATTCTCATTTAGCTGCATAATTTCCCTCCTTATTAATTTATATTGCTTCCCATGTCTCCACAACCTTGTGCAACATATGGGCAGATTGTAACCTTATATGGAACATTTACTACTCTGGTAACATCAGGATTTCCTAATATATTCATAAACAACGCATTATTTGATGTCATATATACTGTTCTGCCCTTACAGTCATTTATAAACTGTACCCCCTGCTCTGCATGCAACGTATAGTTTATAGGTAAATTATACTCATAGAAGGATGCGGCTAACAGCTTCCAGACTGGCACACTAGATGACGTCGTAAATGCCGTATATGGAAATACACCTGTGGCCTGTACTGGTTCGTATGGCCTAAATCCATCCAGCACGACATTATAATTAAGAGAACCATCTAATGTAACCACGTCTTTTGCACACATTGACTTTCCATGGATATTTACATCAATATCAGCAATATGGTTTACTGAAAGATTACTTTGATCTAAAGTCAATGATGTAATATAATTATCAGCTGCCACTACAAATCCAATTGGAATCGTAACATAACCTATAAAATAAAGTTCCAGACATTTTTCAACTTTTGGAACTTTATTAATTCGTACAGCACAAGTGTCAGAATTAATACACCCGCCAAAACATGCATTATTCATACCTAACTGCATATCTGTAATATTATTGTTTAACATTATACTACACTCCTCCTTCAACGTTTAATTTGTTTCCCTCACGCCTTGCATGCCACTGTAACAGTTCCATCACAATGCGCTCACTGGCATAGCCATCTCCAAATGGATTTTCTGCTAACGCCATCTTTCTATATGTAATATCATTTGTTAATATCTTATTTGCAATATCCACTATGTGTTTCCTCTCAACCCCCGCCACTACTGCAGTGTTGGCCTTTACAGCTTCCTGACGTTCTGTCTCATTACGCAAGACGATTACAGGGACATGGAAATAAGGTGCCTCCTCTTGAAGTCCTCCGGAGTCTGTCATAACTAAATCGCATTTACACATTAGGTTATGCATATCTTCTACATCAAGCGGTTCCACTAAATAAATTCTCTCTTGCTGGTCAAGGATAGAATAAATGATCTCCCTTACTGCCGGGTTGAGATGAACCGGACATATTACCTCCACATCCTTATGCATTCTTACGATTTCCTTTACTGCACTGCAGATTTCTTTTAATGGCTCTCCTATGCTTTCTCTTCTATGCACTGTTACAATAATAAGTCTTTTCCCACTTCTTATTAGCTTGCTTAAGAATTTATTCTTAAACTGATAGCCCGGCCTTACTGTATACTTAAAACTATCAATTACCGTGTTTCCGGTAATCACTAGCCTATCATGTATATTTTCCTGCAAAAGATTACACACATTTTCTTTGGTCGGCGCAAAATGTATCTCTGCAATCTGTGAGGTAATCCTGCGATTTATTTCCTCTGGAAATGGCGAATAACGATCATAAGAACGCAATCCTGCCTCTACGTGTCCTACCGGAATCTTTCTATAAAATGCTGCCAATGCAGATGCTAGACATGTCGTCGTATCACCTTGAACAAGCACAATATCTGGCTGTTCTATTTTTAAAATCGGGGTAAGCCCTTCGAGTATCTTAGTCGTGATCTCACTGATTGTCTGTCTCTGCTGCATAATGTCTAAATCATAATCCGGAACAACATGAAATATTCGAAGTACTTGGTCTAGCATCTCCTTATGCTGTGATGTGACACAAACCAGACTGGTAATATCCGCATTTTCCTCTAAACATTTCACCACTGGACACATCTTGATTGCCTCAGGCCTTGTTCCAAATACAGTGAGTACCTTTAATCCCATAAACAAGCGCTCTCCAATCTATCTTTTATACATTTCTATGAATGAAATATGAAATTTATACAAATTCAAAAAGATTTCCATAATTAATCAGAGTGATGCTTGAATATACATCATCCTCAATAATATTTCTTGTATCAAATACATAAGGACGCCGCATAAGGCCTGCTACCATGTTATAATCGATTTCCTTAAACTCGTCATGATCTGTCAAAATTAAAATAAGGTCACTTTGCTTTACAATCTGGTAGGGTGTTTGTTTCGCCTTTTCCCTTACATGAGGATCATATACTTCGACTTGGAAGCCATCTGCTTTTAGCAGTTCAATAATCTTTATGGCCGGACTCTCCCTTGTATCATCAATATTTCCTTTATAAGTCACACCAAATGCCACAATTTTAGGTTTTTCGATTCCTTCCACTAATTCCACCGTCTTTTCCACCACATAGTATGGCATTGTGGAATTAATATCTCTTCCTGTCTTAATCAGCTTTGCCAGGTTTGGCATCTTTGAGTAAATAAAGTAAGGGTCTACTGCAAGACAATGTCCCCCAACCCCTGGACCAGGTGATAAAATATTTACCCGGGGATGTTCATTGGCAATCCGTATGGCCTCTAGACAATTAATATCCAGTTCTCCACACACCTTCGCCAGTTCATTGGCCAATGCGATATTTACATCGCGATATGTATTCTCCATGCACTTCGCAATCTCTGCCGTCTTTGCATCTGTCTTGATGATCTTCCCTTCTACAAATGTTTCATATACCTTAGCTGCATGTTCGGTGCACTGCTTTGTAATTCCTCCAACAATTCGATTGTTGTATCGCATTTCATATAGTATTCTTCCTGGCAATACCCGCTCTGGACAATGTGCAAGATAGAGCGTTTTCCCTATGATATATCCTGCTTTTTCAAAGACTGGCTTAATATAGTCTTCCAAAGTCCTTGGAGCCACTGTGGACTCTACGATCACGGTATTATTTTTTGATAAATAGGGAAGGATTTCTTTACAGGCTGCAATAACCATACGGATATCACAGCTTAAACACTTATCACATGCATTTGGAGTAGGTACTGCAATAATATATACATCTGCTGCAACAGGTTTTGTTGACACGCGTAATTTTCCACTGTCGAAACAATTCCTTACAATATCATTTAATCCGTCTTCCTCTATATGGACACCGCCACTCTCAAGTATATTGATTACCTTTTCCGATGTATCCACTCCTGTTACATCACATCCGCTGTTGGCAAACATGACAGCTGTTGGCAGGCCAATATATCCAAGGCCTATTACACATAGTTTCAAGCTGTCCCCTCCTTACCTTATGTTCAGATTAATGACAATGTCCCTAAGTTGTATTTTTGCATGACTTCCTAATTTCATACTAAAATAAAACTCATTTGCTTCCTTTTGTATCACCATCCTTGTAACTCCATTTAACTTTAGATTCTGAGTTTGCAATATCTGCTTTTCTTCATTACAGCTTCGTACAAGGAGTGCCGCATCCCCTTTTTTCTCTGCTACAATAAAGATATCAATACTTCCTTCCTTTGCGTATTCTTCTGTCATAAACCTTAGTGCAGAGTCCACATAGAGCCGATCTAGTTTTCTTGTCCCTGCATTAATCTCAATACTATGATTTTCTTTTTTCCTAATTTGAAGCGTTTCATCCAAACAGCATAAGGAAGCCATAAATTCTTCTGGTAGAATTCGCTTCTGACAGTCAAGGGGCATGTGTTTTCTCTCTTTCTCTTCAAAGGCATAGAGGTCACTTATGGAGGTCCCGCAATTGATTGCAAGGTCTTCTACCTGTTCACATCTGTCTTCGCTACACCCCTCACAAAAATTTAAACAGTCGATGGAAAAAGTACTTTCCAAAAAGCATTTCTTTTTCTGTCCTGCTGCCTGAAATGAGACAATACATCGGTCATAGTAGATTGGCTGCCCATATTGGTACTCTTCACAACTATTTTCTATATATATACCATTCTGGTAGGTAATATACTTTCCCTTGCCAATTATATTTGCATCCACATAATTTAATGCAAGCATACAGTCTGTTATAAAGTTGCTTCCATAATAATTATTTGAACCAAAACAGCAATAATAGTCTGCCGTTACGTATGATGTAATATCCTTACTTATTCCCTCACTGTTGCATAAGAGCAGAAGCTCCTTTTTATGATAGGTCTGCCTTGCAAACTGCTTTCGTATGTTCTCTTCCTGCTCCTTGGTTTGAATTATGGAATATACTAGCACAGAACTTACCTGCTGCCTGATTTCTTTTCCTAGTACTCGTCTGCATAAATAAATAATCCGCTGCTTATAGGTATGTTCTAACATAATCTTTCGATAAAAGGCCAAACGTACTTTCCTATAATAGTGCTCTTTATTCCGTAGAGCAGAAAGCAGTTTTGAAAATTCCTCTTCCTCCTTATAGTAAATGACAAGGTCGCCAAATAACGTAACAAGTCCCTTGCAATAGTTGCTTAAGAGCAGTGTATTGGAGGCACCAATCTCAACTGCCCGTCTTGCAAACATGGTACGACTCTTTTTTACTGTATTTAAAGTGGCTGCATACTGATATGATTTGTATACCTTGCTCATCTTATTAACCGGAATTGTCCCTTTAATATTCTCTTTATATTGTATTGGATAGGTATAGTCTGGATTTCCTCTATTGGTTATCCTTGCATAAATATCAAATGGCAGATATGCTGTGCATGCCTCATACATCTGCTGAAAGTCCCTGCACCTCTCTTTCTGTCTTACATAATAGGCGCCTGCAAAACATACCGCCTGTTTTCTCTTTCCACTTACGATTGGATTGTATTGACTGACGTCTGCTGCAAACGGAAGATATCCTATTTGACAATGCCCTAGCAGCTCCCTGTATAGTGGCACACAATCTAACTCAGTGGTAAATACCCAGTCAAATAACGCCGCAGCAGAAAAGAAATGAAAAAACTGTACGGGATCCTCCTTATTCCAAAACACTGTTGGAATTTTTCTTTTCCTGCACCAACTCACTAATTCACGTAACTCTTTCTGTACAGGAGAGATTTTTTGATACCATGAATTCTCTCTTCCCCGCCAAGCGGACTCTACAAATAAAAATAGAGGAGAGACTGTCTCTAACTGCTCTCTCCAATACATAGCGTGCAGATTAATAAACGTACAAGCGTTTGAAAAAGAGACTTCCGACAGTTCATCCAGAATTCCTGCAAGAACAATTCCCTCTTTTTCAAAAAGACTCTGTCCTGTTGCTTTTTGTATCCACTTTGTCACCTCCCCTGTCTAACACAATATACGATTTAATTTCACTTAATATTCATGGATTGCCAGCTTCCCCCTTTCAGGTGAGTGCGAAACTTACACCCGTTTTTCAGGGTACTTTTTTAATTGATAGGAGGTTGCTCGAAGAGAAGTTTCCTCATCAATTAAAAAATAGAGCCTCCAAAACAATCTACAACTTGTTTTGAAAGCTCTATTTATACTTTTACTTTAAAGTGCGACCCTATCGCCTTTTCTCTTATTTCTTACACAACAGTAGGCACTGATAAATGCAACTGCCGGTACTGTAAATACAATTCCAAGACTTCCTGCAATGCTTCGTATAATCTCAACTGCCACAAAGTCCGTATTAATTAACTGGGTAAATGATACTCCATAGGAGTAAATTAATATGATCATGTTAAGGGATGTTCCGGCAAATGCAAGTATTAGTGTATTTGCCATTGTTCCCATGGCATCACGGCCAATGTTCATACCCGAGCGGAACAGTTCTTTTATGGTTAAGGATGGGGTGATTACATGAAGCTCATTTACTGCAGAGGATACACTCATTGCAATATCCATGACTGCACCAATGGATGCAATCAGGACACCGCTGATAAATAATCCTTTGACATGAAGGAGTGTGTCAAACTTAATGTATACAAGACTCTCTGAGTCTTCCATTTGAAATCCGGTTACATGGCAAAGCTTACCGGCTGCTAATGCTATTACTGCTGCCATAATGACTCCTAGCATGCTGCCTAAGAATGCAGCAATTGTCTTGGACTGAATTCCGCCAATTAATAAAAAGCTGATTACGGTAGTTACCGCTATGATTACCACGGTTGTTGGGATCGGTGAAAATCCTTTTAACACAAGAGGCACAAGCAGGAAGATAATGCTGATAAAGGTAAAGATCAGTCCGACAATTGCCTTCACTCCTTGCTTTCCTCCGATTATCATTACTGCCAGGCAGAATAAAATAACCATGCCAGATAATAAATACGTTCGATCATAGTTGTTTACAGAAACCGTATACGTATTGTCTGCCGATGTATCAATACGGACAGAAATACGGTCTCCTTCCTTACAAACCACATTATACTGATAACTTAAATAATTGGTTATCTCTACGACATCTCCCTTATATCTTCCTGAGAGCAGTTCCACTTTTAGCTTCATGCTTCCTCTTAAGATATCTTCGGTAGCCGAGTCTACGCTTGTCTTATCTTCTAACACTTCTATTACTCTTGCCAGCTCATATTCTACTCCCGAGTCTCGAGTTGTAAAATATCCTGGGCGATCATGATTTGCGTAATATAACATAGCGGCAAACAGTAATCCACCTAACAATAAGGCAATCCCTTTTATTAATTTCGTATTCTTTGTCCAGTTCAATTTGCCACCTCTATCGTTTACTTCTTATTTTACCTTAATACTTTTTGCTGCACTGTAGTTACTATAAATTTTCTTAGAACCTACTGTCTTGTATGCTCTCACTTTGTATTTTGCTGTTGTTCCAGCTTTTAAGTTAGAGCTTGTATACTTCACTGTGCCTGCCTTTGTAATTGTCTTAACTTTTTGGTATTTCTTTTTGGATGTGTTGTACTTGTACACTTCATATCCAGTTGCTCCGGATACTTTCTTCCACGAAACTGTTACCTTCTTTTTGGACGTTTTGATGGAAGAGATCACAGGAGTCTTTGTCTTTGTTGCTGTTGTAAGTGCAGAAGAATAATTTCCGTAAACTTTCTTACCGTTTACCATCACATAACCTCTGACTTTAAACTTGTAAGTAGTTCCTTCTTTTAATCCGCTGATTGTTTTTGCTGTTGTCTTGCTTCCTGCTGTTTTGATTACCACCCATTTACCATTTTTGTATTGAGCGATTTCGTAACCGGATACCCCTTTGATGGAAGCATAAGATATCTTAATGCTTGTCTTGCCATTAGAAGTAACGGAAACTTTTGTTGTCGTTGGACGTGCTGCTGCTTTTAAATTGTTTGTGTATTTACCATAGTATGTCTTGCCATTTACTTCTTTTACTGCTTGTACGCGGTAAGTTACTGTCTGACATCCTGATAATTTCTTATGAGTAAATGAATTTGTCTTTACTGTAGTGTAAGTCCATTTTCCATTTACATAAGTACCTACACGGTAACCTGTTGCTCCTGAAACTGCTTTCCAGCTTAAAGCGATAGAAGAAGTTGTTGCAGACGTTACTCTTAAGTTTTCTACATCACCTACAGTTACTGGTGTCTGTTGTTTTACTAAAACGATTTCTTCTGTATTACGAACACGTAAACATGGTACGGAAACATCTGAGCTTCCTTCTGGATGCTTATATAAGATACCTGTTGCTGAAACTTGGTTTCCTACCTTTACAAAACTTGCAAGATCGTAGTTTTTACCGGAACCTGCAGTAATATATCCATCGATAAATACAGTTGCGATATCACCTTTGCTGTCTTCTACTCTGAATTGTTCTACTGTAGATCCATTCATTTCAACTTCTGTTACAGTACCTTCTACCTGGATTAACTGACCACCATTTTTGTCATAATCCATCGCATCTTTTGCACTCATTTTTTGTGGTGCAACTTCTACTAAATTTTGATCATCAAGGATTGTAGTCTCCATAATCTGAAGTTCTCTATCTCCTTGATATTCATCTACATAACCGATAATTTCTACTAAAGAACCTACTTTAAGTCCATCTGTAGAATATGGGAAGATTGTAATACCACCTGTTTCATCTTGGATATAGATTGCATCGAAGAATTTATTTGCTTCTACCGCTGTACCAGCCGTTACTCTTCCTTGTACACGGTATACGTCGCCAAGCTGTCCTTTTCTTGCTTCTGCAATTGTGGAAACTGGTAACTCTGCCTTAATCGTAGCAATTAAGTTTTCAGCCATAGTACGGTTTGCATAAGGTACATCCCAGATATTATCTAATTCTGCTTCTACTTCGAAGTTAGAAAGGAATACAGTACCGGTTACGATTACATTTGCACCACTTGTTAACTCTTGTCTAGCTGCTGCAATAACATCGCCTTTTCCTACCACTTCTGTATAGGCACTGGATGGAAGATAACTGCCATCTTCTGCTTTTGTATTTAAGGAGTATGTTGTTTCATGTCCTTTTACTAACCATTCCGCAGCTTTTGCAGTCGCTGTATCCTTCATTGCATTTGTAAGGTTTACAGAACATCCACTGTATGCACTGTATTTTTGACCTTCTACTGTTCCTTCCATTAAGAAAGAATCTTTATTGAAGTCTGTAAAGTATAGACGGTATGCTTGTCCGCCATTGTTGTCATTATCTTGCATTTGATCGCTGTATATTTCCACAGTAGAACCAATTGCTTTTAATAACTTGTTAATTTCTGTAGAGGATTGTCCGTTTACAGTATCTTGGTAATCTGCCATACCACATACAATGATTGAACCACCGTTATCAGTGTATTTCTTTACACGCTGTAAGAAATCGTCTTCAAAATGAGATACTGTATATGCTCCTGAATTAGAATTTCCTGCTTTCTTTGCTGGTGCAGATACTACTAATAAGTTACAGTCTGCTAAGATTTCATCTGTAATTTCATCTGTA
>JAUNJY010000074.1:10844-14769 GCA_030535455.1 bacterium
CAGGGAATGCCCGATGTCTGTGCTTAATCATGACATCTTTAATTTCATCTGTAACGATTGTAACTTTTGCATAGTTGTTGGATGCAAGCTTTGCAAAGTTTGTCATGTTACCGCCATAGTATCCATTTACATAATCGTTGAAATGAGTACCATCTACTACAATGTTTGTTACCATTGCAGGAACAACATAATCTAATTTTAAAAGGCCTTTATAAATCTTTTCAACACCATTTAAGGTTGCTTTGATTTCGACATTTACATTAACAGAACCTGGTTGATCATAAAGTAAGTCAAATGTGTATTTGTTAGAACCCATAGATTCAATCTTACTCATTCCAGATGTTTGTAAATCTGCCTTATGAACAACTTTATTGTCAATGCTGTATTCAATAGACTCAATTAATAAGTCACTTGCTTCATTGTTGTACATTTCAAGTGTGATATCAACTGCTTCACCTTGTACTGGTAAAGAAGTTTCTGTTGTGATAGAAGAGATACCAACTGCTTCTACTTCACCAACCCATACAGGAGCAGTTACTGCAATTGCACCATCTGCTTCTACAACTTTGATGTAGTAGTAAGAATATTCTGCTGGAAGTTCAAATGTTACTTTTTCTTCTTTGGAAGAAACGTATTGGGAGTCAATTACAAGTCCACCATTAACGATAACTTGAACCGTACCAACTTCTTTATCTGTTGGATCTTTTACTTCTACTTCTAATGTTACCGTATCACCTACGGCATCTTTATCTAATTCAGAACCCATTACATTGCCATCTAATGTATATCTGATTTCTAAATCATCATCTTCTGTTGCATAAACACGTTTGTTTCTTAATGCATCATAAATATTTTCTTCGTTTAATTCATCTGCAAGCACTACAGTACGACCTGTATTTGCATCACCCCATTTACCTTTATGGTTATCCTGGCTGATGGTTGGTGCTACATGCCAACCTTTATCTAATGCACGAGTATAGTATTCGAAGGATGGGAAATATCCTGTACTTCCGATTGTTCCTTCTCCGTTACCAACTTCTACTAAGTTAATAAGGGCATCGTTTTCTTCGCTATAGTGAGCGAAATCAGAGAAATCACCAAAGGATGTTCCTGGATGGTTAAACTGACTGATTGAATTTAAATCCGTATTTAATGCATTATAGTAATTGTTTAATGCTGTTGCATAAGAACTATATGCAGTCTGTGTACGGCTTTGGAAGCCATTTGTATTAAATGTATTCATATGACCAAGACCATTGGACCATGTCATTTCGAATCCATAGATACCGACAAAATCTTCAGTTGTTGCTTCTAAAGCTGCCTGATTACCCTTTTTCCATTTTGTACTGTTCTCAGCACTTAAGATAGATGCTGAATCAATACCATCAAAGGAATTAGAGTGATCCGTTACTGCTAAGAAGTCGATTTGATGAGCGTTTTTTGCATATTGATATGCTTCTTCAATATCACCCGCACCATCTGATAAGTTTGTATGAGAATGTAACTGTCCGTAGAACAGGCTATACTCTTCATTTTTTCGTTCTGTAAAGGATAAGGAGATTTGTGCACTATCTAAGTATCCTTCCTTTGTTGCCTTTGCATAAAGGCTTCCAGGGAGGTTAGAAAGTTTCACTTTTTCCTCTTCATTATAATTAACCCATGTCTTTCCCTCGTCTAGAGAGTAAACGATTTGTGCACCTTCTGTTGCACAAGTTAAAGTAATTGGAGTATTTCTTGTAACTGCACCACCGTTTGGTGAAGCTTTTACTGTTGCAACTTGTGACTGTGTATACGCATAAGTCACTGTTAAACTATCTTCTTTTCCTTCTTTTACAGCGTATGTAGATACAACTGTAGGAAGTTTGTCTAATACTGGTTTATCTGTTTCATCATAAACCTTTTTTTCTCCGCCATTTATGGAGTAGAAAATTGTTCCTCCTTGAGTCTTTGAACTCATTGTAAGCTCTTGATTTAATACTACTTCACCTGCATCTGGAGTTACATTTACAATGCTTGTAACTGTATCTGCGGTAATAGGGTTTGCTTTAATGCTAATGCTTTGAATATAATTCTTAGAACCTTTACTTGGTTCCTTTCCTGAAAAGTTCTTTTCACCTGCAGTCAAGCGAACAAATAAACGTTCTCTGTTTGACGCTTCTTTTGGTAACGTAACTGAGAATGTTTCAAACTTTCCTGACTCTGATAATGTTAATGTTTCTGCTTTTGTAAATGTTTTTCCATCTTTACTGTAAGATACATCATATGTCTTTGCAGCTCCTGCAGATGCTTTCATAGAAAATGAAAGTTGTACATTTGCATATTTATCTGATGTAGTCTCAAATAAATAATATTCACCTGAATATAGGCTTTCTGCACCAAGAGAATATGTTGTTCCGCCTGTTGCTGTTGCGGTGTTTGCAATCAACGGTGCATTACCTGTTGATAAAGAAATGCTAGATGTTGTATCTAAATAATCATTATCTTTGTCTAAATCAGCAAATATTTTTTTTGCTTCTTCACTATTACCATTTCCTGCCCACTTTGCAATCTCTAACTTAATTCCTGTTTCAACATCAAATTCAGCATCTTCCTCTGTTGCCTGATCTGGTGTTGCTGTACTTGTTACTTCAGTATCTGTTACTTCTAACTCTTGTGTTAAATTTGTCACGCTATCTGTTGTTTCAGATGCCTGTCCGTTTGCAGATGTAATCTTAATTGCTTTAATGGAACATGTTCCATTTTCCTGTACTGTACCATTGTTTACAGATGTGTCTGAAGCTTTCTTAATTCTTACTAAAACATCATTACGATTGGACACTTCTGATGGAAGTTCTACATTGTCGAATACTAATTTTTTAGAAGTTGTTAATTCAATTGCATTCCCAACATCCGTCCAAGTAGCTCCTTCATCAATACTGTATTGTAATTGCATATCTTTTGGACCAGTACCTGAAGCTTTCATCTCTGCAGAAAATGCAATATTTTCATAGGATACCGTGCTTACTTTCATAAGCCAATATGCTTCTTCTAAATTCCAGTTGTTTGCGCTAAATCCATTACTGCTACTAAATGCCGCCGGTTTTGCACCTACTAATTCTAATGTACCATTTCCAGCTGTTGGCATATAAGGAACTGTTGTATAATCATCAAGTGATTTTTGCTCCCATGCTGCAATTGTTTGCGCTGTACTTTCTGCAAATGCAACGATATCGTAACTTAAAACTGTACTAAGTACGATTAATAAAGCCATTGCACCAGCTAAAATTCGCTTTGGTTGTTTCATAAAAACTTTCACAAATGCCTACTCCTTTTTCTTACTCACACTTCGTGTGACTTATTCTCGTTTTCACGATACCATGTTTGTCGAAAAATGTCTAAGCCATTTGTCTCTTTTATTTAGAGTATTTTTTAATACTATTTATTAGCAAATAGTATTAATTATATGTACTAACTTTTTCTATTATTCTGTCTAATAAATGAGTGTTTCCCTATTTTTTTGTATATTTTTTTACATTGTCGAACATTTCTCACCAATCTCTGCTGATCACACATTCTGTTATCCTATCACGAAAAAGGAGCCTATGTCTTCATCCCTTGATGAAACTAAGCCCCTCTTTATTGTGCTGCAAAAAACTAAATGTTATGCACAGCTTACTTATATCGTTCCATAAAGTTTCCACATTTACTGGCCTATATTGTGGATACTTTATTTTTTTTAGAAACTTCTTGTGGATTTTGATCCTCTTTAATACTGTTTAGACAAAATAAAAATAGAACTGTCTAGTTAACAGTTCTATTTTTATTTTTCACGCTTATATCTTCAAAACTACACATTGCTTACGAATTCATTGTCTTGCCAAAGCAAGCCATTTGTCATTAATCTTATTGATTAAGCCCTCGACCTATTAGTAACAATCAGCTGCAC
>JAUNJY010000075.1 GCA_030535455.1 bacterium
TTTATAAGATAATTTATAAGATAAGAGGGAGAGTACATGTTATTCACGGAAGAAGTTTATTTTAAAAATGATTTTTATACCGTGCTGTTACGTGAAGCAGATAACTTATTAATGGATGTTGTACGGGAACATAAACCGATCTGGAAGTCCTATTCCGGAGATGTTATTGCGTCCTATGATTTGCAAGATTATATGCTTACGCTTCAGGATTTAATTCTTGATAAGCATCTCATGAAGAAAAATGAGAAATTTTATGACCGCGAGCCAATCATCGACATGGTGACAGGCAATAAGGTGTTCGATAAATTAAACTGTCCTGTGAAGTATACGGGGAATATCATTGTTGCAAAGGATTTGATCGATACATTTTCGCTAGAAGAGAATTTAAGCGAGTATCCTTGCTATTGTTATAAGGAAGTATATGAGCTATGCTTTGATCAAGGCTGTCTTACCATGTCTATTGATCATAGCAAAGCCATGGTGCGTATTCGCAAAAATATTGAAAAAGGCCTTAGAAACATCAAGAATGCAAAAGATATTCGCTGTATCAACAAGTTCTTAAATCAGACATTCTGTCATAATTTTGAAAAAAATCGTAAGATGAGAACGATTAAGAACAAAGTTTATCGAGTAAAGCATAGAATTCGTAATGAAGAATAATAAAAAGAGGGTGTCACGAAAATTAACGTGACACCCTCTTTTTATTATAACTATTCGCTGATAGAATGAACAACGTTGTACGTTGTGCCTTCTGTGTAACTGATTTTAATGGAATCGCCTACATTATATTTAATGATTGTAATCATATCATTAAGGTTAAAGTCATAGATGGCTTCATCCCCTTCGAACATTACATAATAATGAGAGTTTCCTTCAATTACCGTGTTTACCATCTTGCTGATAATTCCGGTCTTTTCTTTATCTCCGCCAGAGCTATCATTGGTAATATTGTTTGATTTCAATAAGTTGCGGTAAGACTTTTCGCATTCGGTAATACTATCGCCAATGGATACGATGGTATATTTTGAAATGTTAACCATGGCATATTGTTTAACAAGGCCGGCACCATCTTTTAAAGCGATAAAGTAAGTTGGCTCGCCTGCAATATTTAATAATAATGGGAAAGTGGCCTTATATTGCATTTGCTGTACCTTTCCTTCGGCACTTTCCATGGCTGAGTGCTCTTCTGCACCGGCAATGGAATAATACTTGGTTTCAGCAGTACGCTGGTTCATCAACACAAACCCTACGTTAGAAGCATCTTGTCCAACACTTGTAACACCTGTATATACCCAGACATCATCGTTTAAAGCGATGTAGTTATATCCATCAGTTGTCTTAAGGCATCCTTTTTGACTGAATAATGAGTTGATATATCCATTTATAAGTGTTCCGTTATAATTGTAGTAAGAAATTAATAAGTCAGCAGAGAAAACATGGTCAACCCAGGAAGGAACCTGATCAATTGGATAGTCTGTTGTCTCGCCAGTTACAGCATTTACTAAAACAGCATTGCGGATTGTTTCTCCACCGAAGAGGCCAATCGTATAATCTTTTACAGGACAAATCCAGTAAGGAGTACCATTGTCATCAATTTCAAAAGATAACTCATCGAAGATATAAGTTGGGAACTTAAAACGGATGTAGCGATAAATATTTCGTCCAAAATGATCAGATTTTGTATATTTCATCCCCTGTTCAAGCTTTACGCATTCTACATTTTGAGTTGCCATGTCAATGCGGATATAAGCAGGGATGCCGGAAGAAGCGTTGGAGAACCATTTAAATACATTGCCGTATTCCAATGGAGAAACTCTTACAGGACTGTCTTTGTAGTTGATTTGTGTATAATCATCACTAACTTCAAACTGAGATACGTATTCTACCATATTACCCATTTTTCTTGTACCAAGTAATTGGGCAGATTCCTTATCAAGACTAGGAATTTCATTGTAGGAAATCTGTTTGATGTCATCTGTGAAGCTGGAATTCTGAATTGTAATCAGTTCACGATATTTTTTTGCATTGATAATAGGAGAAGATAGTAAGTATCCTACCCCGTAGATTAAGATTACCAGAATAGTAAGTGTAAAGAATAGTTTAAATGCTTTACTGTCAAAGGCATGCTTTAATTGGCTTGGATCTATCTGATCTCTTTTATGTCCTTTGAATATATTCACGGTACGTAGGCGTAAGAAGCCGAAAATAATAGTTGCTGCTACAAGCAAGAAGATGATGGATGTCCAAAATCCTTTGCAGTGGATGTTGATAGCGGGAAGTGTTACATAATAATATACTCCAAGTACAACAAGTAGCAGGATTAGCCCAGATACTATGGAAGTAACTTTTTTGTTTTTCATAAAATCCTCCTTTATATTATGAGTTTCAAGAAAAATCTAACAAAGAAATCTCATATAGCTCTATCATAACAAATGGCAATTAAAAGTCAATCTTATTCAGAATATTGTGTTTTCTTTCTATATTTATAGAATAAAAATAACATTTCGCAAAATTAACCATATACTTTCTAAGGTCGAACGTGTATAATATCTAGGAAAACATAAAATGCACTAAATTTATGTATAAAAAATATTTGTATATTTAACTTTACAAAATAGAAGTATGACAGAATGTTAGGAGATTTAGAATGAATATACTTTTTGTATCCTTAGGTTGCGATAAGAACTTAGTTGACAGTGAGGTAATGCTCGGTCTTGTTACGAAACGAGGATTTAAGATTACGAATAACGAAAACGAGGCAGATGTAATCGTTGTTAATACATGTGGATTTATAGCAGATGCGAAAGAAGAAAGTATTAATACTATTCTTGAAATGGCAGAATATAAAAAGACAGGTCAATTAAAAGCGTTAATCGTAACTGGATGCCTTGGTCAACGTTACCACCAAGAAATCGCAGATCAAATTCCAGAAGTTGATGGAATTGTTGGGACTACAAGCTACGAATCTATTACAGAAGTAATTGATGAAGCACTTGGAGGAAAGTTTGCAGAAGAATTAAAAAGCATTGATTATTTACCAACAGATGAAGTAGACCGTGTAATGACTACAGGTGGTTTCTACTCTTATCTTAAAATTGCAGAAGGTTGTGACAAGCATTGTACGTACTGTATCATTCCAAGCTTACGTGGTAAATACAGAAGCCGTGAAATGGACACACTTGTTAAAGAAGCAACATACCTTGCAAAGAACGGTGTAAAAGAATTAATTATCGTTGCACAAGAAACAACACTATATGGTACTGATATCTATGGTGAAAAGAAACTTCCTGAATTACTTAAGAAATTATGTAAGATTGAGGGGATTGAATGGATTCGTCTTCTTTACTGTTACCCAGAAGAAATTACTGACGAATTAATCCAAGTAATTAAAGAAGAAGAAAAAATCTGTCATTATATTGACATGCCAATTCAACATGCATCTGATACTGTATTAAAGAGAATGGCTAGAAGAACAAATAATGCAGAACTTCGTGAAAGAATTGCTAAGATTAAGTCTGAAATTCCAGATATGTGTTTAAGAACAACACTTATTGCTGGTTTCCCTGGTGAAACAAATGAAGATCATGAAGAAGTGTTAGACTTTATTGATGATATTGAATTCGATCGTTTAGGTGTATTTGCGTATTCAAAAGAAGAGGATACTCCAGCTGCAAAATTAGACGGTCAAATCGATGAAGAAGTGAAAGAAGCTCGTAAGGATGCTATTATGGCATTACAACAAGAAATCTCATTTGATAAGTGCCAAAATTATATCGGTGCAACAATGAAAGTTCTTATTGAAGGTAAATTACCAGAAGAAAACGTTTATATCGGAAGAACTTACAGAGATGCTCCAAATGTAGATGGATACTGTTTTGTTTCTAGTCCATACGAACTTATGTCTGGTGATTTTGTAAATGTTAAGATTACAGAAGCAAAAGAATATGATTTAGTAGGTGAGGTGATCTAATGCAGATGAATTTACCCAACAAGTTAACCATACTTAGGGTTTTAATGATTCCTGTATTTGTAGTCTTTTTACTATGTGATAATATTCCTTATAATAATATTATCGCAGTAGTGGTTTTTGCTATAGCTTGTATTACAGACGCTTTAGATGGTCATATTGCAAGAAAGAACAATTTAATAAGCAATTTTGGTAAATTTATGGATCCATTGGCAGACAAGCTTTTAGTTTGTGCAGCATTATTATGCTTTATCGAACTTGGACAAATTCCAGCCTGGATTGCAATTATAATTGTAAGCCGTGAGTTTATTATCAGTGGTTTCCGTTTGATTGCATCAGATAATGGTGTCGTAATCGCAGCAAGCAAATGGGGAAAGCTTAAGACAATTTCCCAAATGGTTATGTCAATCTTATTGATTGTAGATTTTAACTATAGCTTTTTCAATGTTTTAGAACAAGTTTTTATTTATCTTTCATTAGTATTAACAGTAATCTCTCTTGTTGATTACTTAATTAAGAATAAGGGAGTATTACACGAAGGGAGCAGATAAGTATGGTAGCTGAATTGATCAGCGTCGGAACAGAGCTCTTACTCGGTAATATCGTGAACACAAATGCAGCCTTTCTCTCACGAGAAATGGCTGCATTAGGTGTTTTGGTGTATTATCAGTCTACAGTAGGAGATAATAAGGAACGACTAAAAGAAGCAGTAAAAGTGGCACTTCTTCGAAGTGACCTTGTGATTTTGACAGGGGGCCTTGGACCGACCAAGGATGATCTAACAAAAGAGGCTGTTGCAGAGCAATTAGGTCTTCCTCTTGTAGAAGATGAAGATACAAAGCGTGCAATAGCAGCTTATTTTAAGGAGCAAAAGAAACTGTCGATTCCGGAAAACAACTGGAAACAGGCAATGGTCATAGAAGGAGCCAAAGTGATTGCAAACCATAACGGGACAGCTCCTGGATTAATAATTGAACAGGATGGAAAAACTATAATTTTACTTCCGGGTCCTCCAAATGAGATGGTACCTATGGTAAAAGAAAGTGTACTTCCTTACTTAAAAGAGCAAAGCAAAGAGGTCCTATATTCTGCGATGGTTAAGATTGCGGGAATGGGCGAAAGTGCAGTTGCAATGGAAATTGAAGATTTAATCGATGCACAGACAAATCCAACAATTGCGCCATATGCTAAAACAGGTGAAGTTCATTTACGTGTTACGGCAAAGGCGGATAGCTTAGAAAAAGCAAAAGAGCTGGTTAAGCCTGTTGTAAAAGAGTTAAGAAAACGCTTTGGAGTTAAGATTTATACAGAAGATGAGTCAGAAAATCTAGAAGATGTAGTCGTAAAGCTTTTGTTAAAACATAAGTTGACGCTTGTGACGGCAGAGTCTTGTACTGCAGGTCTTTTGACAGGGCGCATTGTCAATGTTGCTGGTGTCAGTGAAGTGTTGAAACAAGGATTTATCACTTATACCAATAAGGCAAAACGTAAGCTTTTAGGTGTGTCAAAAGGAACGATTAAAACATATACGGCAGTCAGTGAACAGACTGCCAAAGAGATGGTAAAAGGTGCTGCAATTGGCGGAGACGCAGATGTAGCAGTTTCGGTAACAGGGCTGGCTGGTCCTGGCGGTGGAACAAAAGAAATTCCGGTTGGTACGGTGTATATTGGATGCTTTGTCAATGAAAAAGCAACAGTAAAACATTATGTGTTTCAAGGCAATCGGGAAAAGATCCGTGAACTAAGCGTTATAAATGCACTTGATTTATTACGCCGAACCATCATAGCAAATTATGAAAAGTAAAAGACACAAAAGGTAGCTAAGTATAGCTGCCTTTTTTAGTGACAGGAACTTCTTTTCTGGAAGCCTCCAATCACTAAAAAAGGATTTCTAAAAAAGCAGAAAGCCAAGATGCCACACACCGGATAGGAGAATGTCGTTAATGCGCCCCTGTTCGGCGTGGGCAATGTGTGTGTCCCCGGAAGAGAGTTTAAGACGCGAGAGTGTGGAACAGGAGGTGTAAGGTAATGATACTTAGTGCAAGCACAAGGACGGATATCCCCGCATTTTATTCAGAATGGTTAATAGAACGAATACGTAAGGGCTATGTCCTTGTTCGTAATCCCTATAATGCCTGCCAGGTTACCAAGTATAGATTGGATCCTGAGGTAGTGGACTGCATTACATTATGGACGAAAAATCCCATTCCCATCCTTTCTCATTTAAAAGAGCTAAGGCCGTTTCATCCTTACTTTTTTGTGACAATCACTCCTTATGGCAAGGAGATTGAACCGAAGGTTCCGGATAAAAGAATGGTAATCGAAGCAGTCCGTCAGCTATCAAAAGAATTAGGCAAAGACAGTCTTTGTGTAAGATATGATCCGATCATTATAACCAATCGATATACAAAAGAATTTCACGAAAAAGTATTTAGACAGCTGATATCAGTGTTGCATGGACATGTAACAGAGTATGTTATCAGCTTTGTAGACATATATGAAAAGACCAAGCGAAACTTTAAGGAAGCCATGCCGTTAACACAAGATGAGCAGGAGTGGATTGCAGATAAGTTTTCCAAGATTGCAAAGGAGTATGGCATTGTGATTAAGACTTGTGCAGAAGGAATTGATTTGACAAAGTATCAGATAGAGAATTCTGGCTGTACCAGCAGACAAGTAATGGAACGCCATCTGAATACATCATTAAAACAAAGAAAGCTGGTCCCAGACAGGCAGTACTGTACATGTATAGAGTCTAAGGATATTGGAGCATATAACTCATGTTTACATGGCTGTAAATATTGTTATGCCAACTATAGTGAAAAAGCAGTTAAGAGTAATTATTTAAAACATGACCCACATTCGCCTTTCTTAATAGGAGAATTAAGGGAGGAAGATTACATCAAGCTTGCAAAACAGGAAAGTGATATTGATGGGCAAATCAGACTAACGTTTATGGACTAAAACTTGGCATTAACTTCTGAGTGTCACAATATATTTACAGTAAGTAGTGAGTGGAGGTCCATATATTTATGGATTATAAAAAGATTATCAGAGTGATTGCTATTCTGGTGCTTGCATACTTTGTTGGATATGGTCTGGCAATGGCAAGTCATCCGGAGAAAAGCAGTGAGACCACAAACCAGTCTGTGGAACAAGAATTGAAAGGAGAATCCAATTGGGGGTTAGGATTTGGAAAGGATGGCCAGCCACCAACGGGAAATGCAACACCGGATGAGTTAAAGCAGAAGGATGCGTACTATATTGGGGATACCAATAAAAAAGTAATCTATTTAACATTTGATGCTGGCTATGAAAATGGAAACACGGAGCCTATCTTAGAGGCGTTAAAGAAACATAACGCTCATGGTACCTTCTTTGTAGTTGGTAACTATATCAAGACCAGTCCAGAATTGGTAAAACGGATGGTTGAAGAAGGTCATACTGTGGGAAATCACACATTGACACATCCAAATATGTCGAAAATTTCTACAATGGAAGCATTCAAAAAGGAAATCGGGGACTTAGAAAGTATGTACAAAGAGTGCACAGGAAAAGATATGGTGAAATTTTATCGGCCACCACAAGGGAAATATAGTGAGGAAAATCTTAAGATGGCAAAGGAACTGGGCTATAAGACATTTTTCTGGAGCCTTGCCTATGTTGACTGGTATCAAGATAAACAGCCTACCAAAGAACAGGCATTTGATAAGCTGTTAAAGCGTATTCATCCGGGTGCTATTGTATTGCTGCATAGCACATCAAAGACAAATGGAGAGATCCTGGATGAACTGCTGACAAAATGGGAAGAGATGGGATATACGTTTGGAAATTTGGAAGATTTGGTGAAATAATTCCTTGTGAAACAGTAAAGACTAGTCTCAAAGGAGTAGTATGAGACTATGAAGATAAATTTAGGTTATTGTTGTATATCGCATATCAATAAAAAATTAAAAGTAAATCGCTCCTCCACAAAGACGTATCTGGAAAACCATGATGCGTCTTTGTGTCATGAGTATCTATTAGAGAAGGCAAGGCAAAATATCAAAGATTTGGAATTGCTGCTGTATGAAAATAAAAAGCATGATATTTATGCCTATCGTCTTCCGGAACAGATATTGCCACAGCTGGATCTGGGCTATTACTCGATTGATGACGTAAGAGATGAGCTTAGAGAAGTGGGAAGTATTGCAAATAAGCTGGATATGCAGCTATCTACCCATCCTTCCCAGTATTTTGTATTGAATTCTCTACGGTCAGATGTTGTAGAGAAAAGTATTGCTTCGCTAAACTTATTTTCGGACACATTTGCAGCCATGGAATTAGACAAGGTGCCCAATGTAACGTTGCATGTAGGTGTGAAAAATGGGTATGACACAGTCGAGGACGCATTGGACAAGTTTTGTGAAAATTATCTTAGGCTAAATGAGAATGCAAGAAACTATTTAGTATTGGAAAACGACCATGTTTCTTTTACTGTAGATGACTGTTTGTACGTGCATCATAAGATTGGAATACCGGTTGTATTTGATAATAAGCATTTTGAATGGAATCAGGGAAAGCTTTCCTACGAGGAGTGTGTAAAAGAAGCGGCAAAGACATGGAAGGAACGGATACCGAAGTTTCATCTTGCTAGTGACAAAGAAGGAAATAAGCATGCCCATGATGACTATATCCATGTGGAGGATTATTTAAAGATGGCTGCTGCCATGGAAAAGGCAGGCATGGAGGAGTGTAATGTTATGTTAGAGTGTAAGGAGAAGGATTTAGCAATACTTAAATTACGGGAGGATCTGAAAGAGAAAAACTAGTTCTGCCAAAATCGACTTTATTTGTGGAAAAACGGCATTATTCTTGACATTGTATCTCCCATAAGATACAATATATGTTCCGCTTTAAAACAATAAAGAGAAGGTGACAGAATAAAATGAGTACAAGTAATGAAAACAAAATGGGGGTTATGCCAGTAAACAAACTTATGCTTCAGATGGCGGTGCCAATGATTATTTCAATGATTATCGGAGCGTTATACAACATCGTTGATAGTTTGTTTGTGGCTCACTATAGTGAGGATGCACTGGCTGCGTTAAGTCTTGCGTTCCCTGTTCAAAATATAATCTTAGCGTCTGGAATTGGCCTTGGAGTTGGTATTAGTTCTAATTTATCCAGGTATTTAGGTGAACACGATAAAGAAAAAGTAGATAAGTCAGCAATGAATGGCTTGTTGCTTGGTGCAGTGATTTATGCATTGATCTTGTTATTTGGGATCTTTGGAGCAGAAAGTTTCTTCCGTATGCAGACAGATGTGGAAGATATTATTTCCATGGGAACGGTTTATACAAGAATTTGTTGTATTTTTAGCTTTGGACAAGTGTTTTCCTTAGTCTTAGAGAAGATACTGCAAGGTACCGGAAAGACTGTCTGTACCATGTATATGCAGATTACGGGTGCGATTGTTAATGTTATCTTAGATCCTATCTTAATCTTTGGTATGTTTGGCGTTCCAAAGTTAGGTGTAAAGGGAGCTGCAATTGCAACAATCATTGGACAGGTTACAAGTCTTGGATTGGCAATTTACTTTAACTTGACCAAGAATAAAGAGATTACATTCTCCATACGAAATTTGGTTCCGGATAAAAAGATTGTTGGTCAGATTTGTTCAGTTGGTATACCAACGATTATCACACAGTCCATGGCAGGAATTATGTCATTTGGTTTAAATAATATCTTATTAACATTTTCAACTACAGCAGCAGCTGTTTTTGGCGCATATTTCAAAGTACAGTCATTTGTATACATGGCGGTCTTTGCACTTAACAATGCATTGATACCGATTGTAGCATTTAATTATGGTGCACGCAATGGAAAACGTATCAAGAAGGCGATTGAGTTGTCTGGAATATATTCTTCCATTTTTGGCGTAGTGGGAACAGTTATCATTGTTGGACTTGCAAGTCCGATTATGGGGATGTTCAATGCCAGTGAAACAATGAGAGAAATCGGTATTCCAGCATTACGAATTATGGGAACGACATTTATCTTTGGTTCCTTTTCTGTTATGGTCAGTTATGCATGCCAAGGTCTTGGAAAGGGGATGTCAAGCCTTCTTCTTACGGCTACAAGACAATTTATCTTACTTCTTCCATTGGCAATGATCCTTGGTAAGGCAATAGGTATCAAAGGAGTCTGGTATTCCTTTATCATTGCAGAAGTTGTGACGGTAATCATTGCAGCAATCTACCTGAAGGTGATTGACAGAAAGTATATTAAAACGATATCATAGGTTAGTAAATAGAGGTATTACACACAATGAGGCATCAAAGCAGAATAGACTTCTCTTTGATGCCTCATTGTGTTATTTTATGGGGGGAAATATGAAGAGAATATTTAAAGCAGTACTATTTTCATTGCTGTTATGTGCTGGGTTTGGTCAGAGTGCCCATGCAGACAGTTCAAAGTATGTAAAATCGTCTTACACAGTAAAGGAGAATTCCAGTATACAGGAAAAGAAAATCAGTCTAATTGGCACAAAGACCAAATATGTGAAGTTTTATGTGAAAAAGTCAGGGACAATCAAGTTGGATTTTAGCGGGAAAAGTACTCTGAAAAACAAGGAATATGTCACAGTGCAACTTCTAAACAGTAAAGGGAAGACTATTAGCACGAAGAAGGTGACAAAAACTAGCAAGCCTCAGATAATAGTAAAGTTAAAAAAAGGTACATATCGATTAAAAGTGACAACAGGAAAAATTAAAAGAAATAGTAAACGTGCCATAGTAATGAATATGGCATTTAACGACACCTTCCTTATTCGACCGGACAGTAAGAAAATATATAATATGAGTGTTTCTAAAGGCGTATCAAAATTCAAACTGGTCAATACTAAGAATAGATGTGTTGTGTTTGAACTTAAGAATACTACCGGAACAGACTATAACGATTATTGGTTAGAAGTGAGAAATAGTAAGAATAAGGTTGTGTTACGCGAAAATGTATGGCTTGATGAGCCAGATTATTCACCGGTTTCAAGATATTTACCAAAGGGAACGTATACCGTAGTCTGCCATTCAGAAGCAAATGCAATGCAGTGGCTTAAAATCACGTCGAATAAGAAGTACGAGAATAAAATCTTCACCACGGCAACAAGCAAGAGCAAGGCAGTTACGTATACCGGAAAAGCAATTTCCATGGCCTATACAAATCCGGGATTGAAGAAACAGACACAATGGATCAAGGTTGATACAGCAAAACGTGGATATAAATTTCATATGGATGTTCCTTCACGAAGCAACATCGGTTACGAGCAGTATCAGCATGTAGTCGTGTATGATAAAGCAGAAAAAAAGATAAAAGATATTGAGCTGATTGGAGGTCAAAGTCTGGATGCGGAGTATGGCAGTTATACCGAATTTTTTGAATTCAAGAAGGGAACGGGGATCTATTATGTCTCATTTGAAACGCTTCCAACGTTAGTCACAGATATCCTGCCCAATTAGTCTCTTTTTGAAAAAAAGGAATAAAGCTCTTTCAAAAAGCCGTAAAATATTATATACTATCAAGTAGAATGTTATCGAATTAAGAAAATGATTCGTGCAAAATAGAAAGGCTAGATTAGATGAGTCATATTTTAGTAGTAGGTGGCGGTGCCGCTGGTATGATGTCAGCAATTGTTGCTGCAAGAAATGGTCACACAGTTACCTTGTTAGAAAAAAACGAGAAGTGCGGAAAGAAAATCTATATTACAGGAAAAGGTCGCTGCAATGTAACTAATGCAAGTGATTTAGACATTATTTTTGATAATATGATGTCCAATAAAAAGTTTTTATATAGTAGTTTCTACACATTTACCAATGAAAAATTAATGGACTTTTTCAAGGAAATTGGATTGCCATTAAAGGTGGAAAGAGGAAATCGTGTATTCCCTGTTTCTGATAAATCTTCCGATGTAATTAATTCCTTAGTAAGGGAAATGAACCGTCTAGGTGTCAATATCATGTACCATGCAAATGTGGATGAAGTGATGATGAAAGATGGTCAGGTTACCGGAGTAAAAGTAAATAAAAAAGTAATCAAGGGCGACTCTGTCATTGTCTGTACAGGCGGATTGTCTTATGCGGTTACTGGCTCTACAGGAGACGGCTACCGTTTTGCAAAAAATGCAGGGCATACAATCAAAGAATGTAAGCCAAGCCTTGTGCCTCTTATGACAAAAGAAGCATTTGTAAAAGACCTTCAAGGGCTATCTTTGCGTAATGTGGAATTGACATTAAAGGCTGGAAAAAAAGTGTTATATCAAAACTTTGGAGAAATGTTGTTTACCCATTTTGGGATTACAGGTCCATTGGTATTAAGTGCCAGCAGCTATGCAGCAGCCTATACAAAAGGCGGCGAATTAGAGGTTTCCATTGATTTAAAACCAGCACTTAACTTTGAACAGCTAGATCAACGATTACTCCGAGATTTTGAAAAAAATATCAATAGAAAGTTTGCAAACTCCTTAGATGAGTTATTGCCTAAGAAGCTAATTCCGATCATTATTGATCGTTCTGGCATTAACCCTGAGAAGAAAGTAAATGAAGTAACAAAAGAAGAAAGAACGAACCTTGTACAGTTGATGAAATCCTTTACTTTAACGATTGCATCTTTAGGCGGCTATAATACTGCCGTTATTACAAAAGGTGGCGTAACAGTAAAAGAAATCGATCCATCTACCATGGAATCTAAACTTGTCAGAAATTTATATTTCGCAGGTGAAGTACTTGACCTTGATGCACTGACAGGTGGGTTCAATCTTCAGATTGCCTGGTCAACTGGATATTTGGCAGGCATGTCAGTACAGTAGAAAATATAAAAGAGGGATACTATTATGAATTATTGTATAGCAATCGATGGGCCTGCAGGAGCAGGGAAAAGTACTATCGCTAAGTTAGTGGCAAAGAAATTAGAATTTATCTATGTTGATACAGGTGCAATGTATCGTGCCATGGGACTTTTCTTCTTTGAAAATAACTTAGATTCCGAAAAACAGGAAGATGTAGTGAAAGCATGTGAAAATGCAGATATTACCATTGAATATAAAAACGGCGAACAATTAGTAATCTTAAATGGCGAAAACGTAAACGGAAAGATCCGTACGGAAGAAGCTAGCAAGATGGCTAGTAAAGTAGCAAAAGTAAAAGAAGTCAGAGTGAAATTAGTTGAGCTTCAAAGAAAATTAGCAAGCGTAGAAAACGTAATTATGGATGGAAGAGACGTAGGTACGCAAATCCTTCCTAATGCGAACTTAAAGCTTTATTTAACAGCATCATCAAAAGAACGTGCCAAAAGACGATGGAAAGAAAATATCGCTAAAGGAATTGAATGTGATCTTGATACGATTGAAGCAGATATCATTGCAAGAGATGAACAAGACATGAATCGAGAGATTTCTCCGTTATGTCAGGCAGAAGATGCAATACTGCTTGATTCTTCAACGATGACCATCGATCAGGTTGTGGATGCAATTATCGAGTTATACAATACTCATAAATAAGTTTTTAAGGTGAAATAAGATGAAAATAAAATTAGCAAACAGTGCAGGATTTTGTTTCGGTGTAAAACGAGCAGTAGATATGGTATACGATTCTGCAGATCATAAAGATAATGTATATACATTTGGCGAAATCATTCATAATGAAGAAGTTGTAAACGACCTTGAAAAGAAAGGTGTTCATGTGATTAATTCGCCTGAAGAATTAAATGACGCTACTAAGGGTACAATAATCATACGGTCACATGGTATAGCCAAAAATGTATGGGATCAAATAGAAAGCAGTGGTTTTGAAGTAATTGATGCAACCTGCCCATTCGTTAAGAAAATTCATAATAACGTAAAAGAGCAGTCAGAATTAGGCAAAGAAATCATTATCATTGGAAATGATAAGCATCCTGAAGTGGTTGGAATTAAAGGGTGGTGCAACGATCAAGCATATGTAATTGAGACAGTGGAAGAGGCTGAACAATTTGATGCTGATAAGTCAAAAAAGTATTGCATTGTTGCACAGACGACATTTAATTACAAGAAATTTCAAGATTTAGTTGAAATTATTTCAAAAAAGGGTTATGATATACTTGCTTTAAATACAATTTGTAACGCTACCGAGGAACGTCAGGGAGAGGCTAAGGAATTGGCCAAAGAGTCTGACGCAATGATTGTAATAGGTGGAAAACACAGTTCAAACACACAGAAGCTCTATGAGATAAGTAAAAAAGAATGTCCTAATACTTATTATATACAGACACTTGTTGACCTAGATTTAGAGCGATTTAAATCTTTTCGTAGCGTAGGTATTACCGCAGGGGCTTCAACCCCAAATAAAATAATTGAGGAGGTTCATACTAACATGTCAGAGATGAGTTTTGAACAATTATTAGAAGAATCATTAGTAACAATACACAACGGAGAGGTTGTCGAAGGCACTGTAATCAGTGTAAAAGAAGACGAAATCGTCTTAAACATAGGCTACAAGGCTGATGGTATTATTACTAGAAACGAATATACTAACCAACCTAATGTAGATTTAAGAGAAGTTGTTAAAGTTGGCGACACTATGGAAGCTAAAGTTCTTAAAGTAAACGATGGAGAAGGCCAAGTTCTTCTTACTTATAAGAGATTAGCAGCAGAAAAAGGAAGCAAGAGATTAGAAGA
>JAUNJY010000014.1 GCA_030535455.1 bacterium
AGAGCAAGGGACTGAAAATCCCTGTGTCGCTGGTTCGATTCCGGCTCTGGGCATTGAGAAGACTTTAAGTTTGAAAAAATAGTTATGGGATATTAGCTCAGTTGGTAGAGCACTTGACTTTTAATCAAGTTGTCCGGGGTTCGAATCCCCGATGTCTCATTGATAAGGACGAAAGTCTAAAAGACTTTCTTTTTTATTCTAAAAATTAAAAAAAGTAGTTATTGAAACTAAATACTATGGGATATTAGCTCAGTTGGTAGAGCACTTGACTTTTAATCAAGTTGTCCGGAGTTCGAATCTCCGATGTCTCATTTCTACAAAAAGCATTTATGAATACTGTAGTTTTATAAATGCTTTTTACTTGATTATTTGATCAAGTAGGTATATAATATAATTAATGTCGCGGGGTGGAGCAGTCTGGTAGCTCGTCGGGCTCATAACCCGAAGGTCATAGGTTCAAATCCTGTCCCCGCAATTTCATAACGCAGAAGCATTTACAAAACTATAAAGTTTGTAGATGCTTTTTTTTTGTTTAATTTGCATAAATGATTTGTCAAGCAGTTAAAAACTAGATATAATAACCGTATTATAGTATTAGGCAAGAAAAAGAGGGGCTCCCTAATGGGGGAGGATTTTTTATAGAATTAAATAATAATTCCGATGGAAATACTAAATATAAGATTATAATAAATTGTAGGAGAGAAAGAATTGAGTGATATATATGAGAGTATTGCAATTAAAATGGGGAGCATGAGTAAGACTCAAAGAAAAATTGCAGATTATATACTAAATAACAGAATTGATACTGCATTTTTCAATGTAAAGCAATTAGCAAAGAATGCAGATGTAAGCGACGCTAGCATTATACGTTTTGCTAATTTCCTTGGTTATACCGGATACTCACAGTTACAACAATTATTTCAAGAGAGCACTCAGTCAAAGTTAAAGTCAAATAAGACAGAGTCAGAGTTACAAGATCAAAGTGACACACAGCTGCTTGAAGGTATTTTTCAAAAAGAAATACAACATATCCAAGTAACATATGATAATTTAAATACAGAGGAGTTTTTCCATATTGCAGATAGCATTGTAAATGCAAAGAGAGTATTTATTATTTGCGGAAGGAGTACAAGGACTCTTGGAAGTTATTTTGAATATTATCTAAAACTTATCTTGGACAATGTATACTTCTTAGATACATTTGACGGAAATGAAGAGATCTTTAGCAAAATGGGAAGTGATGATGTTGTTATTGGCATTACCTTTAAGCGATATACCAAAAAGACAATTGAGTTAATCGAATTTGTAGATAAAAGAAATGCAAAGATTATCGGAATTACAGATTTCGTTACTTCACCGATCCTTAAATATACGGATCATTATTTATTAGCGGAAACAAGAACATTTAAACACTTAGATTCTTTTGTTGCACCACAGGTATTAGTGAATGCTCTAATTACTTGTGTTGGTAAGAGGAAGAATATGCAGTTAGATAAGCGATTTAATGAATATGAGGAAGTATGTGAGTCGATGCAATTATATGTTGATTAGAAGAGAGACCTACTGTAGAAATACGGTAGGTCTTTTTTTAGTGATAGGAGACTTTTCTTATAGAAGTCTCCCATCACATAAAAGATTTTCTAAAAAGCAGAAAGCCAAGATGCATCCTCACCGAAAAAGGAGTATGTCCCTAACGCGGCCAGGTTCGGTGTAGGCAACGTATGTGGAAGACACACTTTGTTCTATATCGTAAATATAAAATTAATCTTATATTTTTCATAAATTGAAATAAATATTTCATAAAGTGTTGAAAATGAAATATTTATTGACAAAATGTTTTTTTACTGCTATATTATATTAGTAAAGCAAATTACAAAAAAATACCAAAACAGTTGACTAATTACAGTTACATAGAGAAAGTATCGTAGGAGTAGCAACTGTGATTTAAGAAAGTTAGTTAGGTATCTATTTACAATATAAAATTTAGGATAAAGGAGATTTACATGAAACATATTAAGAATTTAAAAATGTGGCAAAAGATATTTATTTGTTTAATCACAGGTATTATCTTTGGTATAGTGTTAAGTACTTTAGGTGGAACAGAAGTTGCTTGGATTGCAAAGGTATGTGCATTCAGTCAATTTTTAGGAAACATATTTATTCGATTGATAAAAATGGTCGTTGTACCTCTTGTATTATTCTCAATTGTATCAGCAGTTGCAGAATTAAAAGATTTAAAGCGTTTAAGATCAATTGGTATTAAGACATTATTAATTTTTACAGTTACAAGTGCGGCAGCAATCACAATTGGTGTTGGCATGGCTTATCTTATCAAACCAGGTACTGGAATTAATCTGGAAGGGGTAACAAATTCCCTTACAGTTGCAGAGCCAAGCGGTGTGTATGACACAATTTTAGATATGATTCCAACAAATATTTTTGAAGCACTTACTAGCGGTAACATGTTACAGATTATCGTATTTTCGATCTTTGTTGGTATCGCATTAATTCTTCTTGGAGAAAAGGGAGAAAAGGTTCAGGATGCATTTAAGACTGGTGCAGATGTAATTTATAAAGTGGTTGATATCGTAATCAAGTTCACACCAATCGCAGTATTTGGTTTAATGACTAATGCAATGGCAGTAAACGGTGTAGCTGTGTTAGGAAATATTATGAAGTTTATTATGACTCACTATATTGCAGCAACATGTCAGATACTATTAATATATATTCCTTTGCTTGTATTCATTGCAAAGGTAAATCCAATCAAGTTCTTCAAGGTTGCATTTGAATCCTGGCTTTTAGGATTTAGTACATGTGCATCTATGGCAGTACTTCCAGTGTCCTTAAAGAATGCTACAAAGCGTATGGGTATTCCAAATGAAGCAGCTAGCTTTATTCTTCCTTTTGGTGCAACTGCCAATATGGATGGTACAGGAATTTTCTTAGGAATTGTAGTTGTATTTGCTTCTCAGATTGCAGGTGTTGAACTTACATTTGCTCAATTGGCAGCTTTAATTATTGAAGCAACTTTATTATCAATTGGTTGTGCGGCAGTTCCTCAAATGGGATTGGTAATTGCTACATCTATGATTACAACTATGGGATTACCTGTTGCAGTAATCGGATTAGTAGCTGGTGTTTATCGTATTATCGATCAAATGAATACTGCAACAAACTCTACAGGTGATTTAGTTGTTGCAACATGCGTTTCTGCTTCTGAAGGAATTCTTGACCGTAGTGTTTATGATGACGACTTCGATGGCAGTAGTGCTATGAATATGGAATAACGGACGAAAGAAGGCTATGATGAAAATCATAGTCTTTTTTAGTTATCAAAAAACGACTAGAGACATGTTATAACATGGAGGTGTTGATAGGCGTGATTGCAAGAGATAGGTATAAATACCGGTGTAGATGCCTATATTGTAAATAAAACGGATGAGAGGAAGTAGGATGAGGGCATTAAAGAGGGAAGAGCGATGGATTGTACTTGGAATTCCAGTGTTATTTTTAGCAGGATGTCTGTTTCATTTTCTATATGATATAACAGGAAGGTTTGCTGTGATTGCTGCAATTGCTCCTGTTAATGAGAGTGTTTGGGAACATGAGAAACTGATGGTTGTACCAATTATTTTATGGTGGGTAATATATTATGTGGTCAGTCCCAGGATGGGAAGAAGAAACATTAGAAAGTGGATGGCAGCTACTGTAGTAGCGTTGATAGGAGCATTATTACTGATGCCTATGATATATTACTTTTATACAGAGGCATTAGAGTTTAATTCAGTGATAATCGACATCATTATTTTACTTATATGCCTCGTATGGGCACAGCTGCTTGGGCTTCATATATACCAACATGGTAGGGGAATACCAGTATGGATCTCTATACTTATCTTATGTAGCATAATATTTGGAATGATCCTTGCTACATTTTATCCACCTCATATTGCTATATTCAGGGATTCTTTAAGTGGAGGATATGGAATTCTGTAATAAAGTGTGAAAATAAAAAACCTTACTTATGAGTTCAGCATGGTTATGTTGCTGGGACATAGGTAAGGTTTTTTATACGATTATTAGCATTAACGATGGTCAGTAAAGAAAAACTGCAGGCATGGGTGGTAAATTAAATATGTGGTATAATAAAGAAAAACGTTCGGAGATGATGATATGAATGAAAAGATAGAACAACTGTCCAAAATTCTTAAGGAAAGCAATAATATTGTATTCTTTGGTGGAGCAGGAATTAGTACGGCTAGTGGAATACCTGATTTTCGAAGCTCTACTGGCCTATATAGCAGAAAATTAAATCGAAACTTTACACCGGAGCAGGCAGTGTCACATAGTTTTTTTATACAATATCCAGAAGAGTTTTTTGACTTTTATAAGAAAAATCTTATATACCCGGAGGCTAAGCCATATGATGCTCATATCGCACTTGCTAAATTAGAGAAGATGGGCAAGCTAAAGGCGGTTGTGACACAGAATATTGATGGCCTTCATCAAGCGGCAGGTTCTAAGAATGTATATGAGCTTCACGGGTCTGTTCTTCGTAACTACTGTATGAAGTGCCATGCTTTTTATGATGTTGATTATGTTATAGGTACAGAGAGAGTTCCAAAGTGTGAGAAGTGTGGAGGAACAGTTAAGCCGGATGTGGTGCTTTATGAAGAGGGATTAGATGAAGACATAATTTCTGGCGCTATTCATGCCATTACAGAAGCGGATACTTTGATTATTGGTGGAACTTCTTTAGTAGTATATCCTGCAGCTGGGCTGATTGACTACTTTAGAGGCAAGAATTTAGTACTGATTAATAAGAGTTCAACTTCTGCAGATCATAAGGCAGATCTTGTAATCAATGAGGATATTGCTAAGGTAATGAAAGAAGCAGTTGCCAATTTATAAGTTTTCATCCATCAAATAAATATAAATACACATCTTGGATAAACTACCATTATGATTGACTATTGGTAAATGAGGTGATTATAGTGGAAAACAAGCTATCTTGTGAGTTGGCAATTAATATAAAGAATATTAATCAGGCTCTGAATGTGGAGACTAATTTTGATATTGTATATCGGGTACTTACGATTGCAGATACCGAAGGCTGTTTCTATGTCGTAGATGGAATGAATAAGGACGATGTAATGCAGAAACTGATGCAGTTCTTTTATGGCATTAAGCCTGAGGAAATGCCAAAGAATGCCCATGAGATGTCAGTAAAGCTTCTTCCCTATGGAGAAGTGGATTTTGTTAAGGATATAGACACACTTGTAACGAATGTATTGTCAGGCGTGCCTGTACTGGTTGTAGATGGGTATGATAAGGCAATTAGTATTGATTTTCGTACGTATCCATCCAGAGGTATTGAGGAACCAGAGAAAGAAAAGGTGCTTCGCGGAGCAAGGGATGGATTTTGTGAGACACTTGTAATGAATACAGCATTGGTCAGAAGACGGATCAGAAATCCCAATCTTACTATGGAGTATGTCACTGCAGGAAAGAGTTCGAAAACAGATATTGTATTCTGTTATATGAAGGACAGGGTAGACCATCAGTTTTTAGCTCGTCTGCAGGATAAAGTAAAGTCAATAAACGTAGATGCACTGACAATGGGTTCAGAAAGTCTGGCAGAGTGCATCCATCGTGGAAGCTGGTGGAATCCATTTCCCAAGTTTAAATATAGCGAGAGGCCGGATGCAACAGCAAGCGCAGTACTAGAAGGAAGCATTGTTATTTTTGTTGATACTAGTCCTTCTGCTATGATATTGCCAACTTCTTTATTTGAAATTACAGAGGAGGCAGATGATTATTATTTTCCTCCGATTACAGGAACCTATTTACGAATAACAAGAGCTGTGATTAACTTGATTGCTTTATTTTTAACACCGCTCTGGTTACTTTTAATGAATAACCAAGGCCTGATTCCAAAACCGTTAGAGTTCATCGTAGTAAAGGATGCTATTAATATTCCTTTGCTTGCCCAGCTTTTAATTCTTGAGTTTGCCATAGATGGATTAAAGATGGCGTCGGTCAATACTCCGAGTATGTTAAGTACGCCGTTAAGTGTTGTTGCAGGTATCGTACTTGGTGACTTCACAGTAAGTTCAGGATGGTTCAATTCCGAGACTATGCTGTATATGGCATTTGTAGTAATTGCAAATTACTCTCAGTCCAGTTATGAGCTTGGATATGCACTTAAATTCTTGCGGATCATTTTATTAGTATTAACAGGAGTATTTGGTATTTGGGGATTTGTTGCAGGACTGCTGATTACGTTTATTACAATCTGCTTTAACAAGACAATATCCGGACAGAGTTATCTTTATCCACTTATTCCATTTAATGCAAGAGAGCTTGGAAGGCGCTTCTTACGACTTTCTTTGCCTGCAGTAACTAGGGAAAATAGAAAAACGCATTAAAAAGCTACATGGAGGATTTTAAAGCTGAAGACAGGGCTTAAATCTTCCATGTTTTTCATTTATAGGAAACTGATATGACGAAGATACATTGTTCTATGCAAGGGAGTGGCTAGACTCTTGTTGTAAGATACTATATAATTGTAAATAATCGTGAGAACAAAAGGCAGCAGCAGGGGAGGAAATGACAATGGAGGAGTCTTTTTTCAACGCATGCGAATTAATTAGAGAGAATAGAGATACGAATTCTGGAATAGGGACGTTATCAGAAAAGACGTTACATGCCATATTAAAATATTATTTTGAACCGGATAATACATTTCATGAAATCCGCTACCAAGGATATGTAGCAGATATTTTACATGATCAGGATGTCATCGAGATACAGACGGCAGGGTTTAATAAGCTTCGTCGTAAGTTAGATGTCTTTTTACCTGCGGGATCCGTAAGGATTGTATATCCAATTGCTTATGAGAAGTATTTGGAATGGATTGATGAAGAGACGGGAAGAATTACAGATAAGCGCAAGTCACCAAAGAAGGGATCGCCATATGAGGCATTCTTCGAGCTATATAAAATCAAGTCTTATCTGACTCATCCAAACCTATCATTATCTATCGTGCTTATGAATATGGAAGAGCAGCGTCTGTTAAATGGATGGAGCCACAACAAGAAGAGAGGTTCAAGCAGATATGAGAGAGTTCCCACAAAGTTAGTAGACCAGATTGATATTAACTGCGTAGAAGACTATGCAAAGTTAGTTCCGGAAAGCCTGGGAGAAACTTTTACAACAAAGACATATAAAGAAGCAACCAAATTGTCCATTGGAGTGGCAAGAACGGCAATTCATGTACTTAATTATGTTGGAGTGATCAGAAAGGTTGGAAAACAGGGAAACCTTATTATATATGAGCGTGTAAAGAAAGACAGTTAAGAAGCAGACAAGAAAGGTTAGATAGAATTATGAGATTAGGATCACATGTAGGTATGAGCGGGAAAGAGATGATGTTAGGTTCCGCTAAGGAAGCACACTCTTATGGCGCAAATACATTTATGTTATATACAGGGGCACCACAGAATACAAGAAGAAAAGATATTAGCGAGTTGAACATTGATGCTGCGTGGGATTATATGAAGCAGCATGATATTGATGATATCGTGGTACATGCTCCTTATATTATTAATTTAGGAAATACAGTAAAGCCAGAGACATTTGAGATTGCCATACAGTTTTTAGATTTAGAGTTAAAGCGTACAGAGGCTATGAGAGCGAAGTACCTTGTGCTTCATCCAGGAGCTCATGTAGGAGCTGGAGAAGAGGCAGGCATTAAACAGATCGTTACCGGTTTAAATGAGGTCTTAACAAGAGAACAGAACGTATATGTTTGTTTAGAGACAATGGCCGGAAAGGGAACAGAGCTTGGATGTACCTTTGAACAGCTAGCAAAGATTTATGATGGTGTTAAGTTTAATGATAAATTAAGAGTATGTTTCGATACATGCCATGTAAATGATCAAGGTTATGATTTAGTAAATGATTTAGATGGAGTATTTGATCAGTTTGACCGTGTACTTGGAAAAGACCAGATTGCGGTATTCCACATCAATGATAGTAAGAATGTATTAGGTGCAAAAAAGGATCGTCATGAGAATATTGGCTTTGGTAATCTTGGATTTGATACAGTTAAGAATATTATTTACCATAAGGACTTTATGAACGTGCCAAAAATCTTAGAGACGCCTTATGTTGCAGTACCAGGAGAGACAAAGAAGACGCTTGCACCATATAAATATGAAATCGCCATGTTAAAGGAAGGCGTATTCCATGAAAATCTGATCGAAGAGATCTTAGCACAGAAATAAGTTGAAATAAGTTATAAAAGGAGAAGGAACCATTGGATTCACTATACGATAAATTAGCAGGCTATCAGGCAGAGGGCATTTACCCAATGCATATGCCGGGCCATAAACGAAATACTCGGTTGTTTGACATGCCTAATCCATATTCCATGGACATTACAGAAATCGAAGGCTTTGATGACCTTCATCAGCCAGAAGAAATCATTCTTCATTCTATAGAGCAGGCAAGAAAGCTATATGGCGCAAAGCATACGTATTATCTTGTAAATGGAAGTACGGTAGGGCTATTGGCAGGAATTATGGCTTGTACAAAGAAGCATGACCATGTATTAGTGGCAAGAAACTGTCATAAGGCAGTCTATAATGCTATTTATATGCATGAGCTTACACCGGTTTATCTATATCCTGAATTCAATGAGGACTTCGGCTGTTATAAAGAAGTGTTAGCCAGTTCAGTAAAAAAGGCATTAGAAGAAAATGAAAAGATTTCCTTAGTCGTTCTTACCAGTCCGACCTATGAAGGAATCGTATCGGATATTAAGGCCATTGCAGCAATCTGCCATGAGAAGAAAATCCCGTTACTTGTGGATGAGGCACATGGAGCACATCTTGGCTTCCATCCTTATTTTCCGGAAAGTGCCCTCAAAGAGGGGGCAGATGTTGTCATCCAAAGTGTCCATAAGACATTGCCGGCATTTACCCAGACAGCATTATTGCATTGTGATGACAAGCTGGTGGACCAGTCACGGATCAAACGTTATCTGTCCATGCTGCAAAGCAGCAGCCCATCATATTTATTAATGGCCGGGATTGATCAGTGCATTCGCTATGTAAGTAAGAATAAGGAAACCGTGTTTGACCAATATGAGAGTGACCTTAAGAGTTTTTATGAACGTATGAAGGCACTGAAACATTTAACAATTTTAACAAAGCCGGAGGGCAGTGGAGTTAAGAGAGATCCTTCTAAGATTGTAATTGGTGTTTTGGGAACTACTCTTTCTGCAACGGAGTTATATGACCGACTGTTAAATCAATATAAGATCCAGCTGGAGATGATCAGTCGTGATTACGGCATTGCAATGACAAGCATTTGCGATACCAAGGAAGGCTATGGCAGGCTTGCAGCAGCATTATTAGAGATAGATGGTTCACTTGAAGCATCCATAACAACAAAGAAGATCAATCCATACAATATTCCAACCCTTCTTACAAAGCTTAATCCTTATGAAGCAATGGATGAGGTATATGATGTAATACCGTTTGAGGAGGCAGCAGGCCATATCAGTGCGGAATATATCTATTTTTATCCGCCAGGAATTCCAGTGGCAGTTCCAGGGGAAGTAATTAGTAGTCAGCTGTTACAGGCTATTTTGGAGTTTAAGGACACAGGAATTCATATTAAGGGAGTGAATGATGCTTCCCTACAGACATTACGAGTTATAAAGCAAAAGGAGGCGTAGAAGTATGTCGCATAAAATCTATGTAGTTATGGGAAAAAGCGCTTCTGGCAAAGATACCATCTATAAAGAGCTAGCAAAAGATAGAGAGCTTCAGTTAAAAGAGGTGGTAACATATACGACAAGACCGATCCGTGAAGGAGAGAGGGAGGGAGTAGAGTACCACTTTGTCACAGAGGAGAAACTGGATGCCTTAGAGAAAGAGGGAAAGATCATCGAACACCGCACCTATCAGACGGTTTATGGTGCATGGCATTACTTTACGGTAGAGGATGAACAGATTGATTTAAAAAATCATGACTATGTATTGATTGGGACATTAGAATCCTATCGCCAAATTCTTGCGTACTATGGCAGTGAAATTGTAAAGCCAATTTATGTTGAAGTAGAGAGCGGTGAGCGACTAGAGAGAGCTCTCTCAAGAGAGCGTAAGCAGCCGGAGCCAAAATATGCGGAGATGTGTCGAAGATTTTTAGCAGATGAGCAGGACTTCTCAGAAGAAATGATTAAAGAAGCAGGCATTTTAGTACGCTTTCAAAATAAAGATTTAAGGAAATGCATTGGGGAAATCAAAGCATTCATCCAAGCAAAAACTATTATGTAATTAAGACTATATATGATATAATAAATTACAAAGGCTTGATGATAGGAGGATATTTGATATGGATTTACGTGTAAATCAAATGCAGAATATGAATCAGCTGAGTGCTACAAATCAAGTAAGAGAATCCGACGGTTCATTTAAATTTACGCTGGTAAGCCATATTGAAGAAGAGGGCCTGCAGGCAAGACTTACCCTGATGCTTGAAGAAATTACAAGTCAAGGGGATAGAATAAAAAAGCGTATGGATGTTAAGGATGTAAAGAGATATCGATCCTTAATTCAGGAATTTATGAATGAGGTCGTATCACGCTCCCATCAGTTTAGTCGTGAGAATTCTCTTGATCGACGAGGAAGACACCGGGTATATGGAATCGTCAAACTTGTCAATCAGGCAATTGATGAATTAGCACAGGAGTTAATCAGTGAAGAACAGGATTCCTTAAGTATATTAGGTCGTATAGATGAAATAAGAGGAATGTTATTAGATATCTTTATGTAACTACCTTGCATAAGATAAAGGGGTGTAAGCATGTTAGATTATAGTCAGGTAATCGGTCACAAGAATATAATAAAACATTTAAAGATGGCAGTTGAGAACAGCAGAGTATCTCAAGCATATATCTTAAGTGGAGAAGACGGCTCTGGAAAGATGTTATTGGCACAGATTTTTGCTAAGACACTTTTATGTGAGGAAGGAAAAGATGCGCCTTGTAACAGGTGTAAGTCCTGCCTTCAGGTAGAAGGGGAAAACCAGCCGGATTTAAAATATGTGACTCATGAAAAAGCAAGTATCAGTGTTGATGATATTCGTATCCAGGTAAACAATGACATATTTATCAAACCATTTAGCAGCAAATACAAGATCTACATTGTTGATGAAGCAGAAAAGATGACAGAGCAGGCACAGAATGCCTTATTAAAGACAATTGAAGAGCCACCAGAATATGCAATCATATTATTGTTAACAACGAATACGACAAAGCTATTGCCTACGATTTTATCTAGATGTGTGACGCTACCATTAAAAGCGGTACCACAAAAAGATATTAAGAAATATCTAATGGAACATATCGGAGTGCCAGACTATCTTGCAGACATTAGTGCAGGCTTCTGTCAGGGCAACGTAGGACGAGCTATCAAGTATGCATCTAGTGAGTCTTTCATTGAAGGAAAAGATGCAATACTACAAGTACTTAAACGAATCGATCAGATGGAACTCTATGAGATTATGGATGCAATTAAGGAGTTTAGCGCCAGAAAGCTTGAGATTGAAGACTATATTGATTTGATGATTTTGTGGTATCGTGATGTTTTGTTATGTAAGGTGACTAGGGATCCAAATTTATTATTATATAAAAATGAGTACAGAGCAATTATAAAGCAAGCAGAAAAACACAATTATGAAGGCATTGAGAACAGTATTAAGGCAATGGAAAAGGCCAAGGTTCGTTTAAAGGCCAATGTCAACTTCGATACAGCGATTGAATTAATGCTGTTGTCATTAAAGGAGAATTAAGATGGTAAATGTAATTGGAGTTAGATTTCGACAAGCCGGCAAGATTTATTTTTTTGATCCGGTAGATCTTGAAATCAAACAAGGGGATAATGTCATTGTTGAGACCGCAAGAGGCATTGAATATGGAAACGTTGTATTAGGACACAAAGAAGTTTCAGATGAAAAGATTATTCAGCCTTTAAAACAAGTAATCCGCGTGGCAACCCCAGATGATGATGAAATAGAAAAACGTAATAAGGCGAAGGAAAAGGATGCATTTGCAATCTGTTTAGAGAAGATCAAAAAGCATGGCCTTGAAATGAAATTAATCGACGCTGAGTATACGTTTGATAATAATAAAGTGCTATTTTATTTTACCGCAGATGGACGTATTGATTTCCGTGAGCTGGTAAAAGACTTAGCAGCAGTATTTAAGACAAGAATAGAGTTAAGACAGATCGGCGTACGTGATGAGACTAAGATTGTAGGAGGCATTGGTATTTGTGGAAGACCATTATGCTGTCACACATTCTTATTTGACTTTGTACCTGTATCCATCAAGATGGCGAAGGAACAAAACTTAAGTCTTAATCCGACTAAGATTTCAGGTGTCTGCGGACGTTTAATGTGCTGTCTTAAAAATGAAGAAGAAGCTTATGAAGAGCTTAACAGCAAGCTTCCTAATGTAGGAGACTATGTAATTACTTCAGACCGTCTAAAGGGTGAAGTACAAAGTGTAAGCGTGTTAAAACAATTAGTAAAAGTAGTCGTTACCTTAGATCACGATGAAAAAGAAGTACGTGAATATAAAGTTGACGATTTAAAATTCACACCAAGAAAGAAACGTGAGAGATTAGCAATGGATGAAGAGTTACGTGCCTTAGAATTAGCTGAGAAACGTGAAAGTAAGTCCAGGTTAAACGAGTAGTAAAAGGAGTTAGTTCATGGAATTATTATTACCAGGAGAGAGATTGGATGAACTACAACGTAATAACTATAAAATCATCCAAAATCCAAAAAAGTTCTGTTTTGGAATGGATGCAGTATTGTTAGCCGGCTTTGCAGAAGTGAAAGAGGGCGAGACTGCGCTTGATCTTGGCACAGGTACAGGGATTATCCCAATTCTTCTTGAGGGGAGATATAATGGAAAGCATTATACCGGACTTGAAATTCAAGAAGAGAGTGCAGATATGGCAAGACGCAGTGTCCTCTATAATAACTTGACAGACAAAGTTGATATTGTTACTGGAGATATAAAGGAAGCCTCTAAATTATTCAAAGCGGCTTCCTTTGATGTTGTTACAACCAATCCACCATATATGACCAATAGCCATGGTCTGGTAAACCCAGATATGCCAAAAGCAATTGCAAGACATGAATTGTTATGTTCTCTTGAAGATGTTGTCAGAGAAGGAGCAAAGGTGTTGCGACCAGGTGGAAGATTTTATATGGTACATCGACCAACCCGTTTGGTTGAAATTATTAATATGTTAACAAAATACAAGCTTGAACCTAAGAGATTAAAAATGGTTCATCCTTATGTAGATAAAGAAGCCAATATGGTTTTAATTGAGGCAGTCAGAGGTGGAAAATCCATGATTAAGATAGAGAAGCCTTTAATTGTTTATAAAGATGTAAAAGTCTACACAGATGAGATTTATGATATCTACGGATATTAAACTGGAGGTTTAAATGGCAGGAAAATTATATTTATGTGCAACTCCGATTGGAAACTTAGAGGATATTACGTATCGTGTGCTTCGTACTTTAAATGAAGTGGATTTAATCGCAGCAGAGGATACAAGACATTCCATTAAATTACTCAATCACTTTGAGATTAAGACACCAATGACAAGCTATCATGAATTCAATAAGATTGAGAAGGCGAAGTATCTAGTACAAGAGATGTTGGATGGAAAAAATATCGCATGTATTACTGATGCAGGTACGCCAGGTATTTCAGATCCAGGGGAGGAGCTTGTTAAGTTTGCCTATGAAGCAGGTATCGAAGTAACATCCTTACCAGGCCCAGTTGCTTGCGTGACAGCGCTTACATTATCCGGTCTTAGTACTAGAAGATTTTGTTTTGAGGCGTTCTTACCAACTGATAAGAAGGAAAAGAGAGCAGTTTTAGAAGAACTAAAGACAGAAACTAGAACTACGATTATCTATGAGGCACCACATCGCTTATTAAAGACATTACGTGAACTTCTTGATACATTAGGCAATCGTAAGATTACAATCTGCAGAGAGCTTACTAAGAAGCATGAGACAGCATTCTTAACTACCATTGAAGATGCAATCGCTCACTATACAGAGACGGATCCTAGAGGAGAATGCGTAATTGTAATAGAGGGTGTTAATCGAGAAACACTTGTGGAAGAAGAAAGAAGCAAGTGGGATGAGTTATCCTTAGAAGAGCATGTAGAGTATTATATACAACAAGGACAGTCTAAGAAGGATGCAATGAAGCTAGTTGCAAAAGATCGTGGATTATCCAAAAGAGATGTTTACCAGGAATTAATCAAATAGAGTGTAACGAGAAGAAACATGCAGTGCAAGTTTTTCTGTTATTATATAAAAAAAGAAGCTATGACAGCCGAGGGGGACTTTCATAGCTTCTTTTTTATGCTGCAATAGTAACCGAAATGTATATGTACTACTATTGCAATAGATGATCAGCGTGGCCAATCAATATGTGTTTAATAAATTTAATTACTGATTATTCAATGATACCAGCTAATTTAGCTAATTGAATAATGCTTTCTTTAGATACTTTCTTACCGCAGTAATCAAATAAGTCATTCTTTTCACCATTGAAGACATCAGTTGGTTCATATTTTTGTAATACGATTCTATCTTCATCAACAAAGATTTCAAGTGGATCTCTTTCACTTACTCCTAAAGTTCTTCTTAATTCGATAGGAAGTGTGATACGTCCTAATTCATCGAGTTTTCTAACAATACCAGTACTTTTCATAATTCTACTCCTTTGAATATATTAAACAAGTATGTAATACTTGGTGATATTTATAAAAATAACACTTACTCCAAATAAAGTAAATGCAAAATATTAATCTAATATAGCACAATTTTAAGGTGGCTTTTTCCGATAATAAGAAAAATGTAATGTGTAAAATAATGTATATCACTGTTGATTTAGTTAATTATTACCAAAAACTAGTGAATTTATATCGAAAATAGCACATATTTGTATTAAAAGTCAGCATTACCTAAGAGAATAAGGAAAAATTGGAAGAAAGTATAGTAAAATATTTTTACCATTTTAAAGCCAGCGAAAGAAAAAAAATAGAATAATATGATTGCTTTTTATGATACCGCTTACAAAGAAAATCGTTATATTTTGAATAACTGATATAAAAATGCGTTGAAAACACGTGAAAGGAAATGAAAGTAAATCCGAAATAAATAGTTTTAATTATAAGAGAAAGTTTCTAATTGCCAGTAAATGGATAAAAATAGTAATTCAATATGGTTTAATTTTATAAAATGTTTATATTCTGTTAAAAATAAATCAAATTCATAAAATTGTGCTACTTGGACATAGTTTTTGCGTGACAGCATATAGTTAAATGAAGACGAGCTAAAGGAGGTCAAGTTTACAGATGCTCAATTATTTATGGGCCTTTATGATTCTTGGCGGTATCGTATATGGAACTCTTACAGGAAATATTTCCTCCATTACTACAGTGACATTGGACTCTTCTAAAGAGGCAGTCACCTTATGTATTACAATGTTAGGCATTATGTCCCTATGGACAGGGTTAATGCAGGTTGCTAAGGCAGTTGGCATAATAGATCGGTTAACTAAGCTATTGATGCCAATACTTAAGCTATTATTTCCGGACATCCCAAAGGGACATATCGTAAATGAATATATTGCATCCAATATGATTGCCAATTTACTTGGATTAGGATGGGCAGCAACCCCCATGGGATTAAAGGCAATGGGAGAGTTAAAGAAATTAAATCATGATAGTGACATAGCAAGTTCTGATATGTGTACATTTTTAATCATTAATATATCCTCCTTACAGTTAATTCCCGTAAATATCATTGCATATCGTACTCAGTACCAATCGGTAAGTCCTACTCAGATCTTAGGTGCTGCAATAGTGACGACATGCTTTTCTACCATGGTTGGTGTATTATTTTCAATTATTGCTAGAAAGGTATCGAGAAAGGGATAGGGAAGCGGTATGAATTTTTTATTATATGTTTCAGATTATATGATTCCATTTGTGTTCTTTATTGTGATTGGATATGGAGTCCTTTGCAAGGCACCTGTCTATGATGAGTTTGTTAAGGGAGCTAAGGATGGATTAAAAGTGGTAGTTGGAATTCTTCCTACCCTGATAGGATTGATGGTGGCAATCGGGGTGTTACGGGCATCAGGAGTACTTGACGCATTATCAGTGGCCATTGAGCCTTTTGTTGCAAAGCTGATGTTCCCAGCTCAGTTGGTTCCATTGGTAATCATAAAGATGTTTTCTTCTTCTGCGGCTACATCATTGCTTCTTGATATTTTCAAGCAGTATGGTCCGGACAGCTATTATGGAATGTTGGCATCTATCATTATGAGCTGTACAGAGACCATCTTTTATACCATGGCAGTATACTTTATGGTGGCAGGCGTTAAGAAAACAAGGTATACATTAGTGGGTGCATTAATTTCTACCTTTGCTGGCGTGATTGCAAGTGTATTTATTATGAAATTTATTTAAAATATTAAATATTTACATATTTTGGTTGACAAAGAAAAAATGGAAGAATATACTAAGTAAAAATAAAAATTATTAAAACCTATGACCGAGATGAGTATATTAGGAAATGTTTTAAAGAGAGCCGCGAAAGGTGAGATGCGGTAAACAGGAACTTCTAGAATGGCCTCGGGAGGGCAGCTTGAAAGAACCTATGGTTTAAGTAGACGCTGACGGGATCCTTATCCGTTATCAAAGAGGTGCATATGATTGTATGTAACTGAGTGGATGCTTTTGGCATCAATTTGGGTGGTACCGCAGGAGTTTATAGCTTTTGTCCCTTTATTTATAAGGGACAGAGGCTTTTTTTTATGCTCAATTATAAATAGTTCCCAAGAAAGCTCATTCTACGTACTTTCGCCAATTATAAAGAAAAGGAGAGAGTCACGATGAAATTATTAAGTTTTGAACAGGTAAATGCATTTTCAAAGGAGTATTCCTTTGTGCCAGTAAGTCAGGAAGTCTATTGTGATATGATGACGCCAATCTCATTGATGCGAAAGCTGGCTGAAAAGTCAGAACATTACTTCTTACTGGAGAGTGTGGTAAATGGAAAGGATATTGGCAGATATTCATTTTTAGGCTATGACCCAAGGATGCGTGTCTATTGTAAAGACAAAAAGGTATTTTACTGTGTAAACAATGAGACGAAACAGCTGGAGGGGGAACCAATTCAAGTAATGAAGCGGTTTATAAAAGAATATAGAGCACCAAAAATAGAGGGTCTTCCAACTTTTGCAGGAGGATTTGTAGGATACTTCTCTTATGAGATGATCTCCCTTGCAGAGCCTAAACTAGTAATTAAGGAAAGCGAGTTTCCTCAGTTCGACCTAATGTTTTATGATCGAGTGATTGCATTTGATCACCTAAAACAGAAAGTATGTATCATTGCAAATGTGGAGTTGGAGAAGGGCAGGGCAGCCTATGAGGCAGCATTAAAGGATATTGAAAGAATGGCAAAGGAAGTAGTAGATCAGATGCCAATCAAGAAATGTATAGCACAGGAAAAAGTAGAGTTTTCTTGTAACATGTCAAAAGAGCAGTTCTGCAATATGGTAAATCAGGTGAAGGCACATATTAAGGAAGGTGATGTCTTCCAGACCGTAGTATCAAGGCGGTTTGAAGCAGATTATGAAAGCAGTCTGATCAATACCTACCGAGTCATGAGGACCATCAACCCATCTCCTTATATGTATTATTTAAAGTCACAGGATATAGAGATAGCCGGTGTCAGCCCAGAGACATTGGTTAAGTTAATTGATGGAACGCTGACAACATTTCCGGTAGCAGGTACCAGGAAGAGAGGAGATACGGTTCAGGAAGATAAAAAGCTGGAGATTGAGCTATTACAGGATCCGAAGGAACTGGCGGAGCACAATATGTTAGTAGACCTTGCAAGGAATGATATTGGCAGGCTAAGTGAGCTTGGAAGCGTTAAGGTAGAAGAGTATATGCAGATCCATCGTTTTTCCAAGGTTATGCACATTGCTTCTGTTGTAACAGGACGGTTGCGAGAGGATAAGGATGCTATGGATACCATCACGACCATGCTTCCGGCGGGAACCTTGTCAGGCGCACCAAAGTTTCGTGCCTGTGAACTGATCGATGAGCTGGAGCAGGATCCAAGAGGAGTATATGCAGGTGCAATCGGCTATCTAGACATGTCGGGAAATGCAGATGTCTGTATCGGAATTCGTACTGCAGTAAAGAAGGATAACAAAGTCTATGTCCAGGCAGGCGCAGGCATTGTTGCAGACAGTGACCCAGAAGAAGAGTATGAAGAGTCCTATAATAAGGCAAAGGCAGTGTTAGAGGCAATTATGAAGGCAAGCGAGGTGAATGGATTATGATTTTGATCATTGATAATTATGATAGTTTCTCTTATAACCTGGTTCAGGTAATTGGAAGCATAATGAAGAAGAGAAAGACAAATGGCTTTGGTCAGGAGGAACCTATAAAGGTAGTAAGGAATGATGAAATTACCATAGACGAAATAAGGAAAATAGATCCATCTCATATTATTCTATCACCAGGTCCGGGAAGGCCAAAGGATGCCGGAATTTGTGAGACTGTGCTTCAAAAACTGTATAGGGACTATAAGATTTTGGGAGTATGTTTAGGCCATCAGGCCATTTGTGAGACCTTTGGAGCTACCATATCCTATGCAAATCAGTTAATGCATGGAAAACAAAGCCAGGTGACGGTTGCTGATGACTGTAAGCTATTTGCAAGTCTTGAAAGACATCAGACAGTGGCAAGGTATCATTCCCTTATAGCTACAAAGGACTCCATTCCAGAGGAGCTTCAGGTTATTGCTACAGACGAAGAAAACCAAGTAATGGGCGTTAAGTTTAAGGAGTATGAAGTATATGGACTGCAGTTCCATCCAGAGTCTGTGCTGACTCCAAATGGAGCAAAGATGATTGAGAATTTTCTATATTTATAATCGGGGGGAAATGAATATGATTAAGGAAGCAATTAAGGATGTAGTAGAGGGAAAGAATTTAACAAAAGAGACTGCAGAGCAGGTTATGGATGAGATTATGAGTGGAACCGCATCACAGGTTCATATCGGTTCCTATCTTACGGCACTTCGTATAAAGGGTGAGACGATTGACGAGATTACGGGAAGCACGGCAGGCATGAGGAAACATTGCAAGCGTCTGCTTCATAATCAGGAGGTACTTGAAATTGTAGGAACCGGTGGAGACGAGGCAAATACATTTAATATCTCTACGACGGCATCCATAGTTGTATCTAGTGCAGGAATTCCTGTTGCAAAGCATGGAAATCGTGGGGTATCCAGTAAATCAGGTGCTGCAGATGTTTTAGAAGCATTGGGCGTAAAGATTGATTTAGAGCCAGAACAAAGTACGAAGATTTTAAATGAGATTAATTTATGTTTTATGTTTGCACAGAAATATCATTCGGCCATGCGTTTTGTAGCACCTGTCAGAAAGGAACTAGGGATCCGTACAATATTTAATATCCTTGGCCCTCTTGGGAATCCAGCAGGAGCAAATATGCAGCTTCTTGGAGTCTATGAGGAAGCCTTGGTAGAACCGCTTGCCAAAGTTCTTGTGCAGCTTGGAGTAACTAGAGGAATGGTAGTGTACGGACAGGATAAGCTAGATGAAATCAGCCTAAGTGCTCCAACAACAGTCTGCGAAATTCGAGATGGAGTCGTTAGCTCTTATATTATCCGTCCGGAGGATGTGGGATTAACCACTTGCAAGAAGGAAGAGCTGGTAGGTGGTACTCCAAAAGAAAATGCAAAAATAACAAGAGATATCTTAAATGGTGTAAAAGGACCAAAACGGGATGCCGTCCTTTTAAATGCAGGTGCCTGTATCTATATGAATGAGAATGGCATCACGTTAGAAGAGGGAGTAAGAAGGGCAGCCCAGTTAATTGACAGTAAAAAGGCATTAAGGCAGTTAGAGCAGTTTATCAAGTTATCCAACGAAATCTGCAGTGTACGTGAATAAGGAGGGTTTATGATCTTAGATGATATTGTAGAAGCAACCAGACAAAGAGTCGAGAGTCTGAAACAGAAAGAGTCCTTAGAAAGCGTAAAAGCCAGGGCATTGGAGATTGTACGCAATGAGAAGAGAAAGGAAGTTACCTTTTACTCTCAGTTAAGAAAACCCGGGCTTCATATGATATGTGAGGTAAAGAAAGCATCCCCGTCAAAGGGAGTCATTACTTCAGAATTCGATTATATGGCAATTGCAAAAGAGTATGAGGAGATTGGGGCATCCTGTATTTCTGTATTGACAGAGCCTGCCTTCTTTCAAGGAGACAATGCATATCTTGCAGAAATCAAACAGGAAGTTTCCATACCTGTACTCCGAAAAGATTTTATTATAGAGGAGTATCAGATCTATGAGGCAAAGACGCTACATGCGGACTGTATTCTATTGATTACAGCCATTTTAAATCAGGAACAGTTAGAAGAGTATATTACACTTAGTGAGACATTACATATGAACGCATTAGTGGAAGCACATGATGAGGAAGAGATAAGGAGGGCACTTAAAGCAGGTGCCACCATAATAGGAGTAAACAACCGTAATCTAAGAGATTTTACAGTTAATATAGAAACCAGTATAGATCTTCGAAAGCAAGTTCCTAAGGAAGTGGTATTTATTGCGGAGAGTGGTATAAAGACAGCTAAAGACATACTGAGGCTTTATCAAAATGATGTAAATGGAGTTCTGATTGGAGAGACATTTATGAGAAGTAGTGGCAAGGGTAAGGTAATAGCCGATCTTACCAGTCTGCTCTAAGCGAGGTGACAGGGATGGTAAAGGTTAAGATTTGTGGAGTGAAGTCATTAGAGGATGTGGATATTGTAAATCATACGATGCCGGATTACGTGGGATTTGTATTTGCAGAAAGCAAACGGCAGATCAGTGATGACCATGCAAAGCGGCTAAGGAAAGCATTAGATCCGAAAATCCTATCAGTTGGGGTGTTTGTAAATGACACGATCAGCCATATCACCTCACTTTGCAAAAATCATGTAATTGATTTGGTACAGCTTCATGGAGAGGAAAGTGCGGAGTATATCATGGCGTTAAAAGGGCAGATATCAGTGCCAATAATCAAAGCAGTCCGTCTACAGTCAAAGAGCCAGGGAGCAGGACTTTTAATCAGCCAGGCAGACTATATCTTATTTGACAGTTATAAAGAGGGCAGTGAATATGGAGGAACAGGCAAACAGCTAAATCAGGCATTGCTCCCTGCTTTAATTCGGCCGACGTTTTTGGCAGGCGGCATGAACGAACAAAACGTAAAACAAGTAATGGAGAAATATCAGCCTTTTTGCATCGATGTAAGCAGCAGCGTAGAGACCGATGGAAAGAAGGATTTAAGAAAGGTAGAGCGTATGATAAAGATCATACGAGAAAATGGAGGTAATAAGTGTGAGTAAAGGAAGATTTGGAGAGTATGGAGGACAATATATTCCAGAGACATTAATGAATGCAGTACTTGAAGTTGAGAAAGCATATGAGACCTATAAGGATGATGAAGAGTTTAACCGTGAGCTTACCGACTTACTAAACAATTATGCAGGAAGGCCATCGTTATTATACTATGCCGAAAAGATGACAAATCAGCTTGGTGGAGCAAAGGTTTATTTAAAGCGTGAGGATTTAAACCACACAGGATCCCACAAAATCAATAATGTACTGGGGCAGGTATTGCTTGCAAAGCGAATGGGAAAGACTAGAGTCATTGCAGAAACAGGAGCAGGCCAGCATGGCGTTGCAACGGCAACGGCAGCAGCCCTTATGGATATGGAATGTGAGATCTTTATGGGAAAGGAAGATACCGACAGGCAGGCATTGAATGTATATCGAATGGAGCTTTTAGGGGCCAAGGTACATGCGGTAACAAGTGGCACGATGACATTAAAGGATGCAGTAAATGAGACGATGAGAGAGTGGGCGAGACGGGTAGACGATACCTTTTACGTACTTGGATCAGTAATGGGACCACATCCATTTCCAACCATGGTTCGTGATTTCCAATCCATTATTAGTAAGGAAATCAAGCAGCAGATCCTTGAAACAGAAGGAAAGCTTCCAGATGCAGTAATTGCCTGCGTTGGAGGCGGAAGCAATGCAATGGGTGCATTTTATAATTTTATTGAGGACACAAGTGTAAAGCTGATTGGATGCGAGGCAGCAGGGCTTGGCGTGGAAACGGCTAGAAATGCAGCGACCATAGCAACTGGAACTACGGGTGTATTCCATGGAATGAAGTCGATCTTTTGTCAGGACCAATATGGTCAGATTGCACCGGTATATTCGATTTCAGCAGGGCTTGATTATCCTGGAATTGGACCGGAGCATGCAAGACTTTATGAGACAGGGAGAGCAGAGTATGTGCCAATTACAGATGATGAGGCAGTAGATGCGTTTGAGTACTTATCAAGGACAGAAGGCATCATCCCTGCAATTGAAAGCTCTCATGCAGTTGCCTATGCAATGAAGCTTGCGGGAACAATGGAAAAGGATCAGATTATTGTAGTAAATATCTCCGGCCGTGGAGATAAGGATGTTGCAGCAATTGCAAGATATAGGGGGGTAAAAATTTATGACTAGGATAGAAGAAGCATTTTATGACAAGAAGGCATTTATTTCATTTGTGACAGCAGGCGATCCATCATTGGAAGTAACCAAGCAGCTAGTAATCCGTATGGAACAAGAAGGTGCAGATCTGATCGAGCTGGGAATTCCATTTTCAGATCCTGTGGCAGAAGGTCCTGTCATCCAGGCAGCAAATGAGCGGGCACTAAAGGCAGGAACCACGACAGATAAAATCTTTGCCATGGTGAAAGAGATAAGGAAGACGGTAAAGGTTCCACTGGTATTTCTGACGTATTACAATCCGATCTTTACGTATGGAGTTGAACGTTTTTTAAAAAATTGCAAGGAATGTGGAATTGATGGAGTAATCGTTCCAGATCTTCCATTTGAAGAGAAGAGGGAGCTTTCTGATGTATGCAAAGAGTATGGAGTGGCATTTATCAGCTTGATTGCACCAACATCTCATGACCGCATTAAGATGATTGCAAAGGAGGCAGAAGGATTTATCTATTGCGTGTCCTCCCTTGGAGTAACAGGAGTACGGGCAAAACTAGCTAGTGATATAGAGAACATGGTCAGTCTGGTGCGTCAGACCACGAATGTGCCTTGTGCTGTCGGATTTGGAATTGCAACAAAGGAACAGGCAATGGATATGGCAAGTATATCGGATGGTGCCATTGTAGGAAGTGCTATTGTCGAGCTGGTTGCAAAGCATAAGGAGGCTGCAGTTGATTATGTAGGGGAATATGTGCATCAGATGAAGCAGGCAGTGGAAAGCCTAGAAGAAGTGCAGGAAGAGATAGCAAAATAGGAATAAAAGGGGCTGTCACATGGAAATCATGAGGCAGCCCCTTTAGTTAACAAAGTTACTTTTTCTGTTCTTCAATCCACTGATCTAGGTACTTATTGATAATATCATATTGTGCAGGTCCTAGGTTTAGGATAAATTCATGATAGTCTTTTAAGGAGAATTTCTTACCCAATGCCTCTTTGGCCTTCTCATTCAGCTGTTTCATTTCAACATAGCCTAAGGTGTATTTTAAATAGTTACAAGGCTCTTCAATGACAGCTTTGTACATTTCTTTGGCAACATCGGCGTTTCCTAGTCCTAGTGAATTTAAGAAGGTCAAAAGCTCTTCTTCTGTCCAGCCGGTGTAGTTGACACCAATATCACATAATCCATAAATACAAAGGATGGAGGACTGGTTAAGCTTTAATAGCTTGGAGACGCTTTCATCCAATCCGGCTAGATCATAGGAATAAATCTCAACATAAGTGGCCCAGCCTTCTGAGTAGCCGCCAAAATCAATAATGTTTCGTATCAGGCTTGGATTGGTTGAGGCATAATATACAGTCTGATAGAGATGTCCAGGGTAGCCCTCATGTGCCAATGTAGTAAAGATATCAGAAAGATCATACTTTTGTGATTTATTAATATAGACAGAATTATTTGTGTAGGAGTCGATTGGAGGAGTCAGATAAAAGGCAGGGCTCATATGGTCTTCCAAAGATTTATCCACGTATTTAATGGAACAGTTAACGGAATGAACTTTTGGAAAGTCCTTTTTAATTTCTTTTTCAAGATAGTTGATGATCTCTTGGGGATCTGTCAGTTTATACTTTACATCCTGAACCTTGTCTAATGCTTTGGAGTCGTTGCTAATGACAGACTGCATCTCTTGTACCGATGTAGTTAGCTCTGCTTCTAAAGCTGTCTTTGTTTCCTCAACGGTCTTGCTTGAACCGGTCTGGTTCTTAAGCAATAATGAATAATATTCTTTTCCATTTTCCAGATTACATATGCCGCCGGTATTCTTTCCGGTTCCCTTAAGCCCTTTTAGGGTTTCAACCAGATGGGTATAAGCTGGAATGACATGGTTTAATACGATTTCCTTATTTTCTGCAATCAGAGCTTTCTTTTCTTCTTCGGTGTAGTCAAACTTGTCTAATTTAGAGGAAAAAATGTCGATTAATAGGTTTTTTTCCGGAGTCTGTATAAACTGATTGCATTGGTCAATGACTTCATCAGCCGTGGTGTCACTCATAAACAGTCCGGCTTCTGATTTCTTAGTCTCAAATTCACAAATCTTATTAAAATATGAGTCTATATCTTTCAGTAATAGAAGGTAATTGGTAACATCCTTTTTGCTGTTAAAATTGTATTCAGCCAGCAATACAGGAAGCTGTGCCTGAAGTCCGGTGGTGGAACTTAGTACCTCATCATACAGGATATAGTCCTTGAATTTTAAATCATCAGTATACAGTTCTTTTAGAATATCATACGTAATCTGCTGATCTTGTGTCAGATCTTCATACACAAAGGAGTTCAGCTTGGCTAGATTTTGTTCGTCTTCCTTGAAATTATTCTCCATGTCCTCCACAGAATACTCGCCAAAGGTTGGAGTAAAATTGGTGATGCCATAGTTTTCAGGATTGGCAAGGGTATAGTTTAGAGTTATGCTATCCGTTTGTACCTTCTTTGTAAATAAATCATCGGTAAACAAGTCAAATGCCACTTGTTGTGAAGTCTTGTCATTGGGGATGGCAGTGACTTCTGGCTCTACAGATTCTGTATTTTGAGCGCTCGGTGAGAAAAGGGAACAGCTACAAAGAAAAGTAAGGACTATTGTTAATGATAAGGCTATGACACGTCGTTTCATAATAAATTCCCTTCCATCCTTTCCGTTATAAAGATACTTATAATTACTTAATTATAAGCATAGCTTGCCCAAAATATGATAGACATGCAAAGATAAGTAAATTTATTTCAATGGGAGTATAAATTAACAGAAACGAAGCAATACTAATAGGCAGAACGGTGTCGTGCTTGGTTTTACTTGACAAATAATCGTTAAAAACGTACACTAACAATATATGAAAAAGGCGACGAAAAGAAGAGTAGGTGCTTATTACATGACAGAGAGTCCCGGTTTGCTGAGAAGGGATCATGGAAAGAGTGACTGAACATGGCCTTGGAGCTGCGTACCGACTATAGACGATTAGGTTTATATAGGCTACGACGGGTTCACCCGTTATAGTGAGATGCCATTAGTAGATGGCTAATAAGGCTTATTTTGTAAAAAATTAAGTAAAATAAAGTGGTACCACGGGTTAACTCGTCTTTAATAATAATTTAAAGGCGTTTTTTTTTGCCCCAAATTGCACCGCTTATTAAATAAATTAGTTAGTTAAAAGGAGAGATGTCTTATGGCAAAGCAACCATATTATATTACAACAGCTATTGCATACACATCCGGTAAACCTCATATCGGTAATACGTATGAAATCGTTTTAGCAGATGCAATCGCAAGATACAAAAGAGCAGAAGGTTATGATGTATTCTTCCAGACAGGAACAGATGAACATGGCCAAAAAATCGAATTAAAAGCAGAAGAAGCTGGAATTACTCCAAAAGAATTCGTAGATCAGACAGCAGGCGAAATCAAACGTATCTGGGATCTTATGAACACTTCTTATGATAAGTTCATCCGTACAACAGATGACTACCATGAAAAACAAGTGCAAAAAATCTTTAAGAAACTGTATGACCAAGGCGATATCTACAAAGGATATTATGAAGGTATGTACTGTACACCATGTGAATCTTTCTTCACAAGCAGCCAGTTAGAAGATGGAAAATGTCCTGATTGTGGACGTGAATGTCAGCCAGCAAAAGAAGAAGCATACTTCTTAAAATTAGACAAATATACAGATCGTTTAATCGAACACATCAATACACATCCAGAATTTATTCAACCAGAATCTCGTAAAAACGAAATGATGAATAACTTCTTATTACCAGGATTACAAGATTTATGTGTATCCAGAACAAGCTTTAAATGGGGAATTCCAGTAAGCTTCGATGACAAACACGTAACTTATGTATGGTTAGATGCACTTTCTAACTATATCACTGGTATCGGTTATGACTGTGATGGAAACAGCACAGATCAATACAAGAAATTCTGGCCAGCAAACTTACACTTAATTGGAAAAGATATTCTTCGTTTCCATACAATTTATTGGCCAATCATGTTAATGGCTCTTGGTGAACCATTACCAAAACAAATCTTCGGTCATCCTTGGTTATTACAAGGAGATGGTAAGATGAGTAAATCCAAAGGAAACGTATTATATGCAGATACATTAGTAGATTTCTTTGGTGTAGATGCAGTACGTTACTTCGTACTTCATGAAATGCCATTTGAAAATGACGGCGTTATCACTTGGGAGTTAATGGTTGAACGTATGAATTCTGACCTTGCTAACACATTAGGTAACTTAGTAAACCGTACAATTTCCATGAGCAACAAATACTTCGGTGGCGTTGTAACAAACAAGAACGTAAATGAAGAAGTAGATGAAGATCTTAAGAACGTAGTTCTTGGAGCAAGAGAAAAAGTAAGTGCGAAGATGGAACATTTAAGAGTTGCAGATGCAATCTCCGAAATCTTTACAGTATTCAAACGTTGTAACAAATACATCGATGAAACTATGCCATGGGCACTTGCAAAAGACGAAGCAAAACAGGAACGTCTTGAAACAGTACTTTACAACTTAGTAGAAGGCATCACAATTGGCGCAAGCTTACTTGAATCCTTCATGCCTGAAACAGCAGCTAAGATTGTAGCAGACCTTAACACAAGCGTTCGTTCTTTAGAAGAAATGAATGAATTTGGATTATATCCAAACGGAAATAAAGTAGTAGAAAAACCAGAAATCTTATTCGCAAGATTAGACATTAAAGAAGTATTAGAAAAGGTAGAAGCAATGAAAGCAGAAGAAGCAGCAAACGTAGAAGAAGTTAAAGAAGAAGGACCAGTAATCGATATCGAAGCAAAAGAAGAAATTACTTTTGATGACTTTATGAAACTTCAATTCCAAGTTGGTGAAATCATCAAATGTGAAGAAGTTCCAAAGTCTAAGAAATTATTAGTTTCTCAAGTTAAAGTTGGATCCAAGGTACGTCAGATCGTATCCGGTATCAAAGCTCATTACACACCAGAAGAAATGGTTGGTAAAAAAGTTATGGTATTAGTAAACTTAAAACCAGCAAAACTTGCAGGCGTATTAAGTGAAGGTATGTTATTATGTGCAGAAGACGAAAATGGCGTTTTAGCATTAATGAAACCTGAAAAAGAAATGCCAGCAGGCGCAGAAATCTGCTAATAATCAAATGAAAAAAGGGGGCTCGTTGCACATTTTTGCTGCACAGCCTCCTTTTTCATTTATAAGCCTAATATAGAGTATGTAAGTGTTCCCACACGTTTATTTTATATTAAATGGAGGTTTAATATGGCTGACAGGAGAAGGAGTGTGTGGGAGCACTAATCGATTAAAAGTAAAAATGATCTTATAAGATTTGAAATCATATTTGGTTTCTTATCTTGTTATTAGTGTATGGAGAAGGAGATTTGAAATACTAGTAAAAATCGTATGGTATGGTATAAAACGAGTTAATAAACATTATTTTGGATAGAAAACCAAGGTTAAAAAAGAACAACTGAGGAAATCAAAGCATTGTAATTTACTTGCGAAATATAAGAAAATAAGGTAAGATAAGCCATATTATAATTCAACGAAAACGATAATAGTAATAAAGAGGACGATATTATGATTATAGATACACATGCACACTATGATGATAAACAATTTGATATAGATCGTGACCAGCTTTTAAGAGGACTGTTTTCAAATGGAATGGAACGTATCGTGAATATTGGTGCAAGTATTGAGACAAGTAAGTCAACCATTGAACTTACAAAGCAATATGAGCAGATTTATGGTGCAGTAGGAGTTCATCCAAATGAAGTAGAAGAATTAAATGAAGAAAATATGGCATGGCTAAAACAAAGCTGTTCTTTAGAAAAAATCGTTGCAGTCGGAGAAATCGGACTGGACTATTATTATAAAGAACCAGAACGTCAAATCCAAAAAGAATGGTTTGACCGTCAGATGATCCTGGCAAAAGAAGTGAATTTGCCAATGGTTATTCACAGCCGTGATGCAGCAGCAGATACATTAGATATGATGAAAGCGGAAAATGCAAGAGACATCGGTGGAGTCATTCATTGCTTTTCTTATGCAAAGGAAATGGCAAGAGAATTTTTAAATATGGGATTTTATTTAGGAATTGGCGGCGTAGTAACGTTTAAAAACGGCAAGACTTTAAAAGAGGTTGTGGAATATGCTCCAATTGAGCAGTTAGTATTAGAAACAGACTGTCCATATCTTTCTCCTGAGCCAAATCGTGGTACAAGAAATGATTCCAGTAATTTAAAATATGTAATCAACCAAATTGCTGATTTGAAAAAGATGACATATGAAGAAGTCGTGATGCGTACCAATGAAAATGCAAAACGATTATATCGATTTTAAGAAATAAGACAGCTAAGTAACTAGAAAGAGGTAAATGATGGCTACGTTAGGCAATCCAAAGAACACGATAGAAGTACTTCAAAAGTACGGATTTAATTTTCAAAAACGTTTTGGACAAAACTTTTTGATTGATACCCATGTCCTTGAAAAAATCATTCGCTCTGCGAATGTAACAAAAGACGATATGGTATTAGAGATTGGACCAGGTATTGGAACAATGACTCAATATTTATGTGAAAATGCAAGAGAAGTCGTTGCAGTTGAAATTGATAAAAACTTAATTCCAATCCTAGAAAATGATACATTATCCGAATACGATAATATTACAATTATCAATGAAGATATTTTAAAGGTAGATATTAAGAAATTAGCGGAAGAGAAAAACAATGGCAAACCAATCAAAGTAGTTGCAAACCTTCCTTACTATATTACAACTCCAATCATCATGGGACTTTTTGAAAGCGAAGTGCCAATTGAAAACATTACAGTCATGGTACAAAAAGAAGTAGCTGATCGTATGCAGACGGGTCCTGGATCCAAAGACTATGGTGCACTTTCTTTAGCAGTACAATATTATGCAGAACCATATATTGTAGCAAATGTTCCACCAAACTGCTTTATGCCAAGACCAAATGTTGGCTCTGCAGTAATCCGTCTTACAACTCATACAACACCTACCGTTGAAGTAAAAGACAAGAAGTTAATGTTCAAAATCATCCGTGCAAGCTTTAACCAACGTCGTAAGACACTTTTAAATGGTTTAAATAATTCCTCTGAATTATCTATTCCAAAAGAAGTAATCGTACAGGCAATTGAAAATATCAATAAGCCTGCCAGCATAAGAGGAGAAGCATTGACATTAGAAGAGTTTGCAGCTCTTACAAATGAAATCATTGCCCTTACGGATAAAGAATAGAAAACAGGCAGCAAGAAATATACATGGGAATTTAATTTCCATGTATATTTTTTTGCATTTTGCATATAAATTTAGAATAGTATATGTGCATTTGCACGCGTTCTAAGCATATTTGTCCAAACAATATCATATTATGGTATAGAGGGAGTGAGGTCTTTGGCTAATTATAAGAGAGTAATATCCTATATGTATCAGTATCGAGGCAAGATAAAAGGAAATAATGTAGGATTTGCAAGGATAGAAACTAGAGACACACAATGTAAGATTACAATTAATATACGTGTACCAAACATGAAAGAGCAGGATATCAAAAGCTATATATATTGTTGGTACAATCGGGAAATGCATGGAGTTTTCCTAGGAAATGTACATATTAATAATGGTGTCGGAGAATTAGTTGTAAAGACAGATGTAGATAATATTATGAGTAGTAAATACCGTTTATCAGATATGGGCGGTATTATTTTGTATGTCACAGACTCCTCTTATCTTGGAACAGAATGGGATGGAAAAGCTGTAGTTTGTGACGGACTATTTGTGGATGCCCAAAAACCACAAGACTTTGTTGATCAAATCAACAAGCCATCCAATGCAAGAGAAGTCCTAAAAGCGGTTCCAAAAGAGGAGCCGGCAGTTCCAGTTAGCAAAGTTCCTGTAGAGAAGGTCGTGCAGGAAGAGCAAAAAGTGGTACCATTTAAACAAGTGGAAGAAGAAAAAGAGGAACACTTGCTTAGAGGGGCAGAGGCCGAAGAAGTCCAGCCTTCGTTCAGCATGGATGAGTTGATCGAAGATGAGGTGGCAAAGGAAGAACAGAATGCCACCACGATGACAGCAGCTGTAGCAGAGCCTATAGAAAAGGAAAAAGAAGAGGCACTAGGGGAAGAGCCGGTGCATGAGGAAGTTATGACGGAGCAGTCTGTAGAAAAGCAGCCGGTGGTAACACCGTCAGACACAGAGGCTGCAGATTCCTCTTTCCCATTAAGTAAAGAAAAAATTGATAATTTAGATAAACAGGCACAGGAACTGTTTGGCACAATGTTGTTTAATACCTTCTTTCCAGAAGAAGAGAAGAAGGAGGAAACGGTAAAAACTGCTTCTGAAGAACAACCTTCAGTGGAGCCACAACAAGTGCAGGCAAATGAGATGCTTAAGGTCAGTCCTAAAAGTGCAATCGAGTGCTTTACTGCATTTCGTTCTTGTGAGTCAAAGAAAGAGTATGAGGAGATCCAAGAAGAGATTGAGACAATGAAAGCCCAGATTGCTCATTTAGAGTTATTATCAAAGGAATGGAGAATAAAAGAGGAACGGCTAAATGAACAGGAAGAGGCAAGAGCTGCCAGCGAGCAGGAAAAGATTGCATTGGAAGAAGAAGCAAGGGAGTCATTCCATATTGATGGAGTAGAAGGAGACCTTGAGGCAGCAGAACTAACGGGAAATGTAGTAAGCCGTATCTTTAGTAAATATCCGGCAATGCAGCCATTTAAGGCAGGCGAAGTAGAGGCTTGTATCCGTATTGAACCACAGGATCTTGGCATCTTCCCAATGGAGAACTGGATCCTTGCGAATAATAGCTTCCTGCTTCATGGCTATTATAGCTATCGCCATCTAATCTTTATAGAGACCAAGGAGAACGGAAGGGATAAGTTCTTGCTTGGCGTACCGGGAGTAAACCATAGCAGAGAACGCTTTATGGCAAATATGTTTGGCTTTAACGAGTTTAGAAGTTTGGCCGAACAGGAAGATGCATCCGGAGAGTTCGGTTATTGGTGTCAGGAAATAAAGATGCATGTATAAAAAATAGGCTGTCATACGACTTAAGTGTGTTGTATGACAGCCTATTTTATTATTTGTGAGTGGTTTCTTTAGAAGTCTGACATAAGGAAAACGGATTAATAAGCCTCGCCACGGATATGGGTATTAGGAAGATCAGTTAGAAGGAGACGTTTTATCTCATTTAGTTCTTCCATTGTAAATCCATGAAGTCCCTTTTGAATGACATGTTCAGAGTCTTTAAAGTTTTGTAGAATGTAGGTAGAGGGGCCCTTAAGCCACTTGCCGATTTCATGCATTCGTTCTATTGTATGCTGTTCCTTTACCACTGTTGTGCGAAACTCATAGGGAATACAAGTTGTCTTTAAAAATTCTACGGATGCCTTGATTTCTTCTAAGCTGGTATGCGATGTACCAGCACTGAGTGTGTATTCAGGCAAGGAATTTTTAATATCCATGGCAATATAGTCAACTAAATGTTTTTTTGTAAGGTCCATTAGCAGGTCAGGATTGGTGCCGTTAGTATCTAGCTTAATTAAATATCCAAGTTTTTTAATTTTGGCCAGAAATGAGGGAAGGTCTTTGTATAGGGTAGGCTCTCCACCAGTGATGCACACGCCTTCAATAATGCCTTGCCGTTTATGTAAGTGGGTAAATAATTCTTCTTCTGTGATCAGTGGCTCAGTAATTGTGGAACCAATGAGTAATGAATTTTGGCAAAATGGGCAACGATAATTACAGTGGCCAAAAAAAATGGTAGATGCAACATACCCTTTATAGTCTAATAATGTTGTTTTCTGTAAACCATATATAGGAATCAAAGGATTACCTTCTTTCTGAAAGGATATTGTCTATTAGATAACTTGATGTTACTATATGTACTAATAGTGTATCAAAGATATTATGGAAATAAAACCATAGAATTACTACTGGCAGATGGAGGTGTTAGAGTGGAACGGTTTATGAAAGAAGCAATCAAACAGGCAAAGAAGGCATATAAGATTGAGGAAGTACCAATTGGCTGCGTGATTGTACATGAGGATAAGATAATAGCTAGGGCATATAATAAGCGTAATTATAAGAAATCGACACTTGCGCACGCAGAGCTGTTAGCTATTACAAAGGCATCCAAAGTGTTAAATGACTGGCGTTTAGAAGGGTGCACCATGTATGTGACCCTAGAACCGTGCCAAATGTGTGCCGGTGCAATTGTACAGTCCAGATTAGACAAAGTCGTGATCGGCTGTATGAATCCAAAGGCAGGATGTGCTGGATCGGTAATCAATTTATTAGATATGAAAGGGTTCAACCATCAGGTAGAAGTGGAAAAAGGAGTAATGGAAGAAGAGTGCTCAAATCTTCTACAACAGTTTTTTAAAGAGCTGAGAGAAAAGAAGAAAAAAATGAAACAATTACTGAAAAGCATGGATGAAACTTCCAAATAATTATCAGGTTAGTGAAAGTGAAATGGGCTTGACAGAAGTTTGAAAAACCAGTATACTTATCACTATATGTTACGTTTATAAAGTTTCCGTGCAGCCGGGGAGATAGCGGTGCCCTATACCTGCAATCCGCTACAGCAGGGGTGATATTTTGCCTCGGGTTTATTCTTGTAGGGCTGCCCTTTATAAGTGATGTTGACGTTTGGGTCTTACGCAACAGGAATTTGTGAACCGTGTCAGGTCAGGAATGAAGCAGCACTAAGCAAACACTCTTGTGTGCCGTAAGGCAGCCTGAGCCGAGTTAACTGTAAAGGTAACGCTTATGAGGTAGATTCAAAGCAAAATGCACGGATATTAATATATAAGAATTTAGTCGTCTACGATTTGTAGGCGATTTTTTTTTATTTCTAGAAAAATTCTCTTAGAGTTTTGGCCTAGGAAATATGTCATGTTGGGCGTTTTTTTGTAGATTTACATAGAAGTTTTAATAGTCCTAGTTTATAATGAATACAACAAATGTGCTATTTTTCCTTAAGTAGCAACAGTTAAACAATCAGATAAGGAGTTATGACGACATGGGACAGTCATTAAAGTTAGGAACCATTAATCAGCTGGAAGAAGGGAAGATCCTATACCAAGAGGGAGAAAGACTTGAAAGCGTGGCATTAGTATTGAAAGGGAATGTTATTTGCGCGAATTCAGGGATGAATATGGTATTTGGACCAGGTGAATTTATTGGAGTAAACGATCTGTATATAGGAAGTTATTCAGGTACAGCAAAAGCAGGTGCAGATTGTGTAGTATATGCAATCGAGGCAAGTGGAATGGAGCAGATTCCATCTATTATTAACATAAAGCAGGAATACAGAGGATACCTGATTAAATCATTAAATCGTTATCTTATACAGGTGTATGAGACATATTATTCTGTATTAGGCGTTGCAAATGATACTCTAAGCCAGGCAAATGAGGTTATGAAGCAGTATAGCGAAATCATATTTGCTTTTGGAGGGGAAGCAGAGACCGTTTATGCATTAGAGAAGTTAGAAGCATATACAAAAGAGCTTCCGGTAAAGCCAGAATGGATACAGACAATAAAGGAAATGCAAGCAATTCCTATTGATGTGATGTCTTCTTATTATTCTTATATTCCGGTATCTTCTCTTCGTGAGATTGAGGAAAAAATCAAGATTTGTACAATCCTTATGAATGCAATGAAACATCTTACTGCATATGTAACAAACGTAAGTGATTTATTAATCAGTGATGGTTCAGACTGTGTCTTTAAAGCCATTTGCAGATCGGTAATTACTTTGGCACCAAGCCATGCAAATTACAGTGACATGATTGAGCTGGTTGACCGTACAGTGGAATTAGTAAATAAGCTTGAGGAAGAATTAGAGAAGCGTGCGGGCAAGGCAACGATTGTAAATCGTGCTCAGATGGAAGCACTATATTACAGCATTATTTCAGGTACTACGCAGGAAGAAATAATGGAGGATGAGGAAACAGAGCAGGATATCTTACGAAGCTTCGAAAACAGTCTGCAGCAAATTCTTTCTTATGGAGAGATTGAGACTGAGACTAGAAATAAATATACAGACTACATGGAGAGATTTATAGCATTAAAGGATAAGAATTCGACTGCAGATGAAGTGAGGGAATTACGTCATAGTATGACAGGAATTTTCTTCTACATCTATAAGAAGGTATTTTTAAAGGCATATCACAGTGGAAGCTATGATAAGGCAGTCAAGCTATTCCTACAGTTTGGCTTTATGGATGAAAGATTGTTATCGAAGGAACAGTTACTTAGCCTTTCTAAGCTAAAGGTAAAGAATACGATGACACATTATTGTAATTGCTATACAATATTTGACTGGTTAGTAGAAATTTATGAAGGCCGCAAAGAGCCTTCAAAGAGTGAAATGGATCTTGATTATCGAGATTACATTAGACAGATGACTGGAAAAGGAAAGCTTACACCTCAAGAAGAGCGACAATACATGGAAGATTATGATGCTAAGCTGGATTTTGAGCTCTCAAACATGTTCCAGCATAATATGAAGTTAACAAATGGAAAGGTATCTACATATGTACCATTCTTATATGAGGATATTATGCCATTAAATATAGAAAAGTATTTCTTAACGCCAACAAAGATCGATGAGGCAATTCGAGATATTATAGCAATTGATTTTTCCGCATTTTATCGTGAAGTCATATTCTCGGATCCTAGTATTGGTATTCAACGTGAAATTCTTCAAAAAGAGTATCTTCCAGATGTTTTATTATATCCGACTTGTGGCACAAACGGCATCATGTGGCAGGAGACAGCCAATAAATCAAGAGAGAGTGCTGCCAGATTTTGTGTGGCAATCTTAAGTGAGGCAAACTTACAGGATACGATGATTCATCTAATTGCACGATTTAGATGGGAATTATGTCGTACATTGCAAGGATACGGATGGAATGATATTGCAAATAAATGTTTGACAGCAGAGTATAATGATTATATTCAGTTCTACCGTAGAAATAAAGAACTGAGTGAAGATAAAAAAGAAAAGTTAAAGCAGCAGATACAGAAGGCTAGAAATAATACAAGAGAGTGTTTTGTTATTGATTATGAGCAGTGGATCAAATTTGAAATCAACGGTTCTGTACGATTAAATAAATGTGCCAGAGATATTCTTGCAACGTATTGTCCATTCAATAAGCAAATTCGTGAAGGTCTTTCAAGCAGACAACAGTATCAGGATGACTTCTTTAAATATGAGAAAGAAGCAAAAGCAAAGGCTCGTATTTTGGATGCAAAGATTTTATCCCTTAAGAAGAATGGAATGACAGTGCCAAAAGAATTAGAGTCTACAGCAGCTTATTACAATAATAAATAACAAAGCCAGTCAGGAGGGGTGTTTTGTTAGAAGTTATTGAAGTAACAAAGAAGTATAGAAACAAGATTGCAGTGGAGGAACTTACCTTTTCGTTAAAAGAAGGAGAGGTGATTGGCTTGCTAGGCTCCAATGGGGCCGGTAAGTCGACTACCATTGCCATGATTGCAACACTTCTTAAGCCGGATCATGGTGATATTTTACTTGATGGTGAAAGCATCATAAAGAATCCAAAAAGGATGAGGGAGAGATTAGGTTATGTGCCTCAGGACATTGCCTTATATGAAAACCTGTCTGGTTTGGATAATTTAAAATTCTGGGGTCGCTCCTATGGCCTCAGAGGTGATGCATTAAAAGCAGCAATTGAAACAGTCTCAGGAATTATCCGATTTACAAATGACGAGTTACGACAAAAGGTATGCACTTACTCCGGTGGAATGAAAAGAAGAATGAACATAGGCGTGGCACTTTTGCATAATCCTAAAATCGTAGTAATGGATGAGCCAACAGTAGGACTTGATATTATCTCAAGACGTGCAATAATAGCAGCAATTAAAGAGATAAATAAACGAGGAGTCAGTATTATTTATACTGGTCACTATTTTGAAGAAATAGAAGAAATTTGTAGTCGAATTATAATATTAGAGCAGGGAAAACTACTTATTAATGACGATAAAGAGACATTATTACATGAACAGATGAATTTAGAACAGTATTACTTGAGTATTGTCAAAGAAGAGTAGAAAACTTGTTTATGTTGGAAGATAAGGAGGAGAAGGAACTTGGAAAAGTATGATAATATTGTAAAGAGTTCGGAAATACGTAAGTTAGTGGATAATAAGATGTATCAAAAAGCATTTATGATCCTTGAAACAATAGATGTTAACAGAGTAAGGATACTTACAGACTTAAGTGTATATGCAGAAGTGTATATACAGACAGGACATTATGATAAGGCTAAGAAATTACTGCTTCGAATACGCAGTAAATCCAACAGCAGAAGAGTGGTTGGGCAGCTGATTAAGCTGGCAATTAAAGAACAGAATGTACAAGATGCAGAAGCCTATTATAAAGAGTACGAGGAAATTGCTCCAAGGGATACGGAAAAGTTCATCTTACGATATCGTATTGACCGTATGAAGGGCGAAGGGATAGATGTATTAATCAGTTCCCTAGAAAAGCTTAAGGAGTATGACTATATTGAAAGATGGTCTTATGAGCTTGCCAAGCTATATCAAAAGGCCGGAATGAAAGAAAAATGTATCCGTGAATGCAGCGACATCATACTTTGGTTTGGGGATGGCGTCATTGTTGAGAAAGCAAAAATGCTGAAGGCAATGTATACAGAAGATAAAGAGCTTGCAAAGACAAAGGATTTGTCAGATGTGACGCTTCAGGTAAAGTCCATCTTGCACCAGGAAAAAGTGGAAGAAAAAGAAGAGACAAAAGAAGAAAAACAGGAACAAATAGTACTTAAGACAGAGGAACAAGTCCAAGAAGAAACAAAATCAATGGATAGTTCTGCTAATATAAAAAAAATACTTGAAAATCAGGACGATATTCAGTATAATCACAAATCTATACAGGAAATCCCAAAAGATGGGGATAGTTCTGTTGATTACAAGTATATTTATGAGAATGAGACGCTGCAAGCCATATTTAAAGAACATTTAGAATTAGAAGGCATGAGAAGACAGATTGCTAGTTATTTAAATCAGGCATTAAAAGCGAATCAGGCTACTCCATTTGCCATAACAGGCGAGGAAAGTTCTCATTGTATGACGCTTGCGAAAGAGATGGCGAAGGCCATTCATGAGCTTAATATATTTGAGACTTGCCGTCTTGCAAAAATTACGGCAGCAAAGCTTAATAAAATCAAGTTAGCAGATAACTATGAACGATTAAAAGACAGCTTTGTTGTTATTGAGGAAGCATCTTTGTTAACGGAAGAATGTCAATCTGACATTATAAACATGTTAACAGATATGAAAGGCCACATTATCGTTATCTTAGTGGACAAGAAAGAGAACCTTGCAGCCTTCCTTAATCAAAGCAAGGAATTTGGCTCTTGTTTTTCACATACTCTTCAAATTGAGTATAGATCAAAAGAGGAGTTAATGGACCTGGCATCCCATCTATTTGAAACTTCAGAGTTTGAATTAGAGGATGGGGCAAAAGTATGCTTAGAAACCGCTTGTAATCAAATCGCAGTCAATGTAATTGATGGAGAGCGCTTAAGCAGCTTAAAGAAACTTATTGAGGGTGTAATAGAGAAGGCAGAGATGCGAAATCTTACGGAAGTTACATTATCAGAAGGCATTATCAATTATAAGGACAGTCAAATAAATAAAATAATTGCACAAGATTTTTAAGTGTATGTATAAAATAAAATGTTGTGGTCAACTTCTAACAGTAGAAACGTTGATCCAATGTAAGACTGGAGGACTAGTAATTGTCAAACCAAAATCGAAGCGTATATGTCATCGGACATAAAAATCCAGATACTGATTCTATCTGTTCTGCAATTGCATATACAGCATTAAAAAATAAACTAAATAATGGTGGCTATAAAGCGAAACGTGCCGGTCATGTAAGTCCAGAGACACAATTCGTATTAGACTACTTTAAAGTGGATGAACCAGAATACTTATCTGACGTAAAATTACGTGTAAGAGATATTGAAATTCGTGAGTATGAAGGTGTAGAAAGCCATATTTCTATTAAGAGAGCATGGGAAATGATGGGCGATTTAAATATCGTTACAATTCCAATCGTACACAACAAGCATTTAAAAGGCCTTATCACATTAGGTGATATCACAAAGGCATACATGAACGTATTTGATAATGAAATCATCGGTCATGCAGATACTCCATATAGAAACATCGTAGAAACATTAGATGGTGATATGGTTGTTGGTGAAATCGAAGAAACAATTAGTTCAGGAAAAGTCTTAATTGCAGCAGCAAATCCAGACTTAATGGAAAACTATATTGAACAGGGAGATATTGTAATCCTTGGTAACCGTTATGAATCTCAATTATGTGCAATTGAAATGAATGCACAGTGTATTATCGTCTGTGAAGGGGCTTTAGTATCTAAAACGATCATTAAACTTGCAGCGGCAAACAACTGTACAATCATTCGCACGCCATATGATACGTATACAGTGGCACGACTTATCAATCAAAGTATGCCAATCGGACATTTTATGAGAAAGAGCGGATTAGTGTCCTTTACGAAAGAAGATTATATCGAAGATATCAAAGACATCATGGCGAAGAAACGTTATCGTGACTTCCCTGTCCTTGACAAAGAAGGAAACTTCTGTGGTATGATTTCAAGACGTAACTTATTAGATGGAAAACGTCGTAAGTTAATTATGGTAGATCATAATGAAAAGAGTCAGGCAGTTGATGGATTAGAAGATGCAGATATCCAAGAAGTAATCGATCACCATAGAATTGGTTCTTTAGAAACAATCAATCCTGTTTACTTTAGAAATCAGCCAGTTGGATGTACGTCTACAATTGTGTATCAGTTATATAAAGAAAATGGAGTGGAAATTGAGCCAAGCATTGCCGGCTTAATGTGTTCTGCAATCCTTTCAGATACATTAGTATTCCGTTCCCCAACTTGCACTGCAGTAGATAAAGCGGCAGCAGAAGACTTAGCAAAAATTGCAGGTATCGAAATTGAAGAGTATGCAATTAAGATGTTCAAAGCAGGAAGCAATGTACTTGATAAGACTCCAGAAGAGATCTTTTATCAAGATTACAAACAATTTACTGCAGGCGAATTAGTATTCGGCGTTGGACAGATTACTGCAATGACTCAGGATGAATTAGACGAAATCAAAGTGAAATTAAAACCTTATATCGTTCAAGTTCAAAAAGAAAAAGCAATTCCAATGATCTTCTTTATGCTTACAAACATCATTGAAGAATCAACAGAGTTACTATATATCGGAGAAGGCGCATTTGGCGTAGTAAAAGACGCATTCAGCGTTAGCGACGATGCAGCTTCCCGCGTTTATCTAGAAGGCGTTGTTTCTCGTAAGAAACAGTTAATCCCAGCATTAGTAAAGACGCTTCAAGAAAATAACTAACTAATAAAAGTGTATGTGTAATCAATTAACGAATTATGCATACACTTTTTTTAAGGGGTGGGAAGTTTTCTTCCCACCCCTTAAAAAAACACCCTTTGAAAAACAAGAGTGAATGCGCACTCGCTTTAGCAGAAGGGATCACTGTCGTGACAGCGCTCGGCGCAGACAGAAAGCAACAAGTGCTTTCTGAACTACACGCTTTGTGGGATCAGGGAAGTTTTCTTCCCACCCCTTAAAAAAACACCCTTCTATTTTGCAATTGAAAATTGTTAATAAAAATAGATTGTGATATAATAAATAATGTTGTGCTTAAATGTAATTTTATGTTTATGCATGCAAAAAATGTTCGTTTGAATTAACAGCTAGATACAGGAGACGAAAATGAAGAAACAGACATGGAAACCAGGAAATATGGTGTATCCATTACCAGTCGTAATGGTTAGTTGCGCAGAAGAGGGAAAAGCGCCTAATATCTTTACGGTAGCATGGACAGGAACCGTATGCACCAATCCACCTATGGTTTATATATCAGTAAGACCAGAAAGACACTCCTATGATATGATCAAGAATTCTAAGGAGTTTGTAATAAATCTAACAACAAAAGACCTTACACGTGCAACAGATTTCTGTGGAGTACGTTCAGGAAGGGATATTGATAAATTTAAAGAGATGGGTCTCACTCCGGTAAAAGGAGAAGTGGTATCTGCACCATTAGTTGGCGAAAGTCCAGTTAATATTGAGTGTCAGTTGGAACAAATCCTTCCACTTGGATCTCATCATATGTTTATTGCCAAAGTAGTAGCAGTAAATGTAGATGAACAGTATATTGATGAAAAAGGGAAATTTCATTTAGCAGATGCTAAGCCAGTGGTATATTCACACGGAGAATACTTTGATCTTGGTGAATTAGTTGGTACCTTTGGTTATTCCGTACGCAAGAACAAAAAGACAAAGAAAAGAAAATAGAATAAAATTCTGCTTAGGGGTGGTAGCATGAAGATTAATTATCTTAAGATCGAGAACTATAAGTCGATCCGCAGCCTTGTAATTGAAGACATTGAGAACGTACTAATTCTCGTAGGAAAGAATAATACGGGAAAGACCGTGGTAATTGATGCAATACGATTGGTATCCGGAGATTGTGAAATCAGGGATAGCGATTATGTGGATCGTAAAAGGCCTATTTCAATTACCATGAAAGTTGAGTTTGATGAGTCAGACCTGATGGTGTACCATAATCGTGGCGTTGTCAGTAAGTATAAGAAATACGAGCTATGGCAAAAAGATTTTAATTCAAAGTTACCTTCCTATCAGGATGGAATTCTATCCTTTTCATGTACCATATCGCCGACAAAAGTAGTAAAATACTCCGACGGTGTGCGTAAAAATAACCCTTATATTAAAATGGTATTTCCGAAAGTGTTTCATCTGGATCAGACACGGCTAGTGGAAGATCTGCAGATAGAAATATTTCGTTTCTATGATAAGGAAAGCATTCAGGATTTACGAGATGAGGTCTGTATGTTTGATAAGACCAGGAAATGCAATCGCTGCTTTCAATGTATTGGAAAGATTGGAAAGAAGCAGGCAGAACAGCTGTCTGTGTTTGAACTTACCAAGTTAATGGAATATAAGCTGTGCCGTATAAATATCAATGAATTTACGGAAAGAATTAATAAGTATTTTCATATCAACGGAAGTCCGAGTCAGGATATTCGATATGTATATAATGTGGATGTGGAAAAAGTATTTACGATTGATACCCAGGTGATAAACCGGGATCGTAACGTGGTAGGCACGATCAATTATCTTAGCGAAGGATTACGCACCATTTATGCGCTGTCACTTCTTGAAGCCTACATTGAGGAAAAGGATAAGGTGCCATGCATTCTGCTTGTTGAAGACCCGGAGATTTATCTTCATCCTCAATTACAGAAAGCTGCCAGTGAAATTTTATTTCGAGTATCGAAAAAAAATCAAGTAATTTTCTCAACCCATTCACCAAATATGATTTTTAATTTCTCTTCTAAACAAATAAAGCAGGTAGTATTAGATGAAGAATATTACACGACCATCAATCCATCTACCGATGTAGATGAGATCTTAGACGATTTAGGCTATACGGCAAATGATTTGATGAACGTGAGTTTTGTATTTATTGTCGAAGGAAAGCAGGATGGAAATCGTTTACCATTGCTACTTGAAAAATATTACTCAGAGATATATGATGAAGAAGGTCATATACAACGTATTTCAATTATTCCTACCAATAGCTGTACGAATATAAAGACTTATGCCAATTTGAAATACATTAATAAGTTGTATTTAAAAGACCAATTTTTGATGATACGCGATAGTGATGGAAAAAATCCAAACCATTTGGTAAAGCAATTATGTAGCTATTATAGTCAGCGAGCACTGGAGGATGTTGATAATCTTCCTAGGGTAACGCCGAAAAACGTTTTAATACTAAAATACTATTCTTTTGAAAATTATTTTTTAGATCCGGAAATCATGACCAAAATTGGTGTGGTTAAAAGTACCGATGAGTTTTATAATATTCTGTTTACAAAATACAAAGACTATTTATATAGGCTTGGAAGTGTAAAGAGGATGATTAAGAACACCGGAATCCGTATCAATTCCAAACGTGATATTGAAAAGAATATGGAGTTATTCCGTATTTATGTCCGTGGGCATAACTTATTCGATATCTTTTATTCCAAATATCGTAATGACGCAGAGCAGGAGATATTAAAGAAGTATATTGATGCGGCTCCAAGAGATAATTTTAAAGATATTTTTGATAAGATTGATTCATTCATATATTTTGAGAATCGTAAGAAAAACAGCAAATAGGACTAATATTACAAGAGATTAAGGAGCACAGTATGATGAATAAAAATAATGTGGTTTTAATTGGAATGCCTGGTGCAGGAAAGAGTACAGTCGGTGTTATATTAGCTAAAGTTCTAGGATATCAGTTTATCGACGCAGATCTTGTGATTCAAGATAGAGAAAGCAGGTTGTTAAAAGATATTATAGAAGAAGAAGGCTTGGATGGATTTTTACAGATAGAAAATGAAGTCAATGCCTCCATAAATACGAAAGAGACTGTAATTGCTACAGGAGGAAGTGTCGTATATGGAGAAGAGGCGATGGAGCATCTGAAATCTATAGGCACGGTTGTATACATAAAGCTGAGTTATGATACTTTAGACAGTAGACTTGGCAATATAAAGCAAAGGGGTGTTGCTCTTAAAGACGGCCAAACATTATTTTCATTGTATGAGGAGCGCTGTCCATTATATGAAAAATATGCAGATATTGTAATAGATTCCGAGAATTTGGGAGTAGAGGAGCTGTTAGATAAGATAAAATGTTATTTTGTATGTTAACAATGCAAAATTAATGTAAAATACACCTTTATTTTCTTAATTTTTTCTTTTACTAATTTAAAAATATGTGATATAATCAAGTAAAATGTAGTCAGAATGTACAAATGCAAATGTCTAAATTGTACAATATAACGAATTTAAAAAGATACTCATTAATTGAGATTTGTATAGAGGTGTGCGATGGAGCAATATATTATAAAAGGTGGAAAACCATTAGTTGGCGAAGTAACGATCGGTGGCGCTAAAAACGCAGCATTAGGTATTTTAGCAGCTGCAATTATGTCCGATGAAACTGTAACAATTGATAACTTACCAGACGTAAGTGATATCAATATTCTTTTAGAAGCACTTGAAGGAATTGGTGCAAAGGTAGAACGTGTAAATGCTCATATGGCTAAGATTAACGGTAGCGGAATCCAAACATGCAGCATTGACTACGATTTTATTCGTAAAATCCGTGCATCTTACTATTTATTAGGTGCATTACTTGGAAAATATAGATCTGCTCAAGTAGCTTTACCAGGCGGATGTAACATTGGTAGCAGACCAATTGACCAACATATCAAAGGTTTCGAAGCATTAGGTGCTGAAGTTAAGATTCATGGTGGTATGATTGATGCTAAGGCTGAAAACTTATTAGGAAGCCATATTTATCTTGATTGTGCAAGTGTTGGAGCAACAATTAACATTATGTTAGCAGCTTCTCTTGCAGATGGTAAGACTATTATTGAAAATACAGCGAAAGAGCCTCATGTAGTAGATGTTGCGAACTTCTTAAACTCTATGGGTGCTGATATCAAAGGCGCTGGTACAGACATTATCCGTATTAATGGTGTTAAGAAGCTTCATGGCTGTGAATACTCTATTATTCCAGATCAAATTGAAGCAGGTACCTTTATGATTGCTGCAGCAGCAACAAAAGGTGATATTTTAATCAAAGATGTTATTCCAAAACATTTAGAAGCAATTACAGCTAAGTTAGAAGAAATCGGTGCAACAGTTGAAGAATTCGATGATGCAGTTCGTGTAGTAGCTACAAAACGTCTTGGACATACTCATGTTAAGACTTTAACTTACCCAGGTTTCCCAACAGATATGCAACCACAGATTACGACTTTATTAGCTCTTTCTATGGGAACTAGTATTGTAACTGAAAGCATCTTTGAAAACCGTTTCAAATATGTGGACGAGCTTGCTCGTATGGGTGCAAACGTTAAAGTGGAAGGTAATAGTGCTATTATCGATGGCGTACAAGGATTTACAGGCGCTGTTGTAAGTGCTCCAGACTTACGTGCTGGTGCAGCAATCGTAGTTGCTGGTTTAGCAGCTGAAGGCATTACAATTGTTGATTCTATCGGATATATCGAACGTGGATATGAAGGGTTTGAAAGAAAATTACAAGCATTAGGTGCTGTAATGGAAAAACTCGATGACGAAGATGAAAAAGCAATTCGTAAATTTAAATTAAAAGTTAGCTAATTAATAGAATATTCTATCAATAGCTTCGTATAAAAAACAAGCCCTACCTTAATTGGTAGGGCTTGTTTCAGACTGTAGACAAATGAAATCTTACATTCACTCCAGCGCATTGCTTAGAGGAAAGTTTGAAAACCGTAGGTTTTCATTAAAATCAATATCCGGAAACCGCGCTTTTCGGATATTGGATTAGTGCGAATAGGTCCTGTTTTAGAAGGACTTGCACGAGTGAGCACTAATCGTTTCCTTCGGCACTGGATGAAAGCCTGATTTCATCCAAAGCTTGTCGACTTTGTCGACAAGCTGAAACAAGCCCTACCTTAATTGGTAGGGCTTGTTTTGGTGTATATAACTATTGGTGTTAAAGAAGATAAGTATCTTTTTATAACCTATAAAAGCACCAGCCTCTTAGCAAGTAGCGGAAACTTCTTTGTAAGCTGCTAACTCAGAAGCTTTGTCTGTCTTTTCCCATGGTAAGTCTAAATCATGTCTGCCAAAGTGGCCATAAGCTGCTGTTTGTTTGTAGATTGGTCTTCTAAGGTCTAACATTTGGATGATGCCTGCTGGACGAAGATCAAAATGTTTACGAACGATTTCAACTAATTTTTCATCGCTTAAAGTGCTTGTTCCAAATGTTTCAACATTGATAGAAGTTGGAGCAGCAACACCGATTGCATAGCTTAATTGAACTTCACATTTGTCAGCAAGACCGGCAGCAACGATATTTTTAGCTACGTAACGAGCTGCATAAGCTGCACTACGGTCAACTTTCGTACAGTCTTTACCAGAGAAAGCACCACCGCCGTGACGAGCATATCCACCGTATGTGTCTACGATGATCTTACGTCCTGTAAGACCGCTATCGCCGTTTGGTCCACCGATTACAAAACGACCAGTTGGATTGATGTAGAATTTAGTATTTTCATCTACTAATTCAGCAGGAAGAACTTCGTTGAATACATATTTCTTAATGTCTTCATGAATTTGTTCCTGGCTGATTTCAGCACTGTGTTGTGTAGAAAGAACAACAGCATTTAAGTGAATTGGTTTGCCGTTTTCATCATATTCTACAGTTACCTGTGCTTTACCATCTGGACGAAGGTAAGCAAGTGTGCCGTCTTTTCTTACATCAGATAATCTCTTAGTTAATTTATGAGCTAAAGAAATTGGGTATGGCATAAGTTCTTCTGTTTCATTACTTGAATAACCAAACATCATACCTTGGTCACCTGCACCAATTGCTTCGATTTGTTCATCAGTTAATTCATTGTTTCTTGCTTCAAGTGCTTTATCAACACCCATAGCGATATCGGCAGACTGTTTGTCTAATGCTACGATAACACCGCATGTGTTGGCATCGAAGCCTTTATCAGAATGGTCATAGCCGATTTCTGTAATCGTCTCACGAACAATTTTTTGAATATCGATTTGAGCTTTAGTAGTAACCTCACCCATTACTAAAACTAAACCAGTTGTAATAGCTGTTTCACAAGCTACACGACTCATTGGATCTTGTGCCATGATGGCATCAAGTACTGCATCAGAAATCTGATCACAGATTTTGTCTGGATGTCCTTCCGTAACAGATTCGGACGTAAATAAAAATTTTTCCATAAAATCCTCCTTTGAGATATTAAATTTATTTGGTGAACGAATTGACTTGAAATCGGTATGTTCTGCTTTCGGGTAAAAAAATAAGTCCATCTAAGATGGACTTGAACATTTATATATCAAATCATCTTATTGTTCGATTACTCGCTCAGATTGGCACCTTCCTTAACGGGGTTGCCGTGGTTTCGTTGAGCCTTTACTCTCCACCACTCCAAATAAGATATCCTATTTATTATTGTATTTATAGCTCCTTAATAATATACTCTTTTTTTCCATTCGTCAAGAGAAAATATTTTTTGATAATATTTTCTAGAATTTATCAAATGTTTAGATTCCTTATAGTTTGTTTAGGTGTAAATATAGTGCTGCTATGTTATAATATTAGGTAGTAAAATAATGAGAAATATTAAAATAATAGATAGAATTGGGGTATATTATGAAGATGCGTGCAAAGCTGTTTATGGCTTTTATTCTTGTAATCGTTCTCCCCGTTGGTTTGATTACATTTGTGGGTACATGGATTATTCATTACCAAGTGGAGTCCATTCAACGTTCCTATGATGTGAATTCAGATACGCTTGATGTAATACAAAATCCAATCCATATTTTAAATGGTGTAACCAGAGGCGTCTACAATGAAATCAAATTATTAGCAATTAAGGATCCAGATAGGTTATGTGATAAGTCTTATTTAGATGAGGTAAATGACGACTTATTGACAAAGTACTCTTTTCTGATTGTTGAGAGGGAAGGAGACATGATTTATTGCGGAAATCCAAAACAGGCCATCCTGATGGAAGACAACCTTCCTAAGTTTGGAGATAATACGGCAAACGTTGATGGTGGAGTATATGTGGGTGGCCATGAGTCATTTTTAATAAAACAGCAGGATTTTTATAGTGATAATAAAGAGTGCAGTATCTATGTGGTAACCGATGTTAATACCATGGTTCCTCAGATTAAGAACTTTGCAGTTGAAATCTGTATCGCATTCTTTGTCATTATCTGTCTCACGTCAGCATTAATTACCGGCTGGCTATATCGATGTATGATCAGACCGCTTAATAAACTTAGGATTGCAACCCAACGAATGAAAGAGGGAGACCTTAATTATTCGGTTATAAGTGATAAGACAGATGAAATCGGCTTATTATGTGAGGATTTTGAAGAAATGCGCCTTCGCTTGAAGACATTGATTGATACAAAGCTACAGTATGAACAGGAATCAAAAGAGCTAATCAGCAACATTTCTCATGATCTTAAGACACCATTAACAGCAATTAAGGGATATACTGAAGGTATTCTGGATGGTGTTGCGGATACAGAGGAAAAACGAGAGAAGTATTTAAAGACTATTTATACAAAGGCAAACGATATGACAATGCTGGTGGATGAGTTATCACTTTATACTAAGTTAGATACCAATACCATTCCATATAACTTTGTCACAGTAAATCTAAATCAGTACTTTGCAGACTGTATATCAGAACTTAGTCTTGATTTGGAGGTTAAGAATATCGATCTTGGATACTTTAACTATGCAAGTCATGAAATAGATGTGGTCATTGATCCAGAGCAGATTAAGCGTGTTATCAACAATATTGTTGGCAATGCAGTGAAATACATGGATAAGCGAAGAGGCATCATTAATATTCGAATTCATGAAAATGAAGATACGGTTGTAATTGAGATTGAAGACAACGGAAAAGGTATTGCAGCAAAGGATCTTCCATATATCTTTGATCGATTTTATCGTGCAGATGCATCCCGTAATTCCTCTACAGGAGGAACTGGATTAGGGCTTGCAATTGCAAAAAAGATCGTAGAGGAGCATAATGGTAGCATATGGGCAAAGAGTAAGGAAAATATCGGAACTATTTTTTATATGAGCCTGAAAAAGGAGATGGAAATTGATGAACAAGATATTAATCATTGAAGATGAAAAGACAATTGCAGAGCTTGAAAAGGATTATTTAGAATTAAGCGGCTTCCAGGTAACTATTAATTTAGATGGAGAAACAGGACTAAACTCTGCACTTCGTGAGGATTATGACCTTGTAATTCTAGATCTAATGCTTCCTGGAGTAGATGGATTTGAAATTTGCAAAAAGGTTCGTGAGATTAAGAATATTCCAATTATCATGGTATCAGCAAAAAAAGATGATATCGATAAAATCAGAGGTCTTGGGCTAGGTGCAGATGACTATATGACAAAACCATTTAGTCCAAGTGAGCTGGTAGCCAGAGTAAAAGCGCATTTAGCACGTTATGAACGATTGATTGGAACCGGCGTAAAAGAGAATACAATGATCGAAATTCGTGGTATAAAGATTGATAAAACAGCCAGACGCGTTTATATTAATAATGAAGAGAAGATTTTTACAACGAAGGAATTCGATTTATTAGCATTTCTTGCAGAAAATCCAAATCATGTGTATACAAAGGAAGAGCTGTTTAAACAGATTTGGGATATGGAGAGTATCGGTGATATTGCTACTGTTACCGTTCATATTAAGAAAATTCGAGAGAAGATTGAAAAGAATACTTCGAAGCCTCAGTATATTGAGACAATCTGGGGTGTGGGATATCGCTTTAAAGTATAAGAGCAGGAGGCTTTATGAAGCTTAATATATTACATGAAGACAACGATATAATCGTTTGTGAAAAGCCAGCGGGGGTACCTTCCCAAAGTGACAAATCCATGGCATTGGATATGGTGAGTATGATCAAGACATATTTGTGTGAGCAGAACCACACATCAAATCCGTATTTAGGAATTGTCCATCGCCTGGACCGACCGGTAGGAGGTGTTATGGTATTTGCGAAGACAAAGCAGGCAGCTGCAGAGTTAAGCAGACAATTACAAAGCCATGAAATGAACAAACGTTATTATGCCATTGTCAGTTCGTCAGTTCCAGCTAGTGAAGATGGAAAACAGGTACTTTTAGAGGACTACCTGGTAAAAGACGCTAAGACTAATCTTTCTAAGGTGGTTAATTCCAATGTAAAGGATGCCAAACAGGCATTATTGGAATATAAAGTAGTGGGAAATGTGGAAGTGGAAAAGGAACAATGCAGCCTGATCGACGTGCATTTGCTTACAGGAAGACACCATCAGATTCGTGTGCAGCTTGGAGAACATCTAGGTGGCATCTGGGGGGATACAAAATACAATGCAAGATTTAAGGATAGAAGAGGCTGGACGAAAATTGCCCTTTATTCTTATTATTTAACATTCAAACATCCGAAGCTTAAGAAAACGGTTGAGTTTACATGTAAACCAACAGCGTTCCCATTTTCTTAAGCGAATAGATGGCCTTTACTGATTGTTCTTAGTTAGCGGAAGAGCAACGGTAAAGGTTGTTTTATTTTGTTCGGAGATAACGGTAATTGTACCGTCATGAGATAAGACGATGCGTTTGGCAGTTGGAAGTCCAAGTCCGGAACCGTTTGGCTTTGTCGTAACAAATGGAGTGAAGATTTTTGTTAAGTTCTCTTCCGGGATGGTAGAGCCGGTGTTGGATACTGAAATAAGAAGTCGGTCGTGTTCGCTGTCAGCCAAACATTTGAGCTCGATTTCTCCGGTATCTTCAATTGCTTCTACTGCATTTTTGATTAAGTTGGTAAAGACTTGCTTTATCTTTGTTTCATCACAAGGATAGCTATGTATAAATGGTTTGGCATATCTTCCGATATTTACAGAAATGGAAATGGATTTGTCTGACATGTATGGCTTGAATGAGGTTACCAGTTCTGTAAGGAGGATCTGTAAATCTACGGGCTGGATTGATAAGGTGTCACAATGATTATATTCGCTAAGCTGATCTAACAGCGAGAATACATCTTTCATATCATCCTTTAGATTAGACCAATAGTTTATCTGGGTAATGTCTGGATTTTTATGCTCGATTAGTTGTAAGGTGCTGTAGATGAGGGTCAGTGGATTTCTAATTTCATGTGTGATTTGCGACAAGAGTAATTTATTTTCTTCTTCGTATTGTTTCATCAGATCAGTAAGTTCAGAGTTATTGGTACATAGCTGATGAATCTTTTCATCCACATCATTTTGATACATAATAAGTCCCCTTTCAGTTTTCTTTCTATCGCTTATTCTACTACAACACAGGGAGAAAAAGAAGATAAAATGCATGGATTTGGTAATTTTGCCTATACCGAAAGATTTGGGTGTGCTATACTGAAAAAATAAAAGAACACAATATTGGAGGTAGTTAGAATGAATAGCGATTGTATTTTTTGTAAAATAGCTGCAGGAGAAATTCCATCTTCCACAGTATATGAAGATCAAGACTTCAGAGTAATCATGGATATCAATCCGGCATCTAAAGGACATGCTATTATTCTTCCAAAGGAACATGCAGCAAATATCTTTGAGCTAAGCGATGAGACAGCAGGCAAGATTTTTGTTGTTGCTAAGAAAGTTGCTACAGCAATGAAGGAAGAACTTAATTGTGAAGGTATTAATATCCTACAGAACAATGGTGAAATAGCAGGACAGACAGTATTTCATGTACATGTGCATTTAATTCCACGTTACAAAGAGGATAGTGTAACCATTGGATGGGCTCATAAAGAAGTTTACAATGATGATTTCGCTGGAATTGCAAAATCAATTGCAGCAAGAATAAAATAAAAAAATAAAGCTCCATACAATACAACAATATTGTGTGGAGCTTCATTAATATATAGAAGACTTCTCCTGAATTAGCATGTAGCTGACATATACAGTCTATTACTTAGAATGTTTCTTAGAAGCTGCTTCGTCGCATAAATCAAGGATTGTCTTGATAGAGTCATTTAATGTGCTTTCACTCATAGTCTTAACATAAGAGGCACGAGCATCATAAACTTCATTGATTGCAGATAATAAGCTTTCGTTTGTGATATTTTCCTCTTCTAAAACATAGCTGTATCCTTGTTTCTTAAAGGAGTTGGCATTAAGAATCTGATCGCCTCTGCTTTGTGCGGCAGAAAGAGGGATTAAGATATTAGGCTTTCTAAGTGCAAGAATCTCACAGATTGCATTGGCACCGGCTCTAGAGATAATCAAGTCAGAAGCTGCAAAAAGATCAGCAAGCTGTTCGTTAATATACTCATATTGTACATAGCCGTTTACATTGCTTAAGCTTTCATCTAATTTACCACGTCCACATAAATGGATGACTTGGAACTTCTTAAGAAGTTCTGGTAAGATTGCACGTACTGCATTGTTAACAGCAGTAGCACCAAGGCTTCCACCAATAATCATTAAGACAGGCTTGTTAGAAGTAAGGCCGGCAAAATCTAATCCTTTGATCTTGTTCCCTTTAAATAATTCTGCACGAATAGGAGTGCCTGTTAATACAGCTTTTTCTTTAGGGAGTGCATCAACGGTCTCGCTGAAGTTTGCACATACTTTTGTTGCCTTTGGAATACAGATACGGTTTGCAAGTCCAGGAGTCATATCGGATTCATGGATGATTGCAGGAATTTTTCTACGGTTTGCTGCAAGTACTACAGGTACTGTAACAAATCCGCCTTTAGAAAATACCACGTCTGGTTTTAATTTCTTTAAGATTTTATAAGCATCGAAGTAGCCTTTGATTACCTTAAAAGGATCGGTGAAGTTTTTGATATCCAGATATCTTCTTAATTTACCAGAAGAGATTCCATAGTATGGAATGTTGTAATCTTCGATTAACTTTTTCTCCATGCCATTGATTGATCCGATGTAATATACTTCGTATCCTCTTGCTTTTAATTCTGGCAAAAGCGCTATGTTTGGAGTTACATGTCCAGCGGTTCCGCCTCCTGTTAATACGATGCGTTTCATATTAACCTTCCTTTCTTAACTAAGTAAAGTCCTATTTAGTATTCTCTTTATATTCTGTTAGGGCGTGAGCCAATTGATCAGGGCAGGATGTGCTTTTGAATCCGCAAGTCAGGCCAGTAAGGCGGCTGATCACATCATCAATGTTCATTCCTTCTACTAATTTGCAGATGCCTTTTAGATTACCATCACATCCTCCGGTAAAATGAATGGATGTAACAATATCGTTTTCAATTTCGAATTCTATGGATTTGGAACAAGTTCCTTTAGTTTTATATATCATAAGTGGTCTTCCCTTCATATCATTTGTTTTCTGCTCTTAATTTTATACCAGGAAGAAACGTTTGGCAATGCCAGAAAGGAATAGTTTTTGCTATCTTTGGCTTTGTATGGTATCATATTCGAAAAGTGAGTCATACTTAATAAAAACACAATTTATAAATAACAAGTGAGGGTATATCCAAATGAAAATAGGTATTATTGGCGCAATGGAAATCGAAGTAACTACATTAAAGAGCAGAATGAATGTAGAACGTGTAGTTACTAAGGCATCCATGGAATTTAATGAAGGAACGTTAGAAGGAAAAGAAGTTGTCGTTGTAAGAAGCGGTATCGGCAAAGTAAATGCTGCAGTATGTGCACAAATCCTTGTAGACGTATTTAATGTAGATATCATTATCAATAGTGGTATTGCAGGTGGAATTCATGATGAAATCGAAATTGGAGATCTTGTAATCTCTAAAGACGTACTTCACCATGATATGGATGCGACAGGATTTGGTTATGGATTAGGAGTAATTCCTCAAATGGAATGTTCCGATTTCGTAGCAGATCAAGAATTAGTAGAATTAGCACAAGAAGTATGCAAGGAAGTGGATCCTTCTATTACAACACGTGTTGGACGTATCGTTACAGGAGACCAATTTATCTCAGGTATTGAGAAAAAGACTTGGTTAAAAGAAAACTTTGGTGGTTACTGTGCGGAAATGGAAGGCGCTGCAATTGCACAAGTTGCGTATTTAAATGATACTCGTTTTGTGATTATCCGTGCAATCTCTGATAAAGCAGATAGTACAGCATGTGAAGATTACCCACAATTTGAAAAGAAAGCAGCAGAACATGCAGTTGCATTAGTAACAGGAATGCTTCGTAAACTTGCATAGTTGTAGCCACCAGATTTGGTGCTAGGGAAGTGTATGTTCCATATACTTTATTTAAATATTAAAAAAATTTTTCTTTAATGCGTAGAATTCTACAGACTATTATGTAGAATTCTACGCATTTTTTTAATTATCAGAATAATTAATGCATTTGTACGGTATTCTTGTCAATCGATTCTGTTTGCTTGTCCTTGTTTTTGGGGGTAAACTCAAATCATAGTATGAGTAAAAAACTGGGTTAAAAGCAGGAGGTATCGTATGGTTCAAGAGTGGTTTGAGAACAACATATTCACTTACATCGTATTAGGTATATTTGCGGCTGGTTTTTTGATGAAATGTTTAATTTCCCTAAAATACCGAACTCTAATTCGAGCTTCAAAACGAATGGGCACATCGAAGAATAAGTTAATGCGTGTGCTTCGCTTAAAATTTGAAACTTGTTATAAAATAAAACTGGGTGTTAATAATGTGGATACTTTTGTGGATAAGTATGTATATAGACATCGTTTTTGCGGCATAAAGTTATACACATGGGAAACGATAAGTGGGGAATTTGTTATTCTTTGTACATTAGTAGCCTCTATATTTGCCTTACTTGGAGTTTTTTATGATTGTGGAAGGAATCAGATTTTATCCACATTGGCTGTGGGTGTTTTAAGTTCGGCAGTGTTAGTGGCTGTTGATTTTGTCATTAATCTTCGTATGAAACGTCTGGTCCTTCGTACCAATATAAAGGATTATTTAGAGAATTTCTTAAAAGCAAGACTAGAAAGCGATGAATTTAGTGCAGAGCTTTTAGATCAATATAAGAAAGAATACTTTGATATGCCAAAAGCTGCAGCAGAAGTTAAACTAACGAGAAAGCAAAGAAGAGAACAAGCAAAACAAGCAAAACAAGAGAAACGGATCAAAGCTGCCGAAATGAAGGCAAGAAAGAAAGAGAAACAAGAAGTAGATCCAGGAATCAAACGCAGGGAAGCAAAAAAGAAAGAATTAAAAGAACTGATTGCTGCAGACAAACAAAAGAAGCAAATGAGGCAGATGAAAGAGAAGGCATCTGTGAAGGCAGTGGCTGCAGTGGCTGAACCAGTCGTTGAGGAAAAGCCGGTTAATGTGAAGGAAGAAATTGCAGTCAGCGAATTCGAACGCTATAAATCAGCAAATAAGAAAGTGAATGTAAAGAAACAGTTAAAAGAGCCATCCATCGTTATGGATGACATTACTGAGGAAGAGGCAAAAGTCATTGAAGATATCTTGAAAGAGTATTTATTGTAGGCTGATTTTTCAGTATCCTAATTTCTCTAAAAAATGAGATAAAATTACTATAATATAACAAATATGGATAATATATTTAGTTTTAATGTTGATAATACCTGCTTATTTTGTTAGAATATACTATAACAGTTTAGTAAAATCAAAGGAGTGTAGGTATAATGTTAAAACAAGTACGATTTGATTATTCAACAGCTAAAGATTTTGTTACTGACAGTGAACTTGAGATGATAAAAGACATTGCTGAAGGAGCTAAGACAAAGTTACTGAATAAGTCTGGCGCCGGAAATGACTTTTTGGGTTGGATTGATCTTCCTGTAAATTATGACAGGGTTGAATTTGATAGAATTCAAAAGGCAGCTGCTAAAATTCAGAGTGATTCTGAAGTGCTTATTGTAATTGGTATTGGTGGTTCTTACTTAGGCGCTAGAGCAGCAATTGATTTCTTAGGTCATAGTTTTTATAACAATGTGTCAAAGGAACTTCGTAAAGCTCCTGAAATCTATTATGTTGGTAACAGCATCAGTAGTACTTATATCAAACATCTATTAGATGTTGTTGGGGATAGAGACTATTCAATTAATGTAATCAGTAAATCTGGTACAACAACAGAGCCTGCAATTGCATTCCGTATCTTTAAGAAACACTTAGAAGAAAAATACGGAAAAGCAGAAGCAGCTAAGAGAATTTATGCAACAACAGATAAATCTAAGGGAGCATTAAAGAATTTAGCAGATGCTGAAGGATATGAAAGCTTTGTAGTTCCAGATGATGTTGGAGGACGTTTCTCAGTATTAACAGCAGTTGGTTTATTACCAATCGCAGCAAGCGGTGCAGACATCAAAGCATTAATGGATGGAGCTGCAGCAATGAGAGAACGTTGTATCAACAATAAGTTTGAGGAAAATGATTCTGTTCTTTATGCAGCAAGCCGTAATATCTTATTAAGAAAAAATAAGAGTATTGAAATTCTTTGTAACTATGAGCCATCCTTACATTATACAAATGAATGGTGGAAACAGTTATATGGCGAAAGTGAAGGAAAAGACAGCAAAGGTATTTTCCCAGCAGCGGTTGATTTAACAACAGATCTTCACTCCATGGGTCAGTTTATCCAAGATGGCCAAAGAACTATGTTTGAAACAGTTCTTGAAATCGAACAGCCAACTTGTGATTTAACAATTGAAGAAGAAGAGGTTGATCTTGATGGATTAAACTACTTAGCTGGAAAATCCATTGATTTTGTTAATAAATGCGCCATGAGAGGTACAAGACTTGCTCATACAGATGGTAATGTTCCTAACTTCTTAGTGAAAATTCCATCTCAAGACGAGTTCTCCCTTGGTCAGTTATTCTATTTCTTTGAATTCGCAGTAGGCGTTAGTGGATATATCTTAGGTGTAAATCCATTTAATCAGCCAGGTGTTGAAAGCTATAAGAAAAACATGTTTGCATTACTTGGTAAACCAGGTTTTGAAAAAGAACGTGAAGAATTAGAGAAGAGACTTTAATCTTTTAAATAATAAAAAGGCCCATAAGCTGTTTAGTGCTTATGGGCCTTTTCTCTGGTTAAATATGTTCAAAATGCTGATAGTCTTTGCTGTCAGTCCAGTCACCACCCCAAGTAAATCCATATTTAAGAAAGATAGTATAGCAAGCGTCATTCTTTTTTATATAGTAAGGGTTATTTTCTGTCCGATCTGCATATGCGGCCCCTTCTGGTGGTAAAATACGTTCTTTTCCGTCGACTGTTTTAATATAAGGATTATAAAGTGGATTAATATCTAAGGCCAATCCTTTACTGTGATTTGAGAGAATTGTGGTACTGTCAATATAACGATAGTTAAAGGCAGAAGAGTTATTGTCGGTCATGGAAAGAATATCGTCCGCACCGTAGGCATCGATTAATACCATTTTTTCAATTGGATATCCAATTTGAAATAATTCCTTAAATGCATTTAGCGTATCTTCTGCAATTCTGGAATTTACAATTAATTCACCAATACAGATCTCATTTGAGAAATTTACATATGGTATTGTCAGATAGGATAATTCATCAAGAGAAATATCTGGATTTGCCTTGTAGGAGATATTCCATATTCTTCGTCTTATTTCCGGCGTGATTGAGGAAATCGTAAATTTACATTGGTAATTCTTTATATCATCAGCAAAGCTCATAATAGTTGGCCTCCTTATTTTTAATCTTCTTCGATTACTTGAATTTCTAAATAGTCGAAATCGATGGCTTCCATAAAATTATCTTGGGTAAATCTTGTTTTATCATGTCGTTTGAAATCATCGATCGTTGCTTGTAACCAAATCGGTTTGGATAGATCGAAGTTATAGCAGATTTCATCGATAGCATGATAAATTTTTCGTGTACGGTTCAATGTTAAATCATCATTTTCTACAACCATATCACATTGCATGCGATTATCTTTAAAAACTTTTGCCCATAAGCGAAACATTTTAGTAGTCCTTTCTATTTATGGATTGTCTACTGTATAGACTTATTGTTAACTAAGTTAACACCGATTATAGCATGAAAATATGGCATGGACAACTAGTAGCACTATTGATATGATTATATTATTAGGAAAGGAACGATATGCAGATGGATGGAAAAGAAAGAAGAGATAAGATTGTGGAACTGCTTGGTTCTTCAGCAGATGCCATTTCAGGCAACCAGCTGGCAAAGATATTAGGTGTAAGCAGACAGGTCGTTGTGCAGGATATTGCATTGCTCCGTGCAACGAATAAAAATATAATTTCGACAACAAGAGGCTATATGCTTTATATAGTAGAGGATTTAAAGGCAACAAGAAGCTTTTTGGTAAGACATACAACAGAACAGATCGAGGACGAGCTTTGTGTTATCGTTGATAATGGTGGAAAAGTACTGGATGTTACCGTAATGCATGATATTTATGGGCAGATACAGGCAGATTTGATCATTAAGACAAGACAGGAAGTTTATGAGTTTGTGGAAAAGGTTAAGACAAAACGTACAGTGCCTCTAAAAGAATTGACGGATGGAATCCATGTCCATACAGTTGAGGCAGATTCAGAAAATGTTTTAGATCGCATCGAAGATGCATTAAGAGAAAGAGGCTTTTTAGTTACAGAATAAAACAATATTACTTTTGAGTCTTGTACAGTTCATGGAGGAAAAACAAAATGAATAAGTTTGTGAAGTGGTTAGAACGAATTTTTATTGATGGATTAAGTGGGATGGCTCTAGGGCTGTTTGCAACATTGATTGTGGGAACGATTATAAAGCAGGTAGCGCCATTGTTTCCGAGTGATATTGCAGGTTACATAACCATGGTTGGTGCAATGGCCAGCTGTCTGACAGGTGCAGGTATAGGATGCGGTGTGGCATATAAGTTTAAGGAGAGTCCTTTAGTTGTTGTTTCCGCAGCAGTTGCAGGTATGATTGGGGCACAGGCCAAAATAATGGTCGCAGGTACGTTGCTAACAAAGACAGGAATTGCCCTTTCTACTGGTGACCCATTAGGTGCATTTATCGCAGCATACGTAGCAATTGAGATAGGACACTTTGTGTCAGGAAAGACAAGTGTGGATATATTGGTTACCCCTATTTTAAGCATAGGGTCAGGAGCGTTGGTAGGCATCTTATTGGGACCTAAGATTACGGCTATGATGAATAGCCTCGGAACCATTATTACATGGGCAACGGAGCAGAGACCATTCTTAATGGGAGTTGTTATATCTGTAATAATGGGAATGGCGTTAACTTTGCCAATTAGTTCGGCAGCATTGGGAATTATTCTTAGCCTTCATGGACTTCCGGCAGGTGCGGCAACAGTGGGCTGTTGTGTAAATATGATAGGATTTGCAGTTATTAGCTATCGAGAGAATGGAATTGGAGGCTTATTAGGACAAGGGCTTGGTACGAGCATGCTCCAAATTCCTAACATAGTAAGAAAGCCAATTATCTGGCTTCCGGTAATTCTGACAAGTGCCATATTAGGACCGGTATCTACACTTTTATTTAAAATGACAAATAATAGTGTGGGATCGGGTATGGGAACTGCCGGTCTAGTAGGGCAAATTCAGACATATAGCAGTATGGTAGGTGTAGATGGGGCTGTAATTACATTACTTAAGATTGCCATCTTACACTTTGTATTACCGCCAGCATTATGTCTGACTTTTTCTGAATTTATGCGAAAAAAGGGCTGGATTAAAAATGGAGATTTAAAATTAGAACTTTAGTCAATGTGGTCAATTTCCTGAAGGAAGGGAGATTGACCATTTTTAGTTGATAGAAAAACAATTATAATTCTCGAAAAGAAGATAAGGTTGTAAAAAAATGTATAAATAGGTATAATATAGAAGTTAAGATTTGATATCATAAAGCTCTTGCAAACAGATTATCAATCTAATAATAACGGGAATGGAGTTATAAGTGTTTATGAAGAAGGGGAAACAAAGAAAACTGCTTGTCTTACTGCTTTCGATCTTAGCCGCAGTAGTAGTTGTATTTACCGTAGTGAATATTTTTTCACTGAAAGAGGGACAAAACAAGACAAGTTATGTTAAACAGGAGACAACAAAGCAGCCCGCATTAGGACAAAATGCAGCAACTGCTTCACCAAAACAAAATACCACGCCGAAGGCAGATGCGACGCCAAGTGCTAAGCCTGCAGAGACAAAGTCACCACAGGCCGGTGATGGAGAAGAACATGAAGTATCCTTATTGGCAGTGGGAGATGATTTAATACATACCCAAGTTATTTCAAGTGGAAAACGTAACGACGGAACTTACAATTTTGATCATTTATATAAAAACCTAAAAGGAGACATTTCTAATGCTGATATTGCAGTTGTAAATCAAGAAACTGTATTAGGCGGAAAATCATTAGGATACTCTGGATATCCTACATTTAATTCTCCAACAGAAGTGGGAGACGCATTGGTTAAGGCTGGATTTGACGTAGTATTGCAGGCAACAAATCACAGTATGGATAAAGGTGAGAAGGGGCTTCAGAATACACTGGATTACTGGAAGACAAAAAAGGGAATTACCGTGCTTGGTGCTAATGAGACGAAGAAGGAGCAGGATACGGTAAAAGTAGTTGAGAAAAATGGAATTAAGATTGCGATGCTTAATTATACATATGGTCTAAATGGACTACCTTTGCCATCAGACCGTAAGTACATGGTTAATTTATTAGATGAGAAAAAGATTAAGAAAGATATTGCTAAGGCAAAAGAAGTCTCTGATTTTATTGTAGTATTTGTGCATTGGGGAACAGAATATGAATATGAGCCGGACTCTGAGCAGAAGAAGTATACAAAAGTGTTTGCAGAAGCAGGAGTGGATCTTGTAATTGGATCCCATCCGCATGTTATTGAGCCGGTAGAATGGGTAAATGGTTTGGATGGACATAAGATGTTAGTATATTACTCTTTGGGCAACTTTGTATCGGGACAGTCTGAGGTGCCTCGTATGCTTGGAGGGCTTGCAAAAGTCACAATTCATAAGAGTGCAGATGGAAAGACCACAATTAAGGATGCATCGGTGACTCCAACAGTGACCCATTTTAGTTCGTCCTATAAGGCATATACTGTATACAAGCTATCAGAATATACCAACAGCCTTGCCAGTGAACATCGTTTACATGGGAAGGGGCTTACCGTTTCAAAATTACAAAACTTAGCAAAACAGGTATTTGGAGATTGGTATAAGAAATAAAGCAGAAGCTCTTAATGGAACTTGAAATGGTTCGGTTAAGGGCTTTTGTTATTTACAAATATATTGTAAAATATTACTAATGATATTTTTAGGCAAAGTAATCGAGGAGGTAGCGTAAGGGAATGAAAAAAGTAGGGTTCTTAACCAGCGGAGGAGATTGTCAAAGCTTAAATGCTACAATGAGAGCAACTGTAAAGGCGTTATGCGATACATATAAAGAGATTCAGATTATTGGAATACTTGATGGTTATAAAGGATTGATATATGGGAATTATATAACTATGTGCGAGAAAGATTTTGAGGGGATTTTATCATTGGGAGGTACGATTCTTGGAACTTCCAGACAGCCATTTAAACAAATACAAAGGCTTGAGGAGAATGGATTTGATAAGATAGAGGCAATGGTAAGAACCTATAATGAACTTGCACTTGACTGTCTGATCATACTTGGTGGAAATGGAAGTCACAAGACTGCAAACCTATTAAGCACCAAGGGTCTTAACATCATTACGCTGCCAAAGACCATTGATAATGATATCTGGGGAACGGATGTCACATTTGGATTTTATAGTGCGGTAGATGTGGCAACTTATGCGATAGATTGTATACATACAACGGCATCTTCTCATAGCAGGGTGTTTGTTGTAGAGGTTATGGGACACAAGGTCGGATGGCTTACCTTACATGCCGGAGTTGCAGCAGGTGCAGATGCAATTATCATTCCGGAAATTCCTTATGATATTCATAAGATTGCAGACTTAATAAAGAGGCAAAAAGAAGCAGGAAAGAACTATACCATACTGGCAGTAGCTGAAGGAGCCAAATCGGTAGAGGACAGCCAGCTTACGAAAAAGGAGTATAAGGAAAAGTTGAAAGGATTGCCATATCCATCAATTTCGTATAAAATAGGTGAGGAAATTGAGGCACTTACAGGTGAAGAGGTTCGTATTACCATACCAGGACATATGCAAAGAGGCGGAGGCCCCAATGCGTATGACCGTATCTTGTCTTCAAGGATGGGGTCTGCAGCGGCAGCCTTTGTAAAAGAAGGCATGTTTGGCTATATGGTTGGAATTCGAAACCATGAGTTGGTACCGGTGCCTTTGTATGAGGTAGCTGGAAAACTAAAACAAGTTGACCCTGATAGTGCGTTTATAAAAGAAATTAAAGATCTTGGAATAGTATTTGGAGATTAGAAAGAGGGTAAATTATGTCTTATACATCGTTATATCGTAAGTTCCGCCCGATTGGTTTTGAGGATGTGAAGGGGCAGGAACACATTGTTAAGACATTACAAAACCAGATTACATCTGGTCGTGTGGGACATGCTTATCTGTTTTGTGGTACTCGTGGTACGGGTAAGACAACAATAGCTAAGATCTTAGCGAGAGCAGTAAACTGCGAACACCCTATAGATGGAAGCCCATGTAATGAATGTGCGGTTTGTAAAAGTATTTTAAATAATACGTCAATGAATGTAATAGAGATTGATGCTGCATCCAATAATGGTGTAGATAATATTCGTGAAATCATTGATGAAGTTCAATATTCTCCAACAGAGGGAAAATATAAGGTTTATATTATCGATGAGGTTCATATGCTATCAGCAGGTGCATTTAATGCACTTCTTAAGACATTAGAAGAGCCACCATCATATGTAATCTTTATTTTGGCAACAACGGAAGTCCATAAGATACCGATTACAATTCTTTCAAGATGTCAGCGTTATGACTTTAGAAGAATTTCCATTGATACCATTGCTGATCGTATGGCAGATTTGATGGTAGAGGAAAAGGTGGAAGTAGAACCAAAGGCACTTCGTTATGTGGCAAAGGCAGCAGATGGCTCCATGCGTGATGGACTGAGCCTGTTGGACCAGTGTATTGCATTTAATTATGGAGAAGTCTTAACTTATGATAAGGTGTTAGAAGTACTTGGTGCAGTTGATATCGAAGTATTCCAAAAATTGATGACCTATATAAGGACTCAGGATGTGGTAAACTGCATGGAGCTTATAGAGGAGTTATTAATTAAAGGTAGAGAATTAAGCCAATTTGTGATAGACTTTACCTGGTACTTAAGAAATCTTATGCTTTTAAAGACTTCCGAACATGCTGAAGATATGATAGAAGTATCGACAGAGAATTATGAACAGTTAAAGCAAATGGCAAATGAGGTAGAGTTAGATACATTAATGCGATATATTCGTATTTTTTCCGATTTAGCAAACCAAATTAAATACGCGTCTCAGAAACGAGTTCTTGTCGAAGTTGCCTGCATTAAGTTATGCAGACCAGAGATGGAGACAAATTATGATTCAGTTTTAGACCGCCTTCGAGTATTAGAGGATAAGTTAGAAAATGGAGTCGTAGTTTCAGGAAGACAAGAGAGTGGGGCAGCTAAACCGATGGAAACATCAGAGAGTGAACCTGCACAGCCTCAGATTTTAGTGGAAGCACTTCCTGAGGAAGTACAAAACATTGCTGGAAACTGGAACCGAATTCTAGATATTCTGGAAGGTCCAATACGTTCTATGTTAATGGGTGCAAAACCAACGGTAAATGAAGCAAATGAAATTGTATTGGTATTCTCAAAAGACTTGGATCGCACATATGTTGAGCGTGAAGACTCTATGGCCATCTTAAAGCAGGCAATTGGAGAATACTCAGGCAAGGAAGTTAAGATTCAGACCAAGGTGGTAGCTGAAGGACGTGATGGATTTGACAAGATTTCAGATATAAGTAAACTTATAAAGACACCAAATGTGGAATATGATTAATAATAACAATAAAGATGCATTTATAAGGAGGAAATAAAAATGGCAAAACGTGGTGGATTCCCAGGAGGACTTCCTGGTAACATGAACAACTTAATGAAACAAGCACAAAAAATGCAAAAACAAATGGAAGAAAAGACAAAAGAGCTCGAAGAGAAAACTTGGGAAGCTACTGCAGGTGGCGGAGCTGTTACTGTTTGTGTATCCGGTAAAAAAGAACTTGTTTCTGTTAAGTTAAAAGAAGAAGTTGTAGATCCAGATGATATCGAAATGTTAGAAGATTTAATTATGGCAGCAACAAACGAAGCTCTTAGAAAAATGGAAGATGAGTCTGGTCAAATGATGAACTCTATCGCAGGTGGTTTAGGCAACCTTGGCGGAGGATTTCCTTTCTAATGGATTATTATAGCAAACAGATTAGTAAGTTAATTGAGGAGTTGTCACGACTACCTGGAATTGGATCCAAATCAGCACAACGTTTGGCATTTCATATTATAAATATGCCTGAGGATCAGGTTATGAGCCTTAGTAATACAATTACAGATGCGAAAAAGAACGTAAAGTACTGTAAGAACTGCTGTACCTTAACAGATCAGGATTTATGTCCGATCTGCGGCAGTGATAAGAGAAATCAGCGAGAGATTATGGTCGTTGAAAATTCAAGAGATCTGGCAGCCTATGAGAAGACAGGAAAGTATGATGGTGTGTACCATGTATTACATGGTGCCATATCCCCAATGCTTGGAATTGGTCCATCTGATATTCGATTAAAAGAACTTATGTTGCGTTTACAAGGCGATGTTGATGAAGTCATCATCGCAACAAACTCTAGCTTAGAAGGCGAGACAACAGCAATGTATATCAGCAAGCTAATAAAACCTACTGGTATCAAGGTGAGTCGTATTGCAAGTGGTGTTCCTGTTGGAGGCGATTTGGAATATATTGATGAAGTGACATTGCTTCGAGCGTTAGAAGGAAGAGTAGAATTATAAATGAAAAGACGCCAAAGTGCTATAGTTAGCATTTTGACGTCTTTTTTTATTGGCAGGAGACATCTCTACAAGCTGCCTCCTACCAATAAAAAACGCCCTAAAAGACAGGGCGCGGGATGCGCACTCACCTGAAATGAGGATGTCGCTTGTGCGACCAGGTTCGGCGCGGGCAAAGTGTGTGGAACACACACTTTTTTATTGGCAGGAAACATCTCTACAAGCTGCCTCCTACCAATAAAAAAAGGAAGTTTCCATTTGCGACGATAGAAACTTCCTTTTTCGTATACTGTAACATATTTGACGGATATGCTACGGTATTTGATAATTTGAAAAATCTAACAGGGGTTGTTAGTTTTTCGGTTAATGAGAGGGGGTATTTTAAATGTATAAAATCTCTTGCAAGTATTAGTATATATGCTAATTGTGACCAATCTATGTCCAACTTATAAAAAAGATATAATTTAAAAATAAAAGTATATTTAGTTTGTAAGAATAGGAATTGAGTATAAAGGGTATATTTGATAAAATATTACTAGAACCTACATAGGTAAAGGAGAAATTTATGGACAAGGGAAACGTTTTAGAAGAAGGTGTTTGGGAACTTGAGAAATTAAGGGACCATTTAACTGGATTAGAACAATATAAAAGGGAATTATCAAATAATGATATAGCAGAACAGCAGCTAGAAATGCAATTACAGCAGAAGGAAGTTCAGATTAATAATGAGATTACAGCTGTAATTGCACAGAGGCAGCAGGGAATTGCCATGTCTTACGATGAACAGGTTGAGAGGCAAAATGCCAAGATAAAAAAGGTAAGGGAAAAGAAAGAAAAAAATAAGAATGAGAAAGTGAAGGAACGTATTTCCTCGGAAACACAGACACTTCGTGAGCAGAATAAAAAGTTATCTGAGGAAGTATCCTATGAATTTCGTCAGGGAAAGATTGCGAGAATTTATAATAATCGTCTCAGTTTTGCAATGCTGGCACCAAAAGGCCTGTCAGATGTGATGATTGACTTGATTGTTATTGTTATTCTATTGGCGGTGTTGCCAAAATCGTTATATCTCATTATGGCGCCAGATAAGCGTGTCTTATTTTACGTAGTGACTTATGGCCTGATCCTTTTGGCGGCAGGAGTACTGTATTATATTGCATATTATGCTACAAAGCTTAAGAGTCCGGATACAATTGAGAAATCAAGAGCGTTAAGGTATCAGATTCGTCAAAATGACAGGCAGATTGCAAAAATTAAAAGACGTATTACAAAAGATAAGGATGAGAGTATCTATAATTTAGATTCTTATAACAAAGAGCTTCAGAAGCTGGAGAAAAAGATTAGGGAAATCCAGCAAGAGAAGGGTGAAGCATTGGCAACATTGCAGAATACCACTAGCAATGTACTTGCCAGTGAGGTAAGGGCAAAGCATCAAATGGAGGTTTCTGATTTACAGAAACAATATGAAGCTCAGAAAGAGAAGACGCATCATATAGAAGAAAAAATCGGAAAGATAACTTCTGAAATTACCAATAACTATCAGGTGTATATAGGTAAGGATCTTATGAATGTGGAGGCAATTGATGAGTTAATTCAAATTATGAATATGAACCAGTTAAGATCCATATCCGAAGGAATTCAGATCTATCATGATCAACGAGTGCAGGCAGCGGCTATAAGCGGCGTTCCTGCAAAATAAATAAAAAGTGCCAGAGACAAATGATGTCTGGCACTTTTTTTAGTTATTGTAAAGAGTGTATTCTAAGTTTTTTTGCTAAGAGGTTATTAGCAGCCTACCGTGAAGTCATAGTGAGCGGCAGGCTCTGTTGTTGGCGAAGCACATATCTAAGCCCTACGCAGATAAAGTCAGCGAGCTGCATTACTGTATCTAGCCTTGTTGTCTGTAACAGCATATGATTAAGATATCCCGTAACATTTACAATTCCGGTGATACAGATATCTCCTACTTGAGGAAGTTCTTTATCTACACCAATGCCTGGTTTTAAGGAGCCTTCTGCCAGCGTTACATAACCAACGTGTTTGTCCTTACCGAGGGAAGCGTCAATTGCAATGATAAATGGATCGCGATATCTTTCATAGATGATGGAAAGAGTGTCCTGCAAGTTTTTTGCATGTACGGGTTTATTCAGAGTGCCGTAGATTGCCAAGTTTTTATATTGTAATTTTTCTAATTTGTATCCAATGATAGGACCGAGACAGTCGCCAGTGGCACGGTCAGATCCAATACAGAGAATAACGATATTCTGCTTTTCTTCCATCTTGGTTTCGATTAAACCGAACAATTGCTTGCAGAATTTATAGATAGCACTGTTGTCTAAGCAGTTGTAATAGTATAAATCTTGTTCTGTATTGTAATCTTGTTTCATAACAATTCCTTTCTTATTTGGCTGTCTTAAAAATCTATTTATAAGTATTACCAAAGAGTTCCTATATAGACGTAATTAGGAAAAAAGAAATCGCAAGTTTCCCTATAAATCTCACCTAATTTATTTAGAAAAAGAAAAAATGAATAGTAATTTTGAGAATGAGCAGATTTTCTTGAGAAAGAAAAATAAAAAACAAGATAAGTTCTTTAAACAAGCTAGCCTGATATGACAAAAACTTCAAAATCACCATGCTACTATACCCTTGAAACCGTGCACAGTCCGTTGTGCAATAGCTGGCTTCAATAATCGGTGATGTTTGTTTTCAATAGAATCATTCAGATCGTTTCGATCAATTGGGAAAGGACGGATAGGTTTATGAGTGAAAGAATTCGTAACAACAAAAGTGATTCAGTTTCCAAGAAAACAACTTATGAAGATATAAAGTTACCAAAAAATTTGAGACAAGTTGGTCAGGCTGGCGAAAAGAAGAGAATATACATTGAAGATTATGTAATGACATATATCCAGCAGCTGGCAATGAAAAATGAAAATTCGTATCAGGTTGCAGTGTTACTTGGTAAAAACCAGATGCGTGATCATATAGATACTATTTTTATCAGCGGCGCACTTGAAGTAAAAGAGATTGATTTAGAAGAAGACAGGGTATTTTCCAATGAGGCCTGGACAAAGATTTATGCAGATATCAAAGAATATTTTGATCAGGTTGAAGTAGTAGGCTGGTATATCACCAAACCAGGGCTGTCATTAGAGGCAGACGAACGGATTACAAAAGCGCATTTAGATAATTTTGCGGGAAGCAACAAGGTTTTACTTATGTATGATAGCGTAGAACGGGAAGAAGCATTTTATCTGTATTACAATGATAAACTCGTTCAACAGCCAGGATATTATATTTATTATGAAAAGAATGCAGCAATGCAGAATTATATGATTGAGCATAAAGAAAATAAGAGTGTGGAAAGCAGCTATGTCGATAAGGCAGGCTTAAACATTCGAAATGTTTTAGATCGCAAGACAGATGAAACGAAGACCAAGCAAAAAGGTTTCTCGGTACGTTCTGCAGTTGCATCAGTAGCAGCATTATTTCTATTAATCATTGCAGCAACCATGTTATCAGGAATTAAAGTTAATAAGACCAAAGACAAAGAAACGTCAGGCGTCGTTGTTGCTCAAGCGACTCAGGATGCCCAGGTTAAAGCCACGGAGGATGCCACTACGGTAAATGTCAAACCGGGAGATGGTACTACCATCAAAGAAGATGAGGGGGATGGAGGCGATACTGCCTTACCAAGTAAAGCAACTACATCAATCGCGCCTAAGCAGACAATTGCCCCAGAAGGAACTTCTAAGGCTACTGCTGGAAAGGATGCATCAGATAGCGGACAAGATGTTGATGTTGTAATCGATGGTACAAGCCCGGTGCCAAAAGAGACAATTGCTCCGAAATCATCAGAGGCTTCAGAACCGTCAGCTCAAAAGGAAGTTGCAGCGACTACGGATGAAAAGGTGCATAAGGTAATCAAGGGCGAAACGCTAGGCTCCATAAGCTTAAAGTATTATAAGACAAAGGATTATATTACAAAGATTATGGAGCTTAACGATATTGAGGATGCTGATAAGATTTATGAAGGTCAGAAGCTGAAGCTGCCAGATAAATAGTCTGAATTAATAGTGGTATTATCATCAGAATATTGTATAATAAACCTAAGAATGTATTATGTATCGAATATATAAGATATAAGCATATTCAGAGTTGCTTATAGGGTTTCATACATAAGAGAAATAAGTTAATAGGAGATATGGGATATATGGCAAGGTTTAAGGAAAAATCGGATTATACCCTGATTGAGAATCGAATCAAACGCCACAAGAAACAAAAGCTAATGATTATAATTGGAATAGTTGTCGTGTTAGCAGTAATTTCTGTTTGTTTGGTGAATGCATACATCAATCGAGTTTTTGATTCTTACAAGGTAGAGAAAGCAATTAAAGACAGCGTCTCATCTGACGCAACCTATCTATCTTATGGTGAGAATGTATTAAAGGTATCAAGAGATGGAGTTAGTGCATACAGCCCATCCGGCAATATCCTGTTTAATGGAAGTTATGATATGCGAAATCCATCAGCTGATATTTGTGATAAGTATGTTGCAGTAGCAGATATCGGCAACTATTCTATTTCAGTATTTGATGGTTCAAATTCAGGTAAGCAGATAACAGTAACGTTACCAATTCTTCAAGTTCAAGTTGCAAAACAGGGAGTTGTTGCAGTCTTAATGGAAGATAAGGATACGAATGTAATTCGGTTATATAATTCAGAATCATCAGTTAATGATGTACTGGTTGAGACTCTTACCAATGTTGATAAGAATGGTTTTCCAGTAAATATTGCATTATCTGATGATGGTAAGAAGTTAGTAACGAATTATGTTACTGTTAAGAATGGTGTTATTAATAGTAATGTTACCTTCTATAACTTTTCTGAAGTAGGTCAGAATGAAGTGAACCGAATGGTAGGTGCCAAAGACTACGGAAACAGTATTGTTTCTAATGTAGAATTTATAGGCAACAACACAGTGTGTGTATATACGGATACTGGTTTTGACTTGTTTGAAATGCCAGAAAAGAATACGGAGATAGCTACTAAGAAGTTTGATCGTGAGATTAAGAGTACCTTCCATACAGATTCTTATATAGGATTTGTCCTTGAGAATGACTCCTCTAATAAAGGAGATCAAGTGCTAGTGTATAACACTAGTGGAAAAGAAGTATACAATGGAAATATTGATTTTAATTATGATCGGGTAAGCATGGTAAGCGAAGAGATTATCTTCATTTCAGAAAGTGAAGGGCACATTTTGAAGCTAAATGGAGTGCAAAAGTATAAGGATACTTTTGAAACTAATGTAGATGCCATATTGCCGATTAATAATTACAATAAGTATTTCTTAATTGATAACAATAATGTCAATATTATTAAGTTAACGGAGGATTAACTATGAACTGGTTACTATTAATCGTTGTTTTATTTGTTATTCTTTCAATTGTCGAGGGCTACCGAAAAGGCTTCATAAAAACAGTATTCTCAGTTTTCGCGATGGCTATTTCATTAATAGTTGCATCTGTCGGCAGCCCGGTATTATGTCACATGCTAATACAGAATGAAGCAGTGTATAGCTATATAGATCGTAAGGTGGCAGATACATTAGATATTGATAGCAAAATCTCAAGTCAGTCGGAACAAGAGGCATATATTGAGAAACTTATGCTTCCTGAGAGTGTTAAGAATGAACTCTTAACTAATAACAAGGATGAGGTTACGAAGCTATTAAATACATCTAACTTTAGCGGGTATGTATCAGGTTATATAACCTGTATGATATTGAATGCGATATCTTATATTGCACTCTTTCTTATTATGATGATTATTGTTCGTATACTTGCAAATGTGTTAGATATTATTAGTAGGTTACCAGTTCTTAATAGTATTAATAAAATAGGTGGTATATTTGTAGGGGCACTAAAAAGTATCATAGTGATATGGTTGTTTTTTGTTATACTCACAGTATTTAGTGGATCCGAGTTTGGTCAGAGTATGTTTGCAATGATTAATGATAGTGTACTACTATCTTATATATATAATAACAACATGTTAATGAGTGTTGTGCTTGAGGTAGTCAAAGCATTATTTTAGTGCGTAAATTTTCGGAAAGAAGGACGATGGTAAGATCGTCCTTCTTTTTTTAACGTAAGATGCAAAGTGTGTTTCTTTGGTTTCGTTTGTGGGAAGAAAATAATTGTATTTTTAATTACTACAATTTCTTGCTTTTCTATGAATATTATTCTTTTTACGTGTTTATAATATAAATTGTATAGCGGGAAAGCCTTGAAAATAGGAGGTTTTACGGAATTGAACTAAAAATATATCGAATTATGTAAAAAAAGTTTTAAAAAAGTGTTGACAGACTCTTTTTAAGATGATATACTAAGTTTCGTTGACCGGCACAACCGCGAAACACAAACACAGAACATTGATAACTGAACAGTGAAACAACCTTGAAAATTCTAAATA
>JAUNJY010000015.1 GCA_030535455.1 bacterium
TTGCATGGTTCACGGACTTGATGTAAACGCATTATTAGCTGAATTAAATAAATAAAATAGAGTGCAATATCTTATATGATAGAAAGCCTCCTAGATAGGATAAGTAAAATAAACTCCTATTTAGGAGGCTTTTATTTTGCATTAGGAATTTCTGCTTCTTGATAGTATGCAAATGCATAAATATCGTATATAATCACATAAATAGTTAAAGTTTTATAATTGACGTATAAATAAGGAGAGACAGTAAAGAGTATGAATAGTACAGATGACAAAGTAATTTCATTTGTTCCTGCTTCTAGCAAGGGAAAACAAATTAAGGTATTTACAACAAGTGAACAGGTAAAAGAGCGTTTACAAGGACTTCGTACCAATCAGGAAATCTTATATGTGAAGAAACGTGAGAACAGCGATCTAGTTATCTATGAGGATAGAAAAGCATCGAAGCGAAGTGATGGACAAGCAGATCTGTTAGGTGTGTTATTTCAGACAAAAGGAAGAAACAGTGCCCAAGTTTCTTTCTTAAGCGAGGAACATATTGCGGCATATATTCATATGGTTTGGAACCTGCTTTGCAATCCTGAGAAGAATTTAATTGGAGGAAAGGAAGAAATCATGACTGCTACTGAGGGCACTATGTTTGAATACATAAGACAAGATGTTGCAAAGACGGCAGAGGAAAATGAGCTTTCAATCTTCACAGAAAAGCTAATGGGTGCAGAGTGTAAGGGAAGAGGCTTGATCTTTGGACATATGGCTAGCCTGCTTAGACTTAATAGTTTCGCTATGGAAATAGAAGCAAAATATCCTAATATGTTATTTTTCCTTTGTGCCTGCATGCCAGGGAAAGAAGAGGATGAATATATGGAAGCCTTATTATTTAATTAAATAATATCTATATAATGATAGGGAGCAGAGTTTCATAGATGGAATATGGCTATGAAACTCTGCTCTTTTTAATGTAAAGGCAAGAAATTATTTACAAAAAGGTATATAATAAATAAAATTAAGAGAAAGACTAGAAAGAAGGAAGAATTAGGATGATGACACGAGAAGAAGCAATTGTATACTGCCTGACATTTAAGGAGGTAAGGGAGGACTATCCATTTAAGGATACTAACTGGACCTTGATGAGACATAAGGAGAATAAAAAGGCATTTGCCTGTATCTATATGAGAGAAGGACATATCTGGATTAATGTAAAATGTGATCCTGAGTGGAGGGATTTTTGGCGTGGAGCCTATGCCTCTGTTGTTCCAGCTTATCATATGAATAAAGAACACTGGAATTCTATCATCTTAGATGGCAGTATAAAAGAAGAGGATATCAAGCGTATGATAGAGGAGAGTTATGCTCTGACTCAGCCAAAGAAAAAGAAAATCAGGGGAAATATTGCCATTGACGAATAATGTAAAAATACTTACAATTGTAAGTAATAATCATTATCAATTGGAGAAGAGATAGTATGGGAAAATATTTATGGATAAATCCAGTAGCGGCAAAAATGTATGGGGAACATTTGCCCAAAGTGGAAGAACAGTTACAAAATTTAGGTTACATACTTGTTGACTGCGAACCACAGTTGGATTATGTAAGAGATCAATATGCGGCCTATGTAAATAAATCGGAGCGCACTGTGTTAGACTGCAGATGTCCGGAAAGCATTACTTTATTAGAGCAACATGATTTGACAAAACACTTTGATGTACCAGATATTGAACCAATCTTGGTTCGTACTTCAAGAGTCTTACATGACCGATATGTAAAGGATGAAGAGGATGAATTAATCATCACTTGTCCATGCACGCAGTTACGTGACTTTACAGCAGAAAGACTTGCAGATAAGAAAAATGTAACTTGCTATTCCTGGAAAGAATTCGTGGAATCAGAAGGCATGAAATCACTAGGAGCAATTGAAAGTTCTCCAATCCCATTAGGATTTTTTGATTCTACATTTGAACAAGTCTTACGTTTATCTTCAGAAGAGGAAATCGTAAGGGAAATAAAAAGAGTAAGTGAAGCAGGCGAAAAGCAATATGATATTGTGGAAATGTTATATTGCAAAGATGGCTGCAACAATGGAAATGGAATTTAAGAGAAGTAAATTAGCTCCACTCAAAGGCTATTTAATCTTTCTCGTGTTATTGGGAGCATGGAAGATTGCCTGCAATATGGGGATTTGGAGTAGTTATCTGTTACCGCCACCGGAAAAGGTATTTGCAACCTTTATAAAGATGGTAGAAAACGGGACCTTGTTTGTACATGTGTATGCGTCTATGCACCGTGTAGTCATAGGATTTACAATCAGCGCTGCAATTGGCATTCCATTGGGGATTATCTTTGGGATGCATCCACGTGTCTATGACTACTGGAAAGTGCTATTTAACGTAATTCGAAACGTACCACCACTAGCCATGGTGCCAATGTTGATTTTATGGTTTGGTATTGGGGAGAAGTCTAAAATCATCATTATTGTTTTAGCGTCCTTTTTTCCAATCTTCACAAGCACATTAAAGGGCATTAAGAGCTGTGATCCAAAACTTATTGAAGTCGGAAAGGCGTTTGAGTTAAGCAGGATGCAGATCATCGGTAAAATCATCATTCCAAATGCAGTGGCAGATATTGCAGTTGGATTAAAGCTTGCCTTAGGCTATAGTTTTCGAGCAATTATTGGTGCAGAACTGGTAGCGGCATCTGCCGGTCTTGGCTATATGATTTCAGATGGAAAAGAGATGTCAAGAAGTGATGTCGTAATTGTAGGTATTCTTGTAATCGGCTTATTAGGCGTATTATGTGACTGGCTGTTTTCAATCCTTGTAAGAAAAGTAAGCAAAGGAAAGGCGGTGGAAGCCTATGAATAAATCCGTATATGAGTTACAGAATGTGACAAAGAAGTTTTCTGTAAACGGAGAGGATCATGTGGTAATTAAGGATATCAATCTTACGATTTCCTCCGAAGACATTACCGTAATCCTTGGTGCAAGTGGTTGTGGAAAGACGACGCTGCTTCGTATCATTGCCAATCTGGAAACTGCAACAAGCGGCCAGATTACCTTTAAAAAAGATCAGAAAGAGGAAACTCCTACTGTTGGACTAGTCTTTCAGGAAAGCAGATTGATGCCTTGGCTAACAGTAGCTGCTAATATTGGATTTCATCAGAAGGCAACCAAGGAAGAGATTACTCATTATTTAAAAGTAATGAAATTAGAGAAATTCCACAAATCCTATCCAAGTGAGTTATCAGGAGGAATGGCCCAGAGAGTAAGTATTGCCAGGGCATTGTCCTTCCATCCGGATTTCTTGTTAATGGATGAACCGTTTTCCGCATTGGATTACTTTACAAGAATGGAAATGCAAAACGAGGTCGTAAGGATTCATAAGGAGACCAATAAGGGTGTCCTGTTCGTTACCCATGACCTGGATGAGGCATTGACCATTGGGACAAGAATTATCGTATTTACAAAAGAACACAAGTTAAAAGAGTTTAACCTTATAAATGGGGATGCTGACAGCGCTGCAATAAAGCAGGAGATTTTAAATACGCTGAGATAAAAGCAATAAAGAGGAGAGTATACAATGAGATTAAAAAAATTATTAGCAACTGCATTAGTTGGAACTATGGTAATCACAAGCCTTGTAGGCTGTGGCAATAAAGCAGAGGAAAAAAGTTTATCCGCAATTAACTTAACTTACGTAAAAGCACCATTAAACGTACCATCAATCTTACAAAAGAACGATGAGTTATTTGCAAATGAATTTAAAGAAGATGGTATTACTGTAAACTGGCATGAAATCACTTCCGGACCAGACCAGACAGCAGCATTAGCAGCAGGGGAATTAGATTTCTTACATGCACTTGGCGGAACTAGCGCATTAATCGCAGCTTCAAACGGTGTAGAACTTGAAATCCTAAACACGTACTCAAGATCTCCAAAAGGCTTTATGATCGTTGCAAACAATGAAGCAATCACATCTGCAAAAGACTTAGTTGGTAAAAAGGTTGCAGGACCAAAAGGGACTATTTTACACCAAGTATTAATCGCGGCACTTCAAGCAGAAGGTTACTCCATTGATGATGTTGAATTCATCCAAATGACAATTCCAGATGCGGCTGCAGCTTTAGCAGACGGAAGCGTTGATGCAGCACTTACAGCTGGTCCAAATGCTTTAACAGCAATCAACTCTGGTTCTCATGTAGTAGCAACAGGCGAAGGCTTAGTTGACGGTATCATCGTAACTGCAGTAAGCAAGAAATTTGCTGATGAAAATCCAGAAATCGTAGAACGTTTTATGAAAGTTGAAGAAGAAACATTAGCTTACGTAAAAGATAACTATGAAGAAGCAATGGAAAAAGTTTCTGCCGAAGTTGGCTTAACAGTTGACCAAGTAAAAGAAATGTACGACTGGTATGATTTCAGCCTTGATATTACAGATGCAGACATCAAAGCATTAGAAGAAACTCAAGATTTCTTAATCGAAAATGAACTTCAAGAAACAAAAGTAGATATCAACTCTTTAATCTACAAAAAATAATACTATAAAATATAGCCTGATCAGGATAGCAGCCAGAAGCGGTAGTCCTGTTCAGGCCTTTTTAAAAACCAGAAAGCCAAGATGCGCACTTACGCGGAAGGAGTTTATCACTTCGTGATCGCGTTCGGCGCGGGCAAAGTGTGTGTTTCTTAAAAAAACAATGGTTTCACTGAAACAAGTATTTATGCATATGATAGCAAGAAAGCAGCATATAAGGTGGAAAGTCTATGAATGACTATGTTGTATCGTCCTTAGAACTTCATTTATTTTTCTGCAGGATTATGAAGGAACATGCCTTTTTCTTGGAAATCGGATTTACCAAAGCAGCGCCGAAGTACATAGTAGAAGCCAATCGATTTAAGAATGCATTTGAAGACTTATTATGCCGGGTTGTAGAATGCAGCAAGGGCATTGTTGGGACGGATATTTTACAGTCACAGGAAATTATTACAAAGCATACCTGTGCTTCTGAAGCAAAGACTGCCAAGTTAACGGGGGCTGCCATTGACCAGAAAATTACAAGGCTGGAAGAAGAATTAGTAAACAACTGCAGACAAGGAAATCAAGCCATTGATGAAAGCATGATAGATACAGTGAAAGAAATCAATCAATGGGCATTAGAATTATTAGAGCGATTTATAGCATTTAAGAAATGGGTCTTAGAGCAGGTATTAAGTTGCAATCTTTATACCATAAACTATCCTTTATTACTGGAACATATTATAAGGGAAGCCCAGCTATATGAGCAGTATGTGAAAGACTTAGAGTGCGAGTGCAAAAAGAAGCGGGAAAGCATACAAAAAGTGGAACTGTTCTGGGATCAGATCATGATGGAACATGCATTGTTTATACGTGGGTTATTAGATCCGACAGAAGGCGAGTTAGTCAATGCCGCAGATGACTTTGCAGCAGATTATAAAAAACTAATTTATCAAGCACGTAATATGACTCAGAGAACGATGGATTCAATTACAAAACAGACCATAAGACAGACTATAAAATATCGTGATTTTAAAGAAGCCGGTACAAAGGGAATTAACGATTGTGCAATCCGTTCCTTGATTGTTCCATTGCTTGCAGACCATGTCCTTCGAGAAGCCAACCATTACCTAAGGCTCCTGACGAAAGGCTAGTAACAGAATATATTGTAATAGTAGAAATAAGGGAGTGGAGCACCTGTGACAATGAAGTATTGTTAGGTGCTCCACTTTTTGTTTAGAAATTTGTAAGAATATATTATGCTTTCTTTCCTTGAACAAGTCCGGGTTATCCGTTATAGTAGTAAAAGTATTGAAATTGTCGAAATAACGAAGGGAAATAGATATATGATAGAAGTTAAAGGCTTAACCAAGTCCTATCGACCAAAAAAGGGCGAACCGGTACAAGCACTAAAAGGGATCAACTTACAGTTTGAAGAAAAGGGATTAGTATTTATCCTTGGTAAATCAGGCAGTGGTAAATCTACATTATTAAACATGCTTGGTGGATTAGATCAGTTTGATCAAGGAGAAATTATTGTAAAAGGCAAGTCTTCCAAAGAATTTGCACAGTCTGATTTTGACTCTTACCGTAATACCTTTATTGGTTTTATTTTTCAGGAATATAATATCTTAAATGATTTCACAGTTGGTGCAAATATTGCCCTTGCCATGGAGTTACAAGGCAAGAAGCCAACCAAAGAGACTTTAAATAACATTTTAAGACAAGTGGATTTAGAAGGCTTTGCAGACCGTAAGCCAAATGAATTATCAGGTGGTCAGAAACAACGTGTTGCAATCGCCAGAGCATTAATTAAAAATCCAGAGATCATCATGGCTGATGAGCCAACAGGTGCCCTTGATTCTAACACAGGAAAACAGGTATTTGATACATTAAAGAAACTAGCGGAAGACAAGCTTGTAATCGTCGTATCCCATGACCGTGAATTTGCAGAACAATATGGTGACCGTGTTATCGAAATGAAAGATGGTAACGTAATTAGCGACATTAAGAAATATACTGCGGTATCTGCAAACATAAATGAAGGAATTCAAATCATCGATGATAAGATCATACATATCAAGTCTGGATATGAGCTTACCGCAGAAGATATGAATATGATCAATGAGTATTTAAAGAAGAATACGCAAAATGACTCCTTTATTTCTTTGGATGTAAGAACCAACGATAAGATCAAACAGGCAGCTCAGATTGATGATCAAGGAAACCAGCAGGCGTTTAAAGACACAAAGACAGAAGAGCTGGAACTCGCACAGTATGATGGTTCCAAATTAAACCTGATCAAATCGAAACTTCCATTTAAGAGTTCTTTAAAAATGGCAGCAGGAAGCTTAAAGAAAAAACCGATCCGATTGGCAATGACAGTATTGTTATCAACAGTGTCCTTCTCCTTATTTGGACTTGCCAATACCATGTCATCCTATGACAAGATTAAATCGGGTACGGACTCTATTATAGATTCTAATGTAAACTATACTGCATTTACCAAAGAGAAAGAAGTAAACTATGGTGATGACTGGAGCTACTATACAAGTGACAGGCTTATGGACCAGGATGTGGAAACAATCAAAAAGAAGTTTCCAGAGAATTTCTTTGCTACTGTAGCAGACGATAATTCTAGTTATATTGATTTTGGAAGCAGTATTTCTGATCTGTCCAAGTTAAATCCATTTGGGGAATATCAGTATTATCCATCGTTAGCACCAGGTGTTACTGTGCTTACAGAGGAACTTGTTAATAAAATGGACTATACGCTTTCAGGAAATCTTCCTAAAAATGATACGGAAATCGTAATGACCAAGTTTACAGCAGAATCCTTTGTTGTTGGTGGCTACCTTGATCCAGAAACAGAGAAAAAAGGTGGAAAAATCAATTCCGCAGAAGATATGATTGGCAAAAAAGTTCGTCTTTCCATCAATTCGGATAAGCTATATACGATTACAGGTATCCTTGATACCAAGTTTGATGGTTCCCGCTATGAGGTATTTACACAAGAGGAAGATCCAACTGCAAACAGTATGAGTATGTATATGTTACAAAGCGAGTTAATAACAGTTATGACAAAAAGTTTTCATAACCTGATTTATACAAATGATGTGCTTTACAAACAAGTGCTTGATAACAATATGGGAGTTACACCATTTGGTTCCACATATGATATCCTATTATATGGAGGAGAAAACGAGTATTCCTTATCTACTGTTGCAGAGTTTTCTGAACTAAATGATACAGCAAAAGACAATGTCGTATTCTTTGATAAAAATAAGACATCCCTAAAAGAGGGAGAAATCATCCTTTCAAGTAGTGTAGTAGAACAAAACTCGAAATTATATCATTTAATTTCCCAAGCGAAGAATGAAGAAGAGCTTAAGGCAGCAATCGTAGCAAATAAAGATGCATTTACAGCAGTATCGTTTGATTTAAATACAACAGATGTCCTAAACGACTGGAAAGCAACAAGCCATCCTGTGAAGGTTGTGGGAGTCTATGTAAAGACCAACGACGAAAGTCAAGGAATGGTTGTTGTAAACGATGGTTTCTTTAAAGCAAATAACATTAGTGAAAAAGGGAAATATCCATTTATCGTTGGTAATATGCCAGAAAACAGAGCAGAAATCCAAAGCATCGTGGAATATTCCTTTGACAATGGCATAGATGGTGTAAAGTATACGTTAAATAACTGTACAAGCAGCCTGATCGGCAATGTAAACGACCTTGTTGAGACAGCGAGAGGTGCTTTAGTGGTAGTCGGTGCTGGTTTTGCAATATTTGCAGGCCTTATGTTAATGAACTTTATTACAACAAGTATTGCATACCGTAAGCGTGAAATTGGTATCTTACGTGCTGTAGGTGCTAGAGGAGGCGATGTATTCGCGATCTTCTTTAAGGAAAGCGCAATCATTGCCTTAATCAACTGGGTATTTGCGTTATTTGCAACAGGCGTCGTAGTAACACTTCTTAACAATATGTTCCGTAATGACTATAACTTTGCAGTCACAGTATTTCACTTTGGAGCATTACAAGTAGGATTAATGCTTATTCTAAGCTTAACAGTGGCATTTGTAGCAAGTTTCTTCCCTGTATACAATGTATCTAAGAAGAAGCCAATCGAAGTAATCCGCAAAAACTAATTTCATTAATTTCATAAAAATCATAATAAAAAAAATCTTTCTTAGTAACACTTCTAAGGAAGGTTTTTTTTTCGTATTAGGAGCTTTTAACAATATTGGCGCATAACGGGATTGAACGAAATAAAGTACAATAAAAATCAAAAAATCTATTGTTAATATATTATCACAGAGTTATACTGTATTCAGTAATCATAACTATTATTGTTATGCAAAGAAAGATAAAGTGTATAGGACCCGTTGGACAATAAAATAGGGTTATAATTATAGAATATAGAATAGGAAAGGAAGTAGTAAAAATGAGAATTTCAGATAGTGTGTTATATGTTGGGGTAAATGACAAGGATATTGATTTATTTGAAGGACAATACGTAGTACCAAATGGGGTATCTTACAATTCCTATATCATCATGGACGAAAAGATTGCAATTATGGATACGGTAGATAAAAGAAAGACTGATGAATGGATTGCCAATGTGGAGAGAACATTACAAGGGAAGACACCGGATTATCTGGTAATCTCTCATATGGAACCAGATCATGCTGCATCTATTCAGGTGTTAGCAGAAAAATATCCGGATATGTTATTAGTGGGAAATGCTAAGACATTTGGAATGGTTGCCTGCTTCTTTGATTTTGAATTTGAAAACCGTAAGGTGGTAGTTGCAGAGGGCGATGAACTTTCTTTAGGACAACATACCCTGGTATTCGTTATGGCACCAATGGTTCACTGGCCAGAAGTAATGGTAACTTATGAAAAGACAGAAAAGATATTATTCTCTGCAGATGGATTTGGAACATTTGGAGCATTAGACGTAGAACAGCCTTGGGATGATGAAGCACGCCGTTACTTTATTAATATTGTTGGAAAATATGGTGCGCCCGTTCAGGCATTACTTGGCAAGGCTGCAACGCTTGATATCGCAAAGATCTGTCCATTACACGGTCCGGTTATAGATGAGAATTTGGGACATTACATTGGAAAGTATGACACATGGAGCAGCTACCGACCAGAAAACCGTGGTGTAGTCATTGCTTATGCATCGGTATATGGTAATACGGAAAAAGCAGCGTTATCATTAAAAGATAAATTAATTGCAGCAGGAGAAGAAAATGTAGTAGTAGCGGATCTTGCAAGAAGCGATATGTCAGAAGTGATTTCAAGAGCATTCCAATACGACAGAATGATCGTTGCTGCACCAACATATGATGGCGGAATCTATCCAATTATGGAAGATTTCTTAAGACATTTAAAAGCAAAAGCATATCAGAAGCGTAAAGTAGGTATCATTGAAAATGGTTCCTGGGCAATTGCAGTTGGTAAGCTTATGCAAGAAATTTTAGGCGAAATGAAAGATATCGAAATTCTTGAGCCAGTGGTAACAATTAAATCAAGCGTAAAGGCAGATACAGAAGCTAAGATTGATGAACTAGTACAAGCTTGTGTAGCAGCTGCAATTACTGAATAATAAAATTGATGAAAGAAGAGCTTTCGTAACAAGAGGGATTGTTGCGGAGGCTCTTTTTTCATACATAGGAGAGCCAAGATGCGCACTTACGCGATCAGATTCGCCACCACAAAATGTTCGATTCCACACCCGAATTCCTACAGATAAAAATATATCGAACAATATCTTCCGTAATGTTGACTATCGAACATAATTATCTATAATAAAGACTATAACGAACAAAAAAACAACAAAACAAACAATAAACGAACAATGATATAGAACAAACAAGAATATATCTCAGTCAAAGAAACAGATTGCGCAGTCTGGATAGGAGAATTATATGCTAGCGAGAGAACGTCAACAAATAATCTTACAAATGATAATGGAAAGTGGAAGCGTACAGTGTGAAGTGCTTGCCAAAGAGCTGGATGTCAGCCTAATGACAATTCGAAGAGATTTGGAGAAGCTAAAGCAAGAAGGATGTATTGAACGCTTTCATGGAGGAGCTGTCTTAAAGAAAGAGACTCCTTATATGGATAAACAAGTAATCAATTTATCAGATAAAGAGCTGATTGCAAAACAAGCAGTGCAGTATATTGAAACAGGCGATACCGTATTTCTTGATGCAGGTACCACTACGTATAACATTGCAAAACTTTTGATGGAACGAAAAGATCTGACGATCATTACCAACGATATTGAGATTGCTCATTTATTGAAAGAAAGCCCAATGGAAGTGATTGTATGTGGTGGAGTCATCCAATCCACTACAGGAAGTATGTTAGGGATGTTTGCAAATGAAGTAATTCGTCATATTAACATTGATATATCATTTCTTGGTGCGGCATCCATCGATAATAAGTTTTTCGTCCTAACACCAACCATGCAAAAATCAGAATTTAAGTCATTGGTGGTGCGAAATAGTCAGCTTTCCTATCTGGTAGTAGATGAAAGCAAATTCAATAAGCGCGCCATGCTGAAAATCAATCATTTAAAAGATTATACTGGCGTTATCACAAATAAGGAATTCGATGAAAAGGAACAGGCAGCAATTCAGAGAATGAATATTAATATAATACCAGTCTAGGAGGTAGCTTGATGGCTAGATGCGTAATTATTGCAGATGATCTGACAGGAGCCAACGCAACCGGCGCAATGCTTCAGAAAATAAATTATTCTGCTTATACAGTTATGAATGCGGAGCGTTTGAACTTAAGTAACTTAGAGTCTTGCGATTGTGTCGTGTATCCCACAGATAGCAGGGCGAGTGAAGATAAGGTTGCTTACAACCGGGTATATAATGTGACAAAGCTTCTACAAAGCGAGGAAGTCGTATTGTATTCCAAACGAATTGACTCTACCCTTCGTGGAAATATCGGAGTAGAAACAGATGCCATGCTAGATTGCCTTAATAAGGATGCAATTGCCATGGTGGTGCCATGTTTTCCGGAGTCAGGCAGAATTGTATGCGGTGGTTACATGCTTGTAAATAATGTGCCATTGCATAAGACGGAAGCAGCAATTGATCCGATCACACCGGTTCATACTTCCAAATTAGAAAAGATTTATAGTAGTCAGTCTAAGTACAAGACAGCCTCCATCTATATTGAAGATCTGATGAAGGGAAAAGAACATATTATAGAGCTGCTAAATAGCTTTGCCAATAGTGGAGTGCGTGCAGTCTTATTTGATGCCGTATCCCATGAGGATATTGATTTAATTGCAGATGCAGTGCTCGAAAGTGGTATTTCCTTTATTACAGTAGATCCAGGGCCATTTACAGCAACAGTGGCAAGAAAGTGCATTACACCCAATGTGAAAAAAGAAGAGTCAAAGATTTTAGCAGTAGTCGGAAGTGTAAATGCAGTGGCAAGACAGCAGATGGAAGAGTTCTTTCTTTCCCAGGAACCATTTCATGTGTTTGCAAAGACAGCAGAGTTCGTGAAAAATGAACAGGCAAGAGAGCAAGAGATTGCTCGTATTGTAAATGAAGTATTAGAAAACTCGAAGGATTATACTGTTTGTTGTGTCATCGGAGATGGCATTTATTTAGAAAATAGAATTGATTTATCCGTGATGGAAACAGGAGAAGAGGATATTAGCAGTATCATCAATCAATCCTTTGCAAAAATCACAAAGAGGATTGTAGACAGTGAGCCAAAGTTTAGCGGAATTTATTCCTGTGGCGGAGACATCACAGTGGCAATCAGCAAAGAATTTGATGCATCAGGGATCAAGCTTTTAGGGGAGGTCTTACCACTTGCAGCATATGGCGAGATCTTAGAAGGATCCTATGATGGCATGAAAATCATTACAAAAGGCGGAATGGCAGGCGGAAAGACTGCAATGCGAGATTGTATACAATATTTAAAAGAAAAATTATTAATTTAATCATTTATAAAAGAAATATATTGGAGGAATAAGAGATGAACAGACCATTAATCGCAGTACCAATCGGGGACCCAGCAGGAATTGGCCCAGAAATCGTAGCAAAGGCAGTAGCAGATCAGGTTGTTAGAACAGATGCAAGATGTGTCATTATTGGTGACAAAAAGATTATGGAGAATGCTATTGCAATTACAAAGACAGACTTAACAGTCAATGTAATCAGCCATCCTAGTGAAGGAAACTATAAAGATGGAATCTTAAACTTAATCGATCTTGATAATGTCAACATGGATGAATTCAAAATGGGCGAAGTAAGCGGAATGTGTGGAAAAGCTGCATTTGAATATATCGAAAAGAGCATTGAGCTTGCCAATGCAGGTGAAGTTGCAGCAGTTGCAACGACTCCAATCAACAAAGAAGCATTAAAAGCCGGCAACATTAACTTTATTGGACATACAGAAATCTTTGGTGAACTTACCAATACCGCAGACCCACTTACAATGTTTGAAGTACGTGGCATGCGTGTGTTCTTCTTAAGCCGTCACGTATCCTTAAGACAAGCTTGTGACATGGTGAAAAAAGACCGAATCAAAGACTATGTAGTTCGCTGTATGGAAGCACTGAAAAAACTTGGTGTGGAAGATGGGACAATGGCAATCGCCGGACTTAACCCTCATAGTGGGGAACATGGACTTTTTGGGGATGAAGAAGTAAATGAAGTAATGCCTGCAGTAGAGGAACTTCAAGCAGAAGGTTACAACGTTGTAGGACCAATTGGAGCAGATTCCGTATTCCATATGGCACTTCAAGGCAGATTTAACAGCGTGCTTTCCTTATATCATGATCAAGGGCATATCGCAACAAAAACACTTGATTTCGAAAGAACAATCGCGATCACAGGGGGAATGCCAATCCTTCGTACTTCCGTAGACCACGGGACGGCAATGGATATTGCAGGAACTGGCATCGCAAGTGCAGTAAGCATGATTGAAGCAATTCGTTTGGCTGTAAAATATGCACCGAACTTTATAAAATAGGAAACATTGTAGACTAGAGTATAGACTAATTAAACGGACAAGGTAGAGGTATTAAGTATTATGGATGGTGTTAATGGATCACAAATGCTTATAGGTCTAGGTATTGGACTTATCATTTTAATTTTACTAATCTTAAAGACGAAAATTCACGTATTTTTATCATTAATAATTGCGTCCTGCATCATTGGACTTATTGGGGGAATGAATCCAGACGATGTTGTTACAGCAATTACAAATGGATTTGGTGGAACACTTGGAAATATCGGTATCATCATAGGTATGGGCGTTATGATGGGAAAAGTATTTGAACTTTCAGGTGCTGCAAACCGTATGGCAAAGACATTTTTAAAAATGTTTGGGAAGGGTAATGAGGAACTTGCATTATCATTAACAGGATTTTTAGTATCCATTCCAATCTTTTGTGACTCAGGATTTGTAATCCTTTCACCACTTGCAAAAGCAATTTCAAAACGTACGAAAAAGTCAATTGTAAGTCTTTCCATAGCACTTGCATCAGGCTTAGTAATTACACACACATTAATACCGCCAACTCCGGGTCCACTTGGAGTTGCGGGAACATTTGGCATCGATATCGGTCATTTCCTGCTATTGGGGATTATCGTTGCGCTTCCTATGGCGGCGGCAGCTATGATTTATGGAAAATGGCTAGGTACAAAGATTTATCAGCTCCCAGCCGAAGAGGGAGAAGGATTTATCCGTCCAGAAAATCAAGGGACAATGAATATGTTGTTTGATTTAGAGGATGAAGGAAAGATGCCATCAGCATTGGAAGCATTCTTGCCACTTATTGCTCCAATCCTATTAATTTTATTTAACACAGTATTATCCGCATTGGGAATGACAGAAGGTGCATTTGCCATTTTAATCTTCCTTGGAAAACCAATTATAGCAGTTGCAATCGGCTTAATTCTGGCAATTTATATTCAGACTCGTGGAACATCAAGGGTGGATGTTATTGCAAGTCTGGAAGAAAGTATCCAGTCAGCCGGAATTATTATATTAGTAACTGGTGGTGGCGGTGCTTTAGGTCAGGTAATTAAGACAGCCGGAGTTGGTGACTATATTGCAACAGGCATTGCATCCACATCCATACCGGTCATATTATTGCCATTTATCATTGCCACATTAGTTCGATTTGTACAAGGTTCTGGAACCGTTGCAATGGTTACAGCAGCAGGCATTACGGCTCCAATCGTAGCTGCAGCTGGCGGAAATATGGTATTAGGCGCTCTTGCAGCATGTATCGGTTCCTTGTTCTTCTCTTATTTCAATGACAGTTTTTATTGGGTAGTAAACCGTCTTAGTGGAATTACAGAGACAAAAGAACAAGTACGTGTATGGTCGATTACAACAACGATCGCATGGGCAACAGGCTTAGTCGAACTATTAATATTAAATATGTTTATGTAAATAAGAAGCAGCTACTTGCATGGCAGGTAGCTGCTTCAGCTTGTCGACAAAGTCGACAAGCTTTGGATGAAATCAGGATTTCATCCAGAACCGAGGGAAATGATTAGTGCTCACTCGTGCAAGTCCTTCTAAAACAGGACCTATTCGCACTAATCCGATATCCGAAAAGCGCGGTTTCCGGATATCGATTCCAATGAAAACCTACGGTTTTCAAACTTTCCTCTAAGCAGTGCGTTGGAGTGGATGCAAGATTTCATTTGTCTACAGTCTGAAGCAGCTACTTGCATGGCAGGTAGCTGCTTTTATTTGTAGTGGGGAGAGATAGTGTTGATACTTATTTGTTAAGCATCAAGGCAGTTAGTGATAATAAATTTATATTCTGTTTAATATATTTAAAAAAATAGGTTTTTAATGAGTAGGTGCATGTATGCCAAATGTCTCCTTTCTTCCAACTGAATTTACTTATATTGCAAGCAATGCTGTAAATAGCAACTTTAGTTCCTATTCATCACTTCGAATTGGGAGAACTTTTGGTGCAAATACGTGTATTCAATATAATAGTCTGCTACGCTTTGATTTGAATTTTCAGAAATGCAATTCAGAGATGGTAGAACAGGCATTTTTGTATATACCTCTTTCTAGAATAAGGGCGAATACATTTCTACGAGAGCGTCTTCTGACGGTTTCCACATTTGATAGCGGTGTACCATTTAGTGCTCTGACTTGGAATACCATGCCCCCTTGCAATGAATTACTGACTCATAGAATTACTAATTCTGAGATAAGGGAACATTGGATCGTTATTAATATTACAAATCAGGTGATACGATGGCTATGCAATTATGACTGTAGTGCAAATATTATGATATCTACACTTACATCAGGATTATCCGCTATAATTCCAAGGCCATATTATGGATGTTCACCGTATATTGAAATCACATATTTTAATGACTTAAGCAGTCAGAATGAGAATAATCAGTTAAATCCAGCTCTTAAATCCTCTGATTTTCTATATTTAGAAGCAATCAACCATAAATTAGAGATCATTGAGCAAAAACAAAAGTTTCCTTTTGATGTAGCGATCCCCACAACAGGAAGGAATATTACATTTAACAGGCAGGAAAATGCAATCATAATAAGGAAAAAAGGATTTTATCATTGCTCTTGGATTTTTAATATTCAGGGAACAGGAGATCTGAATTTTATCGAAGTAGGATTTATTCAAAATGGAAAAGAGAATGTACATAGTGGTACGGTGTTTATACAGACCCCAGGACAGATTACCCATCAATTTGTATTATTAGTGGATACGGTCCCTGCAAAGTTTACAGTATGCAATGCTTCCGTTGCGTTGCTCCAACTAGGCAATAGGGAAGAACAGGGCTCCCTTATTATACAGAAACTATAAAAATAGAAATTGGGTAATGAACCAATTTGTACCTAAAGAATACAATGAAGTAAAAACAAATATAGGAAGAAAGATATGGCAGTTTTTGGTATTCAATATATAAGACAGGGGGCTGCAGTTACTACAGCAGGTGCTCATGATGTGGCAGCCAATGCAGTAGTGGAATTTGATACCCCACGAAGAGAAGAAACAGGTATGGCAACATACACTGATGGTGTCTTCACGTTTGTAACCGCTGGTGATTATTATATAGCATGGCAGGTTGCTGTAAAGACAGCAGTAGGGCTAGAAGGCCAGCAATTTGATTTAGAGTTTTCTGATGGAGAAACGACACCTACTGTAGTGAAATATCCATCCAGCAGTGGACTAAAGAATGGTCAATTATCAGGCACAGCATTAATCAGGATACCTAGTATAGGTGGTACAGAAACATGGACCATAAAGCTAGTGAACTCAGGTGCAAACAGTACACTAAATGATACTGTTGAGTATAATGCAAGCATAAGTATTCTAAAGGCAGTACAATCCTTACAGGGAGTAGTATTCCAATGTCTACAGACAGCAGAAACAGATGATGTGACAGTAGCTTCTGATGCAGCAGTTCTGTTTGATACTACAGCAACTTACGCAGGTACAAATACAAATATCACATTAACCGCAGCTACTGGAACAATTACGGTTGCACAACCAGGAAGATATTTATTTGACTGGGCAGTAAATGTTGTCGGTTCAACTGGAACAAATGCTGTTAAATTTAAATTAGAGAAGTCAGAGCCAGGCGAACCAGCTACAGTTACTGAGGTTGGACTGAGCGAGTCACCTGTAAATCAGCCTTATACGGTTTATGGAAGTACAGTTGTTGATGTAGGCGTTGCAAATACTACATTTACTTTGAAAAATGCAAATATAGCAGGCGTGACGCATACATTATCAGGCGTAAGCGAGGCAGGCGCTGATCCATTAAGAGCCTGGATCCGTGTTGTTGAGGTAGCATAACTAGAAATCTTGGTGATGGTATGGTGATTAGTAAGGTAGTAGTCAGCATACCATCATTAATAGTTTAATAATGAAATGAAACAGAATAACAAGATCGGGAGGCGAAGTCGCATGGCAGTTTTTGGAGTGCAGTATACAAGGAAAGGCTCAGCAGCTGGAGCTGGAATTTCGCACGATATAGCTAAGGGAGAGACAATTAAGTTTGATACTGGTCTGGTTATGGAGGACAGCAGCATTACTTATGCTCTTCCGCCTGAAACGAATACAGGAATATTTAACATGGGTAGCGCGGGTTACTATTTTGTGGCATGGCAGATTGTTGCAAAAACAGGGATCGGACTGGCAGGACAACGTTTTGATCTAATTCTGTCGAATGGTACTACCTCAGAAGATCGCGGGTATCCATCTGCAAGTGGTGTAAAGAACGCCCACTTTTCAGGCACTGCATTAGTACATATTCCGGCTATACTGACAGGACAGACTTGGACATTAAAGATTGTAAATATAGGTGATAACTGTACACTAAGTGACCAGGTAGAGTGTAATGCCAATATCAGTATTCTTAGGGCAGTACAGTCGTCAGTAGAGGGCGCTGTTTTTCAATGTATAAAATCAGGGGTTACAGATCCCATTACAGTAGCTTCTGGTGCAGCAGTGCCATTTGATACGACTCCATCCTATATGTCATCAAATCCTAATATCCGGCTGACAGCAGCTACAGGGGAAATCATAACGGAAACACCGGGAAGATATCTCTTTGATTGGGGCGTAAATGTAGCAGGTTCTACAGCTACTAATGGTATTGCATTTGAGTTGGAGAAGACAGAAGACGGGGCAGCAAGCGTAGCAGCAGGGCTTAGTGAGTCACCTGTAAACCAGCCATGTACAATTTATGGAAGCACCATGGTTGACGTAGGGGTAGCGCCATCTACCTTTATACTAAAAAATGCAAATACAGGCGCAGTAACACACACATTAGGTGGGTATTTAGAAGCAGGAAGAGAACCACTTAGGGCATGGATCCGTGTTGTAGAGGTAGCGTAAGTGATAAGGAAAAAGTTCAGGGACATTCCCAGGTTAATTCACTACCGCTTACCAAGCAGTTCGTAGTATAATGGTGTTAAATTTAGGTGGTTTTAAGAGGGGAGTAATTAAATGGGTTGTCTCGGTAATTTGCTTTGGTTTATTTTTGGAGGCTTTTGGCTTGGAATAAGCTGGCTCTTAGCTGGCATACTTTGGTGTATCACGATTATTGGCATTCCAATCGGCATGCAGTGTTTTAAGTTTGCAAGCCTGGCATTCTTTCCTTTTGGAAAGGAAGTTGAATATGGAGGCGGAGTAGGTTCATTCTTACTTAATATAGTGTGGATACTTATTTCCGGTCTTCCGTTAGCCATAGAGGCGGCTACCCTTGGCTGTGTGCTATGCATTACTATTATTGGAATACCATTTGGCCTGCAGTGCTTTAAGATTGCAAAACTAGCCTTAATGCCTTTTGGCAGCTCGGTTGAATAGAGCAGGACATATGTCTTTGTGACAGAATAGTTTTTCATAAAAAAGATAGAAAGATAAGATGGGAGTTTTGACGATTATACGTCAGGACTTCCATTTTCTTTTAATAAGTAGAAAACTTCTATTCGAGCAGGCACTTTCTCTGTACACATTTTATAAATTGTTGGATTTGCGGGAATAGTAGGAGAGATGGGAGTTTTTTATATAATTTTGTTTTGTAAAACGTAACATTTGTTACGGAAATAACACAAGGTATACGGTATGATAAAGATACAAACAACGTAGACGACAACAAGGAGGCAATATATGAGCGCATTTTTAGGGCCAATTCATTATTGGTTATACAATAAAATTATAATTCAAGAAAATTTAGTAGAGATGATCTTGAAATTAAATGAGATAGAAGGTTATGTACCGGAGCTTCAAAAAGAGGTAGACCGTGAGTGTGGAACCATTGAAACAAAGCCACTAGAAGAAATGATTGACACAGGAAACATCCATGGATGGTTACAGGAACGCATTATCATAGTGGAAAAACGCTTAAGTTTTGTGGTAACAGCAATCGTAAAAGACGATGCAAAAAGAATGGAAGAGATTTTAGATGTGGCATATCAAATGGGAGAAGAAACTTATGCACAGGTTACAGAAACGGAAACGTTAGACACTGCGGAAAAGGTATATAAGGCAATTAATGATATGTTGCTTGATGGCATGCCATGTGACCGTATAAATGAGCTGTTAGAGACATCTGAGGACCAGGTAGTTTACCGTCAGTCAAGATGTATCCATGAAGCTTACTGGGTAGAATTTGGCGGTCTGATAATGAATTACTATGATATCCGACGTAAGTTCTTACAAGGATTTTTAGTGAAATCAGGATTTGAATTTGTAGTAGATGAACAAGACAACTTTAGAATAAGGAGAAAATAGGTATGTACGGAATTGAAGTATTAGTAAATGAACATGAGAATATCAAAAGAATGGCAGAGGTAATGAGAGCTGCCAGCCTAAAGGTTATGAACGGAGCTGAGCTTGTAGTTGCTGACTTCGATGCAATGGTGGATTTTGTTCGTACTTATGCAGACAACCATCATCATAAAAAAGAAGAAGATGTTTTATTTATCTATATGAAAGAAGAGCTTGGAAAGGTTGCCAACACATTAATTACAAACGGCATGTTAGTAGAACATGACCTTGGAAGACTTCATATGAAAGAGCTTGATGAAGCATTAAGATCTTATGAAAAAGATAAAAATGACCAGGCAAAGCTTGATATCATTGTAAATACAACAGCTTATACGTATTTAATCAAACGTCATATTGACAAGGAAAATGCGGTAGTGTTTACATTTGGTGAAAAGAATTTAGCAGAGGGAAGCCGCAATGAAGTAGATCAAAAGACAAAAGAGTTAGAAGAAGCTGCACAAAAAGACGGCCTTCAAGACAAGTATTTAAACCTGCTTGCAACATTAGAAAAAAAATATTTATAATCGTCAATTCATGGGTGAAATAATCCCCAATCTAATATCTAAAAATCTGAAGCGATGTCTTTCTAAATAATATGAAAGGTATCGCTTTTTTCAATGAAATCCTATAGTTTTCAAACTTTCCCCTAAGCACTGCGCAGTCTGAGCATTCACCTGAAATACATATAATGTAAAAATAAACAAGGTTTTAACTAATGAAAACGACAAAATTCGACGATATATGATAATGGGATAAAAACAAAAGAGAAAGGAAATAAGCGTATGTATGAAAAAAGTAAATGTATAATGATGCTTACAATGTTGTTAAGTGTAACAACTATGACGGCTTGCAGTTCGGACAATAAACAGACATCTGCCAATGATGCTTTTGCCTATACAGTTTCTATCGATGGGGAACAGATAGAAGTTGCAGAAGATGATGCCAATGTTGATGCGTTAAAGACAACTGCAGATAAATTCCTGACAGCAATGCTGACTAAGAATTATAAATCACCGGATCTTACAACAGAGTATGAGCTTTATACCAAAGAGAAGAGAGAAGAAAATGAAGCATCTGGTGCTATAGATGCGGCACTTGCAGCAATGCAGACATATGAGCTGATGCAGGAAGTAAATGAAATTGATATAAATAATATAGAATTTTTTAATCTTTATGGAGAGAAAGCTGCCAAGGTAGTGACAACTGTGTATGCAACCATTACAGATGCTACTGAGGCATATTATTCAGCCATTGGGATTGGTCAAAATGTAAAATATAAGAGAAATGTAGAGATTACGTATATTCTGGAAGACGGAACATGGAGAGTCTCTGCGTATACAGCCACAGCAAGGGAAGTCGCATAGGCTTAAATTAAATAGGAGGAAGAAATATGTCAGAAGCCAATAATGAACAAGTAGCAGATAAAAAGCGAATTGTTTCTTTGAAATATCGCTTTATAGCATTAGTGTTAGTTACTGTAGTGTTTATTTCAAGTTCAATCAGCTTTATGGTCTATAAAAAGAGTAGTACGTTGATACATAAATCTTATGAAGATAAAATCAACGGTAAGATAGATGTATTAGATGAGCAGTTAGATGCCATTATTAAGCAGACAGAGCGTTTAGCAGATACTCTTATTAACAATGGAGCTTTAACTAATGAAACCAGCGAAAAGCAGGAAAAGCTGATTTATAAATTATTACAGACCCAGCAAGAAATTTATCCAGAAGTAATTAACCTTATTTTTAGCCGATATGATAAAGTATTTCTTTATCCAAGAAGTGAAGCGGTAGAAAATCAGGTGCCAGGACAAGCATCCTGGTTTTTAGAACGTATTAATGAGAATACGGAAGCAAACTGGAAACAGCCATATATTGATGGTGCCACTGGAAAATGGATTATGACATACTATAAAAGAGTCTACCAGCAAAACGAAGTAATTGGTTTTGTTGAGATTGATATCTCTTTAGAGCATATCATTAATCTGGTGGAGACAATCGACATTGGAGAAGGCGGCAAGCTTTATATTACCGATGAACGTGGAAATATCATGATCAGCTCCTTTAATAATCTGACAGGCAAGGATATTCCTGATGAAGAATTATGGAAAGCAGTGTCTGAAACAGAAGGTGGAAGCCTTAAATATAATTCTACGAGAGAAACTAAGTTCGCTGCATTCAAGCAGATTAATAGTGAACTGAATTGGAAGATTGTCGGAATCGTGCCAAACGCCTTAATTACAGATGAAATCAGGGGCCTACTTAGCACAATTTCTTTATATGCTGTAATATTGGCAGCAATCAGTATTGCAATTTCAATTATTGTAACCCAAAAGATGCTTTCTAATATTGATAAATTCAATCAAGAGTTAAGCTATATTGGAGAAGGGGATCTTACAAGAAACTTTGAGCTAGCTTCAAGAGACGAAATTTCGCAGATGGGACGCACCTTTAATAGTACCATTGAAAAGATTCGTAAGTTAATCCTTACAAATCAGCAGATTACGGAAACATTGCTTGGAGAGTCTAACCAAATCGATACCATTGTAAAAGAGACAACAGAGACAACAAATCAGATTGCATCAGAAATTGAAGAGATTGCAGCAAGTTCTGTGGCACAGTCAGAGGAGACAAACAAGATTGTCACTCATTTTGAAGAGCTATCACAGGCGATGCATTCAATTACAGATTCTATCCGTGGTGCTAATGATATGGTAAATCAGACACAGTCTGTAAATCAGCGTGGTGTTGAAGCGGTAACAAACTTATTAGAAGTAACCAAGCTTACAAATCAGTCTACAACTTCCGTGAAAGCGACAATTGACCAGATTAATCATACATCCAATGAAATCGATACAATTGTTGAAACAATCAATGAAATTTCTTCACAGACTAATTTATTGGCGTTAAATGCAAGTATTGAAGCGGCAAGAGCTGGAGAAAGTGGAAAAGGCTTTGCCGTTGTTGCAGAAGAAGTACGTAAGTTAGCCGAAAATTCAGCTGAATCAGCAGGAAATATCAAGCATTTAATTGATCGAGTAAAGGAACAGACTAAGAATGCAGTAGAAGAAATTCAGATTGTTACAAAGAATTCAGAAATGCAGACAAAAGCGGTTGATAATACAAAAGAAGCGTTCCGCTCAATCAGTACGTCTGTTACGGCACTTGGTACCGATGTGAACAGCATTGATACGTTAAATAAATCCATGATTGATGTGAAAGAGAACATGGAAAAGATTATTGAAAGTTTTGCAGGTAAGATACAAGAAAATTCGGATGCTACGCTTACCATTTCAGCTATGACAGAAGAGCAGTTAGCAACTATGATAAATTTAGATGAAAGTTTAACTAGCCTTACTTCTTGTGCAAAACAATTGGAAATAGAGATTTCCAAATTTAAAACAGAATAAAAATAGAAGAGTTAATCATTTTTTGGTCACGCATAAAGGAATTAATTCTAAAAAGGGGTCTACTATTTTGTTAGATCCCTTTTTTTAAAACGATAACGGAAATTTATGTAAAATATATGGAATAGTTATAAATACGATTTACTTAATTTCCAAAAAATGCTATAATTAAAGATATATATTGTTTAAAGGCATATATTTGACAAAAACATAGATGGAGGGGGTATGACTATGCAATGGTCCATTCGAACATTATTAAATCCTGTAATCGTCAGGAGCCTTATTTACGGAGTTAATCCCATTGACATGAAGTACATTTTACAGAAAGTTGAGAAGCAGCCTCTCGTCAATTCTAGTGCGATAGAGACGACTTGGAGAGAAGAGTGGGGGAGAAAGGCACGTAGGTATAGTGCTTATGGTAAGGAAGCCAAAGAAAAAGGAAATTACATATCTGCAAAAGAATATTATTCATTGGCAGCAAAGTGTTACTATGCATGCTACACAGTAAAGCTTGACCAGATTGCAGGAAAACGAGAACTATATAAGAAGCTAGAGGGGTACTACTTACAATCATTGCAATGTTCTAATCGTAGATTTGAGCAAGTCGTGGTGAAGTTAGAAGATAAAAAGGGCATGCCAGGTTATCTGCATTTGCCAGATTCAAAGAAATATGAAGCACCTTATGCCTGCGTTACCATGTTTGCAGGAATGGGAAGCTCAAAGGAAGAATTTGAAACGATGGCTGGTCCTTTAGTGGAGCGTGGAGTAGCAGTACTTTGTTTAGATCAGCCAGGTTCGGGCGCCGCTTTATTTGATTATGACTTAAAGCTTAGCGGTGGAAATTTAGAGCGTGGATTTGAAAAGACCATGGAATTCTTGAAAAATCATCCATTAATTGAAGAACAACGAATTGCAACCTATGGAGCGGGCATGGGTGGCGAATATGCGTACCATTTTGCTGCAAAGTATCCTTCAATTCGATGTGTAGCAAATATGTTCCCTATGTTTATCACCATGCTTGAGGAAGAGGCAGTTCCACAATGGATGAAAGAAGGGACTTGGGCAAGGTACCAAGTGGGAACTGAGTTGGATAGCAAGTTCTTAGAAGGAATGAAATTCCTTACAGAGGGTGTAATAAAAAGTGACTACCTTATGGTGTATAGCAGCGTGGAGAGCTTGATGCCATTAGATAAGATAAAGGAAGTCTTAACTAAAGCAAAGGGAAGAAAAGAGACGTTTTTGGTGGACGAGGAGTCTGTATTCACAATGCCAGTGGAAGAGCAGATGCATTGGCTTAAATTTAAAGTTGCAGACTGGTTTGTAACGCATTTAGAAGAACTTCCGAAAGAGCAAAGAAGATAGGTTAGACAAGAAATTAACAAAGTGTCATAAAATAGACACAAAACGGAAAAAAATGTAAGAAACCTGCGTGATACACACAGTTGGTAATATAAGGAATAAGAGAGATTAAATTCCATATAAAGATAGCGTAAATGCGTAAAAATTAGGGGAAATAGCAATTTGATATTGTACGCTCCTATATCAGAGAAAGATTTCCGTATTTTACCTGTATATTTTTTAACACAGCAATGATATTATCTTCTCATTAACACAGTTAATAAGGTGAGGAGAAAATTACATGAGAAAGAAAATAGCAATGTTATTAGTTGGTTTAATGACATTAACATCTGTAACTGCATGTTCTACAAAACAGGACGCTCCTGCAGATACTAAAGAACAAACAACAGAAAACAACAAACAAGCAGACATCGTTATTATCGGTGCTGGTGGTGCTGGTATGTCAGCTGCAATCCAAGCAAGACAAAATGGTGCTACAAATGTAGTTGTTGTAGAAAAAATGGCTCAAACTGGTGGTAACACAGTTCGTGCTACAGGCGGTCTTAACGCTTCTGAAACTAAATTCCAAGCAGAAAAAGGAATTGAAGATTCTAACGAACTTTTCATTGAAGATACAATGAAGGGTGGAAAGAACTTAAACGATAAAGAATTAGTAACAACTTTAGTTGAAAACTCAAACGCAGCAGTAGAATGGGTTAACGAAATCGGTGGAGATTTAGGCGTAGTAGCTATGTTCGGTGGAGCAAGCGTTGAACGTATCCACAGACCTTCTGATACAAGCGCAGTAGGTCCTATGCTTGTTAAAACATTTAACAAACAAATCGAAACTTTAGAAATCCCTGTATTATTAGAAACAACTGCAAAACAAATCGTAGTTGATGAAGCTGGTAAAATTACTGGCGTTAAAATCTCTAATGCAGAAGGCGAAAGCACAATCGACTGTACAGCAGTAATCATTGCTACTGGTGGTTTCGGTGCTAACCTTGATATGGTAGTTGAATACGATCCAAGCCTTAAAGGTTTCGTAGGAACAAACCATGCAGGTGCAACAGGTGACGGTATTGCTTTAGGTACTGAAATCGGTGCAGCTACTGTAGATTTAGATCAAATCCAAATCCATCCAACAGTAGATCCTGAAACACAAACACTTTACACTGAAGGTGTACGTGGTAACGGTGCAATCTTAGTTAACCTTGAAGGTAAACGTTTTGTAAATGAGTTATTAACTCGTGACGTTGTAAGTGCTGCAATCTTAGAACAAAAAGATGAAACTTCTTACTTAGTATTCGATCAAGCAGTTCGCGAAAGTCTTTCTGCAATCGAAAAATATGTAAGTGCTGGTCTTACAGTAGAAGCTGATACAATCGAAGAATTAGCTGAAAAAATCAATGTAGATGCTGCTACATTAAAAGAAACTATGACAAACTATGCTTCTTATCAAGCAGCTGGTGAAGATAAAGAATTCGGTCGTGAAGACATGGCAGCTTCTTTAACTACTCCTAAATACTATGCAGCAAAATGTGCTCCTGGTATTCACCATACAATGGGTGGTTTGAAAATCAACACTAATGCTGAAGTAGTAAACACAGATGGTAACGTAATCTCTGGTTTATTTGCAGCTGGTGAAGTAACTGGTGGTGTTCACGGTGCTAACCGTCTTGGTGGTAACGCTGTAGCTGATATCGTAGTATTCGGTCGTATCGCTGGTACTAACGCAGCTAAATTCGTAGTTGACAATGGTGGAAACACTACTCCTACAATCGTTGTAGAAAAAACTGAAGAAGTTGAAGTAACACCAGAAGTTCAAGGTAACTTCGTAGATGGAACTTACAAAGGTACTTCTAAAGGTAACAACGGAGATATCAACGTTGAAGTAACTGTTGAAGGTGGAAACCTTGTGAAAGTTGATGTTTTAGAACAACACGAAACTGAAGGTCTTTATGACAGTGCTTTAGCAAAAGTTGTTCCAGCAATGATCCAAAAACAAACAACAGAAGTTGATGCTGTAACAGGTGCTACTAACTCTTCCAACGGTCTTATGGGAGCAGTTGCAGACGCACTTAAAGATGCAACTAAATAATAAACTGATGTTATAAATATAAGCAGTCATGTGAATAAACATGGCTGCTTTTTTTGTATCCATCCATACAAGATAATCACAAGTGAGTAAATTGCTATTAAAATCAACAAAAAATAGATGCAGAGATTTTAATAGTGAAAATATGTGAATGTATAAAATTTGTATAAATATACTAGAAAATAATGGTAGTTTGTGTAAAAGTGTTGAAAAATGTCGAAATATGTAATATACTATATTACACTAAAGTGAAAAAGTATAAGGGAGGAAATAAGAATGATTAAATTATTAGGTATCTTAATTATTATTTTAGGATTTTCATTAAAATTAGATTCAATCTTAATCATCATGCTTTCTGCAATCGTGACTGCAGTAGCAGGTGGACTTACGCCAGTAGAACTTCTTACTACACTCGGTGAAACGTTTGTAAACAACAGAAGTATGGCAATCTTTATTTTAATTATGTTTGTAACAGGGACATTAGAACGTAACGGATTAAAAGAGGCGGCAGCTAAATTAATCGGTAAGATCAAAAACCCATCTTCAGGTAAAGTTATTGCAGCATACGGCGTAATGCGTGGTATATTTGGTGCATTCAATGTAAGTTTCGGTGGTGTAGCTGGTTTCGTTCAGCCAATCATCATGCCAATGGCAACTGGTGCAGTTGAAGCAACAGGAAATAAAATTAACGAAGAACATGAAGAAGAAATCAAAGGTATGGCTTCCGCAATGGAAAACATCGCATGGTTCTTCTGCCAAGTATTATTCGTTGGTGGTTCAGGTGGATTATTAATCCAAGGTACATTAGCTGAATTAGGTTATGAAGTAAATCTTGCATCATTAGCAAAAGTTGCAATCGTACCGGCAGTCGTAGCAATCGCAGCAAGTATGGTTTATTTCATTATCAAAGATAAAATGTTAGTGAAAAAATATTACAATAAAAATAATAATAAATAAAAGGGGAGGAATATAGTATGTCATTTGTTACATTTTTTACAGATCCAGAGATCTTATTAGGAACAAAATTATTAGAAGTTGTGTACATGGTTATGGGGCTTCTTGCAATCTATACAGGTGTAAAAAATGCTTGTGATAAAGAGAATTCCTCTCGAATTCCAACAAGTATTTTCTGGGTAGTGTTAGGTATCATCATTGGTTTTGGTAGATTTATCAACGGTATGGAAAATGGTCCTGTGATCACAGGGGTATTAATCTTTATCATGGCAATTCCAGCAGTCTTACAAAAGGTTAAACCAGGTAAGCTTGACAGACCAACAGCAGAACAAAGTGAACGTTTATTAGCAAAGAACGGTATGAAAGTATTCATCCCAGCTCTTTCTATCGGTATCTCTGCAATCGTATTTGCAACATGTACTGAATTAGGCGCAATCGTTGGTGTAGCAGTTGGTGTTCTTATCGGTGTTGTATTCTTAATGATTATGTCTAAAGAAAACACTCCAGTGGTATTCTTAAAAGATACAGAACGTTTATTATCAACAGTAGGACCATTATGTATCCTCCCAATGTTACTTGCAGCATTAGGTGCAGTATTTACAAAAGCAGGTGTTGGTGAAGTAATCGCTTCTTATGTTGAAAAAGTTATCCCATCCGGAAACTTAACAGTAGGTATTATCGTATATGCATTAGGTATGGTATTCTTCACAATGATCATGGGTAATGCATATGCAGCAATCACTGTAATGACAGTTGGTATCGGTGCACCATTCGTATTAGCATTAGGTGCTGATCCAACAGTAATTGGTATGCTTGCATTAACAACAGGTTTCTGTGGAACATTATTAACGCCAATGGCAGCAAACTTCAATATCGTACCAGTTGCGATGTTAGATATGAAAAATCGATTTGGCGTAATCAAAAATCAGGTAGTAATCTCTGTATTTATGATTATCTTCCAAATCGCATACATGCTTCTTTTTAGTTAATAGCTTTAAGTGAGGAAATGATTATGAATAGTAAGTTACAACGAGGAGCACGAATCGTTGCCGAAAAGTGGCTAGAAGTAGCCGATGGTGAGCGAGTGTTTATTGTTACAAGTGAGGAACATGTAAATGAGGTGGCTCTCATCGAACAGTATGTCAAAGAGGCAGGCGCGTTCGTTGAGGTTATGACATTCGAGAAACATAAAGGACAGGTTGGTCATTATTTTGATGAACATGAGACTGCCTTTGACTCTTATAATGTTATTCTTGGTGCAACGACGCATTCATTAGTCACAACCAAAGCAGTAAAAAGAGCAATTGAAAGGGGAAGTCGGTTTTTATCGCTTCCTCTTTCTACAAATGATGACAGTTCTTTATTGGAATATGATTTTCTGCTAATGGACCCTATAGAAAGCAAAAAAATGGCAGACCAGCTGTTTCTTCGCTTACAGGGTGGAAAAGAGATCTTGGTAACGACTGCGGCAGGAACGCGCCTTACATTTTCTATGGAGGGAAGAGAGGCACAGTTATTTACCGGAGCAACAAGACAGGGAAATGGCTATTCATCTTCCAGTTTTGAGATTTTTATTCCAGTAGTAGAGAATAAGACATATGGAACAGGCATTGTGGATGGGTCTCTTGGCTATATCGGTGTACCAAAAGAACCTGTTCGAATTGATTTAAAAGACGGCAGAGTCTGTGAAATCGAACAAAATGAGGCTGGACAGAAGCTTAGCGAATATATGGCTGCATTTGAGGATGAAGGCATATATGTGGCAGGTGAATTCGGCATCGGCTTAAATACATTTTCTAGATGTTCGGGAAATAGCTATATTGAAGATGAGTCCACATATGGAACGTTCCATATTGGATTTGGACGAAATATTGCATTTGGCGGACAGCAGGAAGCAAAAGGACATTTTGACCTGGTATTTAATAAACCAGATATTTATATTGATGGAATATTGATTATGAGCGAAGGAGAAATCCTTTGGGAAGATCAGTTTAAAAAAGTGATTTAGTAAAGGTGGTAAATAATATGAAAGTACTTATTACAGGATTTGATCCATTTGGTGGAGAAAAAGTTAACCCAGCATACGAAGCTGTGAAAATGCTTCCAAGCGAAATCGCAGGAGCAGAAGTAATCACATTAGAAATTCCTACTGTATACTCTAAGAGTGGAGAAGCAGTGGAAAAAGCGATGGAAGAACATAACCCAGACGTAGTAATCTGTGTTGGACAAGCTGGTGGAAGAAGTTCTATTACAATCGAAAAGGTTGCAATTAACCTTGCAGAAGCTAGAATTCAAGATAATGCGGGAAACCAACCTTCTGACGTAGCATTACATGAAGATGGTGAAACTGCTTACTTCACAAACCTTCCTTGTAAGGCTGTTGTGAAAGAGTTACGTGATAACAACATTCCAGCACATATTTCTTATACTGCAGGAACATTTGTATGTAACGACGTTATGTACCACGTGCTTTACCTAATCAATAAGAAGTTTGGCAACGTTCGTGGTGGTTTCATCCACGTTCCTTATGCGTTAGAACAAGTAATTGATAAGCCTCAAGGTACATGTGCAATGTCTCTTGAAACAATTTCTAAGGGTCTTGAATTAGCAATTAAGGCAATCGTTGAAAATGAACAAGATATTGCTCTTCAAGTTGGCACTATCATGTAGTTGTGCGGCCTGTTCTATCCTTCTAAAAATCCCGCTTTCTATAATCCTTGCATTGACAGTAATATATAAGCATTTGTAGAATAAAAGTTAGCGAAATAGTGGGAAAGAACAGAGTTTAAAACAGTTTATTGAGCTACTAACATAATAAAAGAAAGGTCCAGGCATCTTAAAAGAGAATGTCTGGACCTTTCGGTTTTTTAATAAGCTTAGAATGTAATACTAGAATTTTTCTTTACATAGTAGAAACTGAGTACAAATACTACAAGTTCTGTAATTGGCATACAGAGCCAGATTACGTTGCTGCTAAATATAAGCGGAAGGGTAAGGATTAAGATGGAACTTAAGATTACAGTTCGCATGGTTGAAACTATTAAGGACTCTTTCGTCTTTAACACGCTTTGCAAGTAATAGGAGGATAATAGGCTGTATCCTGCTGGTAAGAAAGCGATAAAGTATAGACGGATAGCAATGTTTGAAATTTCCTTGATCTCTGATGTAAGGCTTAGGAATACACTGGATACGGCATAAGGGAATAAAAGGCCGACACCGCTAAATAGAATTCCCATAGCAATAATCGTAATATATCCTAATCGTTTTGTCTCAGCAATACGTTTGCTTTGTGCAGCACCATAATTATACGAGATAATTGGCTGTATTGCCTGTCCTACTCCTGTAAATAAGGAATTGAACAGGATTACGCAGTTGGAGATTACGCCGTAAACCGCTAATGCAGTCTGTCCGCAGTAACGTAATACCTGAATGTTAAACAGGCATACGATCAGCCCGTTGGAAAACTCATTTAAGAAGCTGGAGATACCGCTTCCTGTAATGGTTGCAAGATGGGACATGATCCTTGTTGGTTTTACAAAACGTAAGTTATTCTTTTTGCTAAAGAAATGACTGCCCATGATAAGGCCGGATAAAATCATACCGCTGATGGAAGCAATGGCTGCTCCCTGAATACCAACATCCATGTTCATGACTAAGATAATATCCAGAATGATATTTAAGCATCCGCCGCCAATAACACCGGCAAGTGCCAGATTAGGATTTCCATCGTTACGGATCCAGATGGCTAAGAAATTGGATAACACCACAATTGGAAGAAAGGCTGTAATCCATTTCATATATGAATGGGCATATGGATATAATGTATCATTTGCACCCATTAATCTTAAAATAGGTGGCAGGTTTGTGCTATATAGCAGCCATAGCAGTAAAATTACGGCCCCGATACCAAGGGTAGAAATCGTAAAGAAATTTCGTCCCTCTCTCATATCGTCCATCCCCTTGTGGACATTCATATGGATCGAACCTCCGACCCCAAATAAAATTCCGGTGGACATTAAGAGTGCAATCGGCGGAGTGGCAAGGCTTAAGGCTGCTAATGCATCTGCACCTACGCCCTTTCCGATAACGATTGCATCCGCCATGGTATAGATGGACATGACCATGGCACTGCCCAGAGAAGGAATTAGGTATTTTCGATAAATACTTTTAATATTTTGATTTAATAAATCCATTTTAAACTCCTCTAATTATACATATAAATTGTTCTTTCGACACATATTTGCTATTATAAACTATAAACCTACTTTAGAGTCAAACAATTAAGAAAAGAAATGATAGGAGCTTAAAATGGAGCAGTATTTAAAGATAAACGAGGTTTCCAAACTATTTGATATTCCGGTTTCTACACTTCATTATTGGGAAAAGCATGGACTATTTCAAGTAAGACGGAATAAGGACAATAAATATCGGGAGTATTCCATGACAGATGTCTTAAATATATGGGAAATCATGCTGTATCGAGAGTTGAATATACCTATACAGGAGGCCAAGGAACTTCTTGATAAAAATGTAGATAATCTGGAACAGGTGTATTCGGCAAATGAGAAAAAGCTTGAGGAGCAAATTCGGAGTTTAAAGAAAAAGAGAGAAAAAATCAAAGAGCAGAAACGGCTGATTGGATTGTTAAAAGAGCTGGAGCAGGAGGAATTTAGAACTACAGAGCCTGATTTTTCAATATGCAAGGTAGATAAGGTTCAGATGGATAGTATAAAAGAGAGTTTAAAAAATCCCTATAACTGCATTATGTTTATTTCTAAAGGAGAAGAGAAGGAGTATACCAGAGGGATAGCCCTTCCACCGGAGCAAGGTGAGGAGCTTCTTTGGGATAAGAAGCAGGAAGAAAAAAAATATGTAGAATTCTTATTGAAGATGAACGTGGAAGACAGCAGCGATAATAATTTGCAGGAAGTCATATCCAGACTAGAAGAGATGGGGCACAAGACAGGAGAAGTCATAGCAAGGTATTTACTTGTGGCAAATGAAGAGGGAAGACGTATGGAATACTACCGTGCATGGATTATTATTAAATAGGATGTAGTTAATAAATAAATCCATTAAATACCAGTATAAATTTCCTTTATTTTATATTATCCTTTTAACATATATTTTTTTACAAGGAGATAATAAAATGAAAAAAACACTTTCCGCATTATTATTAGGTACAATGCTTGTAACATCTCTTACAGCATGTGGAGAAAAAGCTGACGATACTGCAGCTGCAACAGCTACACCAGAAGCTACTGCTGAAGCTACAGCTACACCAGCTGCTTCTACAGAAAAAACTGAATTAACAGATGGTACTTTCGAAGGTACTGGTGCAGGTCTTCAAGGAGATATCAAAGTTTCTGTAACTGTTAAAGATGGTAAAATCGATAAAATCGAAATCTTAGAACAAAAAGAAACTGAATCAATCTTTGCTACAGCTAAGGATGCTATCCCAGCTGCAATCATTGAAGCACAATCTACAGACGTAGATGTTGTTGCTAACGCTACAATGTCTTCTAACGGAATTATCGAAGCTGTTAAAAACGCTTTAGCTTCTAAATAATTTAATAGAATTAAGATAAGAAAGGCCGTAGACATCTACGGCCTTTTAGCTTGTCGACAAATCCGATATTCGAAAAGCGCGGTTTCCGGATATCGATTCCAATGAAAACCTACGGTTTTTAAACTTTCCTCCAAGCAGCCCCCTAGTCATTACAAAAATGGTAAGGGATAAGTTGTGAACGATTGGGCATATGTAAAAAAGAACTTTCAGAGTGCCCAAAGTATGACTTAGGATAATGGAAAAATAGGGTGTTTGGGCAGAGATGAAAAACAAATCATCAGTATGCCCGGGAAGCGACAACAACCTTCAGAAACCTAAGCAAGTTGGGCAAATCTTAACAAAGAATTTCTATATGCCAAAACAAGGGCCACTCTAAGTAGCCCCCCTCATGCTTGGCTTTCATAATTACAATTATGCCAACGGGACGCGCATTACAAAGGACATTTGACGAGGACGGGAAAAGAAGAATATAGTACATAAAAGCTAGATAAGGAATAGTAATAGATTTTGCATGATTTGCATTTGATTATGAAATACTTACTTTATACAACTTATAGGAGGAGTGGCTAGAAATGAAGAAGTATAAGGTAAGGCAAATCTATGCAGTACTGTGTATTGCACTGATGTGTCTGGGTAGTATGTCCGGTTGCGGTAAGGACGATAGCAAAGAGCCGGAACAGCAGCAGACAGAGGCACCGAACGAGACAGGAGCAGCCGAAGGAAACATCAAGCTGACAATCATGGGAACCAGTGATGTGCATAATTATCTTATGAATTATGATTATTACACGGTATCTGAAAGTGAAAAGAATGGACTTGTAAAAGTCAGTACATTGATCAAGCAGTATAAAGAAGACAATCCTAATGTGCTTGTATTTGATAATGGGGATTTGATCCAAGGAAATCCTTTGGGTGATTATTTTGCAAGGGTAAATCCGTTACAAGCAGGAACTGAGCATCCAGTCTATCAGGCATTAAGCCTTGCAGGATATGATGGTGCCACATTAGGAAACCATGAGTTTAACTATGGACTTGATTATCTAAAACAGATTATAAGTGACTCTAAAGTTCCTATTATAAATACCAATATCTATAATGCACAGACCAAAGAACCAGAGTTTCAGCAATATGAGATTATTAATAAAAAGGTAGTCGATGAGAATGGAAATGAAACAGAGCTAAAGATTGGTGTCTTAGGATTTGTTCCACCACAAATCTTGCAATGGGATAAAATCAATCTAGAGGATAAGATCGAAGTCAAGGATATTGTTGAGAGTGCGAAAGAAATGGTGCCTAAGGTAAAGGCGGAAGGTGCAGATATCATTATCGCATTATCCCATAGCGGATATGGAGATGGTAGTTATAACACAGGAGATGAAAATGTATCATATGAACTAACCAAGATAGAAGGTATAGATGCAGTCATTGCAGGACATTCTCATGATACATTCCCATCGGAGACATTTGCAGAGGATAACAAAAATCTTGCCAATGTAGATATAGTCAAGGGAACAATGAATGGGGTTCCTACTGTGCAGCCTGCCAAATATGCAGAAGGCGTTGGTGTCATCAATCTGACTATAACTTCTCAGGATGGAAAGTATACAGTTTCTGATGGAAGCTCACAATTTTTAAGTGCTGAAAATGTGGAAAATGATGCAGATCTTGTAGCAGCATTACAAGAAGCACATGATCAAGTCGTAGCATATGTAAATTCACCGGTTGGAAAGACAAAGAGGGATATCAACACGTATTTCGCCCTAGTCAGTGATAATGATGCTGTCCAGTTGGTTTCTGATGCGCAGATGGAATATGCAAAGGATAAAGTGAAGGAAGAAGATGCCCTAAAGGAGTATAAAGAGCTTCCTATCTTATCAGCGGCCGCTCCATTTAAAGCAGGACTTTCAAAAGATGGAACCAAGGCAGATGACTATGTGGAAGTAAAGAAAGGCGACCTTTCCATTAAGGATATCGCAAACATTTATAAATATCCAAATACCGCAGTCATTATGAAGGTGAATGGAAAAGGACTAAGAAACTGGCTTGAAATGAGTGCTGGATTATTTAATATTATGGACACTGCATCTACAGAAAATCAAGAACTGTTAAATAATAATTATGCAGCCTATAATTTTGATACCATTGATGGGGTGACGTACCAGATCGATGTAACAAAACAACCAAAATATGATCACGATGGAAAGTTAATCAACGAAGATTCTAGCAGAATTGTTGATTTGAAATACAATGGAAAAGAGATCAAGGATGATGACGAATTTTTAGTAATCACTAATAATTATAGAGCAAGCGGAGGCGGTAACTTCCCAATCTTTGGGGACGGCAATGAAGTGCTTTATATCTCAAGTGATGAAACAAGACAAATCGTTACTGACTTTGTAAAAGCACAAGGTACGATCAATATTTCTGCAGATAATAATTGGAAGCTAAACAATGCAAAGATAAAAGGCAAGGCAACTTTCTTATCCAGTACCAATGCAGAAGAGCTAGCAAAATCATATCAAAACATTGTGGTTGATGAAGCAACAGATAGTGGAGTAACACAATATAGTTATAAATTTACAAAATAAACCACGCTTCATTATAAGAATAACCTCTGCTAGAAAGAAAGCAGAGGTTATTTCTTCTGGTTTGCTCTGGAATTAGATATTTCTTATTCCGGTATTGATTAACGATAAAAGCATGCAGTTTAATTTTTCTTCAGAAATGGTCTGATTATTTTTTTGACAGTTGCGCATTACCTGAAAGTAACCAGTTACAATAAAATTGGTCACAATAATGGCTTCCTCATTAGAGATGTCTAAGTTCTGTTTTATATGTGGTGTCATCAGAGCAACAATTCTATGATAGACATGAGCACATATGATTTGATAGCTGTCATTGAAAAACAGCCGTTTATAGAGTAAGCGATCTGTTTCGAATAATGTGATTAGATAATATTTGGCAGTTTCAATGGTTATAGTATGAAACTCTTCCATTCCCTTTAAAATAATATCATTTGCCTGTGCGATAATGGTATCCTCTAGTTCTGTAAATAGAGAGTCAATACATTCATAATGAAGGTAAAAGGTCTTTCTATGGATACCGACCCGAGAGGCAAGCTCTGTAATGGTAATCGCATTGTAATCCATTTCAAGAATCATCTCTCGAAAAGTCTCCCTAATTCGTTCTTTCGTCGAGGCTGGCCTGATGCTTGTTCGAGTTCTTGGTGTCATTGCATGCGCCCCCTTAAAACGCCACAATTTTACAAAAGTGGTAATTGATTTATCGATTCTATTGATTATAATTTAGATAAATCCATAAATCAACATATCGTTATAAAGTTACTTGTAGGGAAATATAGGGAAAACGGTATGAAGAGATAAATAACATATAGACAGCATGAGGGACAAGAGATGAACTTATTACAAAAAATCGAAGCAAAGAAAAATCAAAAAGCGAAACAAGAAAGAAATAAGAAGATTGCAATCGCAACTTCCGGCGTTGCATTAGGAACTGTTGTGGGAGCAGTTGCAGGTGTGCTTGCTGCACCTAAATCAGGAAAAGAAACAATTGCAGATGCAAAAGAAAACATTGCAGAAGCAAAAGAAAAATTAAGCGAAAACATCAAAAATACAAAGACTAAAGTAACAGAATCTCAAGCAAAGATCAAAGAATACTTAAACAGCAGAAAATCAGAAGAAGCAGAAGAAGTGGAAGTAGAAATATTTGCATTAGAAGAACAAGCAGAAGCTGAAGATGTAGAGGCGTAAGGTGTATATAGATTTAAAGATTATTTATGTCATAGCAGCAGTTTTAGCCTGCGTTGCATTGGGATACCTGATTGCAGCATTAAGAAATCTGAATAAGTTTTTAAAGAATGCAAATGAGTTAGTAGAAGAGAATAAGAAGTCTCTAAATGACTCCATAAAACGAATGCCAAAGGTAGTCGAAAACTGTAACCACATCAGCGAGAATATGAAAGATGTATCAGAAGTGGTGACCGATGTTACAGCAGAATTAATTGTGACGAAAGAGAACATGAAATCAAATGTTCAAGTTGTTACTGATCTTTTTGCAATTGTAAAAAGCGTTCTTGGTAAATAAGAATAAATATAGAAAAGGTAGAGATCAAAAAGGTCTCTACCTTTTGTCTGTTTTAGGGTATAATAAGGATCGGAGTACAAAACAGAAGTGAGGACAGTTAAGAATGACAGAAAAAGAAAAAATGCTAAATGGACAGCTTTACAGCACGATGGATCAGGAAATCAGAGATTTGCAGCAAAAGGCTAAGGCATTAACATATGAATACAATATGACAAGACCGGACGAAGGGGAAAAACGTCATAGCATTCTACAAGAGCTATTTGGGGAATGCAGCCCGCTTACCTTTATTGAGCCAAGTTTCCGTTGTGATTTTGGATTTAATATTTATACGGAAGGTCTGACAGTGGTGAATTACAACTGCGTCATGTTAGATACCTCTGAAATCCGCATTGGTGCCAATGCATTTATCGGACCGGGAACATGCCTTGCTTGTGCAGGACATCCGTTAATTCCGGAAGAAAGAAACCAAGGCTTTGTTGTATCTAAGCCAATCACATTAGAAAAAGATGTCTGGATTGGAGCCAACTGCACAGTAGTTGGTGGTGTTACGATTGGAGAAGGCAGCATGATTGGTGCAGGTTCCGTAGTAACTAGGGATATCCCGGCAGGCGTCGTGGCAGCAGGAAATCCTTGCAGAGTAATACGAAAAGTAACTGAGGCGGACAAAGTCTTATAACCATATAGTATTCAATAAAAATAGGCCAAGTACCTAGATCGTTAAGGTACTTGGCCTATTTTGGTGTAATAGGAAAGTTTTCTTTATGCCCTGATATCAAAAGAGTAGCGCTTGATTGGAGCGCTTGCTGCCTCTTGATCCACAATATCTTTTATGATATTAACTTCTTTTTGCTGTTCATAGAACTCGGTACTGATGGTAAAGCCTTTTTCTGCTAGTGATTTACGAAGGCCATCGCTGTTTCTTTGAAGAAGGGCGCGGGTCTCTTTGTCTTGTACATAAAACTTGGTGTGTACATTTTGAGCCGTAAGAGAAAGATGAATGTCTAACGGTCCCAAATGATCCATATCAAGGTGCAGCAGCACTGAAATATCTTTGGTACCGCTTGCTAGCTTTTTCTTATTGGTATATACATAAAGGTCCCCATGGGTTACTTGTTCTTTTAACTTTATAGGTAACTGTATATACGTAAATAGTTTATTGAAGTCCTGCATAAAGTCCAGATTTTGCTTTAAGCCATTCATCTTTTCACTTAAATGAGGATTATTTAATTCATTGGCTGTAGCGGAAGTAATCTTTGCTAAGTCCTCCATCTTATCCGACAGGGAGTTATAGAGCTTTGTAATGCTGTCTGGGTCTTCTAAAATCTGTTCAGGCGTAATGGTAAATACTTTCTCCATGGCCTTACTCATAAGCTTGGTAAAACTATGCTTTCCAAATAAGGAGCGTAGGCTCTGTTCGTGTTCCGGCTGTGTATAGGCAGCAAGTAAGGAGCAGAGATCCCCCTGTGTCATCTCACCGTTACTGATCCTTGCAGCATCCTTGATACTTAAAGGAAGGTCCGACATGGTATCTAACAGCTCTTTTCGTTCTACGGTATTCAGCAAACTTGAAAGCTCTTCATTTTCCAGCTGCAACTGGTTAAGCTGGTCAAATAAGTCAAAGACTAACGGGGTTCGAAACTGTGCCAGGTTTTCGGGAGCAGTGGTGCTTGCCAAAGTAATGGCCTCAGATAAATGCTGTACGGTCTCTCGAAGGGAAGCCGTACCATCTTGAAGAGCGGTGACATAGTCTTCACTAAGCTCTAAGGAAGAAAATAACTTCATAAGCTGTTTTAGTTCTCTTCCGGATAAGGAAACGGGAAGGTCATTGCCGTTCCTTTCGTTAATTGTAGTGAACGTAGCTTCATTTTCTGCAAGTTCTTCTGAAAGTGTATCCACATAGTCTTCTGCAGGTTCCGTGATTTCTGGAACAATCTCCTCAATGGTCAGATCTGCCGGTGCAATATCTAAAAAGTCAAACACTGCATTTGCCAGGTTTAAGAAACTGGAAGAGTTTTCTCTGATAGCAGCACTTTTGATCAGAATATCCAGTTCTGTTCCAATCTGATCGATATGTTCCATCAGACGGTGGTCAAATTGCTTATATTGATCGAACTTGGTAAGATATCCTTCCTCTAACTCCACCCCATTTTTTATCAGGTAGACAATGGTATCAATATCAGCATTGGGATACTGCTCCGCTTTCACTAGAATTTGATTGATCATCTCTTTGTTAATAGGAAGCTTGTGATAAAGAAGTTCCTTTACAACCTGGTGATTGACTTCATTGATTGGAAGCTCGGCCTCTTCTAACGCCTTTGCAATTGTCTGATCCTTTGCGGATATATTGGTATTTAATTTCTTAAGGATCATCTTCGATCCAGTATTTTCGGTTATTTTAAATGCGGCAACGTCGCCAATGGAAACTTCGTTGGTTCCTTCTAGCTCTGCAACTACCGTTTGACGGTTGGCAAGCTTTAGTTTGATGAAACCAGGACGTAAGTCGGTCACAAGCCCACGAATAATTTCATTTTTGGCAAGTGAGATTGGCTGGTTGCTCGTATTGGCTTTCTTAATTAATGCTCTTGCAGCCTGCATATTGGTGTTGGACTGCATGCGTGATTGTGGTTTTTGAATGGTATCCATGTTGTGTGTTCTCCTTTTGGTTGTATGTAACCATCTAGTCTTATTATCGACAAAAAATACTATTTTGACAAGATGAAAGATTGGAAGAAGAGAGAAGTAAGTTGCTAAAGATGAAAAAGTACTATATAATACCAAAAGTACGTGCTGTATTATCAGTACTTACGACTTAATTGAAAGGAAACAAACGATGGGCATTATACATATGGAAGATATTTACAAAGAGTACCGAAGTGGTGATGGACTTGTAAATGCATTAAATGGCGTCTCTTTAGACATTAATAAGGGGGAGTTTGTAGCCATTACAGGAACATCCGGAAGTGGAAAATCCACCTTACTAAATATTTTAGGAGGATTAGAAAGAGAAACAAGAGGAGAAGTTTATTACAATAAGCAAAGTGTTGCAAAGTATTCAAAACTATCAGAGTATAGGAGGGAAAACATCGGTTTTGTATTTCAGTCATTTAATCTGCTTCCAATCCTCACGGTAGAAGAAAATATTTGTCTGCCACTGCTAATAAGAGGAGAAGAAATCTCCCAAACAAGAGTAGATGAAGTAATTAAGCGACTGAATTTAGATAATAAGAGAAAGACGTTATCAAAACAGCTTTCTGGAGGAGAACAGCAGCGTACAGCCATTGGAAGAGCAATTATATCAAAACCGCAAATCTTACTGGCAGATGAGCCAACCGGTAATTTGGATAGTGTAAATACAAAACGCATTATGGAATTGTTAAGAGAAATGAATGAAGAAGGACAAACAATCGTAATGGTCACCCATGATACTTCCATTGCTGCTAGCTGTAGTAGAAACATAGTCCTGGAAGACGGAAAAATCATAGAAGATATATATAGATAACCCATAAGGGTTGTACGGAGGATTTACAATGAAGAGCAGGAAGTTAATATGGTTTATGGCGTTAAGAAACTGCTTTCGAGATAAGAAGAACTTTATGATACTAGTGCTTGGGATTTCCATCTCAATCGCAATTATTATCATGGGCTCTGCATCGAATAACCGATTGATGGATACGCAGCTGGAGACGACAAGACAAATCACTGGTGACTGGCATATGGCCTTTTTATATGAGGATGAAACTGCACTGGATAAGATCAGGGAACTTGATGGTGTAAAGCAAGTCTATTCCTGTTTTTACATACCGGATGTATATGATGAGACAGAGAACGATTGTTTTCAAATGCTTGCGATTGGAGACAACGAAATGGATCACTTTATTGAAATCAGTCAGGGGAAATATCCTGTAAATCAATTAGAGATAGTATTGCCACAGTGGTATTTAGACAAGTATCAGATTTCAGAGTTACCATATGACATATGCTTATTAGGAGAAAAGATGAGCATCGTTGGCTCTTTTCAATGTGATTATAAAAAAACAAGCAGTCAAATTCCTTTATACCTATCATATGAGGAAAATAAGGAATTAAAACAGTACTCCAAACTGCAACTACCTTGGGGAAGCGTCTTTGCTTCAGAAGAAAAGAATTTGGAAGAAACAGAAACAATGATTACATTGGTCTCATTAAAAGAGAAGACAGATGTAAGCAGAATAGAAAGTGAAATTGAAAAAATTCCTGGAGTAGGTCCATTTCCAGTAAAAGAGGCATATGGAATTACAGAATATGAAAAGCAAAAAACGGCTTGGTTTAATGGAGAATTGATTTCTGTACAGAACTTAAAAAATGCAGGTGAATTAACAACACATGGTGTATATGGAGGACAAAAAAGAATTGCTAACATATATGAGCTGATTATAGTTGCTGTAACTGTGTTATTTCTGCTAACCCTTATAAATTTAAAGAAGAAAGAGCTCTTGTTTCAGTCAGGACTTCTAAAGGCAATGGGTATAAATTCATTAGAACTGATTGGTATAGGCCTTATCTATATGGGTTTGGTAATGGGGGCAGCAGCAGTAGGCGGAGTTCTGCTGGGATTTGGTATTTGCGCAATCTCCAAGTCATTTCAGTATATAAAGATAGGATCTGTAATAATTGATATCGGTATTGTAATCGTGAGTTCTATCCTATCAAGTATAATCCTTATGATCTATTCCCTTATCGTAACTCCGCTACAGTCAATACGCGAAGGCAGTTCAGATGTGGGCGCGCATACTAGCAGTGTCAGAGTGTCTGGACTAATCAATCATAGACGAGGGTTTAATGCACGATATTCTTTAAGAAATATGAGTCTTCACAAGGGAAGATATGTGGGACTTACCTTGGTGGTTGCATTACTGTTTACGTTATTTGTTACAAGTCTTACGATAGTGAGTTTAAATAAGATGACAGGGAATGGAAGAGAAAAGTATGAGTACGATATATTGATCAAAAGAGACAATAGTGAAGATGCAGCAGAGGATCCCCTTCTTCTTACAAGTTTGAACCAGATAGAAGGCGTCGAAGAGATACTGGCACCGCTGTGTTATAACCATAGCATTGAAGAAGAAGCATCTGAGCTTATTGTAAAAATACCGAGAGAAAAATTAGATTATGTATTAGAACAAAAGCTACTCTTGGCCAATTATAATTCTTATGTCGAGAATGATTATCCCTATGTTATGAGTAACACAGGAGTTGTAGGATGCAGTGCTGAAGAGTTGGAGTATTTAAAACAATACATGGTCGAGGGCAATATCGAGGATATGTATGATGGCGATAAGGAATATGTCTTATTGCCAAAATATTTTGAGTCATATGAAAACAGTGCTATTTCCATGACAAAATACAACGTAGGGGATACCATTGAATTATGTCTTACAAAGGAAGGAACAAATCAGCTGGATCCAGAATTTTCAGTATCAAAGACCTTTACCATTGCTGGATTTGTTGATACCAATCCATTCTATATGAGCAATGGAGTCAGCAGTGAGTTTTCCGTTATACTTAATGCTGCCCAGCTTCAGAAAATGGTTCCTGGAAGTAGGGATTATATTTATATGAAGGTTAATGATGCCCAGTATAAAGGTGTAGAGGAACAATTAAACAAGCTTGCATTACAAAATAAGGGATATTCCATTAAGAATGCAAGGGAAGATCAATTTGATATTGATATAAATAAACAAGCAGAAAAAGCGCAACAAGAAGTAATGGCATTGATCGTGATTGGAACAAGCTTGATTATATTAATTGCCATTGCAAACCTTATTTTCGTCAAAAAGATGCTACGTAAAGATGAATTAAGGCTGCTAAGAATAGTAGGACTTCCTGCAAAAATGATTCGTAGAATTGACGTGTATGAAACAATAGTCTGGAATGGAGCTGGGGTTTTACTTGGTATGTTGCTCTCTTTGCTTATTATGAAGCAACTTGAGCTGGATTTGCTATATACGAAACTAACAAATATTCCTTGGGCTATATGGGCAGGTGTTGCATTGTCCTTAGTAAGCATTAGTATTGCACTTTCAATGGCCACAAGTGTGTATTTAGAAAAACAACTGGATATAGAATAGGCTTGATTTATTGCAGTGATGAAAGAGGAGAATTATGGTTTTAGATTTGAGTGGAAGAAGTTTTATATATGCCTATTTAATAATCTTGCTATTTGCTTATGGCTGGTATAGCGTTCATAAGAATATAAAATATAGATATTGGCTTTTGGCCATTTTTATGTTTTATATTCTATATGTGATCAAGCTGACCTTTCTTCCAATGTATATTAATCTGGATGGAACTTTCTCAGAGCTTGCTAGTCTGGGAAATGAAAATAATGTGTATTTGCAGTTAATGCCTTTTAAAAGTATCCGCGGATTATGGAATGGGGCATATTGGTTTGTTCAGATTGCAGGAAATATAGTGCTGTTATTACCGTTTCCTATGTTTATTGAAGTATTTCATTATGATAAAAACATAAAGTGTAGAAAGTTAATCCTAATAGGTGTTTTTTCTAGTTTGATAATTGAGATAACGCAATTTATATTTAATAGTATTGTAAAATACCCAAATAGAGTAACTGACATAGATGATCTGATATTAAATAGTATTGGAATTGTGATTGGAGCTTGTATTATAAAAAATCTAAAGAATAAGGAATGGTTTGATCGCATAGTCCGAATACTTATTTTGAAAGATAAAAAGAGTTTTATAAATTAGGCAGAGAAGAGGCCGAACTTTTATTTGTGATTACGATTATGAATGAAAAGTTCGGTTTTTCTAGTTTGGTAGGAATTATAAGAGCAACGAAAAAACTAATAATAATGTAACATTAAATTGAATTTTTACCATTATCTTGATATTATGGAGATATTCATGGAATAAATCTATGCTAATGTCGGATATACATAAAGAAAAGGACGTATTACATATGAAAAAGAGAAAAATTAAAATAGCGATTATCAGTATAGTTAGTTTGTTAGGACTTGCAGGTATGTCTATACTTATAATGCATTATATACTTGGAATGGAGATTTGGCCATTTGAGAAAAAATCGGATGCAAATGAAAAAGTTGAGATTATAACTGAGACATATCCTACGGAGATTATTATTTTAGGAAACAGTGTTGGAATTCCTGAGGAATATCATGCTCACTATATTTCAGAAATATCAGAAGAAAATCTAACATCAAATGGGGGATACAAGTTTTCCATTTTGGTCATTAATGATTTAGATGGAACGATACAATTAAGCTCCAGTGATTGGGATATAATTGAAAAATTCGTAAGCGACAAAACTAATTTCTATTATTTAGGAAATCAATATTTTGATAAAATCAAAACATTAGGTTTTTATACAGATGATTTACCGGATACGGACTTATCTATTGTTTATCTACATGAAAAGAAAGAGTCTTTTCCAATGTATGGTATGTGGACAAAAGAATCTAACCAGTTATATGAAGAGAAGAATTCAAAGTTATTGTCTGATGTATTGATACATTCATTTATAGCAGATGTAATCAAGCCTAATGTAAAATAATTTTATTACTTTCTAGAGAACAACCAGTGTTGTTCTCTAGTTTTATTTATGCGAACAACTGGCCAAAGTCATGTGAACATGACCTTGGTGAGTGTTGCGATAACCAGAGAAACTGGCAAAGCGTTTTTCTTCTGGTTTATGCTAATGAAGATGAGGTAAGCTTATGATAAAAATTGAACATTTAACAAAAGTATACAGGGACGAAAATAAAAAAGTTATTGATGATATCTCGTTTGAGTTACCAGACAAAGGATTATTTTTTATACTTGGAAAAAGCGGATCAGGTAAAACTACATTACTTAATTTACTTGCTGGTATAGATCAACCCACAGAGGGGGTTATTAGATATGATGAAATGGAGATTGAGAACTTTACAGAAAAGGAGATTGATGAATTAAGAAATAAGAAGATGGGAATTATTTTTCAGGATTTTAATTTAATTTCTACCCTTACAGTATTTCAGAATGTTAAATTAGCACTTAGTATACAGAACTGGCAGGGAAAAAGTGAAGCAGACATTACGGAAAGAGTAATGAAAGCACTTCAGTATGTTGGAATGGAAGCGTTAGCAAATAGAAGAATACAACAGCTTAGTGGGGGAGAAATACAACGAGTTTCAATTGCACGTGTTTTAGTTAAAAATCCACAGTTCATTTTGGCAGATGAACCAACAGGAAATCTTGATAGTAAAAATAGTACGATTATTTTTGAGATATTGAAGAAAATTTCTTCAAAATGTCTTGTTGTAGCAGTCACACATGATAGGGAATCAGCTATAAAGTACGGAGATGGATATTATGAAATAGTAGATGGGCATGTTGTTAAGACTGAAACGGCGGGTCATTCTACTATAATCAGCTCATTTGATATTGAAGTGAGGAATAAAGAAAATAGGATAGAAAGGTCTGTGGAATTAACAAAGCAAAATGCATTATCAATGTTTGAACACTTATTAGGAAAAATTGATGAGTGGGAGAATAATCTTCATATAGATATCTCAAGAAAAGATACAATGATAGCATCAAAAGACAAAAAAGAGGAAGAATTTGAAGATAGGAAAAATATAGAATGTACTCGCATGTCTAAATTAGATTTGATAAGTTATGCAGTTCAAAATATTAGTCGAAGAAAAGTTAAAATGATGATTACTATTGTTATGATGGTTTTAACATTTACACTACTACTATTAACTTCTTTTATGACAAGATATGATAAGTATCAAGTACTTGAAAACTATTTTGAAGAATATCAACCAAACTACTTGTACCCAATGAAAGAGGTGACATATACCGATTCACTTAAGCAATTTCAAAGTAAAGAGCTAACATCAGGAAAAGAGATTTATCAAATACTTAGTACTAATATCGATAAAAATATGGGTGGATTAATGTCTGATATTTTAGTGAAGAGAGAGGCTGATGATTTATATTATCAAGAGAGTGGAATGTATGTATATGATGGAATGCTGGAGGGATATCGGTTAAACGGAAGTTTGCCAGTTTTATCAAATGAAGTTGTAATTACCGATTATTTGGCAAATATATTACAGCTATCTGGAGATGCCATTGGAACAAAGATTGAAGTGGATGGGATAGAAGCAACAATTACTGGAATCCTATGTACTGATTATGTTGAGTATGGCATTGAAAGCAAGTTAAATCAAGGAACTATGGATAGTTATGCTCAGTATTTATATGAATATAGGTATAATATAGTATTGGTAAATACGACCTTCTTTAAAAATATGGAAGAAAAGAGTAAATACATATATACTGCCTGTACAGACGTCTTGAATAGTGAGAAAGAAAATTATTATACCAGCGAGATTACCATTGGTGATTTAGATTTAATAAAAAATGAAAGATTATTAGTTGGAAGGATGCCAGAAAAGGAAAATGAAATAATAATTTCTAAAAGTTATGCCAGTGAAAATGAATACCTGAATGAGGATGGGAGCATTGCCAAGGAGTTGCTAACCCAACGATTTAGCTTTAAAAATATACGGAGTGTTGAATTTGCTGAATACTATACAGATAGGATTAACCTCTATGAGTTCTTCACTGAAGGAGTAGAAGTCGTGGGAATTTATGAGGATGAAGGATATTCAGATGTTTCATCTCCTAAAATATATATTATGAGTCAAAGTTTTTCTGAGATTAAAGAAGAATACTATAATTATTATATCTATAATCAATATTTTATCAGTGGTAATGCAAAAGAATACCATAAGATTATTAATTTGGCCAGAAGAAATGAATGGAGTTTTAAGGATTTAGTGGCTTATAAGATACAAGAATTTGACTCCATGGTAAGTTACTTTTCCAATGCTTTGAGTTGGATCTTAATTGTTTTAATTTGTATTGTTATTTTGATGATATATAGCAATGTATCAGGTAGTATTGATAATAATAAAAAGATGATAGGTATTCTTAGAACACTAGGAGTAAACAGAAAAGATACCGTTAATATTTTTGCAGTGGAAGCACTAATTATTTATCTGTGCTCTATCATATTAAGTATAATTGGTTCTTTTTGTGTGATCCAGATAATTAACTATCTTTATCGAAAAGGAAGTGTCGAGTGTCCTTTTAATATATGCTATTACAATCCATATTTAACATTTGAAGTTTCTCTTTTTTGTTTCATTATGTTTTCACTATCAGCGCTTATTCCAATTAGAAGGTTCTCTAAACAACATCCTATGCAAGTTATTCGTAGTGAGTAGAGATAAGATAAATTACAAATAGATACTGAAATAAATATTAAAAAGCATTAATTAAACCTGTTTTTACTAAAAGATGAAAAAAATATTGAAAAATGTTATAAACGCGTTGAATTACTTGGTCTACTCTGATAGACTAAACACGTAAATTACAGATTTGAATTCAGGAGGAACAAAATGAGAAAAGCAATAGGCGCAATATTAATTGTAGGAGTTTTAGGAATGACAGGTTGTCAAAGCAATGTTTCAGATAGCAAGATAGTAGCCACAGCAACTACCAATAGTACAGAGCAACCAATACATACAGAAGCACCAAAGGAAACTCCAACTGCAGTACCGGAAGCAACAATAACACCGGAAGCAACAGCAAAAGCAACAAAAGCTCCAGAAGAGACAATAGCACCAAAAGAGACAAAGAAACCTGAAAAGGCAGAGAGCTCTTATCTTGGAAGCTATAAAATCACTACGTTTAAGATGGCAACAATCTCAGCTATGTCCAATGAAGAGGCTGAAAAAGCGGTAGGAAAGACAGTCGAATATGGAAATGAGACATTTAAAAGTATAAATGAAACAGTAAAAAATCCAAACTATAAGGAAACTATAGAAACCAAAGAGACATTCGAAGCGGATATTCAAGGACTGATAACGTTTCAAGAGTTAGGCATTGAGGCTGACAACATTACAATGATTGAGGTTACTAATGGGGATGCTATTGGTCGTATCTTCTATGTAGTAAATAACGATAAGCTTCTAATTTGTCAAGACGGAGCATATTTTACTGCAGTTCGTAAGTAGCCGTTAGGAAAGGAAAGTTAAAATGGAAAAAGTATTTGAGAGTGAGTACCGTTTTTTATGCATCCTGTGGGAAGCACAGCCAGTCAAAAGTTCTGAGCTTGTTAAGCTTTGTAATGAAAAGCTGGGCTGGAAAAAATCCACGACCTATACGGTGATTAAGAAATTAATAGAGAAGGAAATCGTTGAAAATAAGGATACCATTGTTAGGGCATTAGTGGAGAAAGAAGAAGTTGACCGAATGCAAAGTAACGAATTGTATGAGACAAGGTATAAAGGAAATATTCCTGCGTTCTTTGCTGCCTTTTTACAAGATAAAAAGCTGACCAAAAATGATGTGAAAAAGATACAGAAGATCATAGAAGAAAGTTATGAAGAGTAGGCATGGGCATGGTAGAAAGAGTATGGTTAATGGGGGCATATGCAACGGTTCTAATTGTAATCGTACTGGGAATTAGATGCTTGTTAAAACAATATTCAAAAGTTTATTGCTATTTGCTATGGATCTTGGTTCTTATCCGGCTAGTATGCCCTGTGTTTGTCACTTATAATTTTAGCATTCCTAATGATAGAAAAGACACAGTAAGTGAAACCCATGTAAGAGAAGAGATAACGAAAGGGGATAGTACAGAGGTCGAAACTCAATATTCGTTACAGGATTCGTTTGAAGACAAGGTAAAGATAGTTGATTGGTCTAGGGTCATTAATGGGATGAAAGTAGTCTGGCTACTAGGGGTAACGTTAGCGGTAAGTATAGTTTCTCTTAAGTACTTAAATATAAAGAAAGAGTTACAGACAGCAATAAGAGAGGACGATGCTGTTTGGTTAAGCGATCAAATAGAGTCTCCCTTTGTATTTGGATTATGTCATCCTAAGATTTATTTACCGTTTGGAATAGAGGAGAAAGAACGGGACTATATTATAAAACATGAAACCACCCATATACGTCATAAGGATTCCTGGATTCGTGCAATGGGCACATTGGCGGTGTGCCTTCATTGGTGGAATCCAATCGTTTGGTATGGAGTTAGTAAAATAAATCAGGATATGGAAATGTTCTGCGATGAGACGGTACTTAAGAATGCATCCAATGAGGAGCGAAAAGACTATGCTAGGATTTTATTACTGCATTCCATCAAGCACAGCAGGATACAGCTAGTAATGGCATTCGGAGAGTCCAATACGGAAAAACGGGTAAAGCATCTTAGTAAGAGGAAAAAGAGAGGAACTGGCATTACAGCTATGATTGTGACAAGTATGGTTGTAATGGCAGTATTCTTTGTGACATTGCCAAAACAAAGGGCGCAAGCAAGCAATCCTTCGGGGGACGATCTAGAGAAACAGATAAAGTTTTTCGGTGGCGACCAGAGATTTCAAACAATGCTAAATGATCCGGCGGACCAGGCAAGGACGTTTTTAAAGGAATTTTATGCAGCAGTCGTAAAGGATGAGAAAGAACAAGTGGCAAGCTTGATGCCATATCCACGTAAATTACATGCAGAAAATGAAATCATTGAGATTCAGAATGCAAATGATTTTGTGAAGCACTATGATTTGATCATTACCGATCAGTTCAAAGTTAAGTTAAAGGGATGGTTGGAAGAGGAAATAAACTATACATATCTAGGAATGTATCTCAATGACGGTGAGATATGGATTTTGTTAGGCGAGAATGGATGGTTTATCGCTTCCATCGATAATGCAGAGGGTAAAACAATACGTTATGAATAAAAAGGATGTATTATAAACCTAATTCACATTACAAAATTAAGTTTGAGATATATGAAATTAATTTTATTAAGTGTAGACAAGAGATGATTAATAAAACAAGAAATATATGGCAAATTAGTTTGCAAAATTAGCTTTTTAAATAAAAAAACTTGCTATTATTAACCAATCGTACTATAATACGTCTAAAGAACAAAGGCGTTCTAGAGTGTAAGCTCTAGGGCGCCTTTTTTTAGTACATAGGAAACTTCTCTTCGAGAATCCTCCTATGTACTAAAAGAGGCTTTCGAAAAACAGAAAGCCAGATTGCACACTCACTCGATGGGAAGATATCGCTTACGCGACCGGGTTCGGCGCGGTCAAAGTCATGTGACCATGATCTTGACGTATGGCGTAGCCAAATGGAATTGGGTATAAAACGGAAGTTTAAACAGAAAATACCCAAAAGAGGCAAAAGTGCAAACCAACTAAGCAAACAAGCAAACGTAATAACCTCCATACGGCAAAACTAAGCCGGTGGGTTAAAATAGAGAGGAAAGAGGCGGTAATATGAAACGATATGCAGTAGAAGAAAAGGACCGTAAAAGTGTTGGATTGTATGATCCAAGTTTTGAACATGATAACTGTGGTATTGGAGCAGTAGTCAATATCAAAGGAATCAAGACTCATGAAACCGTTGTAGGAGCTCTAAAGATCGTAGAGAACTTAGAACATCGTGCAGGTAAAGATGCAGAAGGAAAGACCGGTGACGGTGTTGGTATCTTGCTCCAGATTTCCCACAAATTCTTTAAACAGGCGGTAAAGCCACTAGGTATCGAACTTGGCGGTGAACGTGAGTATGGAGTAGGTATGTTCTTCTTCCCTCAAGAAGAATTATGCCGTAATCAGGCAAAGAAGATGTTTGAAATCATCGTAGAAAAAGAAGGAATGGAAATCCTCGGCTGGAGAGAAGTTCCTACTTATCCAGAAACATTAGGCCAAAAGGCATTAGAATGTATGCCATGTATCATGCAATGTTTCATTAAGAAACCCAAAGATGTGAAAAAAGGTTTAGATTTTGACCGTAAACTATATATCGCAAGAAGAATTTTTGAACAATCCAATGATAATACTTACGTAGTCAGCTTATCCAGCCGAACTATCGTATATAAAGGAATGTTCTTAGTACATCAGTTAAGATCCTTCTTCAGTGACTTACAAAATGAAGCGTATGAGTCAGCCATTGCAACGGTTCACTCCCGTTTCTCAACCAATACAAATCCAAGCTGGCAAAGAGCCCATCCAAATCGTTTTATTGTACATAATGGTGAAATTAATACCATCCGTGGTAATGCAGATAAAATGCTTGCCCGTGAAGAAACGATGGAATCCAAGTATTTAGAAGGAGAGCTTCATAAAGTACTTCCTGTAGTCAATACGGAAGGTTCTGACTCAGCTATGCTTGATAATACCTTAGAATTCTTAGTAATGAGTGGAATGCCACTTCCACTTGCAGTTATGATCACCATTCCAGAACCATGGGAAAATGATAAGAGCATCAGCAAATCCAAGAAAGACTTTTATCAATACTATGCAACCATGATGGAACCTTGGGATGGTCCAGCATCAATCCTATTCAGTGATGGTGACATTATGGGTGCCGTACTTGACCGTAATGGCTTACGTCCATCCAGATACTATATTACGACAGATGACCAGTTAATACTTTCTTCTGAAGTGGGCGTACTTGATATTCCAGCAGATAAGATTGTAAAGAAAGACCGTTTAAGACCAGGAAAGATGCTTTTAGTTGACACTGTAAAAGGCCAAGTGATTGATGATGAACAGTTAAAAGCAGAGTATGCAAGCAAACAGCCATATGGTGAATGGTTAGACTCTAATATAGTAGAATTAAAACAATTAAAGATTCCAAATAAAAAGATAGAGTCCTATACAAAAGAGGAAAGAGCAAGACTTCAAAAGGCATTTGGCTATAGCTATGAAGATGTAAAAACAAGCATCCTGCCTTATGCATTAAATGGTTCCGAGCCAATTGCAGCAATGGGAAATGATAGTCCAATTCCAGTACTATCTGAAAAGGTTCATCCATTGTTTAACTACTTTAAACAGTTATTTGCCCAAGTAACCAATCCTCCAATTGATGCAATCCGTGAAAAGATCGTTACCTCCACAAGTGTATACATTGGAGAAGACGGCAACGTCTTAGAAGAAAAAGCAGAAAACTGCCATGTATTGAAGATTAAAAATCCTATCCTTACAAATCTTGATATGCTTAAGATCAAAAGTATGAATCAGGAAGGATTTAAGGTGGAAGTACTTCCTATTCTTTTCTATAAGAATACCTCCCTTGCAAAGGCAATTGACCGTTTATGCTTAGAGGCAGACCGAGCATATAAGGAAGGTGCCAATATCTTAATCCTTTCCGACCGCGGAGTGGATGAAAACCATGTGGCAATCCCATCCCTTCTTGCAGTAAGTGCATTACAACAGCACTTAGTTCAGACAAAGAAGAGAACCAGCCTTGCAATGATCCTTGAAAGTGCAGAACCAAGAGAAGTACATCATTTTGCAACCTTATTAGGTTATGGTGCTTGTGCGGTAAACCCTTACCTTGTACAAGAGACCATCCAAGAGCTGATTGATGACAATATGCTAGATAAAGACTACTATGCGGCAGTGGAAGATTACAACAAAGCAATCTTAAACGGTATCGTTAAGATCGCATCCAAAATGGGTATTTCCACAATCCAGTCTTACCAAGGTTCTAAGATCTTTGAAGCAATCGGTATCAGCAGCAAAGTCATTGAAAAATATTTCACTGACACCGTAAGTAGAATTGGCGGAATTACGATTAAAGATATTGAGCGTCAGGTAGACAGCCTGCATACCAAGGCATTTGATCCATTAGGATTGGCTACAGACCTTACGTTAGACAGTGTAGGAAGCCACAAAGAAAGAAGCGGAAAAGAAGAACATCTCTACAATCCTGAGACCATCCATTTGTTACAAATGGCAACAAGAACAGGTTCTTATGAGAAGTTCAAAGAGTACTCTGCTTGCATCGATGCAGAAGAAAAACACGTAAACTTACGTGGATTATTAGATTTTAACTATCCTGAAACAGGAATTGATATAAAAGAAGTAGAAAGTGTGGACTCCATCGTAACCAGATTTAAGACTGGTGCCATGAGTTACGGATCGATTTCCAAAGAAGCTCATGAATGTATGGCAATCGCAATGAACCATTTACATGGGAAATCCAACTCCGGTGAAGGCGGCGAGTCCTTAGATCGTTTAACCATCGGAAAAGATGGATTAGACCGTTGCTCTGCAATCAAACAGGTAGCTTCCGGACGTTTTGGTGTTACAAGCAGATACCTTGTAAGTGCAAAGGAAATCCAGATTAAGATGGCACAAGGAGCAAAACCAGGAGAAGGCGGACATCTTCCAGGCAAGAAAGTATATCCATGGATTGCTAAGACAAGATACTCTACTCCAGGCGTTAGCTTGATCTCTCCACCACCACACCATGATATTTATTCCATCGAAGATTTAGCACAGTTAATCTACGATTTGAAAAATGCCAATACAAAGGCAGACATTACTGTAAAATTAGTTTCTGAAGCAGGCGTAGGTACAGTTGCGGCAGGTGTTGCCAAGGCAGGTGCAGGAACCATCCTGATTTCTGGTTATGATGGCGGTACCGGAGCGGCTCCAAGAAGTTCTATTTACAATGCAGGGCTTCCTTGGGAACTTGGTCTTGCAGAGACTCACCAGACATTGATTATGAATGGGCTTAGAAGCAAGGTGAAAATTGAGACAGATGGTAAGCTGATGACTGGCCGTGATGTAGCAATTGCAGCATTACTTGGTGCAGAAGAATTCGGATTTGCGACAGCTCCACTTGTAACGATGGGCTGTGTCATGATGAGAGTATGTAACTTAGATACCTGTCCAGTAGGTGTAGCAACCCAGAACCCAGAACTTCGTAAGAGATTTTCAGGAAAGCCTGAATACGTAGAAAACTTTATGAGATTTATTGCAGAAGAGTTAAGAGAATATATGGCTCGCCTTGGCGTTCGCAGTGTAAATGAATTAGTAGGACGCGGAGATTTATTAAAAGCCAAAAAGGTAACAGACGAAGCTGAAAAACGTGTAAGCAAAGTAGATTTATCCAATATCTTAAACAATCCATTTGTAACAGAAGAAAAACAAAACCGTTTTGATCCTGCACAAATGTATGATTTTGAACTAGAAAAAACAATCGATGAGCAAGTATTCTTAAAGAAATTTAAGAGTGCCATGGCAACAGGAAGATCCCAGAAAATCGAAGTCAATGTAAAGAATACAGATCGTTCCTTAGGAACTATCTTTGGATCTGAGCTTACTCGTAAGTTTGAGGAACGTTTGGAAGAGGATACGTACACAATCAAATGCAATGGATCTGGCGGACAAAGCTTTGGTGCATTTATTCCAAAAGGCTTAACCTTAGAGTTATGCGGTGACTGTAACGATTACCTTGGAAAAGGCTTATCTGGCGGTAAGATTGCAGTATATCCACCAAAAAATGCAGCTTATAAGGCAGAAGACAATATCATCATTGGTAACGTAGCCCTTTATGGTGCAACCAGTGGTAAGGCATTTATCAACGGTATCGCTGGCGAACGTTTCTGTGTAAGAAACTCAGGCGCAAAAGCAGTTGTCGAAGGTGTTGGCGATCATGGATGTGAATATATGACAGGCGGTCGCGTAGTCGTACTTGGACGCACTGGTAAAAACTTTGCAGCAGGTATGAGTGGCGGTGTTGCTTATGTCCTTGATGAAGACAGCAACTTATATATGAAATTAAACAAAGAACTTGTTTCTGTGGAAACAGTTTCAGATAAATATGACGTAATGGAATTAAAGGATCTGATCGAGGAACACGTAAAGACTACAAATTCTGCAAAAGGTAAGTTGATTTTAGAACAGTTCAGTGACTACTTGCCAAAATTCAAGAAGATCATTCCAAATGATTATCGTCGCATGCTTCAGACCATCGTACAGATGGAAGAAAAGGGCTTAAGCTCTGCACAGGCACAAATCGAAGCATTTTATGCAATTACGAATCAATAGGTTACCAGGAAGGACGTGTGAAAGATGGGAAAACCAACAGGATTTATGGAGTTTGAGCGTAAGACCAATGAAGCAGTGGCTCCAGCAGAAAGAATAAAGAATTTTAACGAGTTTCATACACCACTTTCAAAGGAAGAAAGAACAAAGCAGGGAGCCAGATGTATGGAATGTGGCGTTCCATTTTGCCAATCAGGAATGATGATTGGCGGAATGGCATCCGGATGCCCATTAAATAACTTAATTCCTGAGTGGAATGATTTATTATATACCGAAAACTTAGAGCAGGCATTTGCCAGATTAAAGAAGACGAATAATTTTCCTGAATTCACTTCCCGAGTATGTCCAGCCCCTTGTGAGGCTGCATGTACTTGCGGACTCAATGGAGATCCAATCAGCATTAAGGAAAATGAAAACTATATTATTGAGTATGGATATGAAAATGGCCTTGCAGCAGCAAAGCCACCAAAAGTAAGAACAGGAAAGAAAATTGCAGTAATTGGTTCCGGTCCATCCGGCCTTGCAGCAGCAGACCAGTTAAATAAACGTGGACACAGCGTAACCGTATTTGAGCGAAGTGACCGTATCGGCGGACTTTTAATGTATGGTATTCCAAATATGAAGCTTGAAAAACAGGTGATTGACCGTAAAGTGAAAGTAATGCAGGAAGAAGGCGTTACGTTTATCACAAATGCCAATGTAGGAAAGAACTATAAGGCAGATAAAATCATGAGCCAGTTTGACAGTGTAATCCTAGCATGTGGTGCTTCCAATCCAAGAAATATTCAAGTACCGGGAAGAGATGCCCAAGGCATTTATTTTGCCGTAGATTATTTAAAATCAGTAACTAAGAGCCTTCTTGATTCTAACTTTACAGACAATCAGGCAATTTCTGCAAAGGATAAGAATGTCTTAGTCATTGGTGGCGGTGATACTGGAAATGACTGTGTTGGAACTTCCATAAGACAAGGAGCTAAATCTGTCATCCAGTTAGAAATGATGCCAAAGCTTCCTACAGGGCGTTTAGACAGCAATCCATGGCCAGAATGGCCAAAAGTCTTAAAGACAGATTATGGCCAAGAGGAAGCTATCGAAGTATTTGGTGAAGATCCAAGAGTGTACGAGACAACGGTAAAAGAGTTTGTCAAAGATGAAAAGGGCAATGTGATTAAAGCCATTACAGTAAAATTGTCACGTAAGTTTGATAAAGAAACGGGCCGAATGAAAATGGTTGAAGTCAAAGGAAGCGAGCAAGAGCTAGATGTTGATTTAGTCTTGATCGCAGCAGGCTTCTTAGGAACTGAGGGATATGTGGCAAAGGCATTTGGAGTGGAACTAAATCAAAGAACCAACGTTGCAACAGAGCCAGGAAAGTACATGACCAATGTGGAAAATGTATTTGTGGCAGGAGATATGCATCGTGGTCAGTCCTTAGTTGTATGGGCAATCCGAGAAGGCAGGGAAGTAGCCAAGGCAGTGGATGCAAAATTAATCGGATACAGTAACTTATAATATAAGTAAATAATAAAAAATACCATAAAAGGAAAATAATTGTAATAGTGTGCGCTTTTTGCTATACTTAGTTTAACTAAACTAGTAAGGAGACTTTGATGAAGAAAAAGAGTAGAATAATTGGAATTTCCATTGGCATATATGCAGCTATTTTGACAGGATGCAATGGAAAGACCGAGGAAGTAATAACCTCCATCGAGCCTGCAATTAGCGCAACGATGACGGCTGAGAAAACGACAGAGCACAAAAAGACGATTGCAGTTACAGCGACACCACAACCTACAGCAAAAGCAACGAACTATAGTAAGGCAATGTCTGCAGATGACTTAAACAAAGCAGAACAGCTTGCAAGAAACTATTATAAGGATCAAACATCCTTTCAACTGATTTCCATTCACGTGGCAGAAGATGATAGCGAGCTATATGAAGCAAACAGTGAGTATCAGCCGGGGAATATCATTATCTTTAAGACAGAGACTTCTCATGCAGGGGAAGGCGTCTATCGCTATATTACTTTTGCTAGAAAGAATCTTGAGGACGAATTCGAAATGCTTTCAGAAGGATACTAGGTCAATCGGTATCTCACCTCCAAGCAGAAAAAGGTGGCATTTGAATGAGAAAAAAATTAGCAGTATGGGTAGCCTCATTTGCTTTGATTTTTGGACTGTACCTCTATGCGAACCATGCAGAGGTACATAATGAGGCACAAGTAACTCCTTATGGCAGTTGCGTTACAAAGGATGAACTTAGCGTATTGAAGAAACAGACAAAGGCTCTCTATGAAAAGGAGCTTTTCGTACCGGTAGAAGAACCGATGGTGGCAGCAGATACGGATCCGGGATATAGCGCTAATCGAAGCTATGGTCCTGGTTCAATTATAATTCTTAAGACGAAGATGCCTTACGAGGAAAAGCTAGTGTACCGTTATACTACATATGTAAGAGAGAATTCAAATGATAAATGGACCAGATTAAAAGAGTATCAGAATACAGATTGTAATAGTTATGATTGTTAAACTAAAGTTGCGCAGGAAAAGTGAAGATGCTATAATGTCCTCAGCATAGGAAATGAGGTCATAGGTTATGAAGGATGAGGATTTCTTAAAGAGAAAAGAGATAGTCTGGTATAAGCGTATCGTAATTGGTGCTGTTGTATTTGCAATCGCAGCAGTGGTAGTATCAATCGCACTGTTATAATAAATTATGTGTAACAAAAACAAGGCTCGGAAACGTAAATGTTTCCGAGCCTTGTTTTTTCATGACTAGTGCAGTCCCCTATTCATTTTTATTATCCAGTCGGTCACCTAAATAATAGATTTTATCTGCAGTGAGAGAGGCAGGATAGGTTTCTTTCACTTCTCCACTAAACTGTATGGAGATTATGTCATCAGGCTTTAAATCGTTTATAGAAATGTCAGTGCCCCTCCAGATGAACTTGGTCTGGTCAGTAGTCGAGATTGTGAATTTACCACGGTAATTGATATCATTAATATCAAGTCCACTCACCTGTAGCTGGCCAGAACTGCTGATTTCATGAATAGTGGCATAAAAGGTGTAGGAATTCGCATTCACATTACCGGTATCCTTTTGAACAGTACCAGAAGCAGCGGTACCACATCCACTGAACATTATCACAAAGAGAAGAGATAAACTTAAAATAATAACTTTTTTCATAACATCCTCCTAATACAATACTATTTTATTTGGAACGATTACATAACAAGTTGAAAAACTGATCAAACGCCTCACCAGAAACTGTTAGATATACAGGGTCAAAAAAGTCCATATATTTTACATAGCCATTTTCGTAGACAAGAAAATCAGCATTGGTTCCATCCTTAAGCTGAACGGATACAAAAAACTGCTTTAAAGTCTTACTTTTATTATCTGAAAACTCCTGATCACGAAGAAAGGCGGCATCATTAAGGGCAGCGAAAAAGGAAGTTATGGTCTCGTTCCGCATCTTAATGGTGGTAGTACTAGGCGTATCTTCTTCATAATCCAATTCTTCACTGTAAGTAGAAAAAGAAATGCCGGAGTAGTTCTCTAATAAGGACAAGCGAGTGGTAAGAAGGTCCTTGCCCGTTATCAGTGTTATTCCATCGATATAATCTAGTAGCTGAATGTAGAAAACATCTCCCTCGTTATAAAAGGTACAAAGTCGAAAATCACTGCTATAGCCGGATACCGTATAGATATCGCCAGCAAAGGTAGAGGCAAAGTCTTTTTCATATTCGTCAGAATTGGAGTTTGAAGTCCACTCGTCAATGGAGCCGGTAGCAGTACCAACATAGGTTCCAACCAGCGCATCCTTTGTTTTTTGATTGACAGTAATCCGCCCGCTATCCTGATAAATATGCCCTTGATAAATAACGAGTCCAATCATATCAGATAGTTGTGAAGCAGAAGAGCTAGGTAGTTCCAAACTAGAAAGCGTAACTCCGGTTATGTTGCTTTCAGAGACTGAGGAGTCTGTTTCAAGGATAGAGGTTTCTTCCTTTGAATCTGCGGACGGGTTCCCATTCCACAGGGCATGAAAGGCGCTCCACGAGACGACACAGAGAGTAAGGCATAGACCAATGGAGAGTGCAGCTTTCTGTTTTCGCTTTTGTTTTATTTTATAGTTGTTTACACGATTTAGAATTTCTGAAGTTTGTTCCTTAGTAGTTCTCATAGCAAAATCCCTCCATTTCTAGTGCCTGTTTCAGTGCAAGTTTTGCGCGGTATACTAGATTTTTAATTTGCTTTTCACTCTTTTTCATTACAATTCCCGCATCCACGTAGGACATATCTTCAAAATAAATTAGATAGAGGATATCTCGATATTGTTCTGCAATATGGGACATTGCACATAGAAGCTGATTTTTCCTTTCGTCTTGAATGATGTGCTCGTCTAAGTTTTGCGTATGGTCTAAGGTCTCTTCGATTTCATGAAAGGCAACATGATTTCTTCGTTTCTGTTTTCTTAAATAATCAATGGCATTATTTCTTCCAATGCGAAACAGCCAAGTCTTAAATGAGAAGTTAGGCTTAAAGCGGCTCTTTTTTACAACTAGTTCAAAAAAAGTTTCGGCAGCCAAGTCTTCTGCGACTGTCAGATCATGAACATATGTATTTAGAAAAAAGATAAGCGTTTTATTATACGTTTCAACAAGAGCCTCTAGACCTGCGGCATCTCCCTTTAAAAAACGAAGATAATTGCTGTAGTCTTGGTTCATTTCGTACTCCTTTCGTACCTTCTATCCTATAAGCGTTTGAGGGTCAAAAAAGTCTCACTAAAAAAGTGCAGCTGCCACAGAAAAACTGATATGGTAACTACACTTTAAGATGGAAAATATATAATTACTAGGATAACATTTTTTAGAAAGAAGCTTTGATAGCAGCTGCAACCTTAACAGCTTCCTCTATAATATCCTCCATAGCTTCATGAATATAGATGCCATTACCGCTGGCAAAAATATCGGAACGGCTTGTTTGATAATTTTTATCGACCTTTGCACCGGTCGTTTCTGGATTAAGGACGATCCCGCTTCGCATTGGTACAATTCCATCAGAGAGCCAGCCGCTTGCAAATAACAACGTATCACATCGGACGTCAACGGTCTCGAAGTCCTTTTGCAAGACAAGACGTTCCAAACGGCCTTCACCGCGAATTTCCTTAATATCATAGCCATTGTAGATCAAGGCATCACTGGCAGGGGTAAAGGAGAAGGCATTATTCTTTGGATTAATGATTACGCTTACCTTAATTCCTTTGCTTATAAATAGTGACTCAATGGTATCAAGATGTTCGGTACCATAGATGGCAATAGTTTTACCAAGGCATAAGTCTGGTTCAGAAACAATCATCTTAGCAGTGGCAAGGGAATAGGTTCCGGAAACACGATCTCCCGCCATATTAAGGGGTGCACGTCCTTTTTCTTTTCCACCATTTGCAATCAGGATTTTTCTTGCCTGTAATGCTTGTACACCGTGCTCAGAATTTGTGCATATTACCTTTCCTTCAGGAGAAATATTTAGCACCATGGTATTCAATTTGGTCTCAATGCCAGATGCTTCAAATTCTTTGATTAATTCCTTACTGTATTCTTTTCCTGTCTTGTCAGAGTTACGAAAAACTTTATAGTCCGCTGAATTAAGCATGCCTCCAATTACTACATTTTTTTCGATTACAAGGAGGTTTTTTAATCCTTGTTTCTTACACTCCATAGCTGCAAGCAGGCCGGCAGGACCGGCACCAATTATGATTACTTCATAGTCCTTCATCTATTTGTCCTCCTTAAATCCAATTGCATTTGAGCCAGGTTCGTTTTTCATAATCTGGTTCAGAGGGACATTTAATTCACGGCTGATAATCTTAGCAATCGGGAACAGGCAGCCAAGTCCCTGGCATCCGCCCAGAGTTGCGCGGGTTCTGCGTTTTATACCATCCACCGTGTGAGCACCAAGCGGGCGGTGAATGGCTTCTATAATTTCGCCCTCGGAAATAAGTTCACATTTACAAATGATTTTTCCGTAAGCTGGTTTTTCCTTGATTAAGGCATTCTTTTCTTCAACCGTCATTTTAGAGAACATAGGAATACGTTTTCTAAGTGGATTGAAATCTGCTCGTTCTTTAAGAGGAAGCACCTTGGCAACCATGTCTTTTACATATACGGCAATGGCAGGAGCCGCTGTAAGTCCAGGAGAGTCAATTCCAATCAGGTTAATCATGCCTTTATTGTTTTTATCTTCTTCTATAATGAAATCTTCATTTGCTGTCTTTGGCCTAAGTCCAGAGAAGGTAGTAAGCATAGCACTTACCGGTGTTCCTGGGATACTAAGGTCTCCGATAGATAATAATTTTACTAAGGCCCTTTTGGCAGTGGAAACATCTTCTTTATCAGAAACTAAAGTTGCATTTGGTCCAACCAGTAAATTGCCGTCACTCGTCGGAGTTACAAGAATTCCTTTTGTTGTTTCAGTTGGGACCTGAAAGATGGTAGTAGTTACATTGCCACCCACAATTTTATTAAATAGACAGTATTCTCCTTTGACAGGAGTGATATCAGGAACCTGTGCACCAAGCATTTTTGCAATTTCATCACTGTAAAGGCCGGCAGCATTGATTACTACCTTGGTATGAAGTTTTGTAACTTTATTTACAAACACATGAAATGTTCCATCTTCTAATTTTTCAATTGAGGTCACCTTGGAGTTTCTTAAAAATTGCACTCCATTCATGGAAGCATTTTCACCAAGGGCAATGGTAAGTTCATATGGATTTATAATTCCTGAAGTAGGAACCTTAAGAGCTGCAACAATCTGATCGGAAAGGGTTGGTTCAATCTTTCGAGCCTCTTCTTTTGTAAGGATGGATAGGCCTTGAACCCCCAATTGGGCTCCATTTTTATTTAATCGATGTAATGTTTCAACCTCGTCTTCGTTAAATGCTACGACTAATGCGCCATTACGTCTGAATGTGACATCAAGTTCTTTACTAAGTTCGTCAAACATTGCGTTGCCGCGTGTACAAAGATCTGCCTTTAGTGTGCCAGGCTTTTCATTATAGCCTCCATGAACGATGCCGCTGTTTGCCTTTGAAACACCAATTGCCACATCTTCATTTTTTTCAACTACATTTATATTAAGCTTATATTTGGATAGTTCTCTTGCAATTGCACATCCAACTACTCCGCCACCAATAATTACGATATCTAGCATTTGTACTCCTCCATATCTTTTCATTCATTTGTCTGAATAGTTATACCACAATATACCATAAAATAAAATTATTTTAGCTTATGTTCTCTATTTTATCCATATCGGAAGATATTACAGCTTATAATTTAACCAGTAGTTTCCAAAATTGTTATAATTGTGTGTATATTTGGGTTGATTCGTTTACATGTAGAAAATAGCATGTTAGAATTGCAGTTACCATAAGGACGAAGGAGTCTAAAAAGGGAAAAGACAGGGACACATAGGAGGAAATATGAAACGAGGGTTAGGAGTTAAAGTAGCAGCACTGCTTTCTGGTGCAGCGGTAGTATATCTTCTTAGCATGGCGCTTAATATGTATGCATCAGGCATCGTATCAGAGGCCAGTCGATTGGTAAGTGAGGATTATGTATCCTTACAAATGAAATATACAGAGATATCTGAACAAATTCAGTCGAGTACAAAAGAAGTATTTTTAATGCAGGGAAACAATAACAAGCCCGAACAAGGGCAGTCGGAAGAAGGAAAACCGGCAGATGCACAGTCACAGGAAGGACAGCCTGTTTCTGAACAAGCAGATAACGTAACTAAGGAAGAAGATTTTTTAGAGCAGTCAGAAGACTATACATCCAAGCTGGCGGAGCTTGAGAGCTTGGTAAATGAAATAAATCGTACGGAAATAAATGCGGCATTTCAAACATATAAGCAAGCCATGACTGATATTATGGAAGTAGTTACAGAAAAACGTACTAACTTATCTGCAATGGACCATGTAACAATCGATGATACAAGCATGACGGAACTAAGGGAAGTTTCTTCTGCTTATGACGAAGCATCGGATAATTTCCAAGATCAATTAGAAGAGGGAATTAAAGAAGCCCAGACAAAAATTGAAAGGGCTACTAAGAATTCCAACCGTATCAGTTATGGTATGATGGTTGTATTTATAAGTATTTTAATGGCAGCAGGAACAGCAATTCATATGCTGGTAATCAAGCCGATAAAAAGTACACAGAAACAATTATCAGAAATAATAGAAGAAATTGAACAAAACAATGGTGATTTGACTAAGCGTATCGATGTAAATGTAACGGATGAAGTAGGCGAACTGATTGTTGGTGTAAATGGATTTATTGAGCAGCTTCAATCTATTATGAAGACAATTAGCGTACAGTCCCATTCTATGAATAAATCAATTGAAATCATTACAAACAAGGTAAATGACTCCACTGATAATGCAAACAATGTAAGTTCTGTAATGGAAGAGCTTACTGCCAGCATGCAGGAAGTATCCGCAATGATGACCCAGATGGAACAGGGAGCAAATGATATCCTTTCTTCTGCCAAAGAGATGTCATTAAAGGCAAAAGCAGGAGAGACATTTATTGGTGAATTTAAAACGAAAGCAGTAAAGACTCATGCAGCAGTTAGTAAATCCCAAGAAAGTACGGAACAAATAGTGGCATCCATTAATGGAAGACTTGGCGCCGCAATTAAGGAAAGCAAGAAGGTTGAAAAAATTAAGGAATTAACCAATGAAATTCTTAATATCTCCAGCCAGACCAATTTATTGGCGTTAAATGCGTCTATTGAGGCAGCAAGAGCAGGAGAAGCCGGCAAAGGATTCGCGGTTGTGGCAGAGGAAATTAGAGTATTGGCAGATGGAAGCAGGGATACTGCAAATAACATTCAAGCATTAAGTGAAATGGTAATTAGTGCAGTTGCCAACCTTTCCTCTAATTCTGATGAAATCCTTAACTTTGTAACAACGACTATATTGGATGAATACTCTTCCATTGCAAATGTAGTGAATTCTTATGTAGTTGATTGCGAGAAGATTGATGGCATAATGAAAGAATTCAGTGAAAACAGCGTTGTACTGGAAAATACGATTGAGGATATTACAAATGGAATCAATGGAGTTACAAGTACGGTAGATGAATGTACCACTGGCATTTCATCCTCTGCAGAAAGCATTGGAACACTTGCAGCTTCCATTGAAGACATTCAGACAGAAACAGAAAAGAACGGTGAAATTTCAGTGGAATTAGAAGCTGGGCTAAGACGTTTTACTACGATATAAAAGAAGAAGAGAGTGCCGTAGAGTAGCTGATTGACAGCTGTTTTACGGCACTCTCTTTGTTAATACATAGGAAACTTCTCTTAGAGAAGCCTCCTATGTATTAACAAAGGCTTTCTAAAAACCAGAAAGCCAAGATGCACACTTACTCAAGAGGAAGATGTCGCTTGCGCCACCGAGTAAGGGACAAGTTGTGACCGATTGGACATATACAAGTGAATTTCATCAATATGCCCGGGAAATGACAAGAAATGCGGGCAAAATATGTGTTCCACTTCAATATCTTTTGCAGATTTTCTACTTATATTTTGTTAATTCTACAGAGTTAATGGACCAGCCACTAGTATTGGAGTCAGCAAGTGTTGTGTTATTTGAAACAATGATCTTATCCTTTGAAAGCTTCATCACAACAGTACCACTATTATCAAATCCATCATCGTCATATTTGTAAATGAGTTCATCATTTTTTATGTAAGAAGTAAAAGTGATCGAGGCAATTCTTTGAGTTCCGCCCTGAATAGATACAAGAGTTCCTTTAATTTCATTGTTATTTAGAACCGTTATTTCTAGATAACTGCCACCATGATTAAGAATACTATCTTTGGATTTATTATCTGTTGTCCATAATCCGTTTAAATATGAATGTTCATCCATAGACTCTGTTTTAATTGGATTTTCTGTTTGTACAGCGTCTGTGCTCGATGAGCATCCAAGAAATAATGAACATGTAATTGTAAGTATAGTAAATAAAATTTTTCTTTTCATATGTATTCTCCTTAGTTGTAATTCTTTTTTGTCTTTCTAGATTATTATAACCAATCCATACTCTACGGAGCGTTGATTGTGGCCTGTCATTTTGTATGCAATAATTGCGATTATAACATATGAAATAACAGGAGGAAAGAAAAATGAAGTTTATTATTTTTAATGGAAGCCCGGCGGGTGTAAACAGTAACACCAATGTGATTGGACAGGCTTTTCTTAATGGAGCTGTGCGTGGTGGTGCTGAGATAGAAAATATATTTCTGGCAGAGCAAAAGATCGAATACTGTAAAGGGTGCTTTAGCTGTTGGTTTAAGACCCCGGGGAATTAATCGTATTTGTTATTACCTATTTAGAAATCACTGTGGTATAAATAGAAACGAGTCTGAAAACAGGAAAAGTTTCCTTTTTGTTTTCAGACTCGTTTTTTATCAATCGATTACTTCTCTTCGTTCAGTCACCATTTCTTAAAAAAATGCCCTAAAAAACAGGGCATAGGATGCGCACTCACCCAAAAAGAAGAATGCCGCTGACAAAGTGCATGAAACACACTTTGTCATTTATAATTTATATTATGCTTGTTCACTAATAAATTCTTCCATAACGCGTTCTGCGTTTTCTTTACAGCGTTTGCAGCCTTTTGCCACATTAGTTGCTTCCTGTACTTCTTCAAAAGTACGAGCTCCGTTTTCAACTGCAGTTTTGATGTCTCCATTGCTTACTCTTCTGCAATGACAAACTAATTTTTCTAAATTCATTTTATTACCTTTCCAAAACCCTATAACATCTTTAGCATATAGGAAAATGGTCCAGGACACAATATGCGATTCTTTCCAATTGCATAATTTATTAGCAGAGAAAAAGGTATTAAACAGGCCTACTTATAGCATAAAAAACTGAGTTCATCATAATGTGTAGAGATAGGTGAAAAAACTATAAAAATATTGTCATATTATACAAAAATAAGTCTCAAATATTAATTTTGCTAAAAAAGTATTGCTTATATTTTAGCACAGGTTATAATTAAAGAGTAGTTTTTAGCAAGAAATTAAACTACTTAATGTAGAAAAGTCACTTAAAAATTAGGAAAAGGAATAGGTGGTAGGAACATGAATAAGTTAGATATGTTATATGAAGGAAAAGCTAAGAAAGTTTACAAAACAGATGTCGAAAACGTATACATAGTTGATTATAAAGATGACGCAACGGCATTTAATGGTCTTAAAAAAGGTACGATCGTTGGTAAAGGCGTTGTAAACAACCGTATGTCCAATCATATGTTTAAAATGTTAGAAGAAGCAGGAGTTCCTACTCATTTCGTTGAAGAATTATCAGATAGAGAAACCGCAGTGAAAAAGGTTGATATCGTGCCATTAGAAGTAATTGTACGTAATATTGCAGCAGGTAGTTTTTCAAAGAAATTAGGCATTGAAGAAGGAAAGAAACTTTTATGCCCAACCCTTGAATTTAGTTATAAAGACGATGAACTTGGCGATCCAATGATTAACGATTACTATGCAATCGCAATTGGAGTAGCAACAAGAGAAGAAATCGAAAGAATTACAGAATTAACATTCAAAATTAATGAAGTTATGAAAGCATACTTCTTAACTGTTGGAATCGAATTAGTAGATTTCAAAATTGAATTTGGTAAGACTGCAGATGGCGAAATTATCTTAGCAGATGAAATCAGTCCAGATACTTGCAGATTATGGGATGTTGAAACTCATGCAAAACTTGATAAAGATCGTTTCAGAAGAGATATGGGAGACGTAGAAGAAGCTTATCTTGAAGTTGCAAAACGTATTGGAATTGTTAAATAATTAGCTGTGCATCTTAAAGTGGACAATGGAAATATAGTTGTCCACTTTAAGTTTCCTTATAGGAAACTTAAAGTGCGCTCCGCGGGAAGCACTCGAATAATGTTACATTATAGTGTTTACCAGCGAAACGATGCATGGTATGATAAATAACGTTAGATTGAACATAATATTACTTGATAGAAAGGGTTTGCCATGAGTAAGACAGTAAATGATTTTATTTCAGACGAACTTCATGAAGAATGTGGAGTATTCGGAGTTTATGATTTTGACGGCAATGACGTTGCGTCCTCTATTTATTATGGATTATTTTCTTTACAACACAGAGGACAAGAAAGCTGCGGTATCGCAGTTAGCGATACAACTGGACCAAAGGGACGTGTCCGTTCCTGTAAAGGGATGGGACTTGTAAATGAAGTCTATACTCCAGAGAGCTTAGAGAGCTTACATGGTGATATCGGCGTTGGTCACGTTCGCTATTCTACTGCTGGAGCAAGCGTAGAGGCGAATATTCAGCCATTGGTATTAAACTATGTGAAGGGTACCTTAGCACTTGCGCATAATGGAAACCTTGTAAATGCCCTTGAACTCAAAGAAGAATTAGAGTATACGGGTGCAATCTTCCAGACAACCATTGATACAGAAGTTATTGCATATCATATTGCAAGAGAGCGTTTAAATACGCCTAGTGTTGAAAAGGCAGTTTGTAATGCAATGAAAAAATTGTCAGGTGCGTTTTCTCTTATTGTAATGAGTCCTAGAAAATTAATTGGAGCAAGAGATCCTTTTGGTTTTAAACCACTTTGTATTGGAAAACGTGATAATGCGTATATCTTAGCAAGTGAGTCTTGTGCATTAGACGCAGTGGGAGCTGAGTTTATACGTGACGTTGAACCAGGTGAGATTGTTACAATTAGTAAGGAAAATGGAATTGAATCTGACAAGACCCTTTGCCAGCCTAAGAAAGCAAAATGTATCTTTGAATACATATATTTTGCTCGCCTTGATAGTCATATTGATGGTGTCAGTGTGTACAATTCAAGAATTATGGCGGGAAAAATATTAGCGCAGACCCATCCAGTAGATGCAGACATCGTTGTAGGCGTGCCAGACTCAGGTAATGCTGCGGCGCTTGGATTTGCACAGGAATCTGGAATTGATTTTGGCATGGCATTTGTAAAAAATAGCTATGTCGGAAGAACTTTTATTAAGCCAAAACAATCCGTTCGAGAATCGGCGGTAAAAATAAAATTAAATGTATTAAAGGATGTAGTACAAGGAAAACGTGTCGTTATGATTGATGATTCCATCGTTCGTGGTACGACAAGTGGACGTATTGTAAAAATGTTAAAAGCTGCAGGAGCAACAGAAGTACATGTTCGTATCAGCTCTCCACCTTTCTTACATCCATGTTATTTTGGTACAGATGTACCTTCTTGCGATCAGTTGATTGCACATAACAACAGCGTTGAAAAGATTTGTGAATTACTTGGCGCAGACAGTCTTGGATATTTAGACGGGGATCGCTTAAGTGAACTTGTCGAAGGAGATACCGGCTACTGTGACGCTTGTTTCTCAGGAAACTATCCGATTGATCCACCAGAAGATGATATTCGTGGTGAATACGACAAGTAGAAATACTGAATTATTTTTGTTAGAATAGATGAAAACGTTACAAATTTAGGAGGTTATTATGAGCAACGATAGATACGTAAGCCCATTTTCAGAGAGATACGCAAGTAAGGAAATGCAATATATCTTCAGCCCTGATATGAAATTCAGAACTTGGAGAAAGCTTTGGATCACACTTGCAGAAGTAGAACGTGAGTTAGGACTTAACATTACAGAAGAACAGATTAACGAAATGAAAGCACATCAAGAAGATATTAACTATGATGTTGCTAAGGCTAGAGAAAAAGAATGTCGTCATGACGTTATGTCCCATGTATATGCATTTGGTAAACAGTGCCCAACAGCAAAAGGGATTATCCATCTTGGTGCAACTAGCTGTTATGTAGGGGATAATACTGATATTATCGTAATGACAGAAGCGCTTAAATTAGTAAAAAGCAAGTTAATCAATGTAATTGACGAGTTAGCAAAATTTGCAGATGAATATAAGGAAATGCCAACGTTAGCATTTACTCATTTCCAGCCTGCACAGCCAACAAGCGTTGGTAAACGTGCAACTCTTTGGTTACAAGAGTTTGTTCTTGATCTTGAAGATCTTGACTACGTACTTGAAAATATGAAATTACTTGGTTCTAAAGGTACTACAGGAACTCAGGCAAGCTTCCTAGAATTATTTGACGGAGATTATGAAAAAGTAAAATTAGTGGATCCTATGATCGCTAAAAAGCTTGGATATAAAGACTGTATGGCAGTAAGTGGCCAGACTTACTCGCGTAAAGTAGATACAAGAGTAGCAAATGTATTAGCTGGTATTGCAGCAAGTGCTCACAAATTCAGCAACGACATTCGTTTACTTCAACATTTAAAAGAAATCGAAGAGCCATTTGAAAAAGGTCAGATCGGTTCTAGTGCAATGGCTTACAAACGTAACCCAATGAGAAGTGAACGTATTGCTTCCCTTTCCCGTTACGTAATGATCGATGCGCTTAATCCAGCAATCACTTCTGCAACACAATGGTTTGAAAGAACGCTTGATGACTCTGCAAACAAACGTATCTCCATGGCAGAAGCATTCTTAGCAATCGATGGTATCTTAGACTTATTAATGAACGTAGTAGACGGCTTAGTGGTATATCCAAAAGTTATCGAAAAACGTATTATGTCTGAACTTCCATTTATGGCGACAGAAAACATTATGATGGATGCTGTAAAGGCTGGTGGTGACCGTCAGGAACTTCATGAAAAAATCCGTACTCTTTCCATGGAAGCAGGACGAAATGTAAAAGAAAGAGGACTTGACAATAACTTACTTGAACTTATTGCTGCGGATTCTTCCTTCAACATGACATTAGAAGATTTACAAAACACAATGGATCCTAAGAAATATATTGGCTGTGCAGATAAGCAAGTGGTAGATTTCTTAAATGATGTTGTTAACCCAATCTTAGAAGAAAATAAAGAAATGCTTGGGATGAAAGCAGAAATCAACGTATAGAGGCGGCACCGAGGACGGTGCCTTCAGATGAAATCAGGCTTTCATCTGGTGCTGTAGGTAATGAAAGGCGGAGGCGAGGACGCCTCCTTCGGATGAAATCGGGCTTTCATCCGGTGCTATAGGTAATGAAAGAGCCAGGGACGCGAGTGCGTCTCTGGCTCTTTCCAGTTTTCGGGGAGTAAATCCCCGAAAACTGATTCCAAAGGACACCGATGGTTTCCATACCTTCCCCCGGGCGAGGCGCTGTAAGTGAGATAAGTGGGCGTTGGAGAGAAAGGATACGGAGCACCAGAGGTTCTCCGGACCACTCCGGATGGCGAACAGGAGGCGTGCGAGAGAAAGAAGGATGAACCTTCTTTCTTTTGTAGCGGGTTGGAGAGAAAGAATACGG
>JAUNJY010000076.1 GCA_030535455.1 bacterium
TAGCAAAATAGTTCTAGGATTTTTCAATCCTAGAACCATTTTGTCTACGGTCTGAGCAAGTTTATCAAAAGATAAACTTGCTTTTTGAGAGTTCAAACTAAGCTACAGTTACGTTTACAGCTTGTTCTCCACGGTTTCCTTCGATGATATCGAAAGTTACGCTTTGGTTTTCTTCTAAAGTTTTGAAACCTTCAGAAGCAATACCAGTGAAGTGAACGAAGATGTCTTCGTTTGTTTCGTTATTAGTGATGAAACCAAAACCTTTTTCAGAGTTAAACCATTTTACAGTACCTTTATTCATTATAAGATACCTCCATTTTAATATTTATATTCTGGGTGAAAAGAAAAAATCACATATTTTTGTAAAGCATAATATTAGATTATGACTTACAAAAATATGTGAATCAACATTGACATCTAAAATATATATTTATATAATACACAAAAAAATGAGATTTGTCAAGAAAAAATGTATAAAATAAAAAAGGAGTTAATTGGGAGGGCTGGAACTTTAATTCCATAATTTTACTGTTATAATTAGAGGTAGGTAAAATTATAGGGGGCGATTTAATTTGTTTAAGGAATATAAGATTAACTATTTGGGACATGATATATTTGCAGGAATAATAGTCGCGGCAATCTCTGTTCCCATATCTATGGGATATACGCTTGTAGCAGGATTACCGCCGGTGTATGGGCTTTATGGTTCTGTACTTCCTATTTTTATATTTGCATTTTTGACCTCATCCCCACAAATGATTTTTGGAATAGATGCAGCGCCAGCAGCAATGGTTGGCGGCTTAATGGCGACTCTTGGAGTTACACAAGGGTCCGAAAAAGCAATGGAATGCATACCGTTACTTACTTTATTTACAGCGGCTTGGCTTTTCCTATTTTATTTCTTACGTGCGGGCAAATTTGTGAACTTTATTTCCACACCTGTTATGGGGGGATTTATCAGTGGGATATCCATAAGCATAATTTTAATGCAAATCCCTAAATTATTAGGTGGGACGGCCGGAAACGGAGAGGTGATAGAACTAGTGAAACACCTGATACATACTTGCGGTCATATACATATCTTATCTTTGGTATTAGGAGTAACAACGCTGGTTCTGATTTTTGTTGGAAAACGTTACATTCCTAAATTTCCAATGGCCATCGTTGCTATGATCGTTAGCGCAATTTTATCAAGATTGTTTCACTTAAGCAGTTATGGCGTGATAATGCTGGCAAAGGTGGAACCGGGGCTTCCTGCATTACATGAGATAAAGTTTGGTGCATTGGGATTTAAGGAAGTGCTTGGATTAAGCTTTACCATCGCTGTTGTGATTATGGCAGAGACCTTGCTTTCTTCAAATAATTTTGCAAATAAAAACGGATATAAATTAAATCAAAATCGAGAGCTTCTTGCTTATGCCATTGGAAATGTAGTTTCCGCTTTGACTGGATGCGCGCCGGTTAGTGGGAGTGTATCTAGAACCGTAATGGCAGAACAGTTTGAAAGCAAGACTCAGATGACCTCTATCGTAGCAGCAATTACAATGGTTGCTATATTATTGTTTGGCACCGGCGTCATAGGATATCTTCCAGTGCCAGTCCTTGTTGCAATCATAATTTGCGCACTGTGCTCTGTAGTGGAAGGAGATCTTGCAATTAAGTTATGGAAGGTAAATCGTACCGAATTTTTTATCTTTATGGCTGCACTTATTGGAGTATTATTCTTTGGATCATTGTATGGAGTACTAATCGGTGGAGTTTTATCATTTATTGCAGTGATTATACGTGCAGTGGATCCACCAAGGACCTTTGTAGGCGTGATCCAGGGGAAAGAGGGATTTTATAATCTAAGCAGAAATAAAAGGGCAAAGCCAATTAAGAATGTGGTAATCTATCGGTTTGGTGGAAATTTATTTTTTGCCAATATCAATACCTTCCAAGAGGATATTGAACATGCCATAATGGAGGACACCAAGGCTGTGATCGTGGATGCAAGTGGTATTGGAAATATTGACATTACGGCTGCCGAGAGATTAGAGCTTCTATATTTTAATCTTAAGAAGAAAGGAATACGTTTCTATATTACAGGTCATATTGGAGTCGTTAATGATCAAATGCGCACGCTTGGAATTGGACATTTGGTGGAAGAGGGAGCGGTTCGAAGGACGATTGCACTGGCATTACGCGGGGCAGGGTATAAAAAGCCTTATCCATTAGAGGAAGCAACCAAGAAGTGTGATGTGAATGAAGAAAATGAGGAGAATTATGTGCTTCAGGAATTTGAGTGGGCATTTGGAAAGGATGCCAATAAAGAAATGGAAAAGATTACGCTTGAGTATTTGCGGCAGCTTAGGGCGCATAAGAAGCAGGCGGTTACAGATATTAAAGAAGGAATTTTTGCATCTGGTTGGGGAAAGGTAAGCCTTTATGACGAGGATGAACTGTTAGAACGTCTGGAGATGCATCTTAGTACAATTGCTGAAAGTACCGGCTGTGATGAAGTAGAGATTGAGGCGATGATTGAAGAGCGAAGACAGTATAATCAAAGGGAAATGAATAAGCAAAGCGAAGATGCACTTATAAACTTAAAGCATCATAGACATGAGTTAGCCATGCAGTTAAAACAGCTAAATCCTGATGCATTTAAGCATTGGATCGATAAGCGAAATGAGCATTTAAAAAGGCTGGAAGGAAGTAATCCACTCCTTCTTAAAAAATGGAAAGAGTGGTATGATGCAGAAATCTAGCAGAAGTGGATTAGGCATCGCAGGAACATAAGGACTGTAGAAGTGACAGGTTTATTATATAAAATCCATTTCGTTTGGTTTCGATTACTTGCTGTTCCTTTAACTGCTGGTAAACGCGTGCTACCTGTATTTTAGAAAAACCGCTAAAGCTTGCAATTTCATATTGTGTCATAGGAATAAAGTTGTCAGAATACAGACCGGTCTTTGACAGGGCATATATAAGGTTGCATATTTTAAGAAAAGATTGCTCGTTGGAGAGTGAGGAGATTTCATAAAATAAAAAGCTTGTAAAGTCACAGTAGTGTTCTAGCATTCTAAGGGAAAACTCAGGATGTTTTAAGGCGATTTTTTTAAGTTCCATGTATTCAAATTCATAAACCAATAGGTCAGTAAAGGCTTCTTCACTCATGGCATATTCCATTGTATAATGGTGTTCATTTACCCCGATTGGAAAGATAGAGCCGGGCCCAAAGAGGGCCAGAGTCTTTTCATTTCCACATTCATGTCCGATGGACAGCTTAAGCACACCAGATTTTATAAAGTATCCGTAGCGTAACGTTTCATTTTGAGAGCTGACTAGCTGCTTGGCAGAATAGGATTTTTCTTTTATATCGTAAGCCTGGATTAAAGTTTCGAATTTACTAAAATCATGCTCAAAATAGTATTTTCTCATGGGCTGTGTACTCATTGTAATCCTCCTTTTACTTATATTTTGTACAAATTATATAGTGTTTTTACATAGGAGGCAAGAAAAACAGAGATAAGTATCATCTGATATTTACGAAAAGCAGAAAGAGTCTGTAAAATAAGGAAAACGAAAGCAGTTGGAGGGAAAACAAAATGAAGAAGTGTAAGATTGAAGTGATTAAGACAACGTTTGATGAAGAGTTGGCAAAAGAGTATGGAGTGACTTGCGCTTGTCCTGCCCATAAGGTTGGGGAAGTATTTTATGCTGATTTTTCAAAGCCAGAAGGATTTTGTGATGAAGCATGGAAAGCAATCTATCAATATGTGTTTGCATTATGCCATATGGATAAGGAAACATTATTATATGGAGATTGGATTCAGACGCCGGGAGTCTCTATTAATTCCTGTAATGATGGGATTCGAACCGTAGTATTTAAAATCACCAGACTAGATGAGGAATGCGATAGTTTATATACAGCACAGTAAAAATAAAAAGAGAGAGACGGTATAAAACTATGGTCTCTCTCTTTTTTGATATTAAGATAATCTGCCTTTAAAATCAGAATATCCAAAGGTCTTAATTACCTTATTTTCACCATCTATTGTATGGATGACAAGGGCTGGAAGCGGCATTCCATTAAATGTGTTATTCTTTACCATGGAATACAGGGCCATGTCGCAAAAGACTAAAGCATCTCCGATTTGTAATGGCTTATCAAAGGAATAGTCACCTATGATGTCTCCGGCAAGACAGGTAGGCCCTGCAAGTCGGTATACATAAGGATGATTGGTATCCTCTGGTTTTCCTGCACCAATAATTTCTGGGCGATATGGCATCTCCAATACATCTGGCATATGGCAGGCTGCTGAGGTATCAAGGATTGCAATTAGACTGTTGTTTTCTACAATCTCAAGTACCTTGGATACAAGAAAGCCGGCATTTAATACAACGGCTTCTCCGGGTTCTAGATAGACTTCCACATGATACGTGTTTTTAAGATGCAACACTAAAGATATTAATTGTTCCACATCATAATCTTCTCGCGTAATGTGATGTCCACCGCCGAGGTTAATCCATTTTACCTTATGCAGGTAGTTGCCAAACTTGTCCTCTAGGGCAGCAATGGTCGTTGCCAGATCATCGCTGTTTTGCTCACAAAGGGTGTGCATATGGAAGCCATCAATTCCTTTTAAACGGGAAAAATCAAAGTTTGCCTTTGTGACGCCAAGTCTGGAGCCTTTTGCACAAGGGTCATAAATGGCATGGCCTTCCTGAGTGGAGCATTCCGGATTGAGGCGAAGTCCACATTGTTTGCCCTTTTTGTGTACAAGGGGAGCATATTTTTCATACTGAGAAATAGAATTAAATACAATATGGTCAGAGTAGTCTAGTAGTTCTTCTATATCTTCTTCTTTATAGGCAGGAGAGAAGACGTGGGTCTCACCGCCAAACTCCTCATGACCAAGACGGGCCTCGTAAAGCCCGCTTGCTGTTGTGCCGCAAAGAGAGGATGCAATCTGTGGATACATGGAAAACATGGAGAATGCCTTTTGTGCTAAAAGGATCTTGCATCCGGTGCGTTCCATTACAGAAGCAAGGATGTCGAGATTTTTCTGAACCAGCGCTTCATCCACCACATATGCCGGAGTCGGTATATTTTTTAAATACTTTTCCATGGATTAGTCCACCATATCTGGAGTAAAGCTTTCTTTCCAAGGAAGACCCCATTTGTTAAGTGCATCCATAAATGGGTCTGGATCAAACTCTTCTATATTAAAGACACCTTTTTTATCCCAAGTCTTTGTCATTAACATCATGGCACCAATCATGGCAGGTACGCCTGTAGTATAGGAAATTGCCTGAGATTCCACTTCTTTATAGCATTCTTGATGGTCACATACATTATATAAGTAGTAAGTCTTTTCTTTTCCGTCTTTTTTACCTTTAAAGATACAGCCGATATTGGTCTTTCCAACCGTTCTAGGACCAAGGGAAGCAGGGTCTGGAAGGACAGCCTTTAAGAATTGAAGAGGAACGATTTGTTTTCCTTCATATTCAATTGGCTCGATAGAAGTCATACCAACGTTCTCTAGGCATTTTAAATGAGTAAGGTAGCTTTGTCCAAAGGTCATAAAGAAGCGGATACGCTTGATACCTGGCATATTAAGTGCTAAGGATTCTAATTCTTCATGATGTAATAAGTACATGTCTTTTTCGCCGATTTCAGGGAAGTTATAGACACGTTTGATTTCCATAGGTTTTGTCTCAACAAATTCACCATTTTCCCAGTAGCTTCCGTTTGCACTAACTTCACGGATATTAATTTCAGGATTGAAGTTTGTTGCAAATGGGTATCCATGATCGCCTGCATTACAGTCAAGAATGTCGATGTAGTTGATTTCATCAAATTCATGTTTTAATGCATAAGCAGAGAATACGCCCGTAACACCAGGATCAAATCCGCTTCCTAAAAGTGCCGTGATGCCAGCTTCTTTGAATTTTTCACGATATGCCCATTGCCAGCTGTATTCGAATTTTGCAGTGTCGATTGGCTCGTAGTTTGCAGTATCCACATAGTTTGTCTTAGTAGCAAGACAAGCATCCATAATCGTTAAGTCTTGGTATGGAAGGGCAAGGTTTAATACTACGTCAGGTTTGAACTCATTGATTAAGGCAATTAATTCCTCAACCTTGTCAGCATCAACTTTGGCAGTATGTATCTTAGTGGAAGTGGTGCCTTCTAATTTTGCCTTTACCGCATCACATTTGCTCTTTGTACGGCTTGCAATCATGATTTCTGTGAACACTTCACTATTTTGACAACATTTGTGGATGGCAACGTTAGCAACGCCTCCGCAACCAATAATAAGGGCTTTTCCCATTTTATAAATCCTCCTAAAAAATAAGTTTATTTACTAAGTGATAACAAGAGTTCTCGTAACACTTTACAAGCAACAGCAGTAGATGCTCCTGAAGCATCTAACATAGGTGACAGTTCATTAATGTCACAGCCAACGATATTTAAATGGCATACTTTCTTAATGGCATAAAGCAATTGGATAAAAGTAACGCCGCCGGCTTCTGGAGTACCGGTTCCCGGAAAGATAGAAGGGTCTAATACATCTAAGTCAATGGTAAAGTAGACCGGTTTTCCTTCTAATTTTGCTATCGTGTCTTCCAGCCCATCAAAAGAGAAAGGATGAAGATGAGTATGGCTTTTGGCCCATTTAAATTCCTCACGCTCTCCGGAACGAATTCCAAATTGATGGATACGGTCATCTCCGATCAAATCCCAGATACGTCGGATGACACAGGCATGGGAAAGTTCTACGCCAAGGTATTCTTCCCTAAGGTCAGTGTGGGCATCAAAATGGATGACATGTACGTCTGGATACTGTTTTAGAATCGAGCGAAAACTGCCAAGTGTCACAAGGTGTTCTCCTCCAATCATAAGTGGAAGCTTTTGATCGCCCACAACCTTATCTGTAAAGGCTTCAATTTCCTTTAGCGCTAACTCGCTGCTTCCAAAACAAAGCTCTAAATCACCGCCATCAAAATAGCAGTAGTCTTCCATGTCCTTATCAAGATAAGGGCTATACGTTTCTAATCCATAAGATTCAGCACGCATGGTACGGCTGGCAAAACGTGTGCCGGGACGGAAGGAAGTAGTGGAATCAAAGGGTGCCCCGAAAAGCACGATCGTTGATTCTTCATATTCATTTTCGCAGCCTAGAAAGGTTTCTACATTGCGCATAAGTGGTTTATCTTTATTCAACATCTTCTAATAGCTCCTCTACATAGTTTGGCAGTGCAAATGCACCAAGATGTAACTGGCAGTTATAATACTTTGTCTTAAGGCCGAGTGATTTCCATCGTGAGGTGTCAAAGTCACTTAATGGATGATATTTCTTAGAAGCAAAACCAAACAGCCAGTGTCCCGAAGGATAGGTTGGAATATGTGCCTGATATACCTTGCTGATTGGGAAGGATTCGATAATACGCTTATGGGCACGCTGCATGGCAATGGCGTCCTCTTTATAGAATGGACTTTCATGCTGGTTTACCATAATGCCGTCTTCTTTCAGCGCTTTATAGCAATTGCCGTAGAATTCTTTTGTAAATAGTCCTTCACCGGGACCAAAAGGATCCGTGGAGTCTACAATGATCAGGTCATATTCATTTTGTCGGCGACGGACAAACTTAAGGCCATCCTGATAGGTGATATGTACACGTGGATCACCCATAGAACATGAGGTGAGTGGCAGGTATTCTTTGCAGACTTTCACCACCATCTCATCAATTTCTACCAAGTCAATATGTTCTATGCTTTGATAACGGGTAAGTTCACGGATGACACCGCCATCCCCGGCACCAATGACTAGTACCTTTTTTACATCTGGATGAACTGACATAGGAACATGTACAATCATTTCGTGATAAATAAACTCATCTTTTTCGGTTAACATCATATAGCCATCTAAGGTTAAAAATCTCCCAAACTCAGGAGATTCAAATACATCAATTCTTTGAAATTCACTTTGAGATGAATAGAGCTGGCGGTCTACCTTGATGGACAGCTCTACGTTTTTTGTATGTTTTTCTGTAAACCATAACTCCATTACATGTCCTCCTTAATTATATTAATAGTTTCAATTTTCATGTCTTCTGGACCGGTTAAGGAACAGCCCTTTTCTTTGGCATACTGAATATAGTCAAGGATGTCTTCAGTGATTTGTTCTCCAGGGGTAAGGATTGGTATTCCCGGTGGATAGCACATGACGAATTCAGCAGATACTTTTCCGGCACTCTCCATAATAGGAACAGAGCATTTCTCCGCATAAAAGGCATACTGAGGGGAATGCACGACTACAGGGTTGATATATTCATGGGTAAATAAATTGGCTTTTTCTTTTTTAAAGCGTCTACGGATTTCAGATAGTGCCCCGACTAAACGTTCTAAGTCTCTTGGCCGGTCTCCTACGCTTATGTAGGCAAGAATATTGCCAAGATCACCAAATTCAATCTGGATATCATACTCGTCACGAAGCAGGTCGTAGACTTCAATGCCTGCCAGTCCAATGGGAAGGGTATTGATGGAAAGCTTCGTATGATCAAAGTCATAAATGCTGTCTCCATTGATCAGTTCCTTGGAGTAGGCATAGTAATCACCAATTTCATTAATTTCATTGCGAGCATATTCGGCAAGTTCAGATACCTTACCAAAGATTTCTTTTCCATGAAGAGCGAGATTTTTTCTTGAAATATCAAGACTCGACATTAACAGATAAGAACCGCTGGTTGTCTGTGTCAGATTAATAATCTGACGGACATAGCCAGAATTCACGTTAGGTCCTATCAGTAAAAAGGAGCTCTGTGTCAAGGAACCACCGGATTTGTGCATGCTGACAGAGGCCATGTCGGCGCCTGCAGCCATGGCCGTAATCGGCATGTTTTCACCAAAATAAAAGTGAGTTCCATGAGCTTCATCAACGAGAGCTAGCATGCCGTGTTCGTGTGCAAGCTCTACAATCGCTTTTAAGTTGGAGCAGATACCGTAATAAGTAGGATTATTCACAAAAATAGCCTTTGCATCAGGATTTAATTTGATTGCTTCGGCTACATCGGTTACGCTCATACCGAGGGCAATGCCAAGCTGATGGTTGGTCTGTGGATTTATGTAAATTGGAATTGCTCCATTTAGAACAATTGCATTGATTACGCTTCGATGCACGTTCCTTGGCAGGATGATCTTGTCGCCACGTTTAGTTGCAGTAAGGACCATGGTCTGAACAGCAGAAGTGGTTCCTCCTACCATAAAGAAGGCATGAGCTGCACCAAAGGCATCTGCCGCTAATTTTTCCGCCTCAGCAATGACAGATACAGGATGACAAAGATTATCTAATGGCTTCATGGAATTGACATCCACAGTCATGCAGTCGCTTCCAAGGAAGTCTGTCAGTTCCGGGTTGCCTTTGCCATGTTTGTGCCCTGGAACGTCAAATGGTACGACGCGCATATGTTTAAAATGTTCTAATGCTTCTTTGATTGGCGCTTTGGTTTGATCCAAGTTCAATGTAGTATTCCTCCTAAAAAACGTTGCTGCCGGAGAAAATCTCAATCATCTCCCGGCGGATATTATTTGTAATCTTACGACGAAGGCTTTGTGGAAGTTCATGGACATTGGTGTTAAATAAATAATTTTGCAAGTCAATGTCCTTCACCATAAGTTTTGTATGAAACAGGTTGCACTGATATAAGTTCATATCGATGGCATTATACTGTTTTAATGTTTTATTACTAATATATTCTTGTATGGACGTAATCTTGTGGTCCATAAATAATTTCTTTCCACGTACATCTCGAGTAAAACCGCGTACGCGATAGTCCATGGTGATAATATCAGAGTCAAAACTGCTAATTAGATAGTCCAAAGTAGAAAGAGGGGTGATTTCCCCGCAGGTTGCCACGTCGATGTCCACACGAAAAGTTGCTAAAAATGTCTCTGGATGATATTCCGGATAGGTGTGTACGGTTACATGACTTTTATCTAAATGTGCTACTACGGTATCACTGTTACCAGGGATCATGGAACCTTCCGCAATTAGAAAGGTAACACTGGCCCCCTGTGGGTCGTAGTCCTGTTTGGAAACATTTAAAACATGTGCTCCAATCATTTCTGTTAATTTGTACATTATCTGAGTAAGTCGATCCGAATTGTACTGTTCATCAATATAGGCAATATAATCCTGTTGTTCTCTGTGTGTCTTGGCATAACAAACATCATAAATATTGAAACTCAACGATTTGGTTAAATTATTAAAGCCATACAGTTTTAATTTATTCTCCACGATCCTGACTCCTTTACCTGATTTTAAAGATGATCTTATAATAAAACATAAAAAAAGTGATAGATGGAGCACAGGAAGCAGTCCACATATCACTTGTTATTATTCACTACACATTATTCGATTGGCACAAAAAAAAGAGATTATGCGCCAATATCTTAAGGGTAGTTAGAGTCTATATAGCAAAAGAATTACTTTTAATACTCTTATTGATTGTTTCACAAGTGATAGTGCTTAGTGCACACCATTTTACGGTTGTAAGTAACCAACTTATAAAATTTGAGCAATCTGCTCAATCAATAAGGCAACAAAGTTGCCAATCGGCATTTGACCTGGCTGTCCGTATGGCCGTAATTTACTAGGATGATGAGCATCCTAAAAATGGTCAAAAATTCTTTGCTGGTAAAATTTAATTAATCTACCAAGATAAGGTTTTAAACCTCGTATGATATATATTATATGAAAAGTTTTCGATTATGCAACTGTTTTTTATAAAAAATAGAAAGTTGTCCAAAGTTTTGTAACATTGTCACAGAAAAAAATAGAAAAATGGTTATAATAAAATCATAACTTGTAGAAATGACACAATAAGGAGAATGAAAAATGGCAGCATTACACATAACAAAAGACAATTTTGAAGCTGAGGTATTACAATCCGATAAGCCTGTATTACTAGATTTCTGGGCAGAATGGTGTGGTCCTTGTAAAATGTTACTTCCAGTAATTGAAGAACTTGCAAACGAAGTTACAGATGCAAAAATCTGTAAAGTTAATACAGATACTTATCCAGAATTAGCTCAAAAATATAGAGTAATGACAATTCCAACATTACTTGTATTTAAAGATGGCGAAGTAGTAAATACTTCAATCGGTGTAAAACCAAAAGCTGAAATTCTTAACATGTTAAACGTTTAGAAGATGGAATTTTCCACTTCTCGTATAAAAACGGCGCTTATATGCTACTGTCAGACACGATTTAGTGTTTGCAATTGGCATATAGGCGCCGTTTTTTTAATAAGACAGAAAGCCAAGATGTACGTTCACCTGAAAGCGAGAAAACCATTTACTTGTTACAGCCTAGATAACATGTCGTAATTTAGAATTTTAATGCCGCCTCGGGAAAGTTCCACATAACCTTTTTTGGCAAAGTGATTCAGCATGCGGGAGACCACCTCTCTTGCAGTGCCCAGGTATTTGGAAATCTGTTCGTGGGTCATATGAAGCGTATCGCTGTCATCTTTTTTAGTTTCTTCAATTAGAAACATAGCAAGACGTCGGTCAAAACTGGTAAATAGTATTTGCTTCATGGCACACATAACTTCGGAGAAACATTCCGACACTAGCTGGTAGGAGAATGCTTCCACATAAATGTTTTCATTTGTCAGCCTTGAAAAGATATGGGGGCTTAACTGCAGGATTTCACAGTCGGTTTCGGCTTCTATATGAATGTCAAAGGTAATGGGGCGTAGGACGCAGGAAGCAGAAAGAATGCTGATGCCGCCAGTCTCCAGACGGTAAAGGTTTACCTCACGGCCTTCCTCTGAAATAATATAATTTCTTATGGAACCACTTTTTATTAGAAGCACTCCCATGCAGTCGTAATCTGCACTATGAAGAGTTTCGCCCTTTTTATAGGAAGAGGAAGCAGTATTGGATAGGAGCAGGGATTGCTGTGCTTCGGTCAATTGGTCCCAGAAAGTGAAGTGTTCAATTAAAAATGCTTGATCCTTTTGGTTTAACATAATAAAACTCCTCTCTAAAAGGATGAAGTAATCATACAGACAAAAGATAAAAATTACAAGTAAATAGTAAAAGAAGTTAGACAATGTTATGATAAAGTAAAGAATTGACTAGAAATAAGGAGGCTTAAGTGATGGAAAAAGAGTTAAATACATTTGAGCGAATTTATGAAGTGGTAAAGATGATACCAAGAGGAACCGTAGCCACGTATGGGCAGGTAGCTTCATTGGCTGGAAACCGTAACTGGGCAAGAATTGTGGGATATGCACTCCATGTAAATCCAGATCCAGAAGGAATTCCTTGCTACCGTGTGGTCACTAAAGATGGAAATGTGTCAAAGGCATTTGCATTTGGTGGTGAAAATGAACAGGTAAGGCTGCTTAGGGAAGATGGAATTCCAGTTGAAGATGGAAAAGTTGATATGAAAAAGTACCAATGGGAGGCACCACCATTCCTTTAGCAAGGAAGATGGGAAAAAGTAAGATTGTACTAGAAATTGTACAATGTATTTAAAAAAGTACAATAATATATTGGATAAATTGTAACATATAGACAAGGAAATAGTCATTTTTTCCTTGTCTTTTATTTTGAACAATAAAAATAAAAGATGGTTTGTTGTAAATAATTGTAGGAAATTAAGAATACATAATTTACCATGTCGAAATTTGTTGAAAATATGCATAAAAAGCAATATAATTACAATATAAATCAGGGCACATTGTATAATCATAAGATTTGCTTATTGTGACTCAATTTAGAATTATAGGAGAATATATATGAAGACGTTTTTTGGATGCCTTGCTATCTTAATTATCGGGTACTTTACATATGGTAAATTTATCGATAAATTAGTAGGAACGAACAACAATGGTGAAACACCAGCGACAAGATTACAAGATGGAGTAGATTACGTACCAATGCCTTGGTATAAAGTATTCTTAATCCAATTTTTAAATATTGCAGGAACAGGACCAATCTTTGGTGCGATTTCCGGTGCTTTATTTGGACCAGTAGCATTTTTATGGATTACATTCGGTTGTATTTTTGCAGGTTCTGTACATGATTACTTATCAGGTGTTATTTCTTTAAGACATGATGGTGCATCAGTATCTGAATTAGTAGGTTTATACCTTGGCAAAACTATGATGATGATCATGAGAGTATTCTCAGTAGTATTATTAATCCTTGTGGGTACAGTATTTGTAAACTCCCCAGCAGCATTACTTTCTACAATGACTGGAAAAAGCTTGTTAATGTGGACAATCATTATTATTGTTTACTATATCGTAGCAACAGTATTACCTGTTGATAAGGTAATCGGTAAAATTTATCCGTTATTCGGTGCGGCATTATTAATTATGGCAGTTGGTTTAGGCGGTGCTATGATCTACAACGATATCACTGGCGTTAAACCAATGATGGAATTGACACTTGAAAACTTACATCCAGACGGACTTAGCATCTTCCCATTCTTATTTACTACAATTGCTTGTGGTGCATTAAGTGGGTTCCATGCAACACAATCTCCAATGATGGCGAGATGTGTAAAACGTGAAGATGAATGTAAAAAAGTATTCTTCGGCGCAATGGTTGTTGAAGGTATCGTAGCATTAGTTTGGTGCGCAGTAGCAATTTCTTTCTTCGGTGATACATTTAAATTAGGCGAAGCAGTTGCAGCTCAAGGTCCATCCGGTGTTGTATCTACAATCTCTAAAGGATTACTTGGTACATTTGGTGCGGTCTTAGCAGTACTTGGTGTAGTAGCTTGTCCAATCACAAGTGGTGATACTGCATTCAGAAGTGCAAGACTTACAATTGCAGATGCATTCAAAATTAAGCAAGACAGCATTTTAAACAGATTTTTAATTGCTATCCCATTATTCGTAATTTGTATTATCTTAAATCAAGTAGATTTCAATATTATTTGGAGATACTTTGCATGGTCAAATCAGACATTAGCAACAATTTTCTTATGGACATCAACAGCGTTCTTAATTAAAAACAAGAAAACACGTTGGGTTACAATGATTCCAGCAATCTTCATGACTTACATTTGTGTAACTTATATTCTACAAGCTCCAGAAGGCTTTAGAATTGCAGCGAATATCTCAAATGGCATCGCAGTAGTTGCCACAGTGATCATCACATATGTATTTAACAAGAAGTTTTATGTAAACAGAGAAAAAGCAGAAGTTATTACAGAAGAATAAGAAAAATTTGATAGCCTTAAAATCAAATGGAAAAAAGGAGGTGTCGCATTAACGATTTTTAATCGTTAGTGTGGCACCACCTTT
>JAUNJY010000016.1:0-20181 GCA_030535455.1 bacterium
TTTGAGAAGTTTCCTATAAATGAACAAAGTGTGCTTTGCACACTCTCAACTCCCCCTTCCCCTCATTCATGAGGGGAAGGGGTTTCTTTTTTCTTTCTTTTCTTTCACAATAATCCTATAAGTAAATTAAAAGATATTTTTAGAAATCATTATGAAGAAATGCTATATATATTACATCCATATAAGTCTGTCATCGAAAACGTAGACGAGATGATAGACTTAAACTATTCCAGCACTTGATTTCATCAAGCACCTAATCATTCACATACCTGAAAAAACACTTTAAGATGGTATGATACTATGGCATATATGCCAAGTATCATAAACAAGAACGACATCTTTATAAATACCTCTCCAACGAAAAGCGTAAGTTCTTAAACTCTTTGCTCGATTTGAGAAGTTTCCTCATCAATAAAAAAAACCACGTCTTACATCCATGATCACTTTAGTTTTCATAAAATAATCATACACGTAAGACGTGGTCTAAGAGTTACTTAAAACCCTTGAAATTATTGAATTTACTGCAGTCGAAGGGACTTGAACCCTCACGATATTGCTATCACATGGACCTGAACCATGCGCGTCTGCCAATTCCGCCACAACTGCATTACAACAATTATTTTAGCCGTTTCTATTACCAATGTCAAGAAAAATATGAAAATAATGTCATTTTATATATTGTTTTTATCGATGATGGTTTCAAACACGGTTAGAGGCACCGGTTTGCTAAATAAATAACCTTGTGCCATATCACAGGAAATCGATTGTAAAAACTCTGACTGGCTCTTTGTCTCGATTCCTTCTGATAACACCTTCATATTTAACTGCTTAGCCATATTTACAATGCTAGACACAATGATCTTATCCTCTTTGTTCATGGTACCTGTCCTGAAAAATTCCTTATCCAGCTTTAATACGTCTGTATTCATATCTTTTAATAGATTTAAAGAGGAATATCCTGCACCAAAATCATCAATGGAAACGCAGAATCCATACTCTCTAAGCTTACGCATAGTAGCCAGGGCCGTCTCCTTGTCATCTATAAATATGCTCTCAGTCAGCTCTAATTCTAGCCAGCTTGGCGGTATCTGATATGTCTGCACTAAGCCAAGTAATTTATTTATAAACTGGTCATCATTAAGATGAATTCTAGAAACGTTGACTGATATCGGAAGTATCTTCCGCCCTTCCTTTTTCCATTTACAAAAGATCTTACATACTTCCTCATAAATGAAATAATCTAAATCTATAATAAATCCATTTCGTTCAAAAATTGGTATAAACTCATTGGGCGGCAGCATTTCTGTATCTGATTTTTTCCATCTCACCAATGCCTCTGCTCCATTAATCATCTCTGTGCTTAAATCAATCTTTGGCTGTAAATACACTACAAACTCATTATTTAACAAGGCTGCTTCCATACTGTCAGCAATTTCAAGCTCTTTATGGAGCCGATTTTTTATATCCTGATCGAAGAACTTGCATTGCATCTGCTGACCTTCTCCAATACTTTTTCTCGCTAAATTGGCATTGTCTATGGCAACGTTGATATCCTCGCCAAATTTGATTGGACAAATTCCTGCACATAAAGATACCTTATTCACAATACTCTTCTTTCTCATTTGCTGGCGAAAATGCTCATTGTTCTTCTGCACTTGGTGCTTAAGCTCTTCTTCCTCTGTAAATGGCAGCAGGGCAACAAAGCGATCTGACTCAATCCTTCCTATACAATCCAGCGTGGAATAATGTTCTTTCAAATGCCTTCCAAAGTCAATCAGAATTTCATCTGCCGCATCCTCACCAATTGACTCATTGATATATTTAAAATTCTTGAAGTCCAGATATACGATGGCATATTTTTTCAATGGCTCTTTACATAATAATGTCTTCACATCTTTTTTAAACTTATATATCGTTGGAAGCTTGGTCAGAAAATCATAATTTTTCATAAACTCTAGCTTTTGTCGAACGGTCTCCACAACCCTAAGCTTTAAAAGGTAGGTTGCCAGTACATTTACTGTCGTATTTATATTTCTTACGTCCATTGCAGATAACCGGATTGCTTTCAGGCGCGCAAAGGATACAAAGCCTTTAATCTCGCCATCTTCCCAGATTGCCGTAATTAAGATCTGCTCCTGATTTCCGTTTCCGTAAGCTTGTAAGAAGGCTTTCTGTAAATGATTCGGTTTATTTATATTTAACAAGGATATAATTCTATCCTCTTTATGTATTTCTAAAAACGATCTTGCTACTGTATAATCAAACTTACTGGCGCGGAGCATCTTTACCCCTTGTGCCTTCCAGGAAAATGTGTTTATAACCTTTCGACTCTCTCCAAAAAACTCATATACATCAATTGCATCATAATAAAGGTTATTTCCTGCCTGTTCTAGAAGAACTCCTATTGCATCATCAAGATTGTTCTTATTACAAATTGTTTCAAATGCATCTTCTGTAATCTGTGTGCCGTAGGATTTGTCATCTAATCGATCTTCTTCTACTGCCACTCTTATCTTATTGTTCATAATATACCTCTTTGCAACCATTTTACCTATTATACCACATTTTGCCATAATGCAACACTATTATTTACGATTTTTTGTCGATTATGTCAGGTTTTGTAATATTAGTAACAAGGAGGACGATAATTCTATAGAACAGTCCTGATTATTGGCAGTCATATCGGCAAATACATTGTCAGACTTTTGATTTGCCCCCAGCAAAAAATCCAAATAATGCTTGGTACCTTCCGCATATGCGATCTTTGGGTTTTCATCTGCGCGTTTCATCAATGTCAGAAGCACACCACGGTTTACGATATACTGATAATTCTTCTTTGTGTCACTGGCATTAATCCGATACCCCTTTTCTAAATTCGACATACTGCTCTTAACTTCGCTTTGCAATTTTTCATCAATCTTAGTAAAGATGGATATGCCCTCTTTCTCCCCATTTACATAAAGATCGTAGTAGGCAAGGCCATTCACCTGCTTCCACCCAAAGTCCAGTTCTTTACTGCTGTCAAAAAACTTTTCCATTTTCTCAAGATATTCCTGATCCTTTGTTGCCAGATACAGCTCAGATGCAGCCCAAAACCGTTCATCTGTGTCGACTGCATCGGCATACTCCTTGCTTTCCATACCACTTAGGTTAAAAAATACTTGGTTGTCCTTATTTTTCTTAAGATATTCCCACGCTTTTTTGCTTGCACTTAAATACTTTTCTGACATTTTTCTATCTTTGTGTTTAAAAAACATCGCCCCTTTTGCCATAATGGCAGAAAAATCTGCAGTTGCACACGTTGATATTTGAGACACTGTCAATTCCGTATCATCCATTTCTCCGGTCTTGCTTGTCACTTTATGATACACGCCTCCGCTTTCTTTCTCCTGCATCTTAAGCAGCCAATTCAGTTCCTCTTTTATCTGGTCGTCTAAGCTTAACGTTTTCTTGTCTTCCCCTTCTTTAAAGGAGCTGAATTTTTCTTCATAATACTGTTCTAGATACATCATGTTCCACAGTGCTGTACAGGAACTCACTACATACCTGCCTTCATCCGTATTGGTATACCAACCTCCTGCCACATTGATCGTCTTATCGGTATTATAAATGAGCACTTTCTTACTTCTGGCCTTTAGACTTACTTTCTCATTTTCTGACTCTTTCTCAAGTAAATCCGCTATAAAGGGCTGTAATGCTACTTGCTGTAACTTATCATATACATGATTATTAATCTCGAAGATTGGTGATGCCACTGTATCCCCACACATGATGTAATACGTTCCTTCTGTCTTAAGCGAGGTAAAGTCAGCATAACTTAATGTTTCCTCGTACTCGGTATCTTCATATGAACGTTTCAGTTCTCCTGTATATACAACTTTTCCTTCTTCTGTCACCACTTGAAATTGGTTTATGCCGTCTACAGCTGGAACAATTGCTATCTTCTTATCATTTTTACGATAGCCTAGCTGATTGACTGTAATGCTGCCCGCACTGCTTTCGTTACTTTTCTCCCACAAATAAAACTCCTCTGAGTTATTTTCTTTCGTGCTGTCTTTCGCAATAAATACTGCCGTATTTGCCATTTTTTCTATTTTATAATCCTGGCAGCTTACTGAAAAAATGATCCCAGACATAACTAAGAAAACCCCCACAATTTTCTTTTTGCTCGGTCTCATTTACATAAACCTCCCATATGTATTTTTTGTTTCTATTATTTTTAATTATATTCTAATATTTCCTATACCGCAAGAAATAACCTAACAAAATGCCTGACGACATCTACCTCTCGAGTGAGTGCGCATCTTGGCTTTCAGGTTTTAAAAAAAGAGGAGACCTATAAGCATGACACTTATAAATCTCCTCGAAGACTATCGACATTTGAACTTTTTATTTTTCGTACCAGCCCTGCCCGTTTGGGATGACTGACACGTTTCAACTACTTGCTCAAATTCGCATAAATTCTTAGCTATTATATTCTTGCAATGTCGATCAGCGTTAATTCTTCGTCGCTCTTTGACTCTAAGCTTGTTAATAATGCATTTGCAGTATCTAAAGAGGTAAGGCAGGTTACACCTGTTTCAATGGATACTCTACGAATTAAGAAGCCATCTCTTGATTTGTCACGGCCGTTGGTTGGCGTATCTATTACCAAGTCAATCTTATGTTCTAATAATAAGTCCATAAGTGTTGGTGCTTCTTGATCCAATTTATTTACTGGGAATGCTAACACTCCGTTTTCATTTAACACTCTTGCTGTGCTTCTTGTTGCAAAGATGTCATAACCTAGGGCTTTAAATCTTCTGCCAACTTCAACAGCTTCTAATTTATCTGCATCTTTTACGGTCATAATCATCTTCTTATGTTTTGGCAATTTGATGCCTGCGCCCAAGAATGCTTTGTATAATGCTTCGTTGAAGTCTTTACTGATACCTAGACATTCCCCTGTAGATTTCATTTCAGGTCCAAGGCTGATATCTGCTCCACGTAATTTTTCAAAGGAGAACACTGGCATCTTCACTGCGATATAATCACTTTCTGGTGCCAAGCCTGGCTCATATCCCATATCTTTGATCTTTTCGCCAAGGATGACACGGCTTGCAAGATCTACGATTGGAATATTTGTTACCTTACTGATATATGGCACAGTACGGCTAGAACGTGGATTTACTTCGATAACATACACTTCTTCGCCGAATACGATAAACTGAATGTTGATCAAGCCAATAACATGAAGGCTTCTTGCAAGTTTCTTTGTGTAGTCTTCAATGATGCGTTTGCTCTTTTCAGAAATTGTCTGTGCAGGATATACGCTGATACTATCTCCTGAATGGATACCAGCGCGTTCAATATGTTCCATAATACCTGGAATTAAGATGTCTTCGCCATCACATACGGCATCTACTTCTACTTCTTTACCCATTAAGTATTTATCTACTAAGATTGGATGCTCCTGTACCGTACGGTTGATGATGCTCATAAATTCTACAACATCTTTGTCGTTGATTGCAATCTGCATGCCTTGACCGCCAAGTACATAGGATGGACGTACAAGTACTGGATATCCTAATTCATTCGCTGCCTTTAATGCTTCTTCTGTAGTAAATACAGTCTTTCCTTGTGGTCTTGGAATACAGCATTCTTCTAAGATTTCATCAAATAACTCACGATCTTCTGCTGCATCTACATTTTCAGCGCTTGTTCCTAGGATCTTAACTCCCATCTTTAACAAGCTTTCTGTTAACTTGATTGCAGTCTGGCCACCGAACTGAACCACTGCACCGTCTGGTTTCTCAAGTCTTACGATATTTTCAACATCCTCTGGAGTAAGTGGTTCGAAATAAAGCTTATCTGCAATATCGAAATCAGTACTTACTGTTTCTGGATTATTATTTACAATAATAGTTTCGTAGCCTTTTTTACGAAGAGCCCAAGTCGCATGTACGGAGCAGTAATCGAATTCGATACCCTGACCGATACGGATTGGTCCAGATCCTAAGACTAAGATTTTCTTTTTATCGCTGTTTGGATCTACTTCACAGTAGTTTCCAAAGGTACCATAGTAATATGGAGTACTTGCTTCAAATTCTGCTGCGCAAGTATCAACCATCTTAAATGCCTTCGTGATATCATTTTCATAACGAAGCGCTTTAATCTCTTCTTCTTTCTTTCCTGTAAATTCAGCAATTACCTTATCTGTAAACTCAAGGCGTTTTGCTTCTCTTAATAAGTCTATTGTAAGTGGTTCTGACTTAAGGCTATGTTCCATTTCCACTAAGATTGCGATCTTATCAATAAACCATTCATCTACTTTTGTGATATCATGAATTTCTTCATAGCTTACACCTCTGCGGATTGCTTCTGCGATTACAAAGATTCTACGGTCATCTACCACATGAAGTCTTTCAATAATGTCTTCTTTGGATAACTCTTTGTATTCGTCTGTTGCCAAACTGTCGATATGTTGTTCTAAGGAACGAAGTGCTTTCATTAAGCCACCTTCGAAGTTTGTTGCAATACTCATTACTTCTCCAGTTGCTTTCATCTGAGTCGTAAGCGTTCTTTGTGCCATAATGAATTTATCAAATGGAAGTCTTGGAATTTTTACTACACAGTAATCTAGAGCTGGTTCAAAACTTGCGTAAGTCTTTCCTGTAATTGCATTTTTGATTTCATCTAATGTGTATCCTAATGCAATCTTAGCTGCTACTTTGGCAATTGGATATCCAGTCGCTTTGGAAGCTAAGGCTGAGGAACGGCTAACACGTGGGTTAACTTCGATTACACAGTATTCAAAAGACTCTGGATTTAAAGCATACTGTACGTTACATCCACCTGTAATATTTAATTCACTGATGATGTTTAATGCAGAACTACGAAGCATCTGGTGATCTTTATCCGATAATGTCTGGCTAGGTGCCACTACGATACTATCTCCGGTATGAACACCTACTGGATCTAAGTTTTCCATATTACATACGGTAATACAGTTACCTGCACTGTCTCGCATTACTTCGTATTCGATTTCTTTCCATCCTGCGATGCATCGTTCAATCAGACATTGGCCAACACGGCTAAGTCTTAATCCATTGGAGCAGATATCTTCTAACTCTTCTTCTGAGTGTGCGATACCACCGCCGCTGCCGCCTAATGTATATGCAGGACGAATAACTACTGGGTAGCCGATTGTCTTAGCAAATGCAACTGCATCTTCCACGTTTTCAACAACTAAGCTGGCTGCACATGGTTCGCCAATCTTCTCCATTGTGTTTTTGAATTCTAAACGATCTTCTGCTTTTTTGATTGTTAAAGAGGTTGTTCCGATCAGTCTTACATTTTGCTCTTTTAAGAAACCACATTCTTCTAATTCCATGGCAATATTAAGCGCTGCCTGGCCACCAAGTGTTGGAAGGATGCTATCAGGTTTTTCTTTAATGATTAACTGTTCTACTACTTCTACTGTTAATGGCTCAATATATACTTTATCTGCAATATCTTTGTCTGTCATGATTGTTGCAGGGTTTGAGTTAATTAATACTACTTCAATTCCTTCTTCTTTTAAGGAACGGCAAGCTTGTGTTCCTGCGTAGTCAAATTCTGCTGCTTGCCCGATTACGATTGGGCCCGATCCGATTACTAATACTTTCTTTATGCTATTAATCTTTGGCATTATTTGCACACCTCCATCATATGAATAAATCTGTCAAATAGGAATTCGCTATCTTTTGGTCCTGCACATGCTTCTGGATGGAACTGTACAGTAAATACATTCTTATTTACATAGTGAAGTCCTTCTACTGTCTTGTCATTTACATTGATGAAGCTTGTTTCTGCAATGCTAGGGTCCAAGCTGTCTTCATCTACGACATAACCATGGTTTTGGGAAGAAATGTACACACGTCCTGTACTTAAATCTTTCACTGGGTGGTTTGCCCCTCTATGTCCGTATTTCATCTTATGTGTCTTTGCGCCGTTTGCTAATGCTAATAACTGGTGTCCTAAACAGATCGCAAAGATTGGGATTTCCGTATCAAATAATGTCTTGATTTCTTTAATGATAGAAACACATTCCGCTGGATCTCCAGGACCATTACTTAACATGATGCCATCCGGTGCATCATTAATAATTTCTTCGGCTTTTGTGAGTGCCGGATAAACAGTTACTTCGCAACCTCTTCTTAGCAGACATCTTACGATGTTGTTCTTAGAACCTAAATCCATAAGAGCTACTTTAAAGCCGTTTACGTTGTCTTTGTTTGTATCCAAATCACCCGGTTTATATGTAGTTTTAGTTTCACAACTAACTTTTTCGACTACACCAGTTACACTATATTGTTTTAATCTTGTGATGACTTCATCTAAATCATAGGCCTCATTGGTAGTAATCATACCATTCATGGTTCCTTTTTCTCTTAAGATCTTCGTCAATGCTCTCGTATCTATACCCGCAATTCCAGGAATATCGTTACTTACTAAAAATTTTTCTAATCCATCTTCACATCTGAAGTTGCTCGCGCTTCTTGCCACTTCTCTCACAATGTAGCCATCAGGCCATGCCTTCTTTGACTCCATATCTTCATAGCAAACACCGTAATTTCCAATCAACGGATAAGTCATTACTACTGCCTGCCCCGCATAACTTGGGTCTGTCAGTACCTCCAAATATCCTGTCATGGACGTATTAAATACGATTTCGCTGATAACCTCGCGAGTTGATCCAATGCTTGTGCCTGTAAAAGTTGTTCCATCTTCTAGTATTAGAAAAGCTTTCATAATTACACCTATTCCTTTCTTTTTTCTTTTGATTTTCTACGTGGATTTAGAAAAATACGCAAAAAAAAAGAATCAAAACCCATACGTAGACCAGGTTTTCTTTTTTTGTTACTCTGCTTTAATCCTAAATTGTCGTAAGTATATCATAACGCCTCTTATATCGCAAGTCTTTTTTTTCGACTTTATACTCTATTTTCTCAACTTATATAAATATACCAACTAATAAGCATTTCTTATAACAAATTTCTCTATAATATCTAAAACTTCTTTTGACCAGTAGAAGGCACCTCCTATACCATAAACCAAGAGATAATATCCTCACGAACCATTTGAAATCCACATCTATTTGCTGTTTTCTCAGAAGCAAGGTTACTCTCAGTGCAGTCCCAGATTGGAATAAGTCCACGCTTTACCGTCTCCTTAATGGTCTTCATGGCCAAGTAAGAGGCTAGCCCCTTCCTTCGATGCTCCTCTTTCGTGTGTATTGAAATATTTCCATAGGTTCCGTTTGAAAAAAGCATATCTGCCCTTGCAACTATTTCGTTGTCTTTTATGGCTACATATGCAATTCCATGGTCAAAATATGGAGTAAGTGTTCCATAAGCTGTTTTTATTTCCTCCGTAATAAACTCCTTTCCCTTGTACTCTTCCTCTAAGAATTCCCGGTCAACCAGTTTGATCTGATATCCATCCGGCTGTTTCAGGCTCACTTCATTCCCAGACCAGTGAAAAATCTTCTGCTTCTCTGAAAGTATTTTTTTATCTCTAAATATCTCATCAAACATATCCGCTAGCTCTTTTGTATCTGCACCATACTCAAAACACTCCATGCCCCATGCCTTTAGAAATGATGGGATTGTGTGCTCGAACCAGGTGCGAAAACGTCCCCACTCTTCTTTCCTAAGTGGCTGGCCCATTAGTTGAAATCCTTCCTGATAAGGGCTCCATACAAGTAAAAAGCCTTGCAAGTCCATTTCATCCGTCCACACAATTCCTTCTGCCTCTTTCTTTAAAATACACGAAAAATAGATACTGCTTGTTTCTCGATCTACTCCTTCTATTATTCCTTGTTCCACTTTCATACAATTTCCTTTCTCAAATCGATCATTGTCACAAAATGAGGAATATCAAAGACTTCTGGTACAGTCGCCAAATAGGCCTGATGTTCCTTCTCCCATACTGCAATCTCTTTCTGACTTAACGAGGATGCCCCCATCCCCCGACATGTCTTCATCCTTCCATTCCAGCTTTCTCTTGTAAAAGGAATTGTTATATCATAGGAGATGATATGGTCAACCATAAACCAGTTTTCGGCTCCTTTAGGTGGAACCGGATTATAACGAGTCATATGCGCCCCTGTCCAGTCAGGGTTATATTTTAAAATGAGTTCCTCGCTTTTTCTTGCAATCTCACTTTCTTCTGGCAGATATGCCATGAATAAGATACAGAAATGTCCGCCTGGCTTTAACAGCCTATGTATAATTGGCAAGGATTGCTCCACATTAAAGTACATAAAACACTGGCATGCAGTAACCACATCAAATGCATGTTCCGGAAGTTCAATGGTCTCTGTGGAGGTAACCACATACTCAATCTTCATCTTTGCTTCTTTTGATAATCTCCTTGCTTCCGCAATCTGCTCTTCTGAGATATCCGCTCCTACAAATGACGCCCCATATTGGTACATATTGCGTGGCAGCACCCCTGTTCCCGTTCCTAAATCCAGTACTCTTTGCCCTCTTATGCATAATCCTAACTTTGCAATTCTTCTGTAAAATTCCTCCGGGTAAATATCTCTATACTTTGCATAGTCTTTTGATACCTGTCCAAAGTTAAATACATTCCCATGGTCAATTGCTTGATTATGAATCATACTACTTCCCCTCTCTTATTGAAGCTTCCTAGCAGCCGCCTGTTATGTTGAACCCATTATAGCAGAAAAAGGACCATGCTTCTTCGCTTGCTCCTTTTTCCTACGAATTCTAATATATAAACTTATTTTTATTATACAATTTATTAGCACTCATATCTAGTTACTAATTGTTTCAACCCACTGTATTTTGTTGTAAAATTATTTATAAAAGGGGGAACATGGTATGGTAAAAAAAGAAATGTTTACGATTTGCAAGGAGTATATCTCCAGCGAGCTTAACTGCTCCATTGCTGATTTACATAAAGAAGGGACTGTATTTGCTGCTAACGATTTAAAACCTTATCCCTTTTTACAAGTTTCCACCATGGGACAAGCAACCTTTGTTTCGGTCTCAAGTGCCCTTTTACCAAAGATATCTTCTCTCTTACAAAGAAAAACCAAAGATGAGGTCTTTGAATGTCCTTTCGTCTATGGACAATCTCTTTTCTATCTGCCGGACTTAGCTGCCATTAAAAGACCTTCCCTTCCTTCAGGTTTTGATTATGGCCTACTTGAAGGAAAAGAGCTTTATGATTTACGAGGACTCGTTGGTTTTGACAATTCTTTGGGCTTTGATCCGGACGGTTCAACCTCTACCTGCATTGTACTTTATGCTAGAATGGGCAAAGAAATTATAGCTTTGGCAGGAGCCTCTAGAGAAAGTGAACATATGTGGCAGCTGGGTATTGACGTAACTCTCCCCTACCGTAACAATGGACTGGCTGCTGCCTTAATCAGTACCCTTGCATGTATCATTCTAGATAAAGGCATTGTCCCTTTTTACTGTGCTTCTGTCACTAACATTGCTTCACAAAGGGTAGCACATCGAAGCCACTTTCTGCCTGCCTGGGTAAGTACCTATGGAACTATTCTTGATGGAAGCTCTTCATACTTTTAATACTAGTGAAAAATCTCCAGAGCATCAGCCCTGGAGGTTTCTATTGTATTATCTTCTATTTTTTCTAAATTTTATCCTAACACTTCCTGATACCAGTAATTTCCTATAATACAGTATCCTTTTGTATTACTGTTCGTACTTACGATTTTAAAGTAGGAAGTTCCTTTTGCTTCAAAAGCATACGTTCCATATGCTCCACTTTTATTTAAGTTAATTGTCTTCTTAAGCTTACCATCTTTTCCGTAGCACAATACTTTATAACTGCCAGAATCGAGTAATGCATGGAATACAATCTTAGAGCTGTGTCCTGTATTTGAAACCTTTACCCAGCCAGATGTCTTACCATTAATGGCAACTCTCTGATCCACAAATGCCTGGTAATCCGGGTCATAGGTAACGCTCATTAACTGAGCTTTCGACTTTTGTGTATTTAATTTTAATTTGGCTGATAATTCACGATACTGGTATTTTACCATGGTATCTGTATTGCAATTAATTACCGCCTTATATGTCTTATTTGGTTTTGCCAAATACAATACATTTTGCTTTGAAGTTGTTGATGCTATTTTCTTTCCATTTTCATAAATGGTGATGGATTTAACCTGTGCTCTTTGATATCCGTTTTGATATAATTGCTCACTGATCAATACCATTGGCATTGTCTTACTTACTTTTCCCAGTGTGATTGTTGCCTGTTTGTTTTTTAGGTAACATTTATTTTCCTTTGCCAACTCACTAGGCTTATTGATTGTCACATACTGAGAATAGCTATTATGCCCCGCGTGTACTTTTGTTGTTATTGCATAAGTACCTTTGTTTAATTTGTACATACCAGTACTATCCGGCATAATTACAGTATTGTTTTTCGTAACTACAGGCAATTCTCCACTGTTACATACTCCTTCTGAAAGGCTTACATAACTCTCACTAAATAGTGTTAGTGATGCGGTTACCGTCTTATTTCTTGTCGTATTACTGCTATACATATCATTTCCTGGATGTAATAACATTGTTGTACCATCAGCCTTTAATGTTCCATATAAGGATACCGGCTCTACGGATATAATTCCATTCATTTTATTCAAGATGGATATATAATAAACACCAGTATCTTTGACAAAGTCAAAATAGTACTTTCCACTTCCGGTATTGCCTCTTCTAAGCTCCATATTTGGAACAAGAAGTTCATTTCCTTTATATACGTTTACAACAACGTACTCCTCATAATTAGTTCCTAAATCATTTAATGTGAAGGAATAGTTACCCTTTGATGTATCAACTTTGATCCATTGTGTTGCCGCTGTCGTACTTGCAACATTTCTTGCTATGTGGAGTTTAGTTCCTGTATAACTTGCCGCCTTACCTTTGGATGAAGCTGCAGTCACCATATTGTTGTTATATTTTTCTACTGACTTAATCCAAGTGTTATTCAATAAACTTCTATTATAGGTAAATGTAAATGTATATGTTCCCTTTTCAAGATATACAACTGTCTTATCAAGTTTCTGAACATTTGTCACTTTCTTTACTGTCTTCCCTGAGGAATTCTTAATAATAAGTTGCGCCTTATCACTTGATTTCATCGATGTAATCTGATTATAAACTTCAACCACTTGATTTTTATTACTTATAAATGTGTATGTAGATTGTTTCTTTTTATTGGTTTGATCATACACTTTCGACCCGTCCGCTTTTACATTTAAGTTATTCTGAAAAGAGTAACTTACCGTAGCCGTTTTTTTACTAGAAGATTTGATATTCTTCGTAGATATAATAAGTTTATAAGTTCCTTTGGATAAACTTTTGCTTACTAATGCATTACTTTGTTTCGTAGCCTTTTGTGCAACGATGGTTTTCCCTTTGGGATCAACTAACTTAATAATCAGCTGCTGGTTTTCCTTAAGTGAATTTGCTGCATCTAGGTTCAGCTCGAAATTCCCTTTATTCTTTACCTTAAAGAGAATTGTTTTTTTCTTCCCCCCATTCAGGGTTACCTTGCTTTCCTTCATATAGCTTCCTGAGCTAATGGAATAGGATGACTTCATAGTCGCTGCTTCAACAGGTCTGCAATACAGTGTCATGGCACATAGCAGACACACTACTGCATATATTATTTTCTTCATAATCTTTCTCCTTTGCAATATTGCTATATAATAGCATTTAAAATTAATTATTTCAATCGTACCTTATAGAGCGAATACAAAGAAGAAAGGAGCATGCGTATATTGGCACTCGCTCCTTTCTTCTTTGTATAGAAATCATCTAAAAATCTTAACTTAACTCTGCAATCCTGCTGACTGCCACATAGATTCCACTAATCTTATACCAGGTCTTAAAATCAACTGTTCCTGTCTCCGTCATATCGAAAATACGCTGGAATACAGACACTGCCTCTGCTGTCTTCTCACCATATGCTCCATCCTCTGAAACCTTAGGGATTAATGGATAGGCACCGGAGATAACGTTTAATTGATTTTGTAACTGACGAACCTTCTCACCTCTTGAACCGATTTCCAATACAACGCCCGGCCATGATGATGGAATACCTGAAATCTCGTCTGCCGTGTTGATATACATGGACTGGCCATAGAAATTACGTAATATTTCAATTGCAGTATATCCCCTGTCTCCAAGGTCCTTAGATCCCCACTGTGTCATCCAGTTTGGACAGCTTACCTGTCGTCCGTCGCAGTATTGTGTAAGTATTGGCTGGGTAACATTTGGGAATGATAAATAATTGCTGAAAATAGTATCCACAATATTATCAATGGTATCATAAATATTACGGTTTGGAATGAACTTATGGTCATATGCTGTTGAGGATGTAATTGTAAAATTATATCCTTTATTTCTATACCACTCCGTATATACACGATTTAATGTAAATGACATAATTGCCAATACATTTGCCTGGATCGTTGCCTCAGGCCATGTTGCATAAATCTCGCTGGATGCAACATTTTTAATATAGTCTTTATATTTTACATAATAATTTTCTGCACTTGTATTCTTTGGTGTCCCATCATGGACAACAATAAACTCAGGAATTACAACCTGAGACAACACGATTTCATTGCTTTCTACCGGCTTAATTTCAGCTTCAGCAATCTTTGGAGGATAATCTCCAAATAACACATTTGGTCCGATGGTAAATGCTTCTTCCTGCTGTCCTTCCCCTTGCTTGTCACTACGAGGAATTAATCTGGCTGGCTGCACTGCTGTAATAGTTGGGAGCACCTGAACGCCCTTGATTAAAAAGCCTTCAAACCCTGGGCTGGTAATATTAATGTCATATTCTGAATATGGCTGTTCTGTCCGCTCTGGTGTCAAACTCAAGTCAATATTTGGAGCACTTAACTGTACCTCTTCCGTCTTACCATTTAGATCTGTCGTTAACTGTTCGAGTACGGTTCCTGGATTGTTTGTTGCGCTTATGGTAACTGTTGCATCCTTAATTGGTTTTGACTGAAGGAGTGAGGTTACATTCACTTTTAGCCCACCAAGTGATTGTGTCTCCAACTGGGCAGGGTAAACAATATCTCTATTCATACTTACCTCATTTATTCCTTTTATATAATCTATGTGTTTCCTTTTATTTCGTTACCTATGTAGGACGCTTCTCTTATTTTTTCTGCCAATCATGGTGCCATTGGAATAGTTCGCTTCTTTCATCCAATGTTCCAAACTCATATCCTGCATCCTTGATTTTCTTTAAAATATCGTCCAGCACTTGGGCTGTCAGCTGATTTCCCTGACCATCATGAAGCAAGATGACAGGCTCCATATAATCTTTAAATTTGGATGTATTTTTCATAATGGAATACTTTGATGGCTTTCCAACACTATCTTCCCCTGATACATTCCAGTCCACATAATCTAATCCCATATCTTTAAGTTTCCGTATCACATCATTACAATACCCAGAAATATAGCAGTTGGCACTTCCATAGGGAAAACGATATAAGGTTGGTGTAACACCTGTCACTTCAATCAGTCGATCATATGTCTTCTTAATATCGTTTAAGCATGCCTCTTCATTGGCATACATCTTCTTTCTGTTGTGGGTATACGTATGCACGCCGATTACATGGCCCTTCTGCTGCATTTCTTTTACAAGCGACTCCATATCCGGAGTGATCTGTTCACCGATCATAAAGAAGGTTGCCTTGGCATTATATTTGTCTAATGTCTCTAGCACTTTAGGAGTATTTTTGCTAGGCCCATCATCAAATGTTAAAAACGCTTTCTTGGTTAGCTGTTTCTTTTCTTTCTCCTTGCTGTCATTCAGCTCTTTTGACTTGGTATTCTCATCGCTTACCCTTTCATTGGCAATCTGATCTACCTTCTGCGCCTTTGAAGCATTTATCGTCTCTTCCTCGTTAGCCTTTCCAACCCGCTCCAAATATTCTCCATACGTCTCAGTGTTACTATGTTTTAACGCTGACATGTCTACATATAAGCAAACGGCTAGACATACCGCGATAAATGCTCCAAGACCTAACACTTTTTTCACGTTCATCACTCCTAATTGCATTTGTATAATCATATGCAGATAGTAGTCCAATATATTATAAGAATTGTCCTGTTGCAAAAATTGGGCTGAGACAGACTTTACGTGTCAACATACCTTTTCTCAAAAGGCTGGTCAGTTTTCTATACAAAAAAGGATGCTGTGACTTAGAGACACACTCTCTAGTTCACAACATCCTTTTATATAATTACTATTTTACACGGTCATAACGTAAGAAATAGTATTCTAAATCATAGTAAGTTTGTTCTTCGCTGTCAGCTACTACTTTCCACTCTGGATCTTCATCAAGATTTGGGAAATGTGTATCTGCCTGGTAAGCAAAATCAATCTTTGTCACGTGTGCCACGTCACAATACTGAAGCATTTGTTCGTAGATTGTTGCACCGCCAATTACATAAATATCTTCGGATGGCACTCCTTCTACTTCTTTTAATGCTTCTTCAATGCTGTGTACAACGACAGCATCTTTTACCGTATAGTTTTTATCGCGTGTAATCACGATATTCTTACGGTTTTTAAGTGGTTGTTTCTGAGGGAAAGATTCTAATGTCTTTCTGCCCATGATGATTACTTTTCCTGTTGTCTCTTCACGGAAAAATCTTTGATCCGCTGGGATACGAACAAGTAAGTCATTTTTATAGCCAATGGCCCAGTTCTTATCTACTGCAACTATTAAATTCATATCGTTCTCCTATATTGTCTGCTACACTGCAATTGGAATATTTGTTACCTTCGGTCCGGTTACATAATCATCTAATCTGAAATCATCTACTGTAAATTCATAGAAGTCTTTGATGTCCGGATTCATCCAGAATTTTGGAGCTGGATGGGTTTCTCTTCCGATTAACTCTTTGATGATTGGAATATGACGGTCATAAATATGAGCATCTGCAATTACATGAACAAGTTCCCCAACTTCATAACCACAAACCTGTGCTAACATATGCATAAGAACTGCATACTGGCAGACATTCCAGTTATTTGCAGCTAAAACATCTTGAGAACGTTGATTTAAGATAGCATTTAAACGTAATTTATCGCTATTTCTATCTTTTGTTACATTGAATGTCATGCTGTATGCGCAAGGATACAAATGCATTTCATTTAAATCCTGGTGCACATAGATGTTTGTCATAATACGACGGCTATATGGATTATTCTTTAAATCGTAGATTACACGATCCACTTGATCCATCATGCCTTCTTTATACTGATGTTTTACACCTAATTGGTATCCATACGCTTTTCCAATAGAGCCGGTTTCATCTGCCCAGCTATCCCAGATATGGCTGTTTAACTCGTTAATGTTATTGGATTTCTTTTGCCAAATCCATAACATTTCATCGATACAGCTCTTAATTCCCGTTCTACGTAATGTAATTGCCGGAAACTCTTTGGATAAATCATAGCGGTTTACAACACCAAATCTTTTAATTGTATAGGCACTAGTACCATCTTCCCATTTTGGGCGTACCTTTTCACCTTCTGTACTAGTTCCGTTTGTTAATATATCGTTACACATATCAATAAAGATACGATCTGCTATGCTCATAAAGTTCATTCCTTTTCGTCAAATTTCTTTTTCTATTCTATCTTTTTTTAGAGGTATATGCAAGAAAAATAGACCGTATCTTTAAAAATAGAGCTATCTGCTAATCACCTTCATTGAGTCCACATATGCCTTAATCCTTGATAAATTCGGCATTTTCTGAACTTCTCCGTCTCTTTCCACAATCAACGTAGGTGCCTGCATAATTCCATATGCCTTGGCTAAGTCCGGCTGTTCTCCTGCATCAATAATCATATAGTCGACGCCTTCTAACATTTTTTTTGCCATTGTACAGTTTGGACAAGTCTTTGTGGTAAATAACATGACTTTCTCCTGTAGTGCGCCTTCCGCTTTCTTTATAGATTTTGCCATTACTTTCTCACTATCTATAGTATTAGCCATTTCCGCACCAGAAAATCCATCCGACACTTTATAAACTTTGCGATCTTTATACTCCTGCGTCTTGCCTGCATTCCAGTTCTGTACAGGTCTGTAATAACCGGTAATCCTGCTATAGACTTCTGCCTTCTCCCCACATTTTGGACAGACAAACTGTTCTCCATCTAGATAGCCATGATTTTTACAAATCGAGTAAGTTGGCGAAATCGTATAGTAAGGCAATTTATAGTTGGACGCAATGATACGTACCAGTTTCGCTGCTGCACTCCAATCTGGAAGCTTCTCTCCTAAGAACGTATGGAATACGGTTCCTGATGTATAAAGCGTCTGAAGCTCATCCTGAATATCAAGGGCATCAAATACATCTTCGGAATATCCTACTGGCAAATGAGAACTGTTGGTATAGTATGGCGTCTCTTCAGGCTTTCCGGCAGTGATGATGTCCGGATACTGCTTCTTATCATGTTTTGCCAGACGGTAGGTGGTAGACTCTGCAGGAGTTGCTTCTAAGTTAAATAAGTCTCCGTACTGTTCTTGATAATCTCGTAGTCTGTCCCTCATATGGTTTAAGACTTTCTTCGTAAATTGCTGGGTAACCTGATGGGTCATATCCACACGAAGCCAGTTGGCATTCAGTCCAACCTCATTCATTCCGATTAATCCTATGGTTGAGAAATGATTGTCAAAATTGCCAAGATAACGTTTTGTATATGGATACAAGCCCTCTTTTAGTAATCGGGAAATTACTTTACGCTTCACATTAAGGCTTCTGGCTGCAACATCCATCATCTGATCCAGACGGCTAAAGAATTCTTCTTCATTTTTTGATAAATAAGCAATTCGAGGCATATTGATAGTTACTACGCCAACACTTCCCGTACTCTCTCCTGATCCAAAGAAACCGCCTGTCTTCTTACGAAGCTCACGTAAATCAAGACGAAGTCTGCAGCACATGGAACGAACATCGCTAGGCTCCATGTCGCTATTAATATAGTTTGAAAAATACGGAGTTCCGTATTTGCTTGTCATCTCAAACAGCAAACGGTTATTTTCCGTATCGGACCAGTCAAAGTCCTTGGTAATGGAATACGTAGGGATTGGATATTGGAAGCCTCGTCCATTGGCATCGCCTTCTATCATAATTTCGATAAAGGCCTTATTCACCATATCCATTTCTGCTTTGCACTCTTTATATGTAAATCCAACTTCCTTGCCACCTACGATACATGGCAGGTTTGCTAAGTCTTCCGGTACGGTCCAGTCTAATGTGATATTAGAAAATGGTGCCTGTGTGCCCCATCTGCTTGGAGTATTCACTCCATAAATAAACGACTGGATACATTGTTTTACTTCTCTATATGTCAAATGGTCAATCTTGACGAATGGCGCCAAATAGGTGTCAAAGGAAGAAAACGCCTGAGCGCCTGCCCATTCATTCTGCATTATTCCAAGGAAATTCACCATTTGGTTGCATAGTGTTGATAAGTGTGCTGCCGGAGAAGATGTGATCTTTCCAGGAATTCCACCTAATCCTTCTTTTATCAGTTGCTTTAACGACCAGCCCGCACAATATCCTGTCAGCATTGACAGATCATGAATATGTATATCTGCATTTCTATGTGCACTCGCAATCTCTTCATCGTAAATCTCAGATAACCAATAGTTTGCAGTAATCGAACCAGAGTTATGTAAAATCAAACCGCCTACCGAATAAGTTACGGTAGAATTCTCTTTTACTCTCCAATCCTCTTCTTTAACATAGCTATTGACGATTTCCTTATAATCAAGGATCGTAGATTTCATATTACGGATTTTTTCACGATTCTTCCTGTATAAGATGTATGCCTTTGCAACATCTGTATATCCAGTCTGCTCTAGAACATGTTCCACGCTATCCTGGACATCTTCTACTGAAATCTTTCCGTCTTTTATCTTTGACTGAAAATCAGAGGTTACTCTAAGGGTCAGTAAGTTGATGATATCCTCATCAAACTGCTTACTTGTTGCTTTAAATGCCTTTGTGATGGCATTAGAGATTTTACTAAGATCAAAACCCGCAATTTCTCCATCTCGTTTTATTACTTTAATCATAAAACTTGCTCCCTTCCAATTGTAACTTC
>JAUNJY010000016.1:20191-68579 GCA_030535455.1 bacterium
TAATATATGTAACTTAATATTTGGCACTGCTAGATTACCAACTATGAGTCTAGCACTAATATATGGGGCAGTCAAGGAAAAAATACTATATCTATTGACACCATTCAAAAGACATACTATATCTTGTACTTTTCATTCTTCCGAAACTTTCTTTCTCCCAGAAAATCCATCCCCTTTTCCTGTCATCAGGGTGAACAGCCTTCAATCAAAAACACTCCGCGCCCAACCCGGTGGCGCAAGTGACATCATCCTTTCGAGTGATTGCGCATCCTACACCCAATTTTCAGGGGGCTTTCTTCAAGAATAGGAGGCTGCTTGAAGAGAAGTTTCCTCGTTAATTGAAAAAAAGCAAGTATATTCATACTTGCTCCAAACTATAGACAATTAAACTCTAGCAGTCACTCAGCGCACTGCTTAGAGGAAAGTTTGAAAACTTGATTTCATCCAAAGCTTGACGACTAAGTCGTCAAGCAAATTATTCATTCTCCATCACTATAAGGACAGATAGATTTCCTTTGGAACATATGCCTGTACGAAAATTCCATCTTCCTGATATTCTTCTTTTAAAAGCTGTCCATATTTACGGATTGTCTGGATCTTTCCAGCCTCACTGTATGGGAAAACTTTTTCGATTAACATCTTCTGTGAACGAAGTATTTCTTCAATTGTATCAAGTAAGTGTGGTAATCCTGTGCCCTCTTTTGCACTGATACGAACTGTCTCGTCTGCTTTCAGATCTTTGATGACTTCATCTTCTTCGAGACGATCCACCTTATTAAATGCAGTGATGATTGGCTTATCTTTGACACCTAATTTTTCTAATGTCTCATACACAATAAACATCTGTTTATCATGAACAGGATTGCTCACATCAACCACATGAAGGATGATATCTGCATATTTTGCTTCCTCTAATGTACTTTTGAATGCTTCAATAAGATGATGAGGTAACTTTCTGATAAATCCTACCGTATCGGTCAAAAGGATCTGCTGTCCGCTTTCGAACATTAGGTTTCTCGTTGTAGGATCCAGTGTTGCAAATAACTTATCTTCTGCTAAGATTTTAGCATCTGTCAATGTATTTAAAAGTGTGGACTTACCTGCATTGGTATATCCAACAATGGCAACTACAGGAATCGGATTATTCAGACGACTCTTACGAATTGTCTCCCTAGCCTGTCTCACACCTTCTAATTCTTTTTTCAAAATAGAAATTCTGTCTTTGATCAGACGACGGTCAATCTCTAATTTCTTTTCACCAGGACCTCTTGTACCAATACCACCGCCAAGTCTTGAAAGACTGTTACCAAGGCCGATCAGTCTTGTTGCACGGTATTTTAACTGGGCAAGCTCAACCTGAATCTTTCCTTCTTTGGTTGTTGCTCTAGCAGCGAAAATATCAAGGATCATTACCGTACGGTCAATTACCTTGACTTGAAGTGCGTCCTCTAAGTTTTTAAGCTGTGCAGGCGATAATTCATCATCACATACAATGCCTGTGGCTTTAAGTTCATCCACTAACATCCTGACTTCTTCTATCTTACCTTTTCCAATATAGGTTCCAGGATGGAAACTTTCACGGTTCTGTATTACTTTTGCAACCGTTTTCGCTCCTGCTGTCTTTGCTAATTCTTCTAGCTCATCAAGAGATTCCATTGTATCGTTTTCATCGTCAAGACATACGCCAACTAAGATGACACGTTCCTCTAGTTCGCTCATATCAAATAATTCTGCCATGTTGCCTCCATTTTATCCGTTCTATCTAGTCTCTAAGAAGACTAGCTCTCTTGCCATTTTAATATCTTCAGGATATTCTTTCATGTAGTCTTTTGCAAGCGCATATGCCTGTTCAAAATCTGCATTATTTTCATGCGCCAAAACTTCATTATACATTAATTGTTGTTTATATTCTATAGTTTGTCCGTCTAAGGCATCTTCTATCACTACGATTGCCTTTTTGTAGTTTTTCGTAGTAATCAGACAATTGCTAAGCTTTAAGCTGATATGGCTGGTATCTTTGGCATCTTCTTTCGAAAGGTAAGCTTCATAACTGGCAATTGCCTGTTCATACTCTTTCTTTTCCAAATAGATATCGCCTAGCATTGCGTAGGCATCGGAATACTTGTCCTTAATGTCATTTAATATACTGACTGCCTGGTCTTTATCTTCAAGATAATAGTGCACAAGGGCAGTATTATACTTATCTTCCTCTGTCTTCTGCTTAAGCTTTAATGCTGCATTTAACGTATCTTTAGAGGCTTTCGTATCAGCCTTTCCGGTTTCGGCTTTTGCCTTGTTGATATAATAGGAATATTGCTTCTTATCAGTTTTTATTAATTCCGAATACAAAGAGATTGCCTTATCATATTGTTTCGTTGCTAAATAGCACTCTCCAAGATACTCTTTGATATCCTGATCTAAATCTTCTAATACATCAATTGCAAGGGCACTTTCGAAGCAGGAAAGAGCCTCCTCTTTTTTATCCTGGTTATAATAAGCAATTCCTTTTCCTCGGTATGCTTCCTTATTCAGTTTCTGTACTTTTTTCTTGCTTCCATCTTTTATTGCCTGGTCGAACATCTCGGCTGCCAACTCATACTCGCCTGTCTTGATCAGCGCCATTCCATAATAAACAGAATATTCACTGTTATCCGGGTCTTTTTCAACTGCCTCTCCTAAGGAGCCGGCAGCATCAGTATACTTTCCTTCTTCAAGATAGCTTACACCTTTATCATAAATGCTTGATGCGCTATCTTTAGAGGAACAAGCTGTACCAGATATTGCAATCAATGTTAACGCCAAACAACCTGTTAACTTATGTTTCACTGTATTTCTCCTTCAGTACTTCATTGTTTTCATTATAGATTGTGACAAAATATTTTGCAACCCATGTTCCAAAGTCTTACAAAGAAACATTATTTAACAGCGACTATACTTTTTCTTCTTTTTTGTATTATACATTTCTTTATCTGCGTTATTTAGAAAGAAATCAAAGATATCTTCCATATCATCTAAGCAGCCACTAATTTTCATACAAAAATGCCCTACGCTTACATCTACTTCATAAGGTTTTGAAGACGTTTTATTATATTCCAACAGATACTCTTTGATTTTCGTCTTAATCTGCCGAATATCCTTGTCGTCAAACTTGCCATGCAAGATCATTACGAACTCGTCTCCGCCAAGCCTTCCAAGACATCCTCGTCCACCTGTTGACCAATGAAATGCCCTTGCAATGGTAGTAATGGCACTATCCCCTTCCAAATGTCCAAAGCCATCATTGATCTTCTTTAAGTTATCAAGGTCCCCAACAAGCAACAGTAAGTCTTCCTCTGAGTCCAAACAGTCGGTAATCATCTTTTTCGCTTCTTGATTAAGCCCAAAGCGATTGTAAACACCGGTCAGGCCATCATAAAGGGCCAGCTTGTTTAGTTTTTCATTTATATAACGTAATTCAGACTGATTACGAATAATTTCAATTGCATTATTAATATTTCGCGCCCATGTATGGTAATAAGGGTCATAAGTCGTAATCTCTTCTCCAAAATTAATGGTAATATACCCAAGGCATCGATCTTTAAAATGAATTGGCGTAAAGTAAAAGGTAGTTGGATAGTCACGTTCTTCGTACAATGCCGGAAGCATGTCTGTCGCTAAAAATGGCTCACGTACTACGTAGGCAGTACCATTTTTATTTTTTGTATGAAGGACCATCTTCTTTGTATAACCATCTTTAACATACTCTCGCTCTTTCATCATGCCCTGCTGCATATTTGCCGCAATGGACAAGCTATTTACATCCTTCATAATTCTATCATGGGAATCCCAGTCATCGATCAAGGAGATATAAAATTCCTTAAACTTATTAAGCTGGTACGTATACCAGTTAATCTCCACCATACAGTCCTCAATGGTGGCCGCACTGGTCAAGTTTTCCTCCATGTAGGTACTGCTAAAATAATGGTCGGTCAGGCAGCCTTCCTGATTTTGCTGCGCTAACTTTCTTTCCTCATAGTATAAATCTCTGCTGCATCCACAGCTCTTTCCAATTGCCAGCTTTCCTGCCAGATCCTGATCAATTGGATTATTCTCATTTGTAATTTCATTATGTAACATGATTACTGCATTCTCTCCATGTACTTTGCATGGCGGGATTGCTGATGTAATGCATGGAATATACTTAGTTCCTCTGTCATTTGAATTAAAGCCAACAATGGCAATATCACCTGGCACCTCAATTCCTTGTATTGAAAACTCTTTTGCCATCATAACGGCAACGATGTCGTCGTAACATACAATAGCATCCGGCTTTTCAATATCTCCATGAGATATACGGTACGCATATTCTACTGCCGAATCAAGCAGGCAGTCGCTGTAAAGATAGCGTTCCTCCTCGACTAAAATTCCATGTTTCTCTAAACTCTTTTTATATCCTTCTAAACGATCCTGTGCATGATAATCATCTTTTGCCCCGGTCAGGCAGTTGATTTTTTTATAGCCATGAACTTCAATCAAATGGTCTACTAAATTTTCCATTGTTTTTTCGTCATTAATTGAAATACTAGGGAACGTACTCTGGCTGCGGTCCATTACAATCACCGGACAGCTGCATCGTTTTAATAACTCTTGCTCTATTTCTTCCACTGCTCCCTTGATGCAAATGGACTCTGCAACAACGATGACGCCTGCAAATCGGTCGAAATTAGGTAATTTAAATATATTCTTTTCCCCGTATTGATAATCTGCTTTTCCGCTATCTTTGATTAAAGTCGTGAATACACAAACATCGTAATTATAAAAATATGCCTTTTGGATAATTCCTTTAATGATTAGTGATACTGTATTCGACGTTATATCCGAAGCAAGTACACAGATCCTTTTTCTTATATTAGGCATGCCACACCTCCAATGTCATACCAATCGCTCAAGATAATGGTCGAATTATTTTGGCGATTTTTAAATAGTTCCATATATCTATATATCGGCTATTTTTCCATAAACTTAATTCATTTGGTAATAATTTCTTATATTTTATACCCAAATTCGAAAATATACAACCCATTAACTAATTATTCTTCCTATTGTGCCTTTTTTTACGCTGTGATACACTCAAAGAAAACGAAAGGAGTGCTCCTATGATTCCCCAGACACTCACCAACCTATTACAACAATCACTTCCCTTTTACCATAATCTGACCGCTTCCGAGCGTGAGTTATTAGTGCAACATGCTACCTTGGCAAACTATCAAGAAGGGCAGTCCCTTCATTTTGGCAATAACGACTGCATCGGCCTGCTTGTCATCAAGTCAGGTTCCATTCGCACCTATCTCCTTTCCGAGGAAGGACGCGAAGTAACCTTGTACCGTCTAGGCGAAAATGAAGTCTGTATCCTGTCTGCCTCATGTGTGCTAAAGACCATTACCTTTGATGTTTTTATTGAAGCCGAAAGTGATTGCGAGATTCTGGCAGTTCCTTCTTCTGTCTTCTTATCTCTCTCCACTAATAATATCTACGTGGAGGCTTATATGTACAAGCTGGCAACAGAACGATTTTCTGATGTCATGTGGACCATGCAGCAGATCTTATTTACCAGCTTTGACAAACGACTGGCTGCCTTCCTGCTGGATGAAACCATAAAAGAACAGTCGGATACATTGACCATGACCCATGAACAAATTGCAAAATACCTCGGTTCTGCAAGGGAAGTGGTATCTAGAATGTTAAAATACTTCTCTACCGAAGGAATCTTAACGCTTTCTCGTGGAAAAATTACAATTCTAGATAAAAAAAAGCTTCGCTCCTTACTATAGGGCGAAGCTCAGACTGTAGACAATTAAAATCTTATTCAACACGTCTCAGGCATAACGCACCAAATCCAATAGACTCATTTGGATATACGGTAAATGCATCAAGCTTTCTTGCTGTCGAAATAAGAATTGCCTTTACCTTCTCACCATACATAAATGTATCATTTCCATCCACAATCCCCCACTGTTGTAACATCGCGCATGCTCCCGTCACAAATGGAGTCGCCAAAGAGGTCCCTGTCAGCTCACTATATCCGCCACCCGGTGCCGAACTAGTAATGTCCACACCCGGTGCAACAAGGTCCGGCTTAATCTGATTATTAATAGTATAGCCCCTCCCTGAAAATGGCGCAAAGGAATCATTGTTGCTGTTATAAGCGCCAACCGCTATGGCTGAATTTGCTGTTGAAGGAATGGTCAGCGTCGTCTCCACCGTCGGTCTTAAAAACTTAGTCGTTGGACTTAACAGATTTCCACTTGGAAGCCACATGAAGTAATCTCCTACTACCACATTTACCGGATTTAGCTCAATGGTCCATTCTCCTGTCTCTACATAATCTATTTTTGGTATCCAGACAATAAAGACCTCATTATAAATTGTATAAGGTGAAGGCTCTCCATAGTATACATAAAGCGTACTACCTGCTAAATCAAATGATTGAGACCCAGTTGTTCGATCCACTGGCCCAATTCTAGTACCATTGGGTGCAATGAGTGACACATCAATAAAATCAAACGGATACTTCCAAATTGATAGATTAAAACTGGTCTCCCGTTCTCCTACCGTTATCTTTACAAGCTCAGGTTCCGTTCCTACCCTGCCTGACTTATGCCGTCCGGAAGCCCCTTCATTGCCGGTACCGATTATAATATTGGTCTTTCCGATACCGACAACTGAATCAATATAAGTTTCCAGCAAAGATTGACCACTATGGGAGCCATAAGAATTTCCAAAACTAATATTAATACAGAGTGGCTGATTTCTTTGTAATGCTGTCCGAATACAAAAATCAATGCCCTCCATTAATTGCGCCGTACTTGGGAACGAGTTACTTAAGCTCCTCCCTAGCTTTACCACAATAATATCTGCATCAAATGCAACACCTCGATATCTTCCATCACTTGCACGCCCATTTCCACAAGCGATTCCTGCCACATGGGTCCCATGGCCTGATAGGTCATTGGATGGCACAATTCTCTGACGTGCACTTATCGTAGTCTCACTTAGTGCCCGATTGATATCTTCACTTGTATACAGTGTCCCATTTGTAAATCCCTCAGGAGGATTTCCCTCTATGGTCTGATCCCATAAGGCAACGATTCTTGTTGTGCCATCTGGATTTCGAAAGTCCTGATGGGCATAATCAATTCCCGAATCTACGATCCCAATTAATACGCCTTTTCCAGTCAGGTTATAAGGCGGTCTCTGCGGCTGACTTAAACAAGAAGCTGAAATACCATTAATAACTTCAAAATTAAGTATCTTTGGTTTTTCAATATATTGTATTTCTGGATAGTTAGAAAGCAGTGGCAGCTGCTCCTGACTAATAATTATAATTGCATATTCATTTAATAGCTCTGTTATCTGAACCTGTAACTCTTCCCTGACTCGATTTAAGTTTCCTGTATATTTTACAATTACTTCCCATGAATTGCTACTTGATACATATCCTGTCACTAACTCTGGACTATTTTCCCTTTGCTCTTGAGGAATTGATAAAGCAAGATTAAGCTGGTTATCCGCTTTTTGAGTATCCATATTATCTCCCAAACAAACGATTTGCTTAATGTATATGCACAAATTAAGTGGCTGATGATATTCTTTCCCTATACCTCTTCCACAAACATGACGCCATCCATTCGCTGTATGGCCTCAATAACCTTGCTATGAGGAATTTTCTGCTTCATTGACAGGGTGAAGATTGCGGCAACTTTCTCCTCTCGCTTTCCACAATCCTGCTGTACTAACTCCATTTCAGACACAAAGACACCCCTAGGCTTGATCTGTTCCATGAACTTGCCAATCTCAGACAAGTCGTCAAATTCAATATAGACAATCAAGATTTTAGAGCCTGCCATCATCTTATCATCCAATGTATGTAATGTTTCCATTACAATAAAAATACAGATGGCTCCTATGATTGCACCATAATAAAATCCAATCCCTACGGCAAGTCCTAAGCATGCCACTGCCCACAATCCTGCTGCTGTGGTAAGACCTTTTACCCGACTCTTTCCTGTAATGATAATTGTGCCTGCTCCAAGAAAGCCAATGCCGCTAATCACTTGTGCCCCCATGCGACTTGGATCAATGGCCGGATAAATGGTTGCCATATACTGATTGGTAATCATCACAAGCGCAGCTCCTACGCATACAAGCATATATGTCCTTAATCCGGCTGGCCTTCCTTTTTTCCCTCGTTCCATTCCTACTATTCCACCAAACAAAAGGGCCAACATCACTCTCACAAAACAGGAGAGAATATTGGCCTCTTTTAACAACTCATACACTCGGCCACCAACATCCTTTCAAACGGATCCTTTACTATCCATTATATTCAAATGTTTAATTCCTGTTATAGAAAGGAACTAGCCATCGTTGCTTTTATTCAAATAATTCAGTTGTAATATAGCGTTCCCCTGTATCCGGTAACAACACTACAATATTCTTTCCTTTGTTTTCTTCTCGTTTTGCAAGCAAGGTTGCTGCATGAAGGGCTGCACCAGATGTAATACCGACTAAGACGCCTTCTGTCTTAGCAACCATTCTGCCTGCAGCATATGCTTCTTCATTGGTCACTGGAATGATTTCATCTAAGATTTTCACATTCATGACTTTTGGAATAAAGCCAGCTCCAATTCCTTGTAAATTATGGCTTCCAGCTGTTTTTCCAGACAGTACTGCACTATTTGCAGGTTCCACACCAATAATCTTGACTTCTTTTAATTCCTGCTTTAATACTTCGCCGACTCCTGTAATTGTTCCGCCGGTACCAACGCCTGCAACAAAGTAATCAACCAATCCATCAGTATCTCGAAGGATTTCCCTTGCTGTAGTCTCCTTATGCGCCTCTGGATTGGACTGGTTTTCAAACTGCTGCAATACTACGGCATTACCAAGTTCCTTCTCAAGCGCATTTGCCTTATCAATGGCACCTTTCATTCCTAGCGCACCTTCTGTAAGTACGATTTCAGCTCCCAGCGCTGCTACGATCTTTTTGCGCTCCATGCTCATGGTCTCCGGCATGGTAAGGATAAGTCTCATTCCTTTGGTTGCTGCCACAAACGCCAGACCAATTCCTGTATTTCCACTTGTTGGCTCAATTAAGATGGTATCCTCGTTGATACGTCCGCTTGCGATGCCGTCTTCAATCATCTTAAACGCCACACGGTCCTTTGCACTTCCAAGAGGATTAAAATATTCCAGCTTCGCAATGATGTTTGCATGTAAATCATTTGCCTCCATATAATTATTAAGCTGTAATAATGGTGTATTACCAATTAATTCAGTAAGTTTGTTCGCTATCTTTGCCATAGTAACTTTTCCTTTCTTTGTGCCTGCTATGTAAGTTCCATTACTCTAACTAGGGAGCAATGGTTATCTTTAGATATAGTACATCTCTGGGCTTTCACTGTTTAAACGAATATATTCATTTGCCAAGTCCTCAAGAGTCGTACTATCCAAATATTTATTCACGTTCTCATTGATCCTATCCCAGACCAAAGTCTTTACTGCAAGTCGAACGGAGTCAATTTCATGTTCTTCAAAAATATCATCATCCACGATGTTGAATTCACCTTCAAGAATTGCCAATATTTCTGATATCTTAATCTGGCTTGCTGGCTTTCCTAAGCTGTATCCACCTTGAGCACCTTTTACACTTTTTACGATCTTTGCTTTTCTTAATGAGGCAAATACTTGCTCCAAATAATTAAGTGATATTTTCTGTCGATTTGCTATGCTTACCAACGAGACATGGCTTGTCGTCGAATTCACTGCCAAATCAACAAGTGCCCGCAATCCATATCTTCCTTTTGTGGAAACTTTCATGTGCTAGCTCCTCCCATAAATCATAGTATTTAGCTACGTTTTATTTATATTTATACTCCTTCCTTAATCTCTTTGTCAAGGAAGTCTGCTAAATATGTAATTTCAAATGCATGTAGAAGATCGCCTGCAAATCGCTTATCTTTCTGTTCCCGAAGGAAGGCAAACCCGTTTTGAATACTCCAAGCCTCTCGATATATGGTCTTATGTGTTAATGCATCAAATACTGATACGATAGAGATAATCTGGGCACAAAGCGGTATCTGATCTTTCCTTAAACCATATGGATACCCGGAGCCATCATAGGCTTCATGATGATACATCGCCATATCAAGGGCCATCTTAAGATACTCATTTTCCTCATCCTGACGATAAAGAAGGAGCAATGGCTCTACCCCCTTCTCCGTATGCTGCTTTATTTCTTGGAATTCCTCCTTAGAAAGTTCCCCAGGCTTATAAACAATTGACTGGCTGATCGCCATCATGCCTAGATCAAAAATAGGGGCTACTACTTTCAGGCAGTCGATATAATGGTCTGTCACAATTTTTTCATACTTTGGCATAAACATAAGTGCCTTTGCAAGCATGACTGCCCCTTCGGCCACTCGATCCATATGGCCCCGGATTAGTTCTTGCTGCTTTTGTATATAGTATAAGGATTGGATGACTGATAGTTTATTCTGATTACGAAGGTTCATCCTATACCCCAGCATCTGTTTTAGATCACTTAGCTCTTTCTCCCTTTTCTCCCTCTCCATAGCAACCTGCACTTGCTGTCTGATACGGCATGCCAGCTCGCTTTCTACAAATGGCCTGGTGACGTAATCCGCTGCCCCTAGGTCATAGGCTTCTTTCTTTGTCTGCGGATCCATATAGGCTGATACAAAGATCACCGGAAGGTCCATCTCCCTATAGTATGTCCGCACCCTTTTATAAAAATCAAACCCAGACATTTCTGGCATTGCAATATCCAATAACAATAATTTTGGTTCACATATACGAATTGCTTCCATCGCCTGCCTGATGGTATTTACCGGTCTGGCAACATAGCCCAGTTCATTGACTACTTTCACTAATATAATAAGATTTTCTATCATATCATCTAAAATGACGATATTGACTGTTGTATCATCCCTCAAAGTATATGTATCCCCCTTCTCTAAAGGTTACATGTTCTACACAGTTCCAAATACTGTGTTTTTATCTTATTGGTATCTGACTTTCTAAGCGCCAGTTCCAGGCGAAACGCCTTCTTGCTGATTTCATTTTGCTCCCCTTTTGTCATGTCCTTGATCATGTGAACAATTTTCTCTGCCTTCTCATATGACTCGAAATCAATGCATAACGCCAGCTGCTCCATCAGCTTGATCAAGCTTAGGCTTTTCGTTTCCTCATGTATTACATGAGGTTTTTCAACCTCTGGCTCCTTTTCCTCTACTATGGCAGTATCCGCCGTCAACGGTACTGTAAAATAAAACCTTGACCCTTTGTGCAGCTCGCTTTCTGCCTGTATGGTTCCTCCCATCAAGGATACCAGCTTCTTGCAGATTGACAGTCCAAGTCCTGTCCCGCCATATTTCCTTGTAATGGACGGATCTCCCTGTACAAAACTTTGGAATAACTCTTCTTTCTTTTCCTTGCTAATGCCGATCCCTGTATCCGTGATGGAAAACAAAAGTTCCCACTGATTGCCCACATTGCTTTGTACTGCAATGTCGAATACGATTCTCCCTTGGGTTGTAAACTTTATGGCATTAGTAAACAGGTTGTTGATGACCTGGGTCAAATGATAGGAATCACCAATTAAATGGCTAGGTATCGTGCTATCCACATTCGACTCAAATGCTATATTCTTATTTTCTATCAGACCTCTATGTACTTTCATTACGTCCTCTACCCATGGGTAAAATGCAAAAGGATGTTCTTCTATCTCCATCTTTCCTGCTGCCAGTTTGGAATAATCTAAAATATCTGTAACGATTTTTTCCATGGTGTCAAAACAGTTCATCATTGTCTTAACCGTATCCACCTGACTGCTGTCCAAATTGCCGCTAAGCAGCAGATTAGCCATGCCCTTCATGCCATTTAGTGGAGTCCTAAGCTCATGGGTCACATTTGCAAGAAAGCTGTCCTTTGCACTCCTTGCCTGGTTCAGCTCTTCTTGTAACGAACGATTTTTCTCCTGCTGTAGTAACAGTTCTTCAATATTCTTTATAATACAAATTCCAAACGCATATTCATTGCCTATAATAAAATGTTTTACCTCAGCTGGAAAACACGTTCCATTCTTGCGATATACCGGCATCTGTACGGCCTTTCCCCTGGCATCCTGCTTCCCTTTTTCAAAAAACATGGCTGCCTGTTTAGAAAACAGATCCTGCATGGTAATCCTAGACATGTCATCTTTATCATAAAATAGTTCACTGACCGTCTGCATATTCCAATTAACGATTTTTCCATCATCCGCGTAAAATAAGACAATCTCATCGATGCAATGAAGTGCGCTCTTATATGATTGAATTCTAAGTTCTTCTACAATATCCCTCATGTTATCTCCTAAACAACGATTACAATGGTTTCCTCAATTCTATACTAATCTTATTTCTCCAAACATATTTTGTCAACTGTGCCATATTATCTACAAAAAAGTACGAAATCATTGACAGTTTGTTCCAGTCAGACATATAATTATGGATAAACAAAACATTACCCAGGAGGTTTCTTATGGATTTTAGTGTTCGTCTAAAACAACTACGCCAAAAACATCGCTTAACACAAAGCGAATTGGCTGATATCCTTGAATTAAAGCCTACCGCCATCTCTAATTACGAGTCTCAGCGCAATGAACCTAGCTTTCAGAAATTAATTGCGTTATCCCACTATTTCGATGTATCTTGCGATTATTTACTTGGTGTAACAGATTCCTATCTACCAATTGGTGGCGAAGTCTTAGATAAAGATATTGTAGATTTTTTTAATCTATATCGACAGCTTTCTTCCGAAAGTACCGCAGAATTAAAAGAATTTGCAAACTATTTAGTTTACAAACAAGAACATAAAAAAGAATAGTATGTACATAAGGGGCAAAAAACGCCCCTATTGATGAAATTCAAGCAAAGAATGTGTCGTTACATATTGGAGCATGGCCTTACGAGCCTCGTCATATTGTAAGAACATATTTTTTGCCTTGATTACATTACTGTAAACCTTCCAATATCCACTTGCCAAAGCCTCTTTCCCCTGATTTTTGATGTATCCGATCACATCCTGCAATGGATATCCTAATAGTATCCCAATCTCATGAGGAAACAAATTATTTTCCGTTAATCTGTGGCATCTCTGCAGTCTTACTTCCATCCGGTATAGTACCTGTTCCAAAGTAAAGTTATGATACCCTTCAGTCTCTAGAAACTTCTGGTTTTCCTTATTTTCTAAGATTTCTGTAATCATATCTTCCTGATAAAACAATACGTAGCTTTTGTTGCGATACTCATCCAAAATCACTTTTTTCATTCCAATTCCATTCAACAGCTCTTCATATGCTATTAGCTCCCTGCTTGAAAATGCAAGCAATGAAGCTGGCTTCATCTTTAAAATGACCGGCGCAAGATAATAAGTGAGAATTAGTTCTTTCTGCTTTTCATTCTCTGCCGATAAATAATCAGGTATCATCATAGTCTCCTATCGTCCGTGTATTACTACTAAAATCTCCTGATTTATTATTTTTTATACTTTTCCTGCGCCAGACTCGGTCGCGACAGCGACACCTTCCTCTCGAGTGAGTGTGCATTCTTCGCCCTGTCTTTCAGGGCGTTTTTTTATGTTACTGCTTGGAGCAGTCGTCGTTTTGGCATATAGAGCTTCTCGAAGAGAAGTTTCCTCTCAATTAAAAAAGCGGTTGCATCATGACCTATCCATCCTGATACAACCGCTTTTCTTACCTATTAGATATTAATAATGCAAAGTATTAATATAATTTTGCATTGCTGATCACAGGATTTGCAGCACCTGATTTTGCTTGGAAATCAATGGTGTAGCTGTCTCCGGATGCCAAATTGCCATTCCAGCTTGGATTAGTGATTACATAATGATTGCCTGTATGACTTACAATGTTTGCACTCCAAGTGCTTCCAATCTCACGATCCATATCAAATTCCAAGGTCCATCCGCCAACTAAGTCCTTCCCTGTTGTATTAGTAAAGACAATCTGTCCAAGACCGCCTTCTCCCCAATCACTTGTCATCGTTACTTCTGCCTGCACTGTATTCCCGGAAGGGCTTGAAGTTGCTGGGGCTGTGGTTGGTGTTGCTGTTGGAGCTTGTGTTACTGGAGCTGTCGTTGGTGCAGTAGTTGGCGCTTGTGTTGCTGGGGCACTGGTTGGAGCAACCGTTGGGGCTTGCGTTGCTGGGGCCGTCGTTGCTGGAGTATCAGAACCACCTTCCACGTCAGACACTTCAAAGTTAACCGTAAGGGTATTATTATCCGTTAATGAAACTCCATTAAAATATGCTTTATAATTTCCGTTATCTACTGTCATATTATTTACATACGTCGTATCCCAAACATTGATAAATGAGAAATCAAAGCTTGATTTCAAAGTTCCAACTTTGGAATCAGTAGCCGTGCAGTCATATACAAACGTATCTTCTTTGCATGTAAATGTAACACTATTTACTTCAATGGATTTCACCTTCAATTTTGCATAATCAAACACGGATGCACTTCCATCTGTGCTGGCAATATCCTTGATATATAAAGAACCAATGTTTTCAAACTGAGCTTGTGTGCCGGTAAGGCTTAAAGAGAACTGTCCGCCTGCCTTAGAAATTTCCACATAGCCTGTACTGGATAAGGACTGCCAGTTCTTTGTTTCCATCATATATAACTTAGCACGAATGGATTGATTTTGTGGGACTGTCACTTTGCAGCTAGCTGAATGTCCGTTAGCTGTTGCAGTGATCGTTGCAGTACCAATGCTTACTGCCGTTACCTGACCTTTTGCATTTACAGTAGCTACTGTTTCGTCACTGGATGTCCAGGTAATCTTGTCCTGGCTGTCTGCTGGAGTAAGGGTTGCACTGATTGTCTTCTTCTCATCTCCAACATAAATAGACATAGCAGATTGGTCCAACTTAATTGCTGTCGAAGTATTAGTCTTGGAGTCACCATAATAAGTCATGATTGCATCAATAATACCTTGTTGTGTCACTTTCTTAGTTGAACGATCGAATAAACCAAATCCATAATTTCCATTGTAGCCATTATCCCAGTACACTGGTACCATTCCGTATTGTTTGGCATATTTACATAAGCTCTCACAGAAATATGCTCGATATGTATTATTTGTTGAATCTCCCTGGGTCTTGTCAATTGCCCCATATTCTCCAATTACTACTGGATAACCATTTGCCACGAACTTATCATACATTTTCTTCATCTGGCTGTTCATGTATGTCTCATCCCCCCAAGAAGCTACCTTGCTGCTGTCTTTTGCCTCTGGGCCCCACTGAGTTACTGCTGTGCTTTCTGTACCACAGAAATCCCAAGGATCATAATAATGGACAGAAATCATAATTCTCTTTCCTACACAAGTACTGGATAAATAATTATCCGTTGGAAGTTCAAATCCATAATCTCCTGCCGTATAGTCAATATTAGTATTCCAGCCTGGAATCAGTAACCAACGCTTATCATTGTTTCCACTGCTTTTTCTTACTGTATCTACAAAAATCTGATTATACGCATTGATATTGCTGTAGTATGTTCTGTTTGGCGTTCCATAAGTTCCGTCAAACTCTTCATTCATTGACTCAAATACTAAGTGTTCATCATAGTCTGCAAATCTGGTTGCAATCTGTTTCCATACAGCTTCGTATTTTGCCTTAATGGCTGCCTGATCTGAGCCATTGCATAACAGCCAGGATTTTGCAACTGAATTATATCCATCCCCATGAATATTGATGATTGCATATAAGCCATTATTTACGCACATATCTACAACTTCTTGAATTCGATCCAGCCACTTAGAGTCCACTGTATAATTTGGTGCTGCCCCAATGGTATTCAGATAAGAAACCGGAATACGAACGGATTTAAATCCTTCCTCTTTGACTGCCAAGATTAAATCTTCTGTAACTACTGGATTACCAAAATTAGTTTCTCCTACAGAACCATTGGAAGATGCTTCTAGTTGGTTTCCCAAGTTCCAACCTGCTCCCATTGCATTCACCATTTTCTCTTGCGTATAGTCCTCAAAGGTATTGGCTGCGGATGCAACCATTGGACTTGTCAGCTGCCTTACTGAAATCGTAGTCAGTACCATCGCCAACATAACGATGATCGATACTAATTTCCTTTGTTTAAACATGATATCTCCTCCTCTTTCTTAATCCGACTAGTTCTCTATCTGCGGATCAATTTATGTACCTACACCCCATAAGTACAGTAGCAATTTCGCCTCTTTTATATTACCATATTTTTACATTAATTCAACATCTTGAACAAATCTTTTTGCACTTTTGCTCTTCTTTTTATTGCATTTCTTACATATTTTTCTATTTCATTCTACTATTTTTGTATTATTTTACCATTTTATTTAATTCATTTACTATACAAACCGTATATTTTAGCTGAATCCGTCATAATCGATTGTTTTTTGTGAATAGGGGGGTGAGTGTATCTTTCTGTGCTACTGCCTGGATCAATTCCCGTTTGGGCACATAGGGAATTTACCGCTGTAGTTTGCCCAATATCCCAACGTATCTAATAATTTCTGTGTCCTTTTCGGCAAGTACAGTATTTATGTGCGCGAATGTCCACACTTCTTGTCGCTTCCCGGGTATATCAATAAAACTCCCTTCCTATATGCCAAATCCATCACAATTTTCCCTTTGCCAAACCGGAGCGCGCCAGCAACTGTCGAAGAAAAGTTTCCATTTTACAAAAAAAGCGATGGATTCATTAAAGAATCTCATCGCTCTTTTTGTATTAATTTATTCACAGCGGCTACTCTGTTTTTTACGCCAAGTTTTCCATATATGTTAATCATATGGGTTTTGACCGTTGCCAGTGAGATGCACAGATGGTCTGCAATCTCTTTATTGGTGTATCCCTTCTTTAACTCATCGACCACTTCCATCTCTCGCTCGGTCAAATCATACAAGGATCTTTTCACCTGGGTCTTCTCTGTCTGTGGCTCTGTGGTGCTTTCCACGAATAAGAGCTGCTCCTCTGATAGTCGTTCCTTCAGTTCCCCTTGAAATGTAAGAAGCACTTTTTCTACCGTCTCCTTTTCAAACCAGAACGGATGCCTCATTTCCTCTACATAAGCATACGTAACTGCCTCTACAAAGGTATCTAACAGCTCTCTTACCCGTTTGGTCTGTTCTAGCAGATACCGTACCTTTAACAGATCCCCTTCCACTATCTTTGAAATATTCTGGGCCTTTCTTGCCTTTGCAATCAATGTCTCTATCTTTTCTACAGCCATCTCATACTCTCCTAACTCATATTTGATGCCTGCATACAGTAAATCCGTCTCCTTGCTCTTTACAAGTTCCTCTGCCTTATCATACTTATCCACAAACTCTGCTGCCAGTTCCCGGTGATTTCCACGATAAATAGGATAACGAAGCAATCTTGCACTGAAATAAATATTCTGATACATTTCATCATTTCCAAGCTTCATAATGATTGATTCGGTCACATCTTCCTGTCCCATGATATACGAATACTCCGCAAAGGTATATAAATAGGCACTTTCCATATTGGTCATGGTCGACTTAAAATGCTCCTTTGACTTCTCTAAAGCTTCCTTTGCTAGATTCATTTTGAGCTGCCTGATGTAGACCCCTGCTATACCGACGTAATAGGATGCCTTTAAGGTTGGCACATATTCAAGAAACTGTTTCATCTTGTCATATAACACAAGTGCTTCCCTGAATGCCCCATACTCTTCTAAAATCTGCGTCTTTTCTGCCAAAACAAATGCCTTAATATAATAATTTCCCTTTTTCTCATAAATCTTTTCCGCCAGATCCAGATACTGCATGGCTTCCTCCCGCTGGTCCTGCATATATAGAAAATAAGCTTCCTTAATTAGAAGATAGGCCTTGGAAATATCATTGAATGGCATACTCTCGATCTGATCTAACGGCACGATGGATATCCATTTATAATTCCAGTCCACGTCAAAAAACATGTCCGCATGGCGAAATGCCTTGTATGTCTGATCCTGCTTAAAATGTGTATTGATAAACTGATAGATCTGGTTGCATTTTTCCTGCTCCAAGGTGGTGTAATAGCAGAAGAAATACTGATAGGCAAAGTCGGCATTATACTGTATCTGTTCCATCGGTACCTTCATCATATAGCCAAAAGTTTCTGCATTCTGAGGCATGGTAAGAAGCTGCTCCATAATCTGCTTGTAGGCATGGATACTAAACAGCTGGTTAATGCTTTCTTGATCATCTCCCAATTCATGATAAACGGCAGCGGCCTTTGTTCGAAGCGCAATTTCCTCCTGCTCGTCCTCTCCCACCAAATGGACGAGAAAATCTTTTAATATGGAATGATACCGAAATTCCTGCTGCTCCTCATCCAATTCGATTACAAACATATTTCTTTCTAGTACGGCCTGAATCATTTTCTCAAATGAAAACTCCGGAACGTATTTATTACAGATTTCCTTATTGAAATATGCAAGCACTCCCGTCTTCCTTAGAAATTGCCTTACCTCCTCTGGAAGATCCTTAAATACCTCATTGGACAGATAGTCGTAAATCACCTGTTCGTTGACATCTTTAGAAAGCGCCTGCCTGCTGGAAGCAATGGCCATCAGCTGAAGTCCTCCTACCCAGCCATTGCTGTTTTGTACCAGGCTGTCAATGGCCTGATCCTGTTCGTTTAAGCCAATCGTATGTACTAAAAATTCTTTTCCCTCTTGGGCGCTCATCCGTATCTGCTCCTCTTCTAGCAAAAGCAATTCCCCTTCCACCTGCAGCAGCCCCAGATAGACCAACGGCTTATTCCGTGTAAGAAGTACCAGATGGACCTGTTCCGGCAAATTCTCAATAAAATAATCAATAGTCTTGATTAAAAATGGATCCGTAAGATACCAGAAATCATCCCATATAAGTACTAATTCTTCCTCTGTTTCCAGGTTATTGATTACATTGGATAACAGTTCCCAAAGAAAATCATCCGGCATATTTCCATCAAAACAGCTTAAGATACTTGGCACATCCAGTGTCAGTTCCTCTTTTAAGGACTCCACCACGTATTTCCAGAATACACGGGCCTGGTTCATACTCTCATCAATGGCAAGCCACCGTATGGTTTGCTCCTTCTTTCTTAACGCATAAAGCGAAAGAAGGGTAGTCTTTCCACTACCCGCTCCCGCTTTGATGACGGTCACTTTGCAATTTTTAATCTCTTCTAGCTTTTCAAGTAATTCATTTCGCTCGATATAACGTTTTCTAGGCTTTGGCACTTTAAGCTTGGCCGAAAGCACCGGCATCTTATTTACATCCAACTCATTCACTCCTGCTATAGATATAGTCTTTCCTTGTCTTAACAATCGCAACTACAAGGAATATCGCTGCTATAAGTATAACATAAAATAACTCCAATTGTTTCGTGCTATTTAAAATTCCTTTCTCCCAGGCATCTGCAAAGGAAAGCAGATCTTTTTGTGGAAGCACATGGATCAGCTTATTAAATATTGAGCCGCTCTTCGTCATGGAGTAAAAGCTTCCTGCCAAAACCGACGTTAGCACGATGGTTGCCGATGCAATCATATTGGAAGTATCCGAAACCTTAAAGAATGAGCTGACACAAAGGGCAAATGCCATGGATAGGAAGGATAACACACCAATTAAGAGGGCATACTGCAACAAGCTAAACCCGATGGAGACTCCAAGCAGTCTTGCTGCCACCACGGCCCCAAACGATGGAATAAAGATTAGCACGCCAATAAACAAGCCATGTCCCATCATATACTTTCGAAATGGGATGGAGGATACTAAAATTCTCTCTGCCACATGTTTCTCCTTATCCTCTGCATATAACTTGGCATAAAGTGCCCCCTGCATAAGTAAAAACATCATCATATAACCGAAAATATTAGTTCCAATCTGCCTTTGTTCCTGCTGCCTTCCACTCCCATATGCTTCCGGGTCTTTTAAAGCAGTCAACAGCTGTTTCTTAAAGTCATCACTCTTTATGGTCTCAATTTCAAAACTCCCGTCCTCCTTTGCAAGGATTACTGCATCATATCGATTTTCCACAAGCTTAGATTTTTCCGGAGCCTTGTCTAAATAGGTTATGCTAAAATACTCAGTTTCCTTAATTGTATCAGCCTTTCCCACGACTGCCAGATTTGATTTTGCTACCACCTTATTGGTTAACAAGATGGCTGCGGCAATGGACAGGATCGTAAGTCCCACTGCCACGCAAAGATACATTTTCTGCTGCATCAAACGGTTCCAATCATTTTTTATTATACTTAACATAAGCAATCCTCTTTTCTAAATGTGATCCGACATACTGCAATCATTCCTGCAATTACTGCCACAAGAATTCCTGCACATGGAAGAAACAATGCATCGTTATTGTCATAAATCATCTGGAAGCTGGCGTCCATCACCCATTTTACCGGGGAAATCAAACTGATCTTTCGTACCACTTCCCCATAGCCATCTAGCGAAAACAGTAAGCCTCCGAAAATAGCAAGGATATTTACAACGATACTTTGAAGCTGGTTGGTCATCTGCTCCGTCTTAAAGATACAGCAAAGCATGATGCCAAGGGCATTGGCACAAAGTTCTAATAGCAAAAACAAAATAAGCAGTTTCGCTACATTGTTAAGATGAACATGAAAGACAAGTACCAAGAAGGCAAGGTCAAGGAGATGAAATGCTGCATTAAATACGAAACTTGCAATCATCTTGGATAAATAAATATCCTTTACATTGCCGGGTGCATAGACAATCCGCATGTTAGGCTTCTTAATCCGTTCTTCCATAAAGGAATTACTGGCCGTCATTCCGCCATTGATTGCCGAATAAATCATAAGGGTAATTCCATAAAAGTCAAACGAACTAAATCCGTCTCCATAATTGTCTCTTGTCAGAAATCCCATAATCATCACTAAAAGAACCGGGAATGCGGTTGCATAAAACACCCACATGGGATTAGTAATCAGGTTCTTAAAATCCTCTTTCGTAATCAGCCAAAGATTTCTCATACTAGCCACCCCCTAATCCCTTAGACTCTTGCCGGTAAGCTTCAAGAATACATTTTCAAGGCTTGCCGTACGACAGAATAAATTCTTAATCTTGCTTTTGCTCTTAATTACTACTGAAATAATCTTATCTAGGTTCTCCACATTTTTCATTGTGGTAATGACCAGGTTTTCGTCTTTTCGCTCCACCTTCTTCACACCCTCTACCCGGTAGAACTGGTCCGTATTCAGCTGCTCATCATGCTCTAACTCCAGGATAAATTGTCGTTCATCGAAAATATCCTCCTTCAGACTTTCGCTGGTTCCTTCTGCAATAATATTTCCGCTATCCATAATCAAAATCCTGGTGGAGATTTCCTCCACTTCCTCCATATAGTGAGTGGTATATAAAATCGTCATCCCTTCGTCACGAAGCTTCTTAATTGCGCTAAGAATATGGTTTCTCGACTGAGGATCTATGCCTACCGTTGGCTCATCCATAATGACTAGGTCCGGCTTGTGGGCAATGGCACAGGCAATGTTTAGCCTTCTCTTCATGCCTCCTGAAAATGTACTCACCTTGTCATCCTTTCGGTCATACAATCCTACAAATTCCAATGCCGCTTTCGTTCTATCTTTTAGTTCCTCTCCCCTTAGTCCATACAGGCTTGCAAAGAAACTCACATTCTTTTCTGCACTCAAATCCTCATATAATGCCAGGTCCTGAGGCACTACCCCTAATTTCTGCTTAAACTGATTGAGGCACTTCTTTACATCGACTCCCTTATATTCAATTAGTCCGCTGTCATACCCTAAAATTCCGCATAGAATATTGATCGTCGTACTCTTGCCGGCTCCGTTTGGTCCAAGGAAACATAGGATTTCTCCCTCTTTCACTTCAAATGACAACTCCTTCACTACATGGTGGTCGCCAAAACTCTTATTAAGTCCTTCTACCTTTACGATATCTTTCATAACGTTCATCCCTTCTTCTTTTTGATACTGTTATGATACGATGGTTTCGGAAAAATGAAATCAACCGAAAGGTTGAAAGTCGTAAATCAACGGGGTTGATTTGCTTTGGATGAAATGAGATTTCATCCAGTGAGGTGATGAATAAAAAAAGAGCCTGCAAGCAAACTTAAATTTGCCTACAAGCTCTTTTTCTATTGTTAAACAATTAGGAAATTATCTTCCACAACATTGTTTGAATTTTTTACCGCTTCCACATGAACATGGATCGTTACGTCCAACTTTTTTCTCTTTCACGATTGTGTTAGATTTTCTTTGTTCACGTAATAATTCGCGTCTGCGTTCTTTAGTTAAGATTGCATCCCAAGCTGGAATTTCGTATAACCATTCAGCTTTAGCTTCACACATATTGTAGTAAAGTTTTTCTGGGTCGAATTCAAGACTAACTACAGTATCTTCTTCCATCTCTTCAATTGGATTTGGAGTTACTAAGCTGTCGTTGATTCCATCTAAGAAACCAGTCATAGTAAAGATTTCTAAGTTATATTTTTCTGCTAACTCTTTTACAGTACCTGTAACTTTTTCAGTTGGGTTAGCTAATAATTGTTCATATACACCTTTTTCAAGGATAAAATAGTCTGTCCAGAACTTTTGTCCTTGTTGACTATTATTCATTTCTTCATTATATGCAACGTCTCTCCATTTAGTTAATAAACTCATAATGCACGTCCTTTCCTTTTTACAACTCCTCAAAGTATAGCATATCCGACGTAGATGTTGCAATACAAAATTCCTATAAAAAGTTGCAAATTTCAAATAATTTTAGGAAATTTTTCAAAGACGTGTATATTTATCTTTAATCTGACCAATACTGTTATTAGTTTAATAAATGAGTTACAAAGTTTTGTAGGTTATTTATTAAATGTTACAAATCGCGTATGCTCTTATTATAATTGGATCCCCCCTCCAATTATATAGCAATGAACGAAAGAAAAATTAAATACTTATCCTCCCCTTTTTTAAGACCCTCGTTGCATCCCCAGCGAGGGTCTTTTCAAGTGCGAAAAAGCTAGTATTTATGCGGGTTTTCGGGGTTTTGGTGTTTCGACATGGTTCTACAAAGCCGTTTTGTGTGCATTTTGTGTGCACTTGAAAGCCGCTATTTTAGAGGGTTTTTGATACCTAAAGAAATTAAATACTTATTGTGTTTCTTTTTCTCTACCCTTGTATTACTCTCAATTAAGTTTCATTCAATTACTCGTCAAGCATTCGAATGATTTCCCTGATTGGCAGAATTGCCGATGGTGATACTGACAATTCATCTAATCCCATTTCTATAAACGTCTTGATTAGTGAGAGGTCTGCTCCTAATTCGCCACAAATTCCTACCCAGGCCCCTCCCTTATGTCCATTCTCAATTGTCATCTGAATCATACGAATGATTGCTGGATGGTGTGCATCGTAGATTGATTCTAATCTAGGATTTTGGCGATCGATAGCAAGTGTGTATTGTGTTAAATCATTAGTTCCGATACTAAAGAAATCACATTCTTTTGCTAATTCATCGCTGATCATTACTGCTGCAGGAGTTTCAATCATGATACCTACTTCAATCTCTTTATATTCAATCCCTTGCTCCCTAAGTTCCTCCTTACACTCTTGTACGATTGCTTTTGCCTCTCTTACTTCCTGTACGGAAATAATCATTGGAAACATTATGGAAATATTTCCGTAAGCACTTGCCCTTAGAATTGCACGTATCTGGGTCTTAAAGATTTCCTTTTGTTCTAAACAGATTCGTATTGCTCGGTATCCCAATGCTGGATTTTCTTCTTGATCCAAATGAAAATAGTCGACTTTCTTATCGGCGCCAATATCCAGGGTTCGTATTATAACCTTCTTTCCTCCCATGGTTTCTGCGACTTCCTTATAGCTTAAAAACTGATCATTCTCAGTTGGGAAGGAATCTGTCCCAAGATAAAGAAACTCGCTTCGAAATAGGCCAATCCCTTCTGCATCATTAATTAAAGCAGAACCGGTATCAGAAACCTTTCCGATATTCGCATACAGATTAATTCGTTTTCCTGTTTTGGTCTCTGTCTTCTTTCCCTTTAGGGTTTCTAACAACTGTTCTCTTTTCTGTTCTGTTTCCAACATCTTTTGGGCCTGTAGTAATGTCTTTTCATCTGGATCAATGGTCAACGTGCCTTCGTATCCATTAATGATTGCCTTTTTTCCATCCCACTCTCTTTCTATATCCAAACCAAATAATGCCGGTACGTTCATACTCCTTGCAAGAATTGCAGTATGAGAATTGGATGACCCAACGCGGGTAACAAACCCTAAAAGACTAGAATGGTCCATCTGGATGGTCTCACTAGGAGTCAACTCGTTTGCTAATAAAATCACTGGTTCTGATAACTCAACCTGGTCGTTTGCTTCTCCTAATAAGATTCGTATCACCCTTTCGGAGATATCCTTAACATCAATTGCCCTGGCTTTTAGGTACTCGTCCTCCATTTCAGCAAAGATCTTAGAAAAATTATCTCCTGTAACTGCTACCGCATATTCGGCATTTCTCTTATTGGCGCGAATAATTTCATAAATAGCATCACAGTAATCCATATCATCTAGCATGATTTGATGTACTGCGAAGATCTCGGCCTGTGTCTCTCCTACCTCTCTCTTTGCCTTCTCATAAAGTGTACCAAGTTGACTTTTTGCTTTCTCCTTTGCTCTCTCAAAGCGCATAATCTCAGCTTCTGTATCTTCGATCTTTTTACATTTTACAGAACTCTCTTGCTTATCATAAAAGAAAATCGTTCCGACCGCGATTTTATGTACAATTGTGCTTGCCTTATATTGCTTCATCTCAGTCACCTCATTTTATAAATTCTCTTTAAAAAATAGTTCTAACTCTTTACTAGCGATTTCCTCATCCTCGCCCTCTACCGTTATTTTTACTTCTTCCCCATGTTTAATGCCTAATGACATAATTAAAAACAATTGATTTGCCTTTGCAGTTTTCTTTCCATTATCAATAATGATCTGACTTGAATATTTTTTTGCCTCTTTTACTAATAAACCGGCTGGTCTGGCATGAAGCCCTATCTCATCTTGAATTACATATGTAAATGTTTTCATCTTAATTTCTCCTTTTCGCTTATATTCATTTTTCACTTTTACCATACTATTCGGTAAGCTTTTAAACAATAAAAAAAAGAGGTTGTCTAAAACTCTAACCTCTTTTTCTAAAAACACTTCTGCTTTTTTATATTTTCTGTTTACGATACTGTTGTGGCGATAAGCCGTACATCTCCTTAAACTTTTCACGAAACTGTTTATCATCGCGATAGCCAATCGCCGCTGCCAACTCATAACTCTTCATATCTGTACTCATCAGTAACCGAAGGGCTTCCTTCATACGGACTTTTGTTAGATACGCCTTAAAGTTCTCTCCTGTTGCTTTTTTAAAAAATACACTCATATAGCTGGTATTCATTCCGATATAGCTCGCAATGTCTTCCAATGTTATATTTTCTGTAAAATGTTCGCCAATATAGCTCTTAATTCTTGCAATCTCCAACGTTTCTTTTCTTCCGCAAAGAAGACGGATCTTCAAGAAGATCTTCTCATAATACTCCCTAAAATAAGAACACATACTTTTGAACGTGGTCCTTCTTCGTACCTCTTCCAAGAATTCTGTTTGTTCTTCTATATAGCTCTCATCAAGCAATCCACAACTTTGTAAGGTAGAATAGATTTCACCTGCTAGTACGATGCAGCTGTTGACTACTGTGCTCTTATTTCCATAATGGATATTGCCAAGAAGAGTTACGCACTCTAATATGTTGTCGACAATCATTGGAGAATTGTAGTTTATACTCATATTTTCTGTTAACTTCTTTACCATTTCATCGTACTCTTCCAATGAATGAGTAAACTCTTTTGTGATTGCTTCGTAATCAATGTATAACTTCTCCTCAAAATAATAAAGTTCCAGTGCAAACTTAGCAGTCTTATACAGATTATATAGTTTATCATTCCAATTTTCCCATCCACCGACACCTGCAATCAATTCTACGGGATAATTTTTTCGAACTTCCTTTACTAACATAAGAACACGCTTCTTTAAGTCTATACGATCATTATCTCCTGTAATCATACAATAACAGGCACTATAATCTCTTTCTATCATGCAGCCAAGCTTGCATTGTTCCAGATATTTTTCTATAAATTCATAGATATCAAACGTTATGAGCCTTAAATTCTTCTTGGAATTTACAATCTCTTTTTTCCACAGAATCCGTATTCCAACTGCGGTTGCTCCTGCATATTCTATCGGAATTCCTGCCACTTGTCCAATGTCTGATAATGCGGTATCCTCCCTCTTTTTCTGTAGTATTTCTTGGGTTAACAGTTCAACTTTGCTATCTCGTTTCTTTAATCTATGATAAGAATTTTCTGAAGCAATGCTCTCTGCCACATTGGTTAAAATCTTCGCTAGTTCTTCCGGACTGACGGGTTTTAACAGATAGTCTACCGCTCCATAACGAACCGCCTCTCTTGCATAGGCAAACTCTTGATAGCCGCTTAATAAAATGGTCTTCACTTTTAATTCTCGTTGTTTAATTTCTTTTATTAGATCAATTCCTGAAAAGTTGGGCATAGCGATATCCGAAATGACAATATCCGGCTTTTTCTCCTCGATCAATTCTAATCCTTGTTTTCCATCTCTTGCCTCTGCTATAATCTCAAAACCAAGCATCTCCCAGTCAATTAGTTTTTTCAGCCCGTATAAAATTACTGCCTCATCATCAATTAATAGTACTTTCAGCATCCTGACTCCCCTTTTCGCTATATGGAATATGCAATATCACTATGGTACCTTCCCCTAAGGTACTATGGATTTCCATTCCATAATTAGGTCCATAATTCTTTTCAATCCGATCTCTGACATTACTGATACCGACACCCTTCGTCAGCCCATTATTTAATCGGAGTAAGGTCTCTTCACTCATACCTACTCCATCATCCATAACCATAAGTTCAAGCATATTATCGAGATGTTTTGCAGAAATCCATACGGTTCCACGTCCCGCTTTCTCCTTCAACCCATGTTTCACTGCATTTTCTACAATTGGCTGTAAAACCAGCTTTAATATCTGTACCTGTTTTAACTTATCTGGAATGGTCATTTTTAGTTCAATTCTGCCTTCATATCGGGTACGGACTACCGTAAAATAGTCACTGATATTCTCAAGTTCCCGCTCTAATGGTACAAGATCTGCTTCCTTCCCCATAAGATAACGAAGCTGCCTTGCCAGACTTTCAATCATTTCAGCTGTTTGCCGGTCATCGTTTGTTACCGCGGTCATTCGGATGATATCCAGTGTATTATATAGGTAATGTGGATTAATCTGGCTCCTAAGGGCATTTAGCTCCGCTTCCCTTTGTTTGATCTCAGCTCCATATACCCGTTCAATATAGGTACTTAGCTGGCTAGCCATTTGATTTAATCCCTCTGCCAATACTCCGATCTCATCTTTTCTAGTTATTTCAACTCGGGTATCTAGTTCCCCTTTTTGGATTCGTTCCATCCCCATCTTTAATGTACGAATGGAAACGCTTAGTTGATCTGAAAAGAATAGATAAATACTAAGCAAGATAACCATGCTTACAAAAAGCACTGTCATAACGTACTTTTCAGTCGTATTCATATTCTCTATAATGTCATCTTTATGTATTCGAATAAGGCTGACCCACCCTCCCTGCGAATTCTTCTGATAAAGGTAGTAGGAATCCTTATCTTCTATGTATTGGTTCTCACCTGTATTAACATTATATAAAATATCCTTTTTTATTTCTGCAGACAACTCACTTTGATTTTCATTTTTATAAATCTGTTCCCCATCCTGATCAATAATATATAACCCACTTTTGCTACCTAGTTTAATCTCATAAAGCTGGTGAGAAATCACGTCTTTACTAATATCCAAGTAGATACTGCCCAAATAATGGTCAATTGTAGTACTACTGCTTACATCATATAAATTTCTCCTAACCGTTATCACGTCATCATTAATATTTAAAAAATAGGAATCGTGATGAATTGGAGATAAGGTGATTTGTCGTTCTTCTCTCCCTTTTCTAGTCTCTTTCGTAATCCAATGTTTCATATTCTCTTGATTTATAATCTTTCCAACAACCTCGCTGACACAGTGCAGAGTCCCATCAGCCTCAAGAAAACGAATACTCTTAAGCCCCGTTATTTGACTGAACTTGGACAAGTAACGGCGTATTGTACTATTTTTTTCTTCTTGCGACATCTTCTTATCTAACAGAATATCATCTAGATACTGTCCTTCCTCCACTTGCAGGCTATAAAGGGATACCGTCTCATTTTCCCATTCAGTCAGCATTGTATCTACGTATCCTCCTGCTGACTGCAATATGGTTGCAGCATCATTAAGTAATATATTTTTTGTATTTTCAGAAAACTCCTGAAAGAAGAATCTTGCAATAAACATCAAGGGGAGGAGGCCAACTCCAATATAAAGAACTGCTAATTTTGTAAAGATTCCAAATGGCGGTCTACTTCTTTTTCTCAAGTTTCTCATCCCACTCCTTATCTAGATCACTCACAACGTCATCCACATTTTTATCCTGAACGATCATCCTATATAAGATTTCACAGATATCACTTGAAACTCCCTCTGGAACCATCGGACTGTCCAGATTTTCTCCTCCCGACGTTCCATATTCTCTTATTTGTTTCAGAATATCTTGCTGTATTGGAATTGTATCATAGGTCACCTCTTTCTTAAGCGTCGGTATCCCATTCATCTCTTGCAATACAGTACGGTATATTCCAGTACTGTAATAATACTTAAGGAACTCCGTTGCTGCCGTATACATGTCCTTATTCTCAGCACAAGACGAGGTTATGGACCATCCCACATTTTCTACGGTATCAATGATTGGTTTCCCCTTTTCATCCGGTAAAAAGAACCATCCTAGTTCAAAGTCCTGGTCCGCTTTTTGAATTTGTGAAAACATCCAAGTACCGGAATACAGCATTGCTGCTCTTCCCTCTGTCAGCACTTCAATGGTCTGGGTATCTGTTGTGGTCTGATATCCCGGTTCAACGTAACCAGACTCAAACAATTTTTTAAAATCACTGATTATCTTTCTTGGCTCTTTATCTGCCCAGTGTACCTGGCCTTCATTTCTTAGTGTAATCCATTGTGAGTAGTTTTCTTCTAAGTTCTTACTAAACAATACATTAATCCAGTTTTTCAAATGCCATCGATCCCCAGCACCTACTACCAGTGGACTGATATCCTTCGTTTTCAATACGTTGCACAATTGTAAAAATTCCTGATAGTTGGTTGGCTCCTTAAGTCCATATTGCTTAAATATTTTCTTATTGTAAATAATTCCTCTACATGTATAAAAACGAGGAATGGAATATATTTGTCCATCAATCTCGTTTACAGGGTTTAATAAATCACTTACTTCTTTTGGAATCGGAACAATTTTCTTCGCCTGTGCATACAAATTTTGATTTCTCATTTCTACAATTCCATCAAAGTTTCCTAATGCTTCTTCTATTATAAGACTATTATTATAATCGGATCCTTCTAGCTCTATCGAGGTCTTTACTTCCACATCTATTTCCGGATATTCCTGCATATATTGTGCTGCCACTTCTTTCACACAAGTCTCCCAGGATGCATCTCCTCCGGAAATTAAGATGGGAAGTCTGATCTTTGGTTTTGAAATTTCAAGGTCTATCTGGTTTTTATGTACGAGTAGTAAAAATGCTGCCAACATAACTAAGACAATCATGGAAATACCGGCTATTCGTTTATTCTTCATTTTTCTCCTTTCCACGAAAGTTTTTCTTAATTACTTATTATTTTACCTAATTCCGACTAATTTCTGCAATGTTTTTTTACAACTATCTACCATATAATAAAACTTTTTTCTAATAGACGTAATACTGCTTCTAAATAAAAATAGTCACCATAGATAATTGGCACATGACGATCTTTCTCTCCCTCATAAGAAGCCGTTCCCATTTGTAGTATGGAATCATAGTCCGGTTCCCAATTACAATAGGATTTATCCAAAGCCTTTAGTATATTCATTGCTCCCTCAAAATACAGGGATTTTTCATACTCCGGTACATATTCTGTTATCTCCAGCAAGCCACATGCAGCACAAGCAGATGCCGTGGTATCCCAATAAACAGGATCTTTTGGTGCTCTAAAGTCTACGACTGATACATAGCCCGTACGTGATACTTCCGCAAGGAAATAATGCGCTACCCTTTTTGCCGCCTCAAGATATTCCTTCTTTTTCGTATAACGATAACTTAACGCAAATCCATAGATTGCCCAGGCTTGTCCGCGAGACCACGAAGAACCACTTCCGTATCCCTGTCCTCCAGGTGTTTTTAGGAGCTCTCCATTCTCAGGGTCTAGAACAATAATGTGATTACAGCTTCCATCTCCACGTACCGTATATTTTAGCAATGTATCTGCATGGTCCATTGCCATATATTGACATCTTGGATCTCCACTTACCTTGGATGCCCAATAGAGTAATGGAATGTTCATCATACTGTCAATGATCACCCAACCGGCACGATCCTTATTCCAAGACCTTATATACTTCCCTCTCGGATTATATCTTCCTGCTAATAAATCGGCTGCATGCAGCCCTCTTGCCAAGGAACGCTCATTCTTTGTAAGCCGATAATCTGCCACTGCAGAATGCAGCCACATAAATCCTACATCATGATGTAATCCACGATACTGATCCAGTGCAGCGTCAAGTTTTCCTTCTACCGCTTGTGCTATCGTTTTATAATTCTCTTCCTTGGTTGCATGATACATCTGCCATAACATTCCCGGCCAAAACCCATTTGTCCACCAGGTAATATCTGTTTCTGCCTTATCCTCTAAATACCTTCCATTTTCCGCAATATAAGGTATTTTGTCTCCAATGCGTTTACTTTCTGCCAACAGCTTGTTCTGTAACTTTTCCCAAGTACAGCGTGTCCATTGTTTCGTACTTTCATCCATGTTGTAGTTCATAATGTTCCCCCTTTCAATTATAAGCATCTAGAAAAATTCCTCTTCTTCCTCATTTTCCTTTGTTTCTTCGAATTGCACCAGCTTTGTAATGTCTTTTGCTTCCTCAATATAGTTCCTTATTTCCTCCTTTGACAACTGTTCCTCATCCAGCACCAAACTGATTACCAGTGCCATGTTAAGTCCAGCAATCAAATTGACATTGGAATATTGGAGCAATGTCATCATGCCGTTGCACACACTTCCTCCCAATAAATCAGCAATAATAATATATTGAACCGTTGGATTTTCTCTGATCTCTCTCTCTATTTCATCCACCATTGGCTGATAATGTTCTCCTGGCATCATTCCCATACTTGATAAGCAAGGCTGTTGTCCAATAATCATTTGAACCGAATGCATCATACCTTCTGCTGCTTTGCCATGTGATACTAAAATAATTCTTTTCTTCATCAATTCCATCCTCTCTTTACTCTACTTAAAACTCTTGATAGATAAAATCATCAAAGTCTGCATAGCTGGTTTGACAATATAAATCCTGTGCGCAAATTCCTACCATGCTTCCTGTGTACACCAGTCTTTCTTTCCTTATATAATCGTCCGATAGGTGTTCTGCATTCAGTTCCTTTCCAAGGTACTTTTCTTCCTCTTCTCCAAATGCATAATAAAACTGTAACTTCTCTCTCCATACCTCAACTGATAAATGAATCTTTGTCACTTCATTTGGAATAGGAATACGGTTTTTACCTAAAAGCATATCGGTATTTCCCAATTCACATACCACCACATCTAAAATCCTTGTATCTAGTTCTTCATCATAAGATACATAGGCATAATAATAATTTCTTGTATTGTAGAAACAGGTGAGACCTGCCATCTGCTGATAATGGATCGGCCGAAATTCCAATGTTGTCTCTGCTCGAAACTGGACTGATTGCCAACGTCTGGCTACCATTGTCTGACTATGAACGGAAGCAATACTCTGCTGTCCATATAGTCTAAGGTATCCCGGCCGTTCTGTTAATGACATATGATCATCTAGCGGTTCTCTAAGGCACTGAAAATACTCGGGCAACTTTGCTTCCTCAAAATTAGTCGCTGTCGAATGATCTAGGCTCTGTTGAACTTTTTCTTTTCCCAAAGGGGGCTCCACCTCGATGGGTGGTACGCAAACTACTCTTCTTTCATCTAGCAAGCCATCTGCAAGTCTTGGCCATCCGTCTACCCATTCAATTTTTGCAAGTCCGGTCTCTCTTCCAAGCATACAGTTTCCTCTCTGATACGTTAATGGTCTTGCACACAAAAAGGAAATATACCATTGATCCTTGGTTGCCTGAAGAAAGCTTGCATGTCCACACTTTTGCAAGTAAGACTTTGGGGCATACTTTGTAGAAATTAAGGGACTGTAGGGAGAAACCTCATAAGGACCGTCTATCTTTTTTGCCCTGCATACCACACTGGCATGACTATATCCGGTTCCACCTTCTGCACAAAGCAAGTAATACCAGCCATCCTTCTTTATAATCTGAGGGCCTTCCGTGGTTCCCCACTCCGTTCCATGAAAGATTATCTTCTGTTGTCCTAACAGTTTTCCGTTCTTAAGGTCTACTTCCTGAATGGCTACTCCATTAAAATTAGGTTTATATGGACGGTAATCCCACATCATATTCATAATATATTTCTTTCCATCATCATCGTGAAAAAGAGCAGGATCAAATCCTGAACTGTTTATGTACATTGGATTAGACCACTCTCCATCAATCCGGTCACAGGTCATTACATAGTTCAAGGTATCCTTAAATAACTGATCTGTCTTGATATCTGTAATCATTAAATAAAACGTTCCATGGTCAAAAGAAAGATGGGGAGCCCAAATACCTCCTGAATTATAATCTCCTTTCAGGTTGATCTGTTCCCTTCTGTTTAATGGTTCTGCAACAACATGCCAATTTACTAAGTCTTTGGAGTGATAAATTCTAACTCCCGGCCACCACTCAAACGTCGATGTTGCAATATAGTAATCCTCTCCTACCACACACACGCTGGCATCTGGTGCGAATCCTCGAATAACTGGGTTTTTAATCATAAGCTACTCCTCTCTGGTTAATTGCCATTGTCTTGCATAAAAATCCTCGGACACTTTTGGAAGTGCTAATCCAATTTCCATTAATGCACTTCCTTCTCTTGTTTCTTTACCGTTATCAACAATATAATGAATACCCTGCTGTAATCCTTGTAACTTTAGTCTTTTAGGCACCGTATTCGGTTTTGCAAGAATTTGAACATAGCTGACATAAGCTCTGCTTCCATCTTCCGAACAATACATCCAGGCTCGCTCATTTTCGCTATGAACCAGTCGGTACAAGGTTCCATTTTGAATGGTATGCCGCATCTCTTTATATGCTGCGATTTGTCTTTTGATTGCAGTTTTCTCCTCATTAGTCGTTTTAAGAAGATCAATCTCATAGCCCAGGTTTCCTTGCATTGCCACGAGTCCTCTTGTACCTAATGACGTCTTTCTTCCCACCTGATGATTTGGACTTTCCGAAACATGACAACCCATTGCTATTGCCGGATAAACATATGATGTGCCAAACTGAATATCTAACCGCTCTATGGCATCCGTATCATCACTGGTCCAAATCTGTGGCATATAATATAGAATTCCAGCATCAAAGCGACCTCCGCCACCGGCACATCCTTCCCATAAAACATCCGGATACCTCCTCGTCAATACCTCCAGTATTCGATACAGTCCTAACATGTAACGGTGGCTCACTTCCTTTTGCCGGTCGTTTGGCAAAGCAAATGATCCTAGATCCGTTATATTTCGATTCATATCCCATTTCACATAGGAAATATTGGCGCTGTCTAAAACTTTACTTACAGCATTAATAATATAATCCTGCACCTCTCGCCTTGAAAGGTCCAGTACATACTGATACCTGGCTAACTGTGGCTCATGGTCTTTCACTCGAATAATCCATTCCGGATGGCTCTCATATAACCTGCTATCCTTTGATACCATTTCTGGTTCAAACCATAATCCAAACTGCATGCCCAGTGCATTCACCTGCTTCGCCAGTTCATTAAGGCTACCTCCCATTTTTTTCTCATTCGGTATCCAGTCGCCTAGAGAACCCTTCTCGCTATTTCGTTTTCCATACCATCCATCATCCAATACAAATAACTCTACTCCCAAGTTCGCTGCTTCTTTGGCAAGCACAAGGAGCCTTTCTTTATCAAAGTCGAAATAAGCTGCCTCCCAGCTATTAAACAATACCGGCCGTACTTGTTTTGCATACTTACTTTGTATTAAGCAGTCCCGATACAATCTATGATAGATTCTTGACATCTCTCCAAATCCAGCTTTTGTATGTACCATCACCACTTCAGGACTTTGAAATACTTCGTCAGCCTCCAGTTTCCAGTTAAAATCAAATGCATTAAGTCCCATCATAAGACGGGTATTCTGATGCATATCAATTTCAACCCCAGCCTCAAAATTGCCACTGTACACAAAGTTCATAGAGTACACATTGCCATGTTCCTCATCGGCAGACGGTTCTGCCAGTGCTAGAAAAGGATTTTGTCCATGCCCGCTAGCGCTGCGTTTGCTGTCTAATACAAACATGCCTTGCCTTATCGGCTGCCTGCTGAAATGACATTCCCTTCCCCATGCACCGGTTAGTGTCACTAAATCAAAGTTACAATCTAAAAAGCTATAACACGAAGACATCAATCGCTCAATCTGTATCACTTTTGTTCCAATATTTTTTACTGCTACACTTTCCGTTATGGCATCCCACTCTTCAAATACCGCAAATGTAAGAACTACTTCTACCTTCATGGCTACATCTCTCAACGTAAGCTCCAATACCTGACACTCCTCACTAACTACAGTCGGAAGCCCCTCTAGTTTTCTTTTGCCCTTATAGCTCTTACATGACTGATACCGTAAATCAGTAATTCTTGATCCATCCTCATATTCAAACATAAATGCCGGTGTTCGCATGTCTGGGTTTCCATACGCCGGATAGGTTAGTGGCTGTTGTTCTAACTTAAAGTCCTTAATTCCATCCGTATCACTCAGATAGCTGGCACGTTTAATTTCTTTGACAATATAGGAAAACGAATGATCTAGTACTCTCCCTCCCCAATACAAACAAACCATATGTCCACTGTCTAATACATGCAAGATCAGTGAGGTATGCCTTGTCTGAAGATGAAATGTGCGTCTGCTCTCGATTATCTCAATCATGCCACGCTTGCTCCTCTCTCTCATCGTATCTATACAATCTATCGTTTTGGTCATAGTTGAATCTGCTGTTCCAACATTCCTACTCCCACTTTATAGTCATTGGCTGCCTTTCTATAATAATGCTCTGCCTTTTGTTTCTCCTTCTTTGCTTCATAGGACTTTGCAAGTAAGTACTCCAGATATCCTCGTGCCTTACCTCGGTGCTTCTCTATCCTCTCTTCTAATTCTGGAATATAAGTAACTGAGTGTTCAAATACAATTTCATAATGTCGTACGTATCGCATTCGCTGTTCTTCCGGTACTACATCTTTCATTTTTTCCACGATCTTCTTACATCTTTTCTGATCGTGTACTCCCATATAAAACTGAAATCCCTTACACAATAATTGACATAACTGAGACGGATTTAATTTCATTTTCATCAACTCATTAAACTGTTCTCTCACTTTTTGTTCCTGCAATTGTGCCATATATGCACTAAGACGCAAATATTCTCTTGTATACATGGGGATCAATGCTTTGGCCCCATTGGTGTCTACTCTCTTAAAAAACTCTTCATAGTCTTTTTCCATCAATGCAGTATACATCTGAGTAAATATATTCTTTTTTAATATGGCAATGCCCACGGTCGATACAAGCATAATAGCAACGATCAAAAAAACCATGTCAGCTCCATTCATATGCTCTTCCTCCCTTATAAACTGCAAAAGGCTAACATTCTCTTTGTCAGCCTTTTGCTTCTATGTATTAACCGCAGATACCTAATACGGTCAGGACAACAGATAATATAAACATCACTAATAATACGCGGATTGGCTTATTCTTTTTACGTAAGTAGAAAAATGCTGCCATGGTGATGCCAAGTGGTAACATACCTGGCATAATCTGATCTAAGACATTCTGAAGTTTAAATGTAGTTCCGCTAAACTCTGCAACATATGTTGTTTTAAAGCTTACATACTGTGCGGTCATTGCTCCTGTCATAATCAATCCAAGAACCGTAAATCCTTTTGTAAATGCTTTAATCATTCCGGTTTCTAACATCTGTGCAATGTATGTACTTCCTAATTTCAAACCAAACATTGCTCCAAAGTAACGGATCAATACATTTGGAATATTGTAAATAAGAGCGAATAAAATAGGTCCAAGCCAAGAGCCACTCTGAGAAAATCCTAGTGCAATACCGGTTGCAACGATTCTTATTGCACCTGAGTAAATCGAATCACCAATTCCTGCAAATGGTCCCATCAATGCAACCTTGATTGACTCAATGGACGCATCATTAAATGGCTTTCCTGCCTCCAATGCTTCCTTACGTTCCTGTTCCATACTGATTGTTATGGCAAAGATAAATGGCGACATACCAGGAGTCGTATTAAAGAAATCCTGATGTCTTGACATTGCTTCATAAAACTCGTCCGTCTCTTTTCCATAGATTTTTTCCAAATAAGGAATCATGATCCAGCCAAATGTAATACCTTGTTGTTTTGTGTAGGAGGTACAAAACATTAACCACATAGTTCTCCAGAAGATAGACCATGTAAGCTTAATCTGTTCTTTTGATAACCTTCTTTTTGATGAAAATACATCATTCGTCTTTACCACTGTATTAGTCATTGAAAAAGTCCTCGCTTTCCTCTAGATTTGCGTTTGTCTCACTATGGCCTGCCACTAGTTTTTTCGTCTTTTGAATCTCACTAAAAATAATCAACGCTGCAATGGCTGCACCGATAAATGAAATCTGAACAAGGGATAAGATCTTGGTCTGGCTGCTTGCCAACGTTACCACATTGTCTGCATAAGTAGCACCAGTCACATTGTTATAGAAGAAGAAGGCACCCAAGCCAAATCCTAAGAAATAGTAAGGACAGATTTCCTTTTCCCAAAGTGATTTCAGTAACAGAGCCATACCTAATCCAGGAAGCATGGTGGACGCAACCGTCATGGATTTTTGTATCCAGTCTGGAATTGCATTAACAAAAGCTCCAACTGCATCTGTTCCTGCCCAGATACAGATAAATCCTAATAAAAAGTAGCAGATATGGAAGCCACAAAATTGTATGATCCATAAGTGTTTAAATCCTTTAATATTTTTGTTTGCGATCAAACTTTCAAACTTTGGAACAAGGGAAGTTACTACGATCTTCATGGAAGAATACAATAAAGTTCCCAGCGCTGCCAACGGTAACGCCAATGTAATGGCCGTAGCCAGATCCTTTCCAAGCAAGATGGAAAATGCTGCTCCAAAGATGGATCCCAGTGTAAAATCAGTTGGCATTACGCCGCCTAAACTAACATTTCCTAAGAATACAAGTTCCAGCTCTGCTGCTAAAATAATTCCTTCTTTTGGATGTCCCAACAATGCTCCCAAAATAGCCACACAAAATATTGGTCTTTGGAACATCGTATTGCCATACCAGTCAAAGAACTTGGTCAACATAAGTACAATACCAACGATTAATGCCTCTTTTAACATCTCACTTTACCCCCCATTAGTTTAATGAAATCAATACGGCTGTCACTTGGAAGTGGCTGATGGATCACTTCAATTCCTAAGTCATGAATTTCAGCTACCACCCTTTCATCTTCCTTCGTCACATAAACTGACTCTGACACTTTTTTCTTAGTAGATAAGCCGCCACCGCCAATACGCCCATAATTTGCAATGTTTAATACTGGCTTTTCACTAATCCCCTTGGCTACTTCTAACAAATCTGCGGGAGTATTGGAAATTACAAGAATACGTAAATTCTTTGATCTTGGATCATTAATAATTCCAATTACTTTTTCCAATGGCAAGATTGCCGCTTTTACTCCGGCTGGAGCAGCCATCTTTAAGGCACTTACCTGAATGCTATCGGCAGCAATTGTATCACTTGCCACGATTATACGATCCACCCGTAACTCCTTTGACCACATCACAGCCACCTGTCCATGAATCAATCTGTCATCCACACGCATCATCTCAATCATATCTTCTCTCTCCTTCTCTTGTTTAACTCTGAACCCATTGTAATTCGTGAAAATATAACAAGATATTCTTTTCCCCAAACGCCTAAAAAAAGCACCGCTTAATATAAAAAAATACCTTTTCATTTTCTTATTCTCGTATTAAAGTTCTCTTCCATACACCTCAATTTGAGTAAGTGCCGGAAACGGAGAGGGATCTTCTGATTTTTTCAGATTGCCTAATCGAATCCAGGTAATATTCTTTTTATGAATCGTAAAGGAATGCGCCGTATCCGTTTTTTCCATCGTAAGAGGCTCCATTGTCCCATCTGAAAACCAAAGCACCGCACTGGTCCACCAGTTATCATGTGGAAAATCTGCTCTCGTCCATAGTACGATGTTATCAAATTCTACAGGTCTTCCAAACTCCAATAATAGCTCGGCATCTTCCTGTTTATTAATTCCCCAGGATTCATAAGGCCAAGAACCATGAGAGTGGTTGGCAATAATGCCATCAATCGCATTTCTTGCCGCAAAAACAGACTCTCCCCTTGTCTCAACGTTGGCGGAGGCATGTGGATAACATCCCCTCTCTCCATGTTGATCCATTACATTCTTGGCAAGATTTCTATAAATGCCAATTTCATAAACATTCGCTTTTCGACAAGTCAAATAATGTCGTTCTCCTGTAAATGCCTTCTTGTTATAGCTTTTCTTCTTTTCTCCAAATGGTATTTCAAACTCTACCTCTTCTTTTGTCATGTACACCAAAGCTTCATCCAGCGTGTCATCGATACGAACAATATAGTACTGATTTACTTCTGGTACATGAATGGTAATGGTATCTCCGATCTCATATACATCCTCGAAAGAAAGCACTGCAATGTCATCCTTCTGTATAACTGCCTTTGTTCGTCCTACCCAGTCCTTTACCGTGATACCGATTTGACCTTTTTCAATTTTTTTCTCTTTCTGTACCGGTGTAGAACAAAAAATTGTGAAGTCTCCTGTCAACTCACATACCCCATAATCTGCTGGTACAATAAGATGTTGTCCCTTCGTCACACTTTTTGTACCAATTTTACCGCTTCCCTCTAAAACACTAATATTTGCAAATGTTGTGCCGAATTTATGTTTCCAAGTTCCATGCACTTCATAGCGGTCTACCGTATAATACGAACATGTTTGTAAATGTTCCTTGGTCACCTCTTCCGACCTTAGATACGCTCTTTGTGACGGTGCTTCTATAAATGGCGTTTCTATTACGTTTAAAAAATCCTTTATATGTAATGGGCGTAGCTCCCCATGATATTTTCTTTTATAATCATAAACCCGATACGTTATATTGCTTGACTGCTGGGTTTCGAGCAATAAAGTTCCCCCTTTAATTGCATGTATACATCCAGGCTCAATCTGAAAAAAGTCCCCTTTCTTGATTGGTACCTCTCGAATTAATTCTTTCCATCTTTCTTCCTGAATCAGTTTCTCTAATTCTTCTTTCTCTTTTGCATAGTGCCCAATTACAATCGTTGCACCCTCTTTACAGTCAAGGATATACCAGCATTCTGTCTTACCCAATTCACCATTCTCATGTTCAGATGCATAGGCATCATTGGGATGAACCTGAATACTTAGGTCCTCTTTTGCATCAATCAACTTCACCAAAAGTGGAAACTGCTCTCCCATGCAATGCTCCTGATTTCCAAACAGTTCCGGATATTGCTCCCATAGCTTCTGTAGTGTCATCCCTGCAAATTCACCAGAAACCACTGTGCAGTCTCCGTCTTTATGTCCACTAACTGCCCAGCATTCACCGACATTTCCCGATGACAGCTCATATCCAAACTCCTTTAATCTCTCCCCTCCCCATATGGTTTCTTTTAAAATAGGTTCTAAAAATATAAGTTCTGACATAGTACTCCACCTTTCTATCAAAGTGTTTCCATACTACTTCTAGACCTATAGTAGAAGTACCCCTATCATAAAAACCTCTAAAAAATGGACCGATATCTATAAAAAAACTTCCCTTAGTAACTTCCTTTACTCAAAAATAGGTTTCGTCTATATTAAAAGGGGATCGAGTATTTTTCTTTCAGTACAAAGGATAATATAAAAAAGCTTTCTGATTCAGATTGGTAGCAACATAGTTATAAAAGATATCTGTGTATAGGTAATCTGTTCCACGTCCTCATATTTTAGAGCTTCTCTGGCTGCCAAAGCAGAGAGGATTGCAGTAAATACTTCCATCAAAAAGAGGCCTGATTGCTTGGACGTATATAACCCCAAGCAATCAGGCCATTATCTAATACTCATATACTTTTTTTAGATATAGAACTTTTGTCGCAAAACTGTCGAAACCTAAAAATGATACCCCAGAATGCCTTATTTTACAGGGTTCTACAAAATTACACAAAATATACTTATCCTCCCCTTTTTTAAGACCCCCCTTGCATCCCCAGCGAGGGTCTTTTCATGTTTAATTTCCGATTATCTGCTGTAACAGTATTCCAACGCACGCTAATGTTGCATATTTTCCATTGCAGCTCTTCTTCTGCCCTAAACTATCCACTCACAAACTTAAAATAAAAACAAATAAAGAGACATTTCCTTTTTCATTAAGAAAACACCTCTTTCTCTTATATAAAACAGGCTATGTTTATCTAATTAAACATATAATTTTTACTTAAGTCTTCATTCCTACTTTGAATCGCCATAAGTTATTTGATATATAAATGACCTAAATATAATAAATCCGGCATTTGCAGGCAAGGAAATCCTAGCAAGCATTATTGCAATAAGCGCAAGTACTCCTCTCATCCAAAGATTAACTCTTATAAGTATAATAGGTGAAATACTAGATATACCTGAATAAATACTTATCCAAAATAATGTAAATCCTAAATAAACATAAAAATAACTTTTGCACCATTGATTTTTTGAAAAGAATCCAACTATATCTTTTCTTGCGATTATAAATAATATAATGGCTGCAATGAAACCAATAATACTTAATATTATACTTTTATCTAATCGCATTACCCCCATGATTATTATTCCATTAATAAAAACACATAAAAGTCTTGACTCAAACACTGCAATTGATTCAATTTCTTCTTGTCCATTATCTGCGTGATTCTTACTGTTAACAGCCTTAAATAACATAATGATAAAAAAGAAGGTCACAATAATACTTTCTAACATATAATCTTCCCCCTCATTTCTAAAGAAATAGTGTTCTCACTTCATTCCTCACTAAAATTTACCAAATATTCCATTTGCATATACCATCCACTCTTCCATCTGCCCAAGCGTCTAAGCCTAATGAAACAATTCTACCTAATGTCATACATGATACCATCATATTTAAGACTACATTGTTCGAGCATACCTTTTTTTTGCAGTCGTTACTACACCTGATGCACTACCACCGATTAGAGTCTTTAGTTGCTTACTATTAGCAATCTTCGGACAGATATTCTGTGCAAACTTAACGGCAGACTCTTTTGTATTCTTCTTTATTAAATACATACTTGCCGATGTTGGAATCCCTGCGAGATTAATTATAAAAGATACCCAACTTCTTGGAATATTACCACTCTTCAACACATTATATGCCTTTGTAATAGATCCTTTAGCTAAATAGATAGCCATTCTTATTCCCATCAGCAATATCAATATTATATGCTGTTACTGAACCAATTGAAGACAATGCTCATGCGTTGTCTAAAACTGCATTTATTAAATTCGATGAGAAAGTAAAAACGAAATCAATTCCTGACAAAATTATAGCAGTATCAATTATAGCAGCTGCTCTGTTTATCTTTAAAGTCTATACTAGTCCATTCACAATATAGCCCAACTATAATTGCGATTACATATATCACTTTAAAACCTAGTGACTTATCCAAATCACTCCATAGTACTAAAAGAGATATAAAAGCCAATATTAGTACTCCCATTTTAATTATAGCGGGCAATGCACTTAAAAGTCTTTTCACTTTTCCTCCTAATGTGTCTTTATAAGTTAATACTTAGTAAAAACATAACCATTATTTCTTTTATTATCAACTTTATCAATACATTTTGCAATCAACATACCGTATGATAAACTTACCATAGTGAGCATAAGATTTACAATTGTAGATACTAATGGTTTCATTTTCTGATCTACCATCACGTTTCATTTAAAAATAAGTGGTTCCTATATTACCTGCTTTTTTTGACTGTATTATAGCTTTTTTTATACCATTCCATTTTTAATTTATTAGTCTTACTATCATCTGAAAAAATCGGAATTTAAACAATTAATGTTGGATCTGCACCAAACCATGTTTGTACATCATTTTCTTCAGTACAATTATTGAGCCAGGCTATTCCAAATTTATATTCATCTGTTGTTGTTGTTTCTAATACTACATATCCAACCCCATCATGTAAATATTCAGTATCATAATCATAGTATTCAGATAATCTCATTCCGTTTAGGAAATAGCCTGTATCCCCTTCCATTCCAATTGAAAGCTTTACTTTTTCTTTATAAAAACTCTTCAATTCCAAATTTTCTCCTGATTCAATATCATCATTTGTATTTGGAGTATAATTAATGATGCGGCATGAAATTATATGTCTGTGTCCGTCTGGCTTAAATGATACTCTTATAAGGTATCTTCCATCTAACTCGGTACATGATTTATCATACTCTATAGCAAGTGCTTTATATTCTATTTCTTCATTGTCGTACAAAATTTTAATTTTCCCTAATGGTGTTAATAACATTTATACCTCCACAAATCCCAGGTTGTTTTAATCTAATCATATCATTTTCTTAAAGAAGTTCTACAATAAATGTAGTTGATGACATTGCTCTAAATACTCCTCTAATATAAATATACTATATTGATTTGCTTGTCTCTCTGCGTCCATCTCTGTTAATTTCAGACTATTAACCCATTGGAAATAATGTGTTAATTCATGTGCTATACTCTCCAATATAGCTAGCTTAGCCGCATCCTTTCCCTTTTTTTCAACAAGTTCGCAATAATCTCCAGTGGCAATTCTTATATACGGTTCAACCAATGGATCTTCTGGTTCAAAAAAAGTACCAACTGCAGTATCGTTATCCATTGTCTTTAATTGGTATGAAGATTTCACATAAATAGGCACTCTTATCGGAAAATAGAACTCTTTCCTTATCCATCTACAAAAATTTTTACATGAAATTTTTACTTCTTCATTAACATCTTTGTCAAACCTCAATCTTACGCTGGTTCTAACTTCCTTATCCTTGTACTTTGATTTCCATTTTTGAAGTGTCCAAATATGCATATGTGTCTCCTTATTAATATTTCCGACGTTCTCTGCTAGGTGTATGTTTTTTAGTGGTTTTGCTTTCTTGTTTGATCTGGATTTGAAAGTGTACCCTATAAAATAGAGTACTAAAAAGAGTCTATTCTACATTTAAAAGATAATTCCGATATCGACTAACTCATCGCCATACTTCTTGTCTGATAAGCAATCAAGCTTCTTTATTTCACCAGCTGCGAAGGCATTTCTTGCAGCCGTACAATCTCATATACAAAAATAAATCTAATTACTTTTCGTTATGTATAGTGATAAACTGTTTATTAGCTGATTTTGTAAAGATACTTACCATCCACTTCCCCAATGATTATTAATAGTTCATATAATCTGTATAAATACGCTTCGCTTCTTCTACGTTATATGCAGGTGCAATTACACATAAATCTGATAACTTATTTTTGTTTTCTTCTCCTGATTGGAAGTACCTTATCATAAAAGTATTTATCTTATTGTCTTGTGAGCATAGTAAACCAATAGTCTTTGGATTATCTATAGAATCCTCTTTTACAATACCATAGCATCTACTATCCTTTTCATCGACTAACGGCGTTATAATCGTCCTTGTGTTTGTATTGTTTTCAGGCTTTCTTTTGTTATTTGTAAAATTCATGTTTATTTTACCGTTATACTTGTTTAATGACTTAGAAAATTTTGAATCATAGGTCAATTCTCCATCCAACTCGACTTCAACCTGGTCCAAAACCTCCCAGGTATCTACGTTAACCAATACACCTTTCTGCACTGACTTCTTTTTAACCACCTTGTTACTGGACAACCAGGTTATAGTTGCTATTGCTGCAGTAGCTATAGCAATAATACCTATAATCACTAATGAAGTTATAATAGCTCTTTTTTTATTCATTTTCGTTCTCTCTCCCTTCTAAAACTAATTATATCACTATAATATATTGCTGTTCTCGCTTGCTAAGGAATCTTATATCCATGTCATCCTCAACATTAATATTTATATATGTACAAGCTAAAGTCCATAAATAAAATAGTCCTAGGATTATTCAATCCTAGAACCATTCTACTCTGTATACATCTGTTCAACATATGATGCTTCTCCATCTGCACTCTTCTTACACACTTTTACACTTCCCGTAATAGCATCTTACTGGCTCATTATATAGTCCAATCAAACAGTAGTTACACGAAAGACATCTTGCTGTCTGTGACTTCTGCTGCTTAAATTTATTAATCAATCCTGGCTCTATAATAAGCGGTCTGCTCATGGAAACAAAATCAATTCCATCTTCATAAATTGTTGTTTCTATGTCTGTGAGATCATGAATTCCACCTACTGCAATCACTGGAATACTCACTGCTTCCTTTATCTTTTTTGCTGAAGGAACATTATATTTTCTAGCAGTAGCTGTATGCTTCATTAATCTTGGGACAAGTGGTTTTGCCAAAGCTTTTACTGGTTTGGGGAGAGTTTTGATACCTGGATAGTCATGCATAATCATTTCAACTGGAACTTTTCCTTTTGCTGGACCCATCTGTCTAAAATCAATTCCGCAAGATACTTCTATTGCATTCACGCCGAATTGTTCTAGCATTTTTCCAATCCTAGCAGCTTCGTCTGCATGAACTCCATCTTTATATATCTCATCACCATTTACCTTAACCAAAATAGGATAATCCGGTAACTCTTTTCGAATCTTCTTCATGATCTCTTTTACAATTCGTACCCTATTTTCAGTGGTGCCACCCCATTTATCCTTTCGCTTATTGGTATGTGGAGAAAGCATCTCACTTAAAAAATATCCATGTGCAAGATGAAGTTCCACTCCATCAAAACCTGCATTCTTCGCCCGGATCGTCGCAAATGTAAAATCATCGATTACGCGCACGATTGTTTCTTCTGAAATCTTATTTACGTTGAACGCTTTTCCTGCAATTCCGTTGCGTCCACAATGGGCAATTTGGGCGATAATAGGTGTACTCATCTCATGTACTCTATTTACAACTTCTGATAATTTTGTAATACGGTCATCCATTTCAATCATCACCATACCTGGCATGGTAGATTCTCCATCTTTTGATACCGACATATATCCAGTTATAATGCCACCAACTCCACCTTTTGCAAGCTTCTCATAAAGCTTAATGAGTTTTTCTGTAGGGCTTCCCTTCTCATCAGCCATTCCCTCATCAGTAGCCGCACGTAGAATACGATTGTTTAATTTTATTCCTGCCAATTCGCTTGGCTTAAATACGTCAATTTTATTTATCATTTTATATTCTCCAATAGATATCTCAGACATATTTCAGCTTCTTCTTTCGAAGTAATCTTTCTTCTTAAGAAGCACCACTCAATAATAAGCTGAAGTGTATTACTGAAATGTTCAGCCAACAATTCATGTGGAATCGTATGCTCATTTGCAAATGGACAATCCATCATAATACGATTGATCTGTTGCTTTACAAAAAGGCTGCATGACATAACCAATGCTCCATCAAGTGAGTTGAACATCATAATTTTTTGTAACCGCTCCTTATAGGAATCAAAATAATCATACACACGGTTAAAAATAATATAGACTCTTTCTTCTGGCACCATATCTGGGTAGTCATCTACTTTTATATCCTGCATCATTGCAATCCAACAATAATTCAACAGATCATAACTATCATCAAAATAGTTATAAAAAGTAGCCCTTGGATAATTACAAGCTTCACAGATTTCACCTACTGTGACTTTTTCAAATTCCTTGGTTTCTAATATCGACATCAAAGATGATGAGAACGCCAATAATGTTCTTTCTGCAAAACGATTTGTTTTATTATTTAAATCAAATTTCATGGTTCTTCCTTTACATTTCTTTTGGGTAATGTTAATTCTTTGGTACAGAACTTTCCACGCTAGTGAATTTCACCATAACTCGACTTGGAACTATTTTAGCAAGTAGTCGATATGTTTTATAGAAAGCACGAGGCGTATAAGCTGCCGCACCCTTTTCTGCCTTCTTCATGGCTTTTACTGTTTCCTTTTCAAGATTTAAAAATGGGAAAATAGAAAGTTTTCCTCCGACCGAGTTCTCTCTAAGCATTTCAGTATTCATGTTTCCAGGTGATAACAGCATAATGTTTACACCACGCTTACGTTCTTCTTCATGAAGCGCTCTTGCAAAAAATCGAACATAAGCTTTACTTCCACTGTAAACTGCACGCCATGGCAGTGGAGCAAAGGCACCTATGGAGCCTGTAATAATTTGATAGCTGCCTTTACTCATATATGGTAAACAGCTTCGGCTAATCATCGTCATCCCCATAACGTTTACATCCATAAGAGAATAAATATCTTTCGTTTTCATCTCTCTAAAAAGTCCTGCACGGTCAAAGCCTGCATTGTTAATTAATACTTTAATGTTCGGCTGTAGCTCTCTTAAAATCATTTCAAGAGTATCTATACTTTGTTTATCTGATAGATCAAGTGGTAATATGCGAATCTTTTTATCGGAATATCCATCGGCAAGTTCCTTCAATTTATCTTCACGACGTGCAATAATCCATATTTCATCAAGTTCTTCATATCGTTCTGTCACTTTTTCAAAAAATACCTTACCTAACCCTGAGGATGCACCTGTTATTATCGCAATATTCATTTGCTATGTTCTCCTTTTATAAATGTTCATACTTTTGCATTTGTCTAAGCAAAGAATACTTGCTAGGAAGAACGTTTACAAGTAACAAATATTTCGTTTTGTCTGTACTTTTGCACTTTTTTAATTTTGCAAAAGTTAACACTGCTTCTAACAAGCTTTCTACTTACAAAAAAATTTTACGATACTATCTAGCATATAAATAAAAATGGGAGCCAAAGATTTTCCTCTTCGACTCCCATTTCTAAACATCATTTCTTTATTTCTATCTAAACTTTTTGTATCTTTATCTTAGATACCATAAGATATCCCAAAATAACCAAACATGCCAGTGGTATTGCTTTGAAGCTTATATTTACTAAAGATATTACGGCTAATACACATCCACATATGGTAATGGGTACTCCTGAAAATACTCCATCAAATACAGTAATATTGTATTTTGCAAGTCGATAGCATCCACATAGGATATAAAACAGCATAGCTGCTACGCCTATTAGATTCGCATTCAATCCAAATTTAAAAAGCATAAGAATTGCTGGCGCAACTCCAAAAGAAACTAGGTCTGCAAGTGAATCCAGCTCTTTTCCTATTTCACTTGATACATTAAGTGCCCTCGCTATTCTTCCATCATATCGATCAACGATTGCTGCTGCAATAATAAATGCTGCAGCACCTATATAATTATTGTTTATAACTTCTAGTATCGATAATACGCCAAACCCCAAATTTAAAAACGTCAATATATTTGGTATATACTTTTTCATTACTATTCTTCTCCATTTCTATTTCTGCTAATCCTCTTTAGTCAGTTTCTTAATAATCTTTTCTTTATAAACCATTCCTACTATAAATCCAATAACCGAAATTACAGTTATAAGAATTGTAAGAAAATAGTTTCCTGCATTAATATTTGCTCCTATGCCAGCAGAAGCCATAATCCAAGGGAGTCGTCCCATCACTAAAATCGCAAAAAATCTCCCTGACCGCATTGCCGTCACCCCGGCTACATATATCATAAAATCCTTTGGCAGTCCTGGTACGATAAATATTATAAATA
>JAUNJY010000077.1 GCA_030535455.1 bacterium
CAAAATGGTTCTAGGATTTTTTAATCCTAGAACCATTTTGTCTACGGTCTGAAGCCTCTAATAAAGAGGCTTTTTTCTATGTGAAACACATGTCTTAAATACGCACTAGTTTTCTGGCATAATGATTGCAGCAATAATATAAGCAATCACACCTGTCGATGTAAATCCAAAAACAACAAAGAGTAAACGGACAATCGTAGGGTCAATATTAAAGTATTCTGCTATGCCTCCACATACACCACAAATTTTTCGATCTAAAGCTGACTTTCTCAATCTTTTAGGTTCCATAATTTCTTCTCCTTTCTTATGGACAGGATTTTTAAATCCTATTTTGTTATTACCTTTATTTCACCTGCACTGCAATCAAGATCAAAGGAATTGGCTGCATTGTTATGATTCTCTTCATGTTTTACTTTGCTTCCATTTACCTTAATTGATCCTGCACTTGCATCACACTCATAATTATAGTCTTTTTCTTCCAAGTCTGTTGTAATTTTGATGGAACCAGCTCCACAAGTTGCTTCCGTCTGTCCTGTAATTGTTCCTTCAACAACAAGTTCACCTGCACTGATCTCCATTTCACAATCATTTAAGCTGATACTGCTTAATTTCATGCTTCCTGCTCCAACATCTAAGTTAGAGTGTTTTAGTAATTTAATATTATTTCCAATTAATTGTCCTGCAGCCACCTCAAACTCACCAGTTTCAGCAACAACATTATCTACATTTGCCTTTCCTGCAGTGATATCAACCTTGCAGCTCTTTAATGTGGTATTCTTAGGAAGATAAACGGTAACAGTACTCTCTTTGCTTTCATCTATTCCAATAAAGAATGGGAAGCCTTCAAAGTTAAACAAATTATGTCTTTTCTCATAGACTTTTAAAGTTCCGTTGTTATCCACTTCAACCTTGAAACTTTTCTCTGGTACATTTTTAGCCTCTACTCGAAATGCTTCCCCTTCTTTTATATTCAGTGTTCCACAACCAAACTCTACGTCTAATGCTGTAATCTCCTGTGTATACGTCTGATCAAAATCCACATAATTTGCTACGTCTCTTCCGAATATTGTAACCTCTGAAGTATTAACGCCTGCAACTACGCTGATAGAACATAGGATAATGCCTAATACAAATAAGCTAGCTGCACTAACCAGCAAGTATTTTATTGTTTTTCCCATTACGCTCTCTCCCTTCTGCCAAATAATTTATCCCAAACAAATCTAATCCCTTTGACGATTGCTGGTATTAGTTTAGTCGTAATCAACATAACAAGGCTTAAGAAGCAAATTGCAAGGGCTAAAAGAATAAACCCACACCCAATCAGTAACATTCCTGCCAAAGGATTTACAAAAACCTGGCCAATTCCCGTACCAACCAATACGATACCGCCAATTAACAATCCTAAAAATGCTGCGCCAAATCCTATGGTCAATCCAAACACTGTTGCTGCCAATCCCACGATGATGCCAAAAGCAGCCCCTCCCCAAATTGGACATGTCAATACTAATACAATGATCAGGAGAATATTATTAGAGCTTTTGTTAGCGCTTCTTTGATTTGTGGCATTCCCATATTGCTGATTGCCATATGCACTATTGCCATAATTATTGTTTCCATACGCTGTATTAGAATATTGCTGCTCCTTATTCTGCTGTCCTTGTACATTTCCTACAAGGTCGATTTCTTCTTTTCCATCCTCAAAAAATGCATTGCTGTATCCGGTCTCAGTATATACGCCTGCTTCATTGGATGCCTTATTATAAAGATTTACCTTGATTTGTCTGGCCACCTTCTCAGGCGTTCCAATCTCTTTAATAATCTTATCTTCATCCACACCTACAGCATCTTCAAAATAATCCTGATAATAGCGAAGAGCTTCTTCTTTTTCCTCTTTTGGTATATCGAATAGTAATTGTTCTAAATTCTTTAAAAATTCTTCTTTACTCACTTGCCTTCACCCCCAGCAACATATTTGAGATCTTATCGGAATAAATCTTCCATTCCTCACAGTATAGGCTTAATTGCGCCATGCCTTTGTCTGTAACTTTATAATATCTTCTGTTTCTTCCACCATATTCTTTATCATAGACTTCCAAACAGTAATCTTTCTGCAATCTTCGTAAAACCGGATATAAGGTTGACTCTGAAATTTCTATTACTTCTCTTACTTCCTGGGTAATCTTATAGCCATATGTTCCGTCAATATCTTCTGATACAACTGCTAATACTATTGCATCCAGTAGTGCCGCACCCGTATTAAAAATCATAATCCTTTGCCTCCTTACCTTTCCTTATGCAACTTTATAATATTATATGTTGTTGCATATTATTTTGATACCAATACTATACGGCGTATAATATTATTTGTCAACGGTTATTTAAAATTTTTTCATATTTTTTCCTTCTTACTGAATTGACTATTATTTCTTCTTTATATTCCTGCTTCTATAAAACATAAGAAAAAGAGAGGTAACCTTAACGAAAGCTTTACAAGTGGTGTATCATCGCAGTTGTTTTTGGTGTACTCTTTGTTTGTGCTGGGGGTAATTGTCTTTAATTTAAGAAAAAAATCCAATCGATATTTTGGGAATATCAAGCTAAAAAGCACTAACTATTGATAGTTTTATTTACTTATAAATTGAGCTAACTCGATAGTTTCGTTAATAAAGTTTCGAAATGTCGTAATATTGGTTATTTTATATACAATTGAAATATTTGTTTTTTATTTATTAGGCACTATGTATATTTGGTTTAGGAGTTTTTCCCAAATATATAATATTTTAGGTATTTTAGATGAAAAAACTATGGTATTTTTTTCTATATCTGTTTGTTATTATAAGTATTGTAATAGTTAGTTCAATAAACTATATAAAATTTGGAGGAGATGTTTATATGTTTAAATCAAAAATCAAAAAAGGTTTAGTAGCTTTATTAACAGGATCCATGGTAATTGGATCAATGATCTTACCAGCAGGTGCTGCTAGCAGTTATACTGCAACTGCATGTTTCTCTGATAGTACTTGGGCTTGGCAATCAATGGGTGCTATTGCACATAAAGGTGATGCTAAAGTAACAGGATTTGGTACATACACTGTTACTATTAATTCCAATGACCTTGAAAAAGATGCCAAAGTTAACGATTTAACTGGTACAAAATGTGCTGATGCCAATATCTTCTGTATTGATATTCCAGGCTATGCAAAAGCATTACAAGATGAGGGGCTTAACATTAATAACTGTGTTAAAAAGAATAAATTCTATGAATATGATGAAGATGCAGCTTCAAAACTTGACATTGAAGTAAAAGACGTTAAGGTTGCTGTTGACGGAAAAGATATCGCTGTAGATCAGAGCAAAGTTCTCTTTGGTGATATTGAGGAAAAAGGTACTTTCCGTATTGAGTTAAGAAACGAGTACGGCGGAACAGGTACTGCTCCAGCTGTTGATTATAAGAGTATTAAAGGCGAGAAAATCGCTGTAACATTCACAATTGCTAAAAAAGCTGCAGCTTCAGATACAACTGCTACAGACGCAGCAAGTACTGATGCAGCCGCTACTGCAACTGCTACAGCTGCTCCAACTGCAGACTCCACTAAGAAAACTGGTGATGTTTCCTTAACACTTGTTTATGGTGCATTAATCGTTTGCGCTGGTGGTTTAGTAGTTGCTAACTTAAGAAGAAAAGAAAACAAATAATAAACATAACTAAAAAGAGCGTTATCTCTTATGCCTGTGGAAAAGAGATAACGCTCTTTTTTAATTGATAGGAGGCTTCTCGAAGAGAGGTTTCCTCGTCAATAAAAAAAAGAAGCTCGATTTGCATCGTGCTTCTCTATTATTCATTACTATTATTATTTATTTGCATATTTATCTATCACTGCTGGTAAATCTTCTTTATCAATCCATTCTTCCGAATAGCCACAGTCACAACAAATATATCGATTTACATTCACTGCTTCAAAGATTGAAGCCCCAATTCTAATATTATTTCCTGCTCCATAAGCCCCTGTATAGCCATCCACGCGAATAATATTATTTGATTTACATTTTGGGCATATCTTATTATTCTTCATACTCCATTCTCCCTTTTTCATTCTAATTCTTATGTACTAATTCATTATAATTTACATTATATTCCAATTCAAGTGTAAGTTTACTGTTTCACTTAATTATTTTGAAAGAAACCTCTACTGCTGATTTTGAAATGTGGTATACTAGTACAAACTATTTGAATAAGAAAAGAGGATGCTTATGTATGCTTTAATTACCGGTGCCAGCAGCGGAATTGGCCGGGAAATGGCTCGTGAACTTGCTAGACGTAATTATGACCTAATCATCGTGGCCAGACGTAAAGATCGACTGATTGAACTTAAAAATGAACTTGAAGGAAAATATGGCAATAACATCATAGTAATGGACTCTGACCTCTCCAAGCCTGAACATTGTGTTTCACTTTATAAGGCTTGCAAAGATTATCCTATCCGCATTGTAATTAACAATGCAGGTTTTGGTAAGGCCGGGGCTTTTACCGATCTCTCCCTTGAAGACGAGCTCTCTATGATCCAGACAAATGTCAGTGCCGTCATGCTACTTACCAAATTATTTGCAAGGCATATGAAACAAGGAAGAATTCTTAATGTCTCTAGTATTGCCGCCTTCTATCCAACACCAATGATGTCAACTTATGGTGCAAGTAAATCTTATGTACTTTCCCTTAGCCGTTCTGTCAACTATGAAATGAAAAAGCTTCACAAAAATGTCCGTGTTAGTGTTCTTTGTCCCGGTCCAGTACAGACTGAATTTAATTCGGTAGCAGGTGCAGATATGGACCTTGCATCCATCTCTGCTAAGACTTGCGCAAAAGTTGCTATTTCCGGATTATTGAAAGGACAGGAAGTGATTGTGCCAGGCCTTCAGACAAAGCTTATGCGTTATTTATCAAAGATTGCCCCTGACTTTATCAGCCTTCCGCTTGAATACCACATCCAATCAAAGAAACTTAGCAGATAGCTATTTCAAGGTCAGTTACGTTAGTGAACTCTGCCTTTTAAAAAAAGAGAACCCTTTTTTTACAAAAGAGTTCTCTTTTTTCTATAAACTTCTTGGACCTCCACCAATTTCTACTACATAAAAATCAGCTTCATATCCAATTTTTTCTTTATAAGCAGTACCTACATTTTTAATGAAGGCATCTACTGAATCGTTCTTTACAATACTTACTGCACATCCGCCAAAACCAGCGCCTGTCATTCTTGCACCGATTACTCCTGGCTGTTGCAATGCTGCAGCTACGATTGTGTCTAGCTCGGTTCCTGTTACTTCGTAATCATCACGTAAAGAGTCATGAGAAGCAATCATAAGCTTTCCAAACAACTCAAGATCATTTGCTTTCAATGCCTCAACTGCCTTAATCGTACGTTGATTTTCATATACAGCATGCTTTGCACGTTTTCTTCTTACATCACTCTTAATAGCCATTTTATGAGTTTCAAATTGTTCTTCTGATAATTCACCAAGACTATCAATCTTTATTTCTTCCTGTAACTCAGCTAATGCTTCTTCACATTCGCTTCTACGTTCATTATATTTAGAATCGCCTAATCCACGTTTCTTGTTTGTGTTCATGATTACAATCTTTTCGCCTTGTAAATCTACTGGCGCATATTCATAGGATAAGGTAGCTGTATCTAAAAAGATTGCGTGGCCTTCATTTCCCATAGCGATTGCAAACTGATCCATTATTCCGCAGTTTACACTGATAAATTTATTTTCTGCTTCTTGACCGATTAATGCCAAATCAGTTAAGGATACTTCAAATCCAAATAATTCTTTTAAAACATATCCTGTTAATACTTCTAAGGATGCGCTAGAAGATAATCCGGATCCATTTGGAATATTTCCGTATACTAAAATGTCTAAACCACAGCTCATTTCAAAGCCACGGTTTTTCATTGCCCACATTACGCCTTTTGCATAATTTGTCCAATCATCTTCTTTTTTATATACAAGGTCATCAATGGATGAAGTGATTACGCCACATTCTTCAAAATTTAAGGAATAAAAACGTAAAACATTGTCCTCATTTTTACTTACTGCAGCATAAGTTCCAATTGTTAATGCACATGGAAATACATGTCCACCATTGTAATCTGTATGCTCCCCAATTAAATTAACTCGACCTGGTGCAAAGAAAGTATGTATTTCCTTTTTATCACCAAATACTTTACTGAACTTCTCCACTAATTGTTGTTTCATATTATTCTCCTTCTCTCAAATACATATATAATATATTTCTTAGAATAAAACAGATTTTATGTTTATATTATACATGTTCTAGCCGTTAGTGTAAACGATTATTTTTGAAATATGAGATGCATTACTATATTTTGTGGATAGTCACCAAAACTGTCACCAAACAAGTTCATTCCGCCCTTATTTACTGCATCTTTTGCAATTCCTATTCTTACAGATATAAAATCATTTTCCTCAAGTTTTAACTGCTCCAGAGTGACATCTGACACCTTTACATCATCAATATAGGAACCTTCATCAGTTACTGACCAGGTCTTAAGCATTCCAAATTGTGTATTTTTATCTGGCCACCATTCTGGATTAAGTTTTCCTCTTCTTCCACCAAAATCGCTTGGACAATTCCATGTTCCAATGCAAGTATCATTAATCCACAAAGAAAGATCGGACGGACAGTCCATATTATATTCATGGTCTTCTGAACAAAGTTCTGTAGAAACTGACATCTTCTTTAATGTTTTTTCTAACAGCTCATTGTTAGGAAAACGATATTCAACATATCCATCCCCTAGCCATAGAAGTTTCGCAGTATTTCTTGCCGGATTATAGAAACATCTTGGCTCGTCTTCATCATCAATTGCTCCCTTTTCATTTACAAGTCCACAAGTTGGTGTCACCTTATAGTCAACATAATTCCCAATTGGCATATCATAGGTCTTGGTGTCGAGGCTGGTATCAAACTTGGATTGTAGATTAATATGAATTGCTTCCATATTGATCTGACATAGTTTCATTGAGCCTCTAATCCCCGGCTGATAACTTGTCTTAATCAAGGACGCATCCTCAAGCACACGGATATGAGCTGCCGCAGAGGAAGCCGGTATTTTCAGTTGCTCGGATATTTCATTTATATTCAGTTCTTTATTTCTAAGAAGTTTTAGTATTTCAATTCTAGCTTCTGCAGATAGTGCCTTCGCCACTAATACTAACTGTTTTGACTCATCTAACGTAATCTCTGTTATTTGTGACATATTATTTCTCCTTTCATTTATCGGGAGTCATAAAAACTCACACTGGTGTATTATAACATAATGAAAGAAATTCAGCAATTATGTTACGTCGAATTTGGTCGCGATAGCGACATACTCCTCTCGAGTGAGTGCGCATCTTGCCCCGCTTTTTAGGGGGCTTTTTAATTGATTGGAGGCTGCTCGAAGAGAAGTTTCCGATCAAGAACAAAGTGTGTGTTCCACACACTCTCGCGCTTAAAATCACTGCAAAGAACACACACTTTGCCGCGACGAACTAGGTCGCGACAGCGACATCTTCCTCTCGAGTGAGTGCGCAATCTGCACCCGCTTTTTAGGGGGCTTTTTTAATTGATTGGAGGCTGCTCGAAGAGAAGTTTCCAATCAAGAACAAAGTGTGTGTTCCACACACTCTCGCGCTTAAAATCACTGCAAAGAACACACACTTTGCCGCGCCGAACTCGGTCGCGACAGCGACATCTTCCTCTCGAGTGAGTGTGCATCTTGCCCCCGCTTTTTAGGGGGCTTTTTTAATTGATTGGAGGCTACTCGAAGAGAAGTTTCCAATCAATTAAAAAAAGGTTGTCGATAAACGACAACCTCTTTTCTCTCAATTATTTACTAAGATTAGCAAACACCTTGAGCCATCATAGCGTCAGCTACTTTTTCGAAACCAGCGATGTTAGCGCCTACTACGTAGTTGCCTTCATGACCATATTTCTTAGCTGCATCATCCATGTTGTGGAAGATGTTAACCATGATTGCTTGTAATTTACTATCTACTTCTTCAAATGTCCAGCTTAAACGTTCGCTATTTTGAGACATTTCTAATGCAGATGTTGCAACACCACCAGCGTTAGCTGCTTTACCAGGAGCAAATAATACTTTATTTTCAATGAAGTATTGAGTTGCTTCGTAAGTAGTAGGCATGTTAGCACCTTCAGCTACAGCTAAAACTCCGTTAGCTACTAATGTCTTAGCATCTTCAAGATCTAATTCATTTTGAGTTGCACATGGAAGAGCAACATCACATTTAACAGTCCATACACCTTTACCTTCATGGTATTCAGCATTTGGACGGTAGTTTTTATATTCAGTTAAACGAGCACGTTTTACTTCTTTGATTTCTTTAAGTGCTGCTACATCGATACCTTCTGCATCGTATACCCAACCTGTAGAGTCAGAACATGTAACAACTTTAGCGCCTAATGATTGTGCTTTTTGAATTGCATAGATTGCAACATTGCCAGCACCGGAAACTGCAACAGTTTTACCAGCTAAATCGATGTTGTTGCATTTTAACATTTCATGAGTAAGGTATAATAATCCGTATCCTGTAGCTTCTGTACGAGCTAAAGAACCGCCGTAAGATAAACCTTTTCCAGTAAGTACACCTTCGTATGTACCTCTGATTCTCTTATATTGGCCAAACATATATCCGATTTCTCTTGCGCCAGTACCGATATCACCTGCAGGTACGTCTGTGTCAGCGCCGATATATTTACATAATTCAGTCATGAAGCTTTGGCAGAATGCCATAATTTCACGATCAGATTTGCCTTTAGGATCGAAATCAGAACCACCTTTACCACCACCGATTGGTAAGCTAGTTAAGGAATTTTTGAAAATTTGTTCGAAACCTAAGAATTTGATAATACTTAAGTTTACAGATGGATGTAAACGTAAACCACCTTTGTATGGTCCGATAGAATTGTTGAATTGTACTCTGAAACCACGGTTTACCTGAGTTTGACCTTTGTCATCAACCCAAGGTACTCTGAACATTAATTGTCTGTCTGGTTCAACAATACGTTCTAAGATAGCATCTTTACGATATTTATCTTCGTTTGCATCGATTACTGGTCTTAAAGATTCTAGTACTTCTTTTACTGCTTGTAAAAATTCTGGTTGATCAGCATTTTTTTGTTGTACTAATGCCATCACTTCATCAACATAACTCATTATTTAATCACCCTTTGATTGTATTTTTAGCCCTGCCATTAAGGCAAACTAATATTAATATTATAAAGATTTTCTATAATCTATGCAATAATTTCAGTAAGATTTTTGTCGAATAAGCATTTTCTGTCATATCAAAAGTTGAAATGCTGACTAAATAAGTTTTTTACCATTTTTTCTTAATTATATTAAGTGATTATAAGATAAACTTATTTATATTTCTTAAAACTGCAGTGAAATTAATAAAGCAAACTATAGATTTAAAAGAATCTACCACCCGGAGTGGTCCGGAGAACCTCTGGTGCTCCGCTCTTCTCCCCCAGAGCCCACTTATTTCTCTTGCACCGCCCCACTCTGGGAAGGGTATGGGGGACTCGTCCCCCTTTGGAATCGTATTTCAGGAATTCACTTCCTGAAATACGGAAAGGAGCAAGCACGCGTACGCGTACTTGCTCCTTTCATTACCTTCAGCACCAGATGAAATCCCATTTCATCTGAAGGAGGCGTCCTCGCCTCCGCTATTCTAAATCATCAAAATCAAAAGCTGCTGCCTTTGTATAATTTGTAACCTTTGCTTCAAAGAAATCAGTCTTTGTATTGTTAAGGTTAGAGAACCCTTCAATCCAAGCCATTGGATGTTCTGTGATTTCAGGATATAATTCTTTAATTCCAATTGCACGAAGGCGTAAATTGGATAAATATTTTATATATTTTTCAATCAAGTTATTGTTAATACCAAGGATTTGATTGTCTGTTACATATTGGCCCCAAGCGATTTCATGTTCCACGCCTGTCTTCATCATTTCACGGATCTCTTCTTCGAATTCCGGAGTAAATAACTCTTTGTTTTCTACGCGAAGTTCTTTGATGATATTTTGGAACAATACAAGATGAGTTACCTCATCGCGATTGATATATTTAAAGATCGTACTAGTAGCAGTCATCTTCCCTTGTCTTGCTAGCGTATAGAAGAAACTAAATCCTGAGTAGAAGTAAATACCTTCTAGAATGTAGTTTGCAACGATTGCACGAACTAGGTTCTGCTCGGTTGGTTCTTCATTAAAACGTTGGTAGATGTTTGCAATAAACTTATTACGTTGTAACAAATGCTCATCTTCACGCCACATATCGTAAATCTTATCTCTGGATACTGGATTTGTAACTGTATCTAAGATATAAGAATAACTTTGTGCATGAATTTCTTCTTGGAATGCCTGTACATTAAGAAGACTTGATACTTCTGCTGCCGTAATATAACGGCTTAAGTTTGGCAAATTCTCACTTTGAATGGAGTCAAGGAAGTTTAAGAAACTGATAATCTTATCAAATGCATTTCTTTCTCCATCTGTAAGATATGGGAATTGCTTCACATCTTCACTTAGTGAAATTTCTTCCGGAATCCAAAAGTTATTTAAAAACGTACGGTAAAGGGTATTTGCCCAATCATACTTAATACGATTCCACTCTCTTAAATTTGTTGTATTTCCATTTAACATGCTTTCCGTGCCACGGACACCGAACTCGTTAAAAATCTTCTTCTTTTCCATAGTAACCTCTTGTCTTTTTCTTATTTTTCTCTACTATCTCTTATTCCTTATTTTCGATGAATTTATACAATTAGCTGGAACAGCTTGTACACTCATCCATCTCTAACGTCTGATTACGAACATAATAGATTGTCTTTACACCATTTTTAAAGGATTGCACGTAAAGATCTAAGATCTCTTTGGCACGTACTTCCGGCGTAATATATAAGTTAAAGGATTGTGCTTGATCAATATGGCGTTGACGGATACCGCATGCCTTGATGCTGTATTGCTGGTCAATCGTATGCGCTTCTTTGTAGAACCAGAAATTCTGATCATTTAAGTCTGGCGCAGTCTTTGGAATGAAGCTTCCTTTTTTCTCTTCGATAAAGAACTTCTTGAAGATTGGATCAATACCTGCACTTGTATTTGCAATATTGGAAGTTGATCCGGTTGGCGCTACTGCTAAGATATATCCGTTACGAAGTCCATATTCATGTACGTCTTTTTGTAACTGTTTCCATCTATCGCTAGTATAGCCTCTTCTAGTGAAATACTCTCCTGTGTCCCATTCAGAACCTTTGAATAATGGGTAGGAACCTTTTTCTTTTGCAATTTCCATACTTGCTTTGATTGCCTGATATGCAATTTCTTCAAATAACTCATCTGCTTCTTTTAAATGTTCTTCGCTTTCCCATTGAATGTTATGGTTTGCAAGATAATGGTGATATCCGCTTGTACCAAGACCGATGGAACGGTATTTGTCTGCTGTCGTTCTAGCTTCCATAACTGGCATCTGGTTTAATGTGATTACGTTGTCTAACATACGAATTTGTAATGGTACATTTTTCGCTAAGTCTTCTTTGTTAATCTTACCTAAATTAATGGAGTTTAAGTTACAAGTAACCATGTCACCTGCTTTTACTTTGGTAATAACAACAGTGTCTCCATCTTCTGTTACTACTTTTTCTTCCATCATTTCAGATTCGCTCATATTTTGGGCGATTTCGTGACAGAGGTTGGATGCATAGATCATGCCGCTGTTTTTGTTAGGATTTGCTCTATTAACCGTATCTCTGAAGAAGATAAATGGCGTTCCTGTTTCCACTGCACTCTTCATGATTTTTTTCATAATATCAAGTGCTGGAACCGTTACACGTTGTAAGTTCTCATTTGCTTCGCATTCAAGATAACGTCTTGTAAACTCTTTGTCATCTACTTCATCGTAACAGTCTTCTAGACGATAACCCATGTGCTTTTCTACCATAAATGGATCAAATAAGGACCATGTTCCTCTTTCTTCTAAGCGTTCCATAAATAAATCCGGAATACTTACTGCTGGGAAGATATCATGTGCCTTTCTTCTATCATCTCCATTGTTGGTACGTAACTCTAAGAATTCGTATAAATCTGCATGCCAAATATCAAGTGTTACAGTTGCTCCGCCTTTTCTTCTTCCTAACTGATCCACCGCTACAGCAGTATCGTTATAGAGACGTATCCAAGGAATTACACCACCACTTGCATTTTTATATCCTCTGATTTCAGAATTTAAAGCTCTTACCTTACCTACGTAAATACCAAGTGCACCACCGTGCTTACTTACCTGGCTGAACTTTTGGTTCACATCATAGATGGACCATAAGTTATCACCCACGGAAGAAATAAAGCAGCTGCTTAGCTGATAGAAGCTTGTTCCTGCATTGGCAAGCGTTGGAGTTGCCACAGTCATTTGTAAGGAGCTAAGTAAATCATAGAATTGTTTTGCATATTCTAATTTGTTTTCGCCTTCTGGAATTGCAAGATGCATTGCAATTGCCATAAAACGTTCTTGAGGAAGTTCATAAACTTCTTTATTGTATCCCTTGATTAAGTATCGGTCTGCCAATAATTTAATTCCTTCGTAATTAAATAAATAATCACGTTCTGGCTTGATATAAGAAGATAGTTCCATAATATCTTCTTTTGAATAATTCTCTAATAAGTAATCACCGTATAACTTCATCTCACTAAGCTTTACGACTAACTCATAAAAATTACCATAGCCAAAGAATTTATAGTTTCTTGTAATTCCTGCTTCTTTATATAAATCAAATGCAAAAAGTCTTGCAGCAACATACTGCCAATTTACATTGGTAGATTTAATTGCATTTCCGTAACCATCTTCTTTGTTCTGGATTACTTTTTCAATTGCTGTCTGCACTAACACTTTTTGTATCTCTTTTGTACTCATTCCATCGATAAACTGGATGTTGGAGTCAAGCTCCAATTCGATTGGATCACAGCCTTCAAGCCCTTCGCATGCAAATGCGACCATTTTCTTTGTTTTCTCAACACAAAGAGGCTCAAATGAACCGTTTCTTTTTTTAATATTAATTTCCATCTTTAAATTTTCCTTCCATTTCACCTATAAAACAAACTCTATTCTCATTGTTTTGGAAGATTTTATCAATCTTTTACTATTCTCATATAGTTTATTATATATAAAAGCAATTCATTTTTCTCTTCTTAAATTATGGAAATAATCACAAAAATTATTTTGAATTAGTTTTTATAGTCCTATCATATACTATAAACAAACTAGTAAAAGGATGTTACATATGCCTCAAATCAAGGAATATAATCGAATTAAGGCAATCGAGTATGCAAATAAATGGGCCTTATCTAGAAACCCTAATTACCTGGATTTTACAAATTACGGTGGTGATTGCACCAATTATATCAGTCAGTGTCTCTATGCCGGGAGCGGTGTCATGAACTATACAAAGACCTTTGGCTGGTATTACATATCTGCGAATGATCGTTCTCCTAGTTGGACCGGAGTAAAGTACCTATACAACTTTTTAACTACAAACAAGACCAGAGGGCCTTTTGCAACGGAAATTCCTTTAACTGATATTAAAGTAGGAGACTTGATCCAACTAAAGAATGATATAAATGTTTATTACCATACACTGATTGTATCTGAAATCCGTGGACAGACCACTCCAGACTATGTTCTGATCGATGCCCATGATTTCAATGCCCTAAGACGGCCCCTTGGAACGTATAATTACGCTTCCTATCGTTGCCTCCGCATTGAAGGCGTCTACGTTTAGTAGCCTGATAAGACAATTCCATAAGGCATGAATACACCAACCGTCGAAAACTGTCATATATTAAAGTATATGAAAAATATAAAGGTAATTATTATGAACGAGTTCTTATATTATATAATGATGTCTAGAAATGGCTGTGGTGGTAATTGTTCAAAGCCTTGTTGTAATAACCGTTGC
>JAUNJY010000017.1 GCA_030535455.1 bacterium
TAGCACTTACAACTGTGATATCTTTTTCACTCCCAATAGATACTTTCATCTGTTTGTTCTCATCATTAGTATATGAGAGTTTGAATTGCCCTCCATCAAGAATAAGTTTTATTTTTTTTTCTTTCATCTTTTTCTCCATCGCTCCTTTTTATTGTTTTTAAGATTATTTTCTTTATTTTATTCTGTTTTTATAATATCACTCCTTTCCCCCTCAGTCAACATACATCCAGAATAAATCCTAAATATTATTCCAATTATCTATTTTTTTATATTAATATTCTATTGCACATATATTGATTAAACAAAAAAGAAGATGTACCACTAAGTACACCCTCTCATTCTTTCTTACTCCGTCTTCAAATACATCTGCACCCCACCATAACAAATCGCCCTATTAATCTTCTCCACTTCACTTTCCGTCACATACACTGTAAAAGCTGTACCAATCTCACTATCTTCCACAATCTTATTCCCTGAATTATCGTACACCTCCTCAATATACACATTGTCAGCCATAAGCACTAACATCTCTGTAGCTGGATCTACTGCATATACATCCACAATATCACCTTTTCTAAGACTACCATTGACACCTCCAACAAATGATTCCGCTTTTAATGATGTTATCTCGTATCCATTCCGGTACTTATCCATTGCTTCATTCTTCACAGCTAAATCATCCGCCAAAACCATCTGAGCCTTTGACATCGTACTTTCTATGTAGAATCCATCTTTCGATAATTCACCAATTGACTTAATTGCCGTTACCGGAACCGCTGTCATTTCCACCGAAGCAGTCGTAAAATACTTATCAATATCCTCCGCCTTTACATAGGTGTTCGCTTTCACATCTTCCTTCATACAAACAACCGTAGTTTTCAATTCCTCCTGTGCTGTATTTTTCTCAATTGCCACAAATAATACACATACTACAATTGCTGCAAATACGGCTGGAATCACTAATGTCTTCAAAATCGACAATGCTTTAGAATCCTCACCTTTTACTTTCTTCGCCTTCTTATTTTCTTTCTTTGCTTCCTTTACCATCTGTCTTTTCTGTTCATCTGTTACTTTCTTTTCAAACATATACGAATGTCTCCCTTCTAATTGTTAATTTCCAAGGTACAGTAAATATCCTTGGTCTTTGTTATATAGCTTTTATCAATAATATTTTGAATATCAAACCTTACTTTTCCATACGCTGAAGTCTCTCTTACTACTTCGCCTGTTGGTGCTCGTACCGATCCAACTCGTCCCACACTAGTTCGTTTTGCTCCACCATTTCCTGTATATTCTGTAATCATGATATTATTACCTTCTACCTCATAACAGATAAATGTATCAAAACTAAAGTTATAGTAAAATCCACTGGTATCAGCAATTGCATTCGTCATACAGTCGGTAAAAATATAGTAGGAATTGTCAGTACTCTTAAATCGAATTACAGGTATTCCTGTCCTCTCATACGTCTCAAAATAATAGACATCATCTGCTACTAAACTGGCTAGAACTGAATCTGCTAAAGAATCATCAATGTGATGTTGATGCGTCATTAGCTTAGCGACCTGTGCCAGATATAAAGTTAGGATTACCATCACAAGAACGACTAGGAATAAAAGCACATATCCCACTGCTCCTGTCGCTTTTCTCTTCTGTTTTAATCGTTGTATCACATTGTCTCTCACATCCATCAACCAATCACCACCTTACTGTTTCGCCGTTGACTGCCGGTTAATCGTAATGGAACTAGAATGCGTAGTATACTTTGAAATGCCTCCAGCAAACGCCAAGATATTGTCATCATAGGTTCCACTAATACATAGGTAAATACGATCTCCATAATTGACTTCACTGGTTGTAGTTCCACTAAAAGAAATGTTATATAATCCATAACTCTCTAATTCTGTTTTTAAACTAGCTTGATCTGTGGAATTCAAATATCCTTCCGTTTCCATAATCAGTAGATACTCTCTTGCTGCCTGCCTCACCCCCCATTTGTCATTAATACCTGAGAATACACCAAAAATGATTACTATAAAGGCACATACCACAATCAATTCTAGGAGCATAACTAGCATATTTTCCATAATGGCACCTTTTCTTTTCTTCGTTATAAAGTTCAACTCTGCCACCTCCTAAAATCCAATTTGTAATTGTAACAGTTTGATAATAATGCAATAAAGTATCATCACAAGGATATCCATTGCTATAAAGATTACATACATCATTGTCTTATGCTCTAACATGAGGCATCTCTTTTTGTTTACGCTAACCTGTTCTCGTTCAATATTATTCTCTAGAGTATGAAGTGCTTCATCTACCTGTCCTGTTGACTGTAGCGATTTTATTACTGTGCAAAAGGCGGAAATCTCACCATTTGAAAAACTCATCTCAAGCTCATTTAAGCAATCCTCTAAAGACCTCCCTGCATCTAAATCATTTCTTAATCGTAAAAGAGCTGTCTTTAATCTCTTGTTTTCTACTACAATTACCGAATCTTTTAATGCATCTGCAATATACTGACCACCACGCTTTCCATATAGTACTGATCTACTCATCTCCATAATATCTGGCATCATTTTGTCATTGGATGAACTGTTCTGAGCTCTTAAGATAATCTCTAAGAAAAACCATCCCATGACTGCCGCAACCATACTCATTGGCTTAGCTAAACTTGTTTTTAATACTCCCTCTGTAATAAAGAAACATATCATTAAAAATAGACCTGCCATCAGCCCTTTATAGAGATACCACTGACTTACCGTCATCTGATCCTTTAATAAAATACCTGCTCCCATTTTCTTAAGTCGAATTTGCTTTTGGGCAATGAACTTTGTTATTAAGGAAGAGTCTCTAATCATTTTCATTTTCTTCTTTGCTTCCTCTGCAGGCGATGTTCCATGATTCAAATACACGACTCCCTGAACAAGAGAAAACAGTATAATAAATAATAATGCTACTAATAATCCTATCAATCGATCTTCCTCCTTTACTTATCTGTCTTAAACATCTTGATTCCAAACATGAGATACAAGAAACCTGTAATCAAAAGTAACAATTGTCCAAATACGTTTCCAGTTAAGCTTCCCTTTACATCAATTGCAAGTCCAGCTCCAATAATCCATACAATAATAACTGCCATAATAGATATCACAATAAGCGTTAACTTCATGGAAAACAAAATGTTCTTTCTGTCCTCTCTTGCTGATAATCCTGCTGCCACCTGACTCATCATCTGTGCTAGTACCTCTTCATAATTTGCCTGATAATGCATACAGTTCTTTAAGTTCACAATAATCGTCTGCAATTGTCTGTTATCTACAGACTCCTTCATATAGTCAAACGCTACATCAACATTTCCTGTATTCTCCGCATCTAGCACAAACTTCTCAGCAATCCCCCTAAGTGGTCCGCTTAACGATGGAATGGTATTCTGCATAATTGAAACAATATCACTGCTCCCTTTTGCATGATTGGATAAGATTGATATGAATATGGCTGTATTATCTTCAATCTGATTATAGGTCTTTCCTGCCAGTCCAATTGCAATTACATAAAGAACAACGGTCTGTAGCGCAGCTAGAAAAAGTGCTACAAATCCATTATGAAAAAATACAATTCCCTCAAAGAAACCTGCCATGGAACATACCATCATCATTGCTAAAAATACTTCACCATTTACAAAAGGAAGGATACTTTTAATTCCACTGGTCAACATCAGTCTATCTAACTTATATAGAATTGAATTAGTTTCAATGGCACCAAATCTCGTTACAAATTCAGATTCTGATAATACCTTCAAATCCACATTATCCTTATACTTTTTTACGATCTTGCCCCAGACATTGTTTTCTACAAATCTCCTATGTAGTAGAACGATTAATAAAAAAATAAATAAAAAGATACTTGCCCAAGGAAGCCACATCATTAAATCTTTACTCATTTCTTCTTCACCTCCTGTTCTTTCTTTTCTCCACCATCCCGATCTTTATTTCCTGGGTTATCCACACCTGCATTTATATCCATGTTGACAGTTCCATCATCTCCTGAATCTGAGATATCCTCTATTGGTTTCTGACTATCTGGATTACTTGGATCATATTTTACTGTACCATCTTCGTTATAAAGAATCATTGGATCATTCCAGTCAATTCCCGCATCATATGCTTCTCCATTGTATTTACCTACATCTTTATCTGCTACATATCGAAATAGTCCTACTCCATTTACAAAGTAATACCCAGATTTAAAATATTCTGGGATCTGGATTGCAATAAAGTTACTATGCATAAACTCATACTCGTAACTCACAAAACGTTCCATACTTCCAAAACTGTGAATGTTGGCTTTGAGTGCATAATCCTGATAATACGTACCAGTGTAAAACTCACAAACATAAGATTTATCTTTTTCTAATCCAAGAACGGTACCACCATCAGATACTGTACTTTTATCTACTTTATTAGAACCAACCTTATCCAAATACAATTTTGAAATTAGTTCAATCTCTGCAAGTTGTGCCGCATCTGATTTCATATCAATATAATATTTGTAATCTTCTTTCTCAACATCTGCATAGGTCAAATAATAATGCCCACCTTGATCGGCTTCCATATTAGATATTCCAATGGTATATCCATAATCTGCAAACCGTTCAAAGACAACAGAACTTGGTACTTCGTTATTCGATACATAGACTAAGTAGTCTAAACTTGTTACCGTTGGTATCTGACTATCCGTATCTGAATCAATCCAAATACTTCTTGGATATTCGGTTACTTCTTCTAGTTCCTTTTTTCTGAAATTATAGTCACCGGTAATACAGGTAAAAAACACATTCTCACCCACATCAGATTCTAAATCCTCTTCAATTGTTGCTCCCTCATGATGCCATACATAGGCTTTTCCACTCTCTAAATCATTGGCATTGGAAAAGCTAGTTGCCTTACCACCAGCTAATCCACTTACCGTTTCAAAGAAACCACATCCACTAAGAGATACTGCTATTATTGAAACCATACATAAACTAATCAGTTTCTTTTTCATCCCTTACTCCTTCCCTTACAAATGGATAAACGCTTTTATATATAAGAGTTTCCGTTTCCTTATCCCAGCCTGCAATTCGGATAATCTCATCTACACGAAAGTTTCTAAGATGTACTACATACTCAAATCCTTGTAACTGTTTTAATGCATCCCTTGTAGAATATCCGGTTGCCTGACTAACATAGTCGGCCATCTTGTCAACTGCCATTTCACAACTTTCTCCATGCACCGATGTCCAACATTTATGTCCCGTCATTGATGCTTTTGACAAGCCCGCTGCTTCAGATCCTTCCTTTACTTCTCCTACAATTACTCGATCTAAATCAACCAATAATGCAGCCCTTGTCAAATCACCAAGTTCATAACTGATTTTGGAATCTCCCGCATTGTTCATTACATGACATGCAAACAGATCTGGATGTACCAAATCAAATAACTCTGCATTCTCCTGACAGATCATCACGGACTCCTCTTCTGGAATCTCTGCAATCATGGCATTCATTAGTGTTGTCTTCCCACTTGCTCCTTTTCCAGTAAAGAGAATCCCTTTTGAAGTAATCATTCGATTCATTAACTCGTTAAATGCTTTATTACATTCTGTAAAATGATTCTTTCTAATGTTACGTTCTAGCTTAATTCGTCTGTTACCACTGTGATGCATGAACATCCCGGCATTCTCTAAGGTTTGTAACGTGTATTTCTCCTTTGGAATCTTTCGGATTGCAACAAGGGGTTGGCCACCATCTACAAGCAGTCCTGATATGATGGTAATTCGAAGAATGAAATCTTCTTGGGTCGCATCGGTAAATGTCTGTATTGCATTTGCAGTCCCTAGATTAATCTTATTTCTCTCTAGGAGTTTTGTAACAAATGCTTTATAAGCATTGTTATCTTTAAATGAAGCATGACATGCTCCACGGGATCCATTTCTTTTCACTCTAATATTCTTTGGACCATAAAGCTTAATATCAGAAATATCTTTCTCATGGATTAAGCCATCAATGATTCCATATCCCCACAATTCCTTGCGAATGAGATCAATGACATAATCCTTTTCTTCCTCTGACAACTCCTCTCCCTCTTCATTCTGATACGTAGACAACTGTTCCTTGATTCCATTTAGAATTTTCTCCTGCGTAACATCAAGCCCCTCCACATTCTTCTTATTGAGGTTTGCTAAAAGACCCGCTCCTTGCTTTTTATGAAATTCCTCTTCTAATACTTTTGCCAGCTCCATATATGCTGTGTTTTCTTTATTCATCTACTACCTCCATAACTACCTCTGCTCTATGATGAAGGTTATTCTTGTCTTTCACGTTACTATAAATAAATATCGCACCAATACTAATCCCTAATACCATTACAAAAATAATCACTTTCACTAGAAGTTTTTTCTGTGCTCTTGGATCCGCCTGTTGTTGCCTTCTTAATGTCATCTCTTCTTCCCTTTTGATCTCCAATGCTTTTTCCCTAATTCGTTCTACGTCCTCTGTAGACTCATAAAACAAAGAGGTTGTAGGTTTAAAGAAAAAATAAAACATATACTTTCCATAGGTCATGTCTTCTGTATAATTACATCCAATAGCCACACCCACTAATAACAATGCTAAAAACAGTACGACACATACTGTTCTTGGTGTTTGATAATACAGTGGAAGTAACACATTTAATAACACTCCGGCTATCACACATCCCCAAAATGCAATCTTTTGTAATATACTCTGATTCTTAAGTGCATCAATACCAAACAATGCATCCGAATCAATCTCCTCTAAATTCACATTTCTGTTCATCTGTGCCATTGTTGCTCCTCCTTCCCTTTAGAACATTCTTGCTATCATTGCGTCTGAGCCTTTTACTAGTCCACTAATTACAATTGGTGTAATTGCCATCTGCACGGTAATCAGAATACATTTATACACATTGGATGCACTGCTAAGATCAAAATTCACAAGATTCGTACATAGTGATACCCCTGTCTTTACTGCAATCACCATCAATGCTCCCGAAATACAGAATCCAAAGAAGGTTTTAATATAAGTCAGTAACGATCTTGAAATATCATGACCTCCTGCTCCAAGTGCAATTGCAATTCCTGCAAACGGTAAAATCATCAATGGTTTTAAGATTCTCTGGAATGCACTACTGATAATGGAAATACAACTTGCAACCATGATAAATAGTAGTACGATTCCTCCAATCAGGAACAATAATGAACATCCAATCGTGGACCAAAACTTCGATAACCACTCACCTGACAATTCAAAGTCTGGTAGTTTCAAACAGTCCTGTATAATCGTTGCCATGTCTCCAGAAACGGATAAGGTGTATCCACTTGTTGCGGTAATCCTAGCTGTAATACCATCTGCAAATTCCATAATGTATCCCATGACACTCCACATATTTGCTGCTATATACAAAATGATGCAATACCTTAATGCATCCTGTAGAAATCTAAGTGCCTGTTGTCCTGGTGGAGCAGATATTACCGACTTATAAATTGCAATAATAAAGAACACAGTTGCAATCGGTACGGTTGCATCGCTAATTGCATTATAAATCGTATGAACCGTTGCATACGGTGTTCCACTCCCCGCCATCTTTGGACTTGTCGTAAAAAGCGTCATGGCAATCTTCATTAATTCATTCCAAATGGTAAATGCACAGTTATAAAGTGCTTCTACAACTTCTGCCATAATGACTCCTTTCCTTCGCTACTCGCGTAAATAATCCCGGCTCCAATTGACTTAGGAGCCGGGATCCGTTCTAGGTTAATGCAGATACAAGTGCACTTAAGCCAATAAGAACACCACCGGCTACAACGGAATAGACTGCCTGATGTTCCCCTTGCTGATCCATCTGACGAAATGCCATCGCAAATTTTATACCGCCATATACCAACATAACTGCTCCGATTGCACTTCCTAGTGTAAGAAGAACTGATTTTAAACTTGTAATTGCTTTCGTATAACTTGCTGCAAGAACTACTGTATTTGTAGCTGTTGCTAATAAGTTTGTTCCCATATTATATTTACTCCTTTCCTTAAGTTGTAAGGGGACTGTGTTTTCCCTTTCATTAAGTACTTGGGGGGTGAAAATGCTGATTGCAAAAAAGGGCGCAAAAAAACCTTCAGAAATTCTGAAGGTTTTTATTTCTTTTGTTCATTTTTCAATTTATGCTAATGTTTATCAAATTTAATTTGTATTGTTCATTGCAGCGCTTCGATGTGCAGTATCTTCATCATTATCTTTATATCTTTCATAAAACCAGTTTGGTATAGCTAAACATGATTTTCGATGATTGTAGATTTTACCTTGAATCTCTTGTAATTCATTCATTGTTTTCGTTGCTGAAGAATTTAACAGTTCATCACATTCCATTAAGTTCACTACATCATCATTAATCTGAACTACTATTTGAAATAACCACTGAACCATTGGCACAATAAATGCAAATCTATACAGAAGCATACACGTAGACTCATTTTTAATTACACCTAGTGCTAAAATAGCGACTGTTAAAACCCCAATGATAATAATACAAAATGTTTTATAACGCTTTCGCAATGAAACATCCCAATGAAAATTCTCTTTTTGACATAGTAATATCCCCTTTTTCAATTCTACCAATCCTACTGGTGAGGTATACCAATCTATGAGTTTTTCTCTTTCTCCTGACTTCATATATAATTTTTTTGACTTTTCCATCACGCAATGAGTTACATCTCTCATTTTTCCAAATAATTTTGTATCCCATTGTATTTGATAAACATATATATCAAAATGTTGTTGAACTTCTGCTGCTAACTTTTTCTCATTTTTTACATAAGCACTTACTCCAAGTGCAATAAACATACTAGTAATTGATGCTACATAAGACACTGCGCTTAAAGTCTCATTCTCAATTATCAACTGAACTACAGCCAACACTAATGGAATAAATACAGCAAATAATACGCCAATTCCATTAACGCGTTTCACCTCATTATACAACTGCCTCTGTGCAGCCAATAGATTAATAGACCTTTCTTCATTTTGTCTTTCTGTTATACCATTTTCCATTAATTCACCTCATCACCCTTCTGTGTACTCGGGAAAGCTGTTTCCTAACACTTCTCCCCACTTCTTAATAGCCTCTTTTTGTTTACCTTCATCCTCAAATTTTCTTGCTTCACATGCCTTACTATATGCATTAGTAAGAGCATCACTAATCTTGTTTCTATCTTCTGAACTAAAATTATTCAAATTTCCTTGAATTCCTTTTGGATCTTCTACATCATATTTTATTGCACTTGATAACTCATTCAATGTATTCTTAAACTCTATGTCAATCCACCAATTCTCTCCAACCTCTTTTTCGTCATATATATTAAGAATCATACATTCTAGAAGATAAGAACCAATAGTTAATGTTACTTTTCTCTTATTCCAGTACTTTACTAGACGGATAAGGTTTAATACGTTTCCATTATGCATTTGGTTTATATTACTAGTCCTATCATTATCAATCCGGGGATCTGTTTTTTTCCAATCACCTTTTCCATCTGGTATAAGGAAAAAATCTTTAGTTGTATAGAAGCAAGGTACAATATCAAAATTCCAAGTATATGACTTCATTTTTAATGTGGCAGCTTCTTGGTTTTTATGCATCTCAGCTTTGCTATAATCACTTAAATCCGAAAGTTTTGTAACAAATCTATTAATAACTTTTGTGGAATTTAGATGGTCGTTATCAACTGCTGTTAGCCCATTTGCTTTATCATCCTCGTTACCAATGATATAATAGCAATCCGTGCCTTCTGTATATGTACGAGAACCTTCAGCAAATATACAAAACATTAGATCGATATCGTCTAGTTCTCGAATTTTTGTCCTTCTTGCAAATGAACCAAATTTTAAATTTTTCTCTTTATAGATACAAAAAAAATCATCATCTCCACTAAATTCATTGATATTACTGATGAGATTGTCTCTGCTAGTTCTAGCTTTTACAGTCTTACTCGAATCAAGATTTACCGTATCTTTCATAAACTCTTTAAAAGCATTATCTACAGTTGTTACCATCTTTTTTACCTCCACTTTTTTGTTAGCACTCTCAAATGCTGAGTGCTAACAAAAATATACTCCATTAAGAATTAGTTGTCAATATAATCTTCTCGACAATTTATATTGTACTACTCTAAAATATACCTATATTTTATATTTTTTGCATCATATTCTGACATAAGTATAGATACTTCTTCACGAACTCTTCTTTCTCGCCTCCTTCATAAAATTAAAGTTATATATAGAAAACATCCAAGTACATTTCTTGACTTCCTGCGTTTTCCAGATCAATGACTTTTAAAGTCTCAAACAATACTTTTGTAGATACTTTATCCTAATACCATTGAGTAGCATTTTACTCTTAATATGCATATTCATATTTCAACTCAATCCTAGTATTTATAGGTATTTCTTAATTGAGTGTGAATTTATCAAAAAGTTCAAAATAATTTGTCTTGTATCTCTTTCGTATCAAATTCTAGGACTACCAATCACCTTAGTGGCTTCTTTTTATAATTCTAGACGACTTCTAATCTACAGAAAAACCTTAATACTAGACACTATAACTTCGGATATGATATCCCCTATCCCCCTACAATATCCTAACAAAATTCCTAATCTCCTCGACACTACATCCTAACGGGAACATCCCTTTAATTCTTTCTGCCCCATAGTCTGCCATAATAAGCTCATATAAGAACCTAACCTGAGCTTTCGTGTATCCTGTCTGTAACAGATTCTGCACACACTCGGCACGTAATACGTATCTTTGATGTCCCTCTTTACTTTTGTCGTCTTTGTCTCTGTATATTTCAAAATCAATTGCCTCCCTTGAATTCTCATCCAAGTATCTTTCATAATTTTCTTTTAATTTCTTCTGCATCATTTCCGTTAGTTTTAAACTTGTAACTGGCTCTTTCATACGACCTTCCAATACTAAATTCTCCACATCATTCTCCGTCAATCGAATAATGGGTGTTCCCTGCTTACGTATCTTTTCAGCTTGATCTCTTGCACACTCTCCAGTCATAAAAAAGTTTCCATTCCCTGCTTTGTATTCCTGTCTCTTTCTTCTTGTCTTCTTCGGATCATAAGGATTTGTTTTTCTGCATAGTAGCTTTACAAATGGAGTCGCTTCCATCCTACACTTCGTCTCATAAAGAGGATCTGCACCTTTAATCACAATGGCACATTCTCCATCTTTTTTCATCGCAAAGATATCTTCTGCTGATAACAAACTCTTTTGCATTACATCCTCTGATCTCGAACTCTGCCCATTATAACTCTTTGCATCCGAATCCGATGCCTTATGAATGGTCTGGGTTCCAAAGTGCTTCGCTAAGTATTCGCAGCTATCCATATCTGGTGCTCCAAGAATATCGATGATCGAACAGTTACCAATCAAATCCTTGTCCATATCAAACTTCGGGAACTTCCTCTTAAGCTGAATTAAGTTCTGTACAATGATAACGGCACTCATGTTACGAGATCGCATGGTCGAAAGCTTTTCTACAAACGAATCTGGTAATGTTACATTTGCAAATTCGTCCATCAGATACGTTAAATGGTGTGGCAGTGTTTCATGTAACTTTGGATCAATGGCTGTTAAGTGGTATAGCTCGTCAAAAAACAAGGAATATACCATACTTGGAATCCAGTCATAATATCTTTTATCCTCACTTGTCACGATGAATAAAATTCTCTTTCCAGTACTACTATACTCACTCGGTTTTGAATATCCAAAACTATCTGCAATATGGATTTCATCTTCCGATAACAAATCAATCACACACTGTAGCTTCATATATCTACAATGTGCATCAAGGGATGCCACAATAGAACTAGTCGTTTCTGCTGCACCGTTATAATACTTCTCAATTGCTACATATCCTGGGAAATCAGATTCATGCGTTTTCTTCCACTTTAACTGTGCCTTCTTAGCAATCTCTAGGATTCCTCCTGGTCTGTTATCAATCGATCCATCATTTTTCGTATATACAGTCGTTGCATTTAGTAGGTTTACGAACTCCTTCCAATTCTGCTTCTCCTTTGGATAATAGGCATTTATAATATAAATCAAAGATGTTAAGAGTACTTCTGCACTCTGTTCAAAAAACTGATCATTACCACCTGATTCCTCCTGTGGTGTGGTTGCTTTCATTAAAATTCCAGCAATGGACATAATATCTGACTCATTACGAATGTACGCAAATGGATTAAAATGAATACTCATTGGCATCCCATCCTCTGATTCTATATTCATGACCATAACTTCATATCCATTGTCTTCAAAATACTGTCCCGTTTGTTTATACAGCTCCCCCTTTGGATCTGTAACCAGAAAATTCCCACAAAGTTGTGATAACATAGGACGTGCAAGACGAAAGGATTTTCCTGATCCCGGTGGCCCAACTACTAGCATGTTTAAGTTGGATGTTTTCTCATTATCAATCGATAAATATACACCCTCTGCTAGCCAGTAATTCTTACAATTCACGGTTACTTTCTTATCAAGTACAGTATCTCCGGTAACGACTTCAATCTCATTTTTCGAATCATGATTGGCAAATAGTTTCGTAAACTCCTTGGCATTCCCCCATTTAGCAACACCATATTCCTGTCCTGCAAAAGGATGTTCAAATCTAGTTGTTATCATGATAAAGAGCAATGAAAATAGCACCCAATACGCAACAATAAAAGCAGGGGTTGCCGAAGTAACCCCCACTACATAGTGATGTTCTGCAATGATGAAGTTCTGGAAATTATTTAAAAACTCAGAAAGAGTATTGTCTGGTATCCAAACGGCACCACAAAGGAATCCAAAATAGACACAAAGCATTGAACCAATACCGTAGCAAAGCAACGTTTCTTTCATCGTCCTAGTATGCTTCTTAATTGTCATGCTACTTTTTTCTCTTCTCATACTCTACGCTCTTCCCCTTCCTGTCGTTCTTACCGTTGCCTCCTTCATAGATTCGCCAGCTGATTTTACAATATCCGTACCCAACATATCTTTTGTTAATCCATCTGCTTTCATCACAGAATATGTTGCATCATCTTTAATAAAAACCTTTGCTGTCCTATCATCCATTTCTTGAATCATAACACCCTTTACCAATCCTTCTGAAAGTTCCATACACATCACTTCGTCCCCATCAGGCATTAATTTTGCTACTGGAACTGTTACCGTAGAATACAATGTTTCCTCATAATCTCTTCGATCAATCACTTCTCTGTTGTGCTCTTTTACTAATTTTTCTGCTTCCTCACTACTATAAGACTTCTCTTCCTCTTTTTGCTCCTCCTCTTTGGATAGAGCCTTCTTAAAATTTGCTTCTACGTACTCCTGATATCTCTTAAACCGTTCCTCAGACTGTACGACTGCCGTTTTTTGTTCATTTTCAAGACCCGCTTCTTTTAACATCTTTGGAATCTGTTTCTTCCATTGTTCCTTACTCATTCCATAATCAGAATAGATCTTTACTTCTGATGTGCCCGGCATTCGCACTTTATACTCGGAATAAATGTTACCATGCTTATCCTTATTAAATTCTCGCTTAATCACATGGATCTTATCATCACTTGTAGTCTGACTATAGAACAATTCTTTACTTTCTGGAATATGATCTTCATCTCTTACTGGCCACATACAATCGTAAGGTGTATATTCTCTTACGATTCCACACACTTCATCTTGCTGCAATGCCTTTTGTGGATCAGCTTCCAATAACGATCCTTTTCCTTGCTTCAAATACTCTGCAAAATCAATTTCATTATCATGCTCTGCTTTTTCTTTTGATTCCTTTAGTAGATCCTGATTCTGCGCTTTGGCCTCTAAGAGCATCGTTAACTGTTCCTCTGCTGCTTGTCGTTCCTCTTCTGTGGTTGCATTTGCAACTCTTTCTTTTGCAGTCACAATTTTCTCATCCAATACTTGATCCTTGTCTTCCTCTACACGAATACGTCGTTCCATAACTGCTTTAATCTGCTCTTTATGTATTCCAACATCCTGCGTAGGAACTGCCACTGGTAGATAGTCATCATTTGGATTTAAGTCTGGCATAATACAATATCTGAGACCATACTTCTCACAGTACAGATCAAAATCAGATTTTTTTACTTCACTTCCATCCTTATTTACCTTTACGACACGCTCCACAAACATCTCCTTTGGAAACTCTAAAATAGGTGGTGTCCCATTGGATATCTCCTGCATCTTCTTCCAATCACAATTCCCTTCCTTATTCAGATAGTTATTGTGATGATGATCTGCTAGAGCTTTTACTGCGGTTGCCATCATTGCAATCATTGACTTCGTTCCTTTAAAAAGGTAATACATCCCCTTATATTCCATTTCTACTACCTGTGCTATTTCATCTGCCATTGTATCAATCTCCTTTCGTTTTCATCTATCTTACTTATTAGGCCTACACACCATAATTGCATTCTTTGTTCTTAATGTCTGATATACTACTCCATATTTGGTGTTTAAAGCTTCCACTGCCTTTCCATTACCAACATAAATTGCTACATGATAGATTCCCATATATCGCCCATTACTGTCTCCTCCATAAAAGATAAGATCTCCGGCTTTTAAATCCATCATATCAAGTGCTTTCCCATCATTATTTAACATCCTAGCACCTTCTGCTGCAGTCGGCGGGTAATTGCTTCCATAACTAATATCCACTCCCGCATCTTTCCAACAATAATATGCTAAAGAACTACAATCATAGGCACTTCCACTTGTTCTTTGTTCCTGACTATATGGATAACCAACCTTCGATAACGCATATCGAATCACACTTTCCTGTGTTTCATCACATTCCGATGCTTCTACAATCTCATTAATCTCGTCCTCTGTTAATGCAACATTGGTAAAGGTATCTGATTCTACTGAGAAAATGGAAAGGAAATTACTAATGGCATTTCCAATATCCGCAATCGGCTTAAGTATAGAATATACAAACATTACAATAATCAAAACAACGGTTGCTACCATCATAAAAATTGCGATATAAGGTGCTAACAATGCTGCCAGTTTTGCCATCCAACCTTTTACTACTCTCATAGGATTAATAAACTCTACAAATGTTTGCATCAGTCCACTAAGGCCATCCTTTAACGCATTCCCTGTAACTTTTTCTCCCACAAGATCATTCGACATATCTTTTTTGGCTTTAAACATCGAAGCAACCGCAGTTTTTGCTCCTGCTTTCTTTATCTCTTTCGCTTTTTCTTTCTTTATAGTCTTCTTCGTTTCCTTTAATTCCTTTGCCTTCATCTCCTTAGTTTCTTTTCCTTTTGGAGAATCAAAAGAATCAGAGTGAGAAACACTACTAATTTTCTTCTGTTTTGATGGATGGATTGATTGAATCCCATTAGATAATAATTCCTCTTTCTTTGCTTTAATCTCACTTAAAATCTGTTTCTTTTCTTTGATATTCCGTTTGTTCTTCTCAGAAGAAAAGCGTGCTGTTTTTTCTACAAACTCATCTACAGAAGCCGAGGCAGCCTCATTACTATCCGTAGTAAATCTTGCTGCCTCGTCACATATAAATCGTTTCATGTCATTAGCGAATTGTTTTTTCGAACCGAAGCTGGCTTGATTACTTTTAAACTCCATAGCCACCTCCATCTGTATTTACAATTTGATAAATCTCACTCCCCTTATCCATTCGCATATCAAATGGAACCGTTACATTTCCCATCTTAAGTAATCCAGTACCGGAATCCGCATTATCCACGAAGTTAAACATTGCCGGACTAATACTTGGTAGGAACTGCATTAACTTGTTCTTATCTAAGGTAGACTGACTAAGCAATGCAAAATACTCTGTATTCGAAAGAATTGCCTGTAGCTTTCCACCATTATCATTATTTAATAAATCGGACATGTTCTGGGTAATGCCATTTAGAATACCAGACATTTTTCTAATTTCCTTCCAGAGCTTTAAGATAAAAGATGCTACCTGCTCTACCCCTAACAGTTCATGAAATTCATCAATATACAGATGTGTCCAATGGCTCTTTATTGCATTTTCTTTAATCCGAGTCCTTACCGTCTCCATCATAATTAACATGGATGTAATTCGAAGATTATCCTTTAGTCCTGACAAATCAAATACGATAAATCGATTGCTAAGATCTACATTGGTTCTATGATTAAACAGATTGAGTGAACCATTCACAAAGATCTCCATTGCGGTAGCTAAATGAACCGCCAGATTGCTACCTTCATCTAATAACCCCTGATACACATCCTGTAAGGTAGGAGAATAGGCTTTCATCTGTTCTTCATTTGACATACTAGTTGTTCCCATCATATGTACCGCATCTGTTTTCATATAGCCTGGGATGTCAAACTCGCTTTCCTCCTCTACCAATCCATTTAAACGTTTTCTCATGGAATAATTCTCGGAATACACCTTTTCAATCACACTATCTACAATTCCTTGTTCCTCTGGTAAGATGTCTCTCTTTAAACAACTAGATAGGAGCGAAAGGATAAAATCAACCTTATCGGATATGATTTCTCTTAACCTACCATAATCAATCCCACTAAAATCTACATCCATAGGATTTAGATAAAATTCCTTCGTGCTGTCAAACGATATCACTGTGCCATCCGTTACCTTGGCAAGTCCACCATATTCAGACTGGGGATCGATAATGATAATCTGGTCTTCTACAAAATTGATAAAGGTACTGATAATTTCTGTCTTTGCAAATACCGATTTCCCTGATCCTGACTGTCCTAAAATTAATCCGTTATGGTTCTTTAGTTTCTTTTTGTCTGCAAATATAGCATTCTGACTCAACTGGTTTACTCCGTAATAATTGCCATTCTCATCATTTAATTCTTGAGTCTTAAATGGCATCAACATTGCAAGGCAGGAGGATGATAAATTCGCTACTCGCTTAAATTCCTGAATCCCTAATGGCAGTACCGAATTAAGCGCCTCCTTCTGCTTTCCAAAACAAGCTTTTAATTTCACTGACTTTAAAGAGGCTGCGTTCATCAACTTCTCTTCAATCTGAGCGAGTTCCTGTCGATTCTCTGCTAATATTAAAATCATCATGGTTGTATTAAAATAATGATCGTCATTGGTATCTAACTCTTTTGAGAATTGATCTAACTTCTCTTTTTCATTAAGAAGCTTTGCGGAGGCATCTGCTAAATAATCGTTGTTATTACGATTTCTCTGTTTCTCATTTTCAATCTTCATTCCGACTTTCATGTACTTCGTTGCAATCTCCTGCTTAAACCCAGAGATATCAAGAAGCTCGTTATTTACTGAAATATAGCTAGTACAATTTACTTTCGTTAATGCTGTGATTAGATCACTCTCTAAGCTTTTCGGATATTCCGTAATAAAGAACACCTTTCCCACCTGTCCATTCATTACAAAACTTTCGTTCTCAAAACAGATGTTAGCGGGGGACACAATATTGATCCAATCGTGTTTTTCTTTGATTTCATCTTCCAAAGAAAACTTATACCTTGTATTCATTCCAGTATGGGTAAAATCAAAAAGCTGTTGCATTCTCTCATCAATAGATACCGTCTTCATTACAGAACCTTGGATTCCATTTACCCCAACTCCGACAAAAGCGGAACGTATTGCACTCTCCATCGAACTAAACATACTCTTTGCATCCATCATATCCTCTGCCTTAATGGTGAGTGTTAGGTAGATTGTCTGATACAAACCTTGTTTTGCAACGCTAACTTTATTCTTGATGACCTTATTAAATGACTTTCGAAGTGGATCATATTTGTTCTTATGCATTCGATATAATATCTTGTCATGAAACAGTTTCTCATCCACATATTCGTTAGCTACTACATAAGAAAATCTACATGGAATGGTCTTTAATACCTTTGAGAAGTTAATAATAATCTGCTTCTGCTCCTCATCCGTTACCCCGGCAAAGTTAATGTCACTTAGCATATATAACTTGGAATACCTCTTGTCCGTCAATTCAAAAATGCCACTTTCCTCAATACTTACGATAGAGACGACATCTTGCACACTTCGTAATTCCTTGGCAACTGGTACATCACATACCTTTGTCTGTTCATATTTTGATTTTGGCATCTGCATCATTATCACCTCCAAGCATTCCTCTTATTACCGTTACCTTTGTATTTCTCATCGTTTTTTCATCTAGGAGGCCAAGACTAACAATGCTCTCCATCACTCTATTTTGCATATGATATGCCGGTACTAACATCACACCTTCATTTGCATAAAGTGAAACAATGGTCTGTTCCACAATTTTTCTTGCATCATCCGAATCACAAAGCACTGCAAGAGAGAATGAACTATTGATATATTCTTCCTCTGGATGCGTCGGAATTCTTCTGTTATATCTCTTTTCAATTGCTCTAGTAAAATCGTTCTGCTCCTCAAGAGATAGCGCATTAAGATCAAAACATAATATACTCTGACATCCTAACTTCCTTAATCGATCCATCAAATCTGCCTTTATCAAAGATGGATAAGATAACGCAACAAAACACTCCCCGTAACTTCGATTCATTACAAAGGAATCCTCTCTCTCCGTTATCTCTGTAAAACATTCCTTTTTCCAATCCTTTTTTCCACGTACATAAGAAGCATAGGAAAACCGAATATCATTCAAACAATTACTACTGATTTGATTCATGACTTCATCCACAGACATAACTTTAAGTGACAAAGTAGTTGCTAAAACCTCTTCGTCACTTTTCATCTGTTGTCTTATTGCTTCATAAATTTCTCCGGTTTCCAAAAGGGTTAAGTGGCAGGTATCCCCGCCACTCTCTGCTCCTAAGTGCATTGTGATACGAACTCTGCCAGAAAGCTTTCTTAGAATTACCGCAAGATTGCCTACGTCTCCAGTAACTTCAAATACTTTCATCCAACGATGATTGGTAAGTCGAAACGTCCCTTCTGGATCAAATGAAATGATTCCTAATGAAAGATTTGTTTTCTTACTAACTGGAATCAGCATTTTATTGGCTTGTTCAATTCGGCGTTTTTTCTCTTTCTCAAGTCTTTTCTCTTCCTTTAAAATGGCTCTTTCGCCTGCACTTTTTTCCATGTGCCCTCCTTATGAATGGTTGAACCAGTTCTCGATTAACGTACTAATCTTTGTCTGGAAATTAGGAAGCAATGTTCCTGTTGCAAAGATATATAAAAGTCCTGCGATTCCCGCTGCTACTGCAATGATGATAAACATTACAATCAGTTGGTCCGAACCTTCACGTTTCTCCATAAGTTTTGCTTTTGCCCCGATCACTGCCATATCAAGTTTCTGCATGATATTTTTCATTCGCTGTTTCTCCTTTTCTTTTATTTGCAAGGCTTTCGGCTTTTTTCATCTGTGAATGATGATCTGCTTTTGTGCCTTACATAAAGTACTTGGGGCTTTAAGAAACTGATTGCAAAAAAGACATAAAAAAATCCTTCAGAAATTTTTATCTTTCTGAAGGACTGTTTGAATTTTATTCTGTTTTTATTATGATACCATTCCCAACCCCTGAATCCCCTTGCCCAACTCCCAAGGGGACGAAAATCTATTCTTCTTACAAACAGGCCAGAAGAAAATTTTATTCTGGTTCTATAATTTTACCCAACTATTTATCTGATGCATCTCTTTTCTTAAGTTCTTCTAACAATAATCCTCTATATACAGCAATATTATCCTTTTCCTTCTGATAATCTTCTGTCTGTAGTAATCCTTTTTCCTTTGTAAACGATATTACCTTTCCTTTAATTTTTCTGTCATGAATTGAAGTAGTAGACAATATCAACTGTGATTCAACAGGCTGATTCTTAGTTACGTAATCCCATATTGCATCAATCTTAGCCTCCGCTGGTTCTTGTTGGAATATTGCATCCATAACTATAGGTGCACATACGGTTTTAGAATGTTTTACGGCTGCTGAATATATTGCGAATATTTGCGCTAAAATTGCACATGGTAAGTCATTACCTCCACTTGAAAAACTTGGCTTAAATTTTTTTAGATCTTTAGAGTCTATATCTGTTACATTCAAACTCTGTAGTGCAACACTTAATCTGGTCAAATAATCTTTCGTAATAAATGTACCTTTTCTTGAGATCGCTGATTGCCTCTTTGTTATGCTAGCTAACTGTTCATCAACATAAGTATATCTATTTCGAAGTTCTTTTTGTTCATTTTGCATATCTACTAAAATACTCTTAGAGCCCTCTGCTACCACAACCTCTTGAAAAGTAACATTTTCTCTTTTTCGATTTAGTATTTCATTTATCTTTTCAATATAATCACTTGATTCCTTTAACACTTCTGATTGTTGTTGAATTTTCTTCTCTATTTTTTCTTTCTGTACAAAATAGTCCTGAATAACCTTTTCACATTGTTCAACTTCGGAATATAAATGAAATTTATTCTCTACATTGTTCTGATGCACAGTTCCGCAAATCGGACATACAATTTCTTTTTCGGTTAATTCATTTTCTACAAAATCTGCATCAGCCAATAACTCATCATATACTAACTCGGCTGATGAATAGACTTCTTCCAGCTCTTTCATTTCATTGAAGCATTTAATCAATTCATCTTTAATTTCATTTTTCTTGACTAACTGTGCATTCAATTCATCTGTCAAACTTAATATGTCATCGGCAAAATCCTCTGTATTTAAATTTATATCAAGGTAATCTTTATACTTTTCTGTATGCTTTTTTATTACAGCCTCATAAGTTTTTAATTGTCTCTTATTATCTTTTTGTTCTCTATCATATTCTATCTTACTATCCAACAAATCATAGTACTCTTTTGTTCTTACACCCATATGATATAACAGAATCTCTGATTTCCATGATCCTGAAAAAACATCACCAAAAGAATCCCATGATCCACTCCAGCCTTTATCCTGGTCTATATAAAACGGCATAAATATTGCACCTGGATATGCATATACCGCATTTTCATCATCCTTTTTTATCGGCATCTTTAAATAAAACTCAAAAAATTCCACATAAAACTTTTTGAGTTCTGAAATAGATGGGAAGAATTTTATTTCCTCACCATACTTAAGTAAAAATGAATCTCTATCTCTATATAGTTCATATAAGTCTCCATTATATGTAAACGTTATAATAGTACTTATCTGTAATGAATTCCAGTTTGTTGTATACTTTTTTAATTTAGCACCCAGAGCATGGTATATTGATTTCATTACAACTGATTTACCAGTTCTATTTATAGTATCACCCTCTGGATTATCACCTGTAATAACAGTGAGAGTATCATCAAATGTTATTGTTCTGGCTTCTTCATTTTTTTGTGATATTATTACAAGCTTTTTCAGAATTAATCTTTTCAATTTTCCCTCTCCTTAAATTTCTAATCACTTTCTTATATGCTATAAATTTATTTTCTTCTCTCTTTTCCTCTATTGATCTAAGCTGTTTCAATCAAACATCTCCTTTACAATCATTGCATATAAATAGTACCTATTATAAATCAATGCCTCTGGCTCAATACTCAATTTATTATAGATATATTCCGTCCATTCTTTGCAATTATCGAAATCTTTTTCTCCCATTATGTTTTGAATTTTTTTAACGATTTCTTGTAACCCGAGTGCCTCAATATTCATTCTTTCGATCTGATATTTTTTCCACTCTCTATGAATTTTATTAACTTCTAATGGTTTAAATCCATCTGTAATTAGACTTAAATGAATCTGATTCCATAAGTCATCAGGCATCTCCACCTTCAACCTGCTAATCCATTGCAGAAATTCAGTTTTTGATATCGCTTTGCTTTTCATTAACTCTTCAACACATCCAGTTGATTTTTCAACATTATTTATTCTTCTAATTTCACCCAATATTGTATTGTATATTGAACGTGTTCTTTCAATTGTACTAGGGATATTCATATCTTCAAGTTTTCTAATCATTCTCCCCATAACGGTATCATCATAGGATACTAAGTCAAGGTCTGCTACATCAAAATAAATTACACTTAGACATTCGTCATTACAATTATTCTTCTTATTACAAGCTTTACACATATCAGCCTTTAACTTCTTGATATTAGTATCATTTATCTCATTCAAAGTAATTTTACTTCTATTTTTACTTTCGGTATCGTCTTGGAACTTCCCAAAATCAAAACTTTTATTAGAGACTAAATGAATTCCCCTTGTATCATCTTCAAACTTAACAAATTCATCTATCATCTTTTGAATAATGGACATTTTTTCTGGATACTTACTCCCATTTTTAGTAATAAATGATGATGTAATATATCTACTGTCTTTTGCATCGGTCTTTATCTGAAAGAACTCTATATATTCTTCATTCTCAAGTCTGTTTAATACAATTACATCATCATGGAATTCCATAAACAATGCAAAATCTAAATTAGATTCTAATACCTTAAGCATATAATCAAATGCCCAAACTTGTTGAAATGTAAAACGGTTTGAAGAACGTGCTCCTGCATTTTCACGCTCCGGAACACTTAGTAGTTTTTTGGTTAAATCCATCTTTTTCCTCTCACCTCCTGATAATCTACATTGTATCATCATCCCCTGTAGATTAAAAGCAGATAAATCTTCTTATATATACAATTTAAACGCAAAAGCATAGACATAATACATCTCCGCATTACTGTATTGTTTCTAATAACTTTATAAATAAGGAACAGTAATCATCTGACTACTGTTCCCTCCCTTATCTATGCCTTCTTAGTACATTGACTTGCTCCTGTGATTCTTGCATGTTACCTGGCATCTTACCCACCACTTCCAAATCTGGTATCTTCCTATGCAACTCTTTCACAAATTCCATTGCCATTTTATTCTCTATAATATCTTGATAGTAGTGTAATATATCCAGATCCATATATTTTCCTATTACTATATCCGTCTCCGAATAATCCTCTGAATGATTTCGATCCTCTATCCGTATACCGATTGCCTTAATACCATGCATTCTTTCTTCTGGTATCCTATTCCAAATATGAATTGCTTCTTCTACTGTTCTAATATTCTCATGTGATTCCCCTAGATTATGAAACTCACTGCACTCATTTACGGTTAATGTTACTTTGATTTTATGCTCCATTTTATTTTACCTTTCTATTTATACGAACTTCTATTAATACTTGTATGAAACCAGCTTAGTAAACTATACTGACTAGTCAGTTTCTTTGTTGTTCTATTTCCTGCAAAATCCACCACAATAATTTCATAATAACTGGCTCCTTTCTCATCAGCATTTATCTCATATTGCATATCAAAATAACTATGTGTGTTCGATATATTAAATACTATTTTAGTACTATCTGAATAAATTACCGTTCTGTTTCCCCCCGAAACACGATACAAGATTACACTTCTAATTCCCGATGTTACATTCGGACTATTTACACTTCTTGTAGCCTCATCATCTATATGCTGCCTAATAGTATTATCCTGACAATACCCTGATACCGTAACACCATTAATAACCTCCGTTACTTCGTTTCCATCTAGTCCAGGTGATGTAACATCATATTTTGTAGTCACTTGAGAACTACTTGTATGCCCTACGTTATCAGTAGCAATAATGTACCAAGTGTGTATTCCCTCATACTTTGCTGCAACTGTGTATTGTGCTGATGCAGTTCCACTAGCAACTACAGTTCCTGTATCATCCTTTATTACAACAGATGTAAGACCCGAACCTGAATACGTTGTTCCACTCAAATAATCGGTTGCTGTAACACTGATTACCGGTGCAACATTGGTCCAATCCGTATTTGTATTCTGCACTCCACTTAATACAGAACTGGAATGATCGAGGTAAATCGTTGCTGATGTCTTTGTTGTGGTATTCCCTGCTTTATCTGTAATCGTAAGCTTATAATAAAATACTCCTTCTGAGTACTCTGTATAACTTCCCGATACACGACTTGTTGTCCCATTGTAAGACCATGTCTTTATGGTGCTCCATGTGCGAGTCACATAAGAATATCTCTCTAATACTATCGAGGATAAACCTGTCCCTTGATCTTGAGCATTAAATGTTACTGTTCCATTTTCTGCACTCCACTGGTTCGGTGTAGCAACAAAATCGCCACTACTTGGGGCAGTTTCATCCTTCCAATTTGCCTTCATCGTTACCGTTCCACCATCCTGATCATGAGTATACTTCTGACCTGGATTGTAATCCCCCCCTATACTAGCAATCCAATATTTAAAGGTATATCCAACCCGGGTTGGCTTCTTATTTGGCAGTGAAAGTTGTTGCCCTTCTGTTTTTTTCTGATCGGCAGGAGCACCACTTCCTCCATTCGCATTATAATGAACGGTATGTATCTTAGGACGTATTTTCACAGCAGAAACATACGTAAGATACCCTCCCTCTCTTCGCCAGATTCCATTTCCACTATCATAGTATCCCAACTCATTAAGTGCAGCTTTTGCATCCGAAACAGATAAATTATAGCCTCCGTTTGCATTCATGGTTGCAATTGCATTTTCTAAGGAATTGCCTAGCCTTGGATTCTGTGTATTTAATACCGTTTGATCAGAAGGACTAGTAAACGTATGACTAGTGGTATTTCCAAAGGAACTTAGTGGCCGCAATGTGGTAACTTTTAGTTCAATCGCATCTGCTCCTGCATCATAAATATAGGAAAAGGTATACACATTTGTCCCACCAGTATTTCCTTGATCAGTATCACCTGTATCCCCAACTCCATCTGCCAATACTGGAATACTCCACATTATCGACATTGCCATAACCATAAAACAACATAGTAAAAGTTTCTTCATAAAACCCATCTTATCCCTCCTCTCTGCTCTCCCAATGATTAATGGCTACCTGTAAGAAAATACTTTGTGTTGCTGTCTGATCCCCTTTTTTGTATTTCGTAATTGCTGTAAAAGAATCAGGAATCATAACACCTTCTTCATTCTCGGCTATCTGATAATACACCTTAGCTTCCAAAACGTTGTCGTAATCCACACCATCTAGCATATTATTCAAAACACTACACCGCTCATTAAGTACATAGAGTTTCTGCTTTGTCATTTCATAAGTATTCGTATCAAAAGACACATCATCCAAACTTCCATCGATTCCATTTTTCAGAAGTAATGCTTCATAGAGTTCCCAGCCATTTTTATTGGTATAGGCAAGATCAAAGGCCTCTTCAAAAGTCCTACTCTCAATTTTTTCATCTTGAAATCCTTTCCCTAAAAGTGCATTAGAGTAATCAACCGTCACATCCTGCCCATTACCTATATCAAGATCAGCAACAACATATGTATCATAATTCGTATTAGATTTTCCATCCGACTCTTCCACGGTTGTTCGTACTACTTTTTCTACCGTTACATATTCTGCATTTTCAAACGCGACTTTCCCCTCTTCCGAAATTACTCCAATCAACATTTCATCCTTGCTGATGTCCGTGTCCACTGTTTGCTTCACCTTCTCCCTCCTACTACATGTTGTTAATTCACCGTTATTGAATTTCCACACAACTATAATAGCTGTTGCAATAACGATTGGAATTGTAATCATTACTATATTGTTCCTTGTCATGCTCTCATCCTTTCCTACTAACTTTCTCCGGTTACCATTACGATTCCTCTAACTATAATTACAATAAACGCTACACCCACCATTTTTCTTCACCTACTGATTCATCTCTTCTTTGTAAAATATATCTGCTCCATTGCTACGAAATCCAAGTCTTTTGATACAAGCCTCTTTCGTAGAATAATCATATAATGCTTGTCTAATGTTAGTTCCCGCATATAATGCTTCATCTACAATTTCTTTGTCCTGATTTAAGATTTGAATTACAATCTGCATCAGTCCTTGATTTACTCCTACAGGATATGCTGGGATTCCAAATGTCTGTGGCAAACATCCCACTCCACCATAAGGTAGTACAGGCGCTACGGTCTCGATCTGTGTTTTCTGTTCTTTCTTATCCAAGTGCTCTTCACAAATGTCTTTCGTATTAAACGCTCTAATTTGATTAACTAATTTCTGTACTTCTTCTTTTGCCTGTTCATATACCATGTGATGACGAATAATCAACTCCAGATCCTCCAGATACCCTTCACTCTTATCGTGAATAATATTTGTAATTACAGTCTCTTCCTCATCCCCACATTCTAAATCGTAACTCTCCATATAACTCTGATATTGGTCTGCTAACATTAGTGCCCTATAATACGCTTCTTTTTCTTCTTTCTCTAATTCAAACATTCGTATAACCAACCTGTTATAATATGTCTTAAATTGGAGATATTCTTGTACTGTTAGTGTCACACCAATATGCGTCTGAAAACAATGGGATACAAAATCAAAGTACATCCAAAGTCCTTCTTTTTCCTTCTCCGTAAATCGTTTCAATACATACTGCTCCGTTAACAACTCGACTGACATAAACTGTAGAAACTCTTCACTTGCTTCCGTCAGCTCTAGCAGTGACTGATCATGATTATCATAGGATGTCTTTCCAACATTTTTGATTGATCCAAAATAGATATTGTTTCTCCTCTTAAGTAACGAATATTCCGGCATATCTTTACAAGGAATCATTTCTGTAAATGTAAGACTCTTATCATAAAAAGGGATTTCCACACACTTCGTCTTGGATTGTTCCTTCTGCACATTTATTAATCGTTCGTCTACTATTCTCTTTTCCCTTGCCTTAGTAATTCTCTTGACTATACGATCTATTACCTTTGAGAATTTAAATCTTCGCTCCTCCATTTCCTTCCTAGATGACCTAGTTTTCTTCTTTATTGATACTGAACTACTCTCTTCAACTGGATATTCTTCCTCTATTACAGGCATACGTTCAATCAGTTTCTCTAGTCGTTCCACTTCTGTATGAAGTGCTCCAAGTAATGCTCTGTTCTTTATTAATACCAGTTCGATTTTCTCTTTCTGATACTCATCGGCAGTCATAGAATTGACCTCAGTAAGATGAATGATATTATTCACTTTCGTTGCCAGTGCCTTATATTCCTTAATTAGCTCACGATACGATCTTGGATTAAACTCTGTTTCCCTTCTCTCCACCAGAACCTTTATTCTTATATAAGAAATGGTAGCCTCTGTTAGCTTAGCGATAGAGACACCATCTTTTACAGCAAATATCCCATTATATTTTATAAGTTCTAGTTGTAGATCACATTTACTCATTCTTCTTTGTAGAATAAGAAGAGTATCACTATCCTTAACCAACGCACGCTCTCCTGGAACAAAATTCATCACTGCTGCCAGTTGTGGTATCATCTTTTCTAATATTGTAATTTCTTCGTTCATTCCATTCCCCTCCAACAGATTCCTTGCAGCATCAAACAGATCATTACAAGTGTAATACCTGGTACAACTGCAATTTCTCCATTCAACTTCACTTCCTTATGTCTTATCTTGTTTTCTATGAAACCAATTGCCATGGATAACATGAGTCCAAAGCATAGATAAACGCATTCTCGAATTGCTAATGCATATCCACTTACTGCATGAACGGAGTACAAACATAGATTAGAAAAGAGCAGAAATACATCACTATCTCCTCTCCCCCATAAATTGCACTGATTAAATATCACATAAATCACAAGATGAATACTCCAAAATATTATAAGGAAACTAGCCGACCACGCATTAGAAAGAAGAAGATATGCGCTCCAGATCAGATGCAATACAATGATAGGAAAAGTGAAAATCATTCGTTCTCTTATATCCTGTCTTGCTAATAACACAAGAACTATGGTTGTTACCAACGTTAATAGCAATCCTATCATTTTACCTTCTCCCCCTGCTTTCTATAGATTTCTGAAAAGATCAGCTTCTCTTCCTTTGCATCCCATCCATCAATTTCTACAATTTCATCAATAGCGAAGCGGCTCATATGAATCAATACAAACGGCATACAGGTCAGCATTTCTTCTAACGTTTCCATTGGATAATCAGATACATACCTTGCACACTGCGCCAATCTAGTAACCGAACTTCTTGCATCATTTGAATGGATTGTCCCAAAGAATCTTGCACCTGTACTCATAGCGGTTGTAAACACATGAAGTGCCTCACCACCCTTAATTTCTCCAATTACAAAATTATCAATATCCTGTAATAGACCAAGCCTTAATTCATCCTCTAAAGAGAAATCCACCATTGCTTCATTCTTCCGAACCGTCATAGTATGTTCAAACTGTATCTGCGGATGAATATTGGAATACAACTCATCCGATTCCTGTGACACTAGAATGGATTCAGTAAATGGAATCACATCTAGCATGTTATTTAATAACGTTGATTTACCCGATCCACCTCGTCCTGAAATTAAGAATCCATAACCGGACACGATTCTATCTACTAAATACTCCATAATCTCATCATCTAGCATCTTATTTTCCTTAAGATACTCCCAAGTGAGTTTCTCTTTTGGCATCTTACGAATGTGAATGTTGTTCTTTTCCGTGGATGTAATACATGCATGCTGCACATCAATTCTTAAGTAGAATGCATCCACGCCTTTGCGATCGGTACAATGTCCTAATGCATATTCCTCTTCTCGTCCAAGTCTTTGTATTCGATGGATTCTCTCATACCAGGTCTTGTAATCTTCTTCATTAAAGAACTTCACATCTGCTACATACCTCTCACCATTGGCCTTCACCACAATATGATCAAAGGACAGCACCTTAATATCAGAAACATCTTTTGCAAGAATAAGCGGTGTCAAAACATAATAACCAAACACACACTGTTGAAACATTTCTAATACTTGTTTCTTCTCTTCCACGCCACTATTTGGATAGGAATACTCAATAAATTCTTTTGCCCGGTTCATAAGCATAATAAAATCCTGCTCGGTACCAACGATGCATTTTGTAATCAAAGCGGGATTCAAATCACATACGTTTGCCTTTAGCTGTAAAAATTTCTCGTTGATTTCTCTCTGCTTATATATGGATTCCGTATGATATATTCTAGAGTATGTAACAAGCTTTCCATCCGATTTCTTTTCATACTTCAGTCTACGCATTTTTTTTCACCTCCTACTATGTACTTGGGGTATAAAACTGCTATTTGCAAAAATCAAAGTATATTTCCTCGTGAATTTTTCTTACTTATCTTACAATCCCGTAACTCATATTCTTTTGCTAGATTAAAGGTTGCTTCTTGAAACGTCTTGGCATCCATATCTTTAGATGAAATTTCCTTTCGTTTCGTGTTGTCTGCTCCTAACACTGTAACGGTTGTTACAATGGATGTTTTTTCGTCCATCAATTCTGGTGTTGTGATTACTCGAATCGTAATATCATTTACACCTCTCGCTGTAATGTATCGAATATCCGAAGTGAGCACATTGTACTCTCTGGCATTACGAAGTGCTTCACTATGCCCAACTGCTTTATAGAAAGAAAGGCCTTCTTGCTTGACATTAAATCTTCCTTCTGATACATAATTCTTAATTGCTCGATATTGTGCCGATAATTCTGCTTCCTGCGCTTTTGCATATAACAGCTGATTCTTTTGATCGATCATAAAATCTGCAACTTCCTCCACCGTCTTTCCATATAATTTTTCTAACCGTTCTGACAGTTCCTTATATTTCTTAAAATCATCCAAGTATTCGGTTCTTCCATATGCATCATATAAATAGGCACGAAGCATATACTGTTTCATCTCTTCATAAATAGCTATAATTGGCTTATATTCACTCATATTTTTTCGTATGGACTTTTTCTCGATTGCTAACTGTTTTCTTTGTTTTAAGATTTCCTCCATTGCAGTAGTTGTACTATCTGTACCATGAGAATAATAGTGAACAGTTTCAAATACATAAGCGACTTGATTTAACTGTTTTGACATACTCTGAATTGCCCAATTGTCTTTATAAGATTCCTCCCATGGATTACGCTTTAATTTAATTAATCGAATTGCTTCTACCTTTTCTTGGGCAGACATCTTCTTATAGTTCTTCATCTTCACGGGAATAAAGTTCATCATTTCACGCTCAGGTAGATAATGCGAATGACTCCCTATGGACTTCCATACAAGTGGTTCCATCTTTGTTGCAATTCTTCTTACGATTCCATTTATCGTATAATTTTCTCCCAATGTGCCCGTTCTAATTGCCTTTGGCATCCCTTCCATCTGCACAGAAATATTCTTTCCTACATTCACCGTCAGTTCTTTCGATCTAAGATAAGCGATACAGGATGCAATATCATCTGTCTGCGCTATGGCATCATCGATCATTTCTCGTAACCATATCTTTCTTGTTGGAAAGGGCACTACATCCTTCTTTGGTGTCTGCGACCAAGTACTATTTGGTGTAAATCCGTATTGCTCCGCCAGACCATTTAATGTAGGTTCAAAGACTTTCTTCATAAAGTTATGATCCATATGAATCTTCTTTCCATCCATTCCTACTGTATTTAGAATAAAATGAATGTGTAGATTCTCTGTATTCGTATGGACGGCATACACTACTTGATTTTCTGGGAATACCTGTTTCATCAAATCATCTAATAATAGCATTAACTTTCCAGCATTTTTAGGATCCGACTCTGCTTCATCTAGTGATATCACTCCGTGGGTCGCAACTCTCCCATCCAATTTTCCATAAAACTCTTTTACTTGCATCATCTCATTGGTTGCATTCTGAAATTCACTAATATGTCTGGTCCCGATATATAATCCCTGTACCGTTTTAATCTCATTGGCAACATAACTAAGTTCATTGCTAATCTGATTTACAGTCGTTAGTCCTAGTGTTACTCCTACCTTTTCAGGATTTTCAATATAATCAATGGAACTACTAATCTGTGCGCTAGCAGATCTCGTTCCAGATCCAACACTTACATTCCATATTTTCGCTACTATTCCCTGTGCCATATTTCTTCCTTTCCCCTCCAAATACAGCAATAGCCGCCCATAAAAGGACGGCTACCACTTTATATAAAAAGGAGGATTGATACGATAATTTTACTGACTACCTAGTTTTTCATACTCTTCAAGAACCCTGATTGCTATATCCTCTCTGAGCCCGCGATCCATAGGAAAACATACATCCTTATATTCACCACGGCTGTTTTGTCTAGAAGGATAACCGATAAATTGATTTCCTTCCTTTGTCTTTAATACTCTTATTCCACATACCACAAAGTCACCATCTAATGTGATGCTCCCATAGGCTAAACAACTATCCTCGCTTGGCGCCTTTGTGAGTCTTACTTCTGTTACTTGCATTGTACACTCTCCTTATCTACTTCTACCTTTCTTCGGAGCAGGTGCAGCTTCACTCTCTCCTTCTGTTTGGATCTGTTCTTGATTCTGATCCTGTTTTTCCACTTGCTGTTTATATTCATCAATAATGGCACCAGTAATTGCCCCATATAACTCCTTACTTAAAGGAAATGCAATATCCTCATAAGAACCATCTGCTTTTTCCCTAGAAGGAAATGCCACAAAATTATGACCGTTCTTATCTTCCATTACCCGTACTCCACGAACTGCAAATGCTCCATCTAAGGAAAAACTTCCAATTGCTTTTACTGCATTCTCTGTCTTTAACATATTTAATCTTACTTCTGTTACCTGCATGCTATTCTCCTATCTATGATGGCGAGGACGATTGCCCTCTACGTTAGTTTCTGCTCCTTCGTAATTTTGCGCATTCTCTGATACCTTAGCTTCAATTTGTGCCATTGTAGTATCTGCAAGGGAAATGGTCCTCTCTTTTGCATTATAAATGTATACATGATCGGATAATAATTCATCCTCTGGCACCTGTGAACCATTCACCTCCTGCACCATTTCTGCAAGTGATTCAGGTGTTTCCATATCGGTAGACACTGCAATGCACTCATGGATAGATGAGGGTAAAATAAATAGATCGGTTCCCATTTGTTCTGCCAATCCAGATAGCGCATCCTCATAGAACATTGCTGCTGCTCCATTGATTTTTGATGTATTGGAGATTACATACATCTGCTGATTCATTGGCATTTCTTCAAACATTGCCTCTGCCATATCCGCTGGCATGCCTTCGCCTGAAAACATTTCTTTCATAATCTCATTCATCGACTGAATGGTAATTGGAAGCTTTTCTTTTGAGTTTTGCATAGCTACATCATGGATTTCATCTTCTGTCACTCCCCAATAGTTCATGTGCTCATTCTTAATAGCAATCGTTGCAATCCCATCATGATCTGAACGAACTATAACTTTGTAAATTAAAGATAAATCTTCTCGATTTTGATGCGGCATGTTCGCTAGCATAGATCGATTTCTTTCCGTATTTACTGCAACCATAATGATCTTATCTTTTACACAATCAAACTCTTTAAAATCTTCTGCAATTGTTCCAAACTCAATTGGTGGATTCATATTCTCTACTGCAACTCTTGCAATTTCAACCATAAGGTTGTCTAATCTAGCACTCTCTTGATATTTTTGAAAGTACCCCTCCATATAAATTGTTGGTGCAATAGTTGACTCTGCATTATAAACATTCATTGCATGAAGTGTTTTCCCATTATTCTTCTGAATCTGATTGAGATCAATTGTTACATCTCTGTATTTCTCTGGTAGTACGCTTTTCAAATTCATTTGCACGTACTCTTGAAATTCCTGTAGATTAAACATGCTTTTTATTCTCCTCTCTTTTCTTTTTCATAGCTGCAAATGCCACATCATAAGCAAGTAAAGCAGCTACTTTATCTTCCCTCATCTCATTTGCAATCGTGATTTCATTTGATCGATAATCCATTGTTTCTTCCCCTTTCCATTTATTTATTGAACTGTAATCCTTACACCTAGTACTTGGGGTATAAAATTGCTGTTTGCAAATAAGTTCCTGAATTATCTTGATTTCTTTCTTTGACCTGAAGACTGTGTCTCTTCCTGTTCCCTCTTTTTTATCAGTGCCTGCTCAAGATTATCTGAGATTTTATCTGCAGTCAATTTAATTAGCTCCAGATTTTCCTTTAGTTCCGTAACCTCACGGTCTTTACTCCATCCAGAAATATAACCAAAAGAATACTCTGACGTATCTAGATTTAGCATCTGGCTAACCCAATACGCCACACTTTCTGCCATCACTTCTTTGCTTTCTCGATCCCATTTATCCTCTTTCCCTCCGTGTCCAAGTTCTGCATGGGCAATCTCATGTATTAGTGTTTTAATTGTCTGTAGCTCTGGCATATTGGCTTTCACAACAATACATTGATTGCTTGGACTAAAATATCCATTGGCCCCACCATCAACAGATTCAAAGGATACTGGCACTGGACTAATTGATATCAATGCCTCCTTTATCTGTTCATATCCCTCAACTCCATTTTCCAATAAATTAACCAGCGTTGGTAGTGGTTCTCCTGTTGTCTGTCCCACATCAAATACATATGCTGGTCGAAATGCTTGGAATTCTCTTTGAACTTTCTCTGTCTTCTGATTCCCCTGCGCATCGAGCACTGGATGACTATTCTGGTCATATACTAGTTCCTCGACATTTGCCTTATACTTCACTGGTGCTATAATCATAATTCCATGCTCATTGCGATTTACTACACGGTTAAAATCAGTTTGCCACTTCCGATAGCCACAAACAAATGATGCATCTGGACACTGGGATACGATCAAAATACAGTTATTGATGCTATACGATGGAAATTTAGACATTGTATCTATATAGTCCTTATATTTTTCAGACTCAAAGATATCTCGAACCCCATTCTCTAACCTCTGTTGTATCTCACTCATCTTTTCTTCTCGACTAACTCTTGTTTTACTCAAACCCTACTTCTCCCCTTTCTCAAAGATTTATAGACAGTTCGTCTATATAGGGTACTTGGGGGCTAATAATGCTGATTGTAAAAAAATAGCCCAGGGACTTATTTCCCTGGGACTCTCTTATCTGTGATTATGTCTACGTTGTATTGCCATATGTTCTTCTTGTACTGCGCTTTCTTGTTGTGACTCATTATCCTGCTCAGATTCTGCCACTGCTAATCTTTTGAATTCTATCTTCTTATAATCTGTTTCCATTGCATTACGTGTAAAATGCAATACATCCTTTTCTTTAAAACTAAAATAAGATTGGTTATCTCCACCTACAATAATATGATCAATTAGTGGAATCCCTAATAATTCACATGTTTTCAACATACGATCTGTCATCGTTGTATCACACTTGCTCGGTTGCAAATTCCCAGAAGGATGATTATGAACAATAATCATAGATGTCGCATTGGATAGTATAGTACTCTTCAATATTTCTCTTGGATGTGCAATTGTTTCATTCACAGCACCCATACTTACAAAATTACAATTGATTGGAATACCGTCTGTTCGAAGATTAATCACACATATCACTTCTCGATCTAGTTCACACATATGCTCTCCTAAAAGTTGCACCGCATCTTCCGGACTACGAATCGGCTTATCACTAAAAAAAGGTGTATCCTTAATTAGTCTCACTGAGACAACACTCATCTGTTTCTCCAAAATGTTCTCCTCCCTCCTTTCGCTCCACTCGTATAAGAAATTCTCCTTCCTGCGAGTTCATAAACTTAAATAGTCCCTTTAAATCAAATTCTTTCTCTTCCATTTGTTGTACCACAACCTCTAGTCAAGTTGACCAGAAGTTCCTCTCTTCAAAAATACTGCCTTCAATTCTTCGATTGATGTATAAACAGCTAATGTATCCTCTAATGATAATGACTCTTTCAAAGCTATCACTCGAAGATGTAAATTGATTTGGGCTAACTGCTTCACTAATTCCTTATACTTGATAGATGGATTGAGAACCTTTGTCTGCCCTGAAATTACATAACGAATATATTGTGATCGATTCATACCTAGCTCTTCCCGAAGCATATCTAACTTCTGAACATCTTCCTCCGAAAGTGATAAGAACAGTCGCTTATTACTTGCCATCCTTTTCACTCTCCCTTTCTGTAAAATCATCTAGTATATCTCCGTCATTAATTGGAGTATGAACATCTATCTGGTACTCTTTCTCAACCTCATGAATCCTTGTCTTTGCATCATTGAAATATTCATTATCTAATTCTCTTATGCCTACATCTGTTACGACCATTTTATTATCTGGATGATTTTCTTCAAAAGAGGCCGCTCGTACAGTGGAAAGTGACTTTTCTAATTGGATTGCCGCCTCTCCATACGCATTCGTTAGCAACGCATTCCGAAACTTCATCAATTCATCAACTGGCATCATTTGAAATCTACAAGGAATGCCATGATACTCTGCAATGACATACCAGTCACCCGCTATTAATTCCTTTGCTGCTTCTCGTTTCATACGTGCTTCGCTAGCTTTACATGCCTGTCTTAAGAATCCTCTAACATTCTCATAGTTGTTATAATCCTTTGGGTGTTCCAATAATGTAATTACAAAATTAGCATCGATACAATGATCCCCGGCAAAGTTCAAAAGGTCTTCCATTTCCGTTCCGTGATATTCATGCCACCCTGCATATAATGAAAGTTTCATCTGATTGCTCATATTCTGGTCCTGTAAAATCATTTGTATAGATTGCTTACGATTCTCCTGAATATCTTGCTCTGTCTTCTTACCTTGGAGAAGATGCTTTACGTCCTTTGCCCTATGCTCAAAAAATTTACTTTTACACAGAATTTCAGCTACTCGTTTACAATATGATTTTGTTGTTAGAGCGACTTTAGATATTGCAACATTCTGATAGAACGATTGTCTTTCTCCACCACATTTACTTAGTAGATTAGGGCACTCTAAAAGTTTTGATGGTTTGTCTAAAAAGAAATCTCTCTGAAATACTTCTTCTGGTTTAGATTCCAAAGATGATAAAACAACAATCTTTTTATCCATCTCGGTAAGAATTGACTTTGATACGTCCTCTTGAATTAACCTTTGTAACCTTACTATCACATCATTCTTATCTCGTAACTGTTCTTGTAGTTCCTTTTGCTTTGCTATGAATTCGTTCTTTTGATTAGATAATTCCTTTTTCAGATTTTTCACTACCGGAGATTCCACGCCATCAATTGCTGGAATGCGCGCATCCTTTTCTCTTCTACCTTTTGGCATCGGCATAGGTCCTGAAAATAGAATAGCTACATCTGTGCCAAGTGCCTTACAAAGATCTTCGATAAAACTTCTTACTTGCAGTTCATCAATCGTCGCTTTGTCATTCTGAATCTTTATCATAGGTAAGTCACCACTAAATGCCTTATCCAAGTAGTTTTTAATTGTACTATCTGATGGTCTTGTTTTCTCTTCTTTCCATTCCTTCCGAATATCATCCCTAGCTTTGGGTTCTATTCCGATACTTCGATAGACTCTTGCATATGTTTGAAGACATTTTACTATTTCCGTATACAACATAAATACAACGCTCCTTTCCTCTGTCCTCAATAAGTACTTGGGGCTTATAAATGCTGATTGCAGAAAATAACGATAAACTCAATCCACAAATTCGTTACGGGTATTTAGTTGCAGTAATATTATTTTGATTAGGGAAAAAAGATCTGTACAAATCATTTACGGGTTATAAATCTCGTATTTCTGGGCTACCAACGAACTTGTGGAATCCACAACTAAATTGAGGATACTAGAATAAGAAAGAATAACAGGATACGCTTAAAGTTGCATAGCAATTTACGCAAAAGAATTCCACACTTCTATGTCGTGCGCTGTAGGGTATCCACACAATACCCAATTTTAATCTTCACTACCTCTGGTCAATTTGACTAGAAGTAAACCTTGTCCTATATGTTGACAGCATGAACCTACAGCCGTGCTGAAAGGCAATAAGAAAGGCCCTGATTCCTATCTAAATAGAAACCAGAGCCTTTCGCTCTTGGGTTAGCTTAGCATGGCTGCACCTACTGTAAACATATTAAAAACCATTACCATTTTTTCACTTCCTATGATATATTATTCTTAAATGCAAAGGAGGAGTATTTATGTCTATACTAAATCAACCATTTCAAGGACAACTAGGTGATATACTTATTGAGAAACTAGATTCTAATTTTAAATCAATCACAATTTTTTCTGCTTTTGCAAAAAATAGTGGTGTATTACGATTAAAGTCTGCTCTTGAAAAATTCAAGGAAAATGGGGGTAAGATCACCGCTTTTATCGGTATTGATCTTGATGGGACCTCTTATGAAGCACTATTAAACCTATTTTCTCTATGTGATAATTTATATGTTATACATTCTGAAAATCCATCCACAACCTATCATAGTAAAATATATTTATTAGAGAATGATACATCCGCATGGTGTGCAATTGGGTCAAATAACTTAACTGGTGGTGGGTTATGGACTAATTTTGAAAGTTGTTCATTGCTAGAATATGATTTATCTTCACAAAAAAGTGAACTTGATAATATTTATTCTGTAATTGATAAATATACAGATCCAAGTTATATATGCTCAACTCAGATTAGTTCAATTGATGACATCGACATATTACTCGATGCAAATTATATATCAAAAGAAGTCACTCAAAAAATATCAACCATAAAGCGAAGACTTGATCAGACAGAACAACGAAAGAAAAATCGTTTATTCGGATCTGAGAAAATTTCCATACCTACAATGATTTCTTTTGAAAAGCGACGTAAACCATTTACTACACCTTCAGAACCCCCTGTAGACTTTACAATACGTCCCTCAAATATACCTGCTTTTACAAATGAGCAGTTCTGGTTTGAAATGCGTAAATCAACAGGTGGCTCTCGTAATATTTTAGATTTATCAATGTTAGGGCAAATTGAGTCCGGCTCTGTTATAGGAACACCATATGAATATACTGATTCTACTCATATGTATGGTGGTGTAAAATTCTTTGAAATTGACCCAAACGAAACAAGCCGTGAGAAGAACATAACTATCAACTACCACGGAATAGATTACTATCCATCAACCATTAAGTTTACCCCTAATAATGGAAGTTGGCGTATTCAACTTAAGGGCGCTCCAAATGATGGAACAGACGAATTATCCAAATATGGAAATAAAGGAGATTTTGTTCATAAAATTCTTGTTTTTGAAAAAATTAATCCTGATTATTATGTCCTCTCCTTACTGGATGAAAGTGAACTGGAAAATATTAAATCCATAAGCCGTGTTTGGGGTAGAAATGGCAGTAACTCCTCTTCCAAAGCTTATGGCATGCTCTAAAACATATTAGTAATATCTAAAAGAGAAGTAGAAAAATGTTAGAACCATTTTTCTACTTCTTCTACTGTATAGAACTTACCAAAAGTCTTTGCAATTTTTATAAGTTCCGTCTTACCCATCCCATATAACATTGCTATCAGAATATCTATCTCCGCTATAATCTGCTTTCTTTCCTTACTTACATGAATTTCATACCATTCAATTTCTCTAAAGGCGTCTCTTACTCTATCATCGTTCTTATATAAAGCATAAAGTCTTGAATTTATATGCTCATTTATAGAAGCATCAATTTCACCAAAAACAATTCTTTTGGAAAAATCTTTGTCCTCTGGTACTGGAATCTGCTTTATAATAGTTTGTGTAAGATCCAGCCCTGCCATTTTTAAACGAACAATATAATCAAAGACTATGGAATTAAATAGTGCCAAAATATGCATCATTTTTACCTTATCTTCTATTTGAAGTATTTGAATGGACTGACATGTTGGAATTAATGGTAACATTGTAGCCAACATGGTTCTTCTATTCGTCGCAGAGGTCAAACTTCTCCATGTAATAATATAATCCTCTTTAAAGTTCTTTGATATTTTTCTCCAAATTTCCTCCTCTATATAATAGCGAGCCTCTGGATACTCTTGACCTTCAATATCTTCTATCTGTCGTGCTGTTGCTTTACTTTTATACTTTTCTGTTTCAGTCATTCCATTAAAAGTTGCATATTTCGCTGTATATAATTCTATAAATTTCCCTTCATAAATAGGTGCATATCCACTTTCTCTATGTGTAATAATGTGATTTGAATGATTAGTCAAATGTACCAACCTGCCAAATTTACATTCCTCATATACATCGCCAAATATTTTATTGCTATTATATACATCTATAAGAAATTGTAGTTCTTCATTATTTTTTATATTAGGAATCATACCCGTATCTGGATTAATTAAATTAATAGTTTCATACGGTAATACAATTTTTTGTTTATCATAAAAGCCTGCATATTCATCCAAATCTAAAGCAAGTTTCATTGTGTCTTCATTATTAATTCTTAAGTATATAACAGAAAATTCTTCTCTTGAGTCAATATAAAAGATTTTTTTTCGATTAGTAAACATATATAGTTCGTATAAATACTGCCGTTCAGTTATACTCTTCATAAATTCACTATAAACAGGCATCTTCACTAAAGAAGATTTTACAATTAACCCTGAAATCCCCTTCTCACTTAGCATATTTATAGAGAATTCTGTAAATAGAGCATACGTATTCAATTCACCACAATTTGTATTCTTAAAATATAAATTCTTTTTTATATGTTTCTTGGCCAAATCATAATCAGTAAGAATAGATGTATAAAATTCTCTATTTTCTTGGGTAATATTCTTTAATAAATTAGTTCTATCAAGCTTTGATTCAATTTTTTCATTTACAACGTAATGTTGTAAAAACTTTTTCTCTTCGAATCTTATTTTTTCCCATGGTGGATTTCCCACAACAATATCAAATTTTTCTAAGATACTGATGCCCATTTTATAATTGTAGAATTTACCCTCTGATGCTGTTTTGAATACTTCTAAAATATCAATTTTCTCATTCTCACATAACAATGGATTACCTAATCTTATATTGATTAGATTCCCTCTATTTTTGCAACAACTAACTAGACGTGCTCTTGTAATCATTATTGCAATTGGATCTACATCAACCCCATATAAAACAGTTTTAATATTTTTTTCCATGCAGTATTGATATGCCGCCACTAAGAATGCCCCACCTCCACACGAAAAATCTACGACTCGTAATTCTTCAGTATTCTTTTCGCTGAAAGTCAAATAATCATCAATACTCTTTTTTACCACCTCATATGCAAAATCTTCTTGCGTGTAATATGAACCTAATATGTCTCTACTATTTTTTCCTCCTGCGAAGACTATTCTGTTATTCTCTATCATATAGTCAACTGAAAGATACTCCTGATATATTTCATTCACATCGTATTTTTCTGTGTGCTTAACAATTTCAATAATGTCATTAACTAAAGAATTTACTCCAGGTAAATTAAATAAGAAATTTAAGATTTCTATATCTTCTAATCCATTTTCTAAAGCACTTTCCTTAATACTTTCTAACGATTTCTCTATATCATTTAGTGTCACTACCAAAAATGCTATATAAGAAGAGTATAGATAATTCTGTCTTATACTTTTCCAACTATTCATGTCACTATAATCTGTCATGTATTCACAAATTATATTTCGTAATTTATTTATCATATTTTTGTATTTCTCCATCCTTAATTAGTAAAAACGGAATTCCTTTAAAAATACCCGTATGAATCTTAATAAACTTTTCAATAATCCAGTTTTCTGAATCAATACTTAATCCAAATCGCTTATTAAGTTCATCTACTGCTTCTTCAATTTTAACCCTATCTCTTAATACACCCGTATTAACATTGTAATTAAATAATCTCAAAATTGTATTATGAAGAAGTAAATCTCCATATTTTGATAATGTTTTTTCCATAATAAATGGATTTTCAGTAACTCTCTTGACAATCAGCTCAGGACTAACATGTAAATCTTTCGAAATAAACTCTAAAATCCCATCACTTCCTAGTGAATTTTTTGATGCTCTTGTTCTCTTGAGCATACATGCCATATCGGTAAGTTTATCTATATATTGGTCAAGTTTTCTTAAATCAATATCTTGACTACCTTTTATTTTATAGGCACATGTTCCAACTTGCACATCCAATTGTGTTTTTTCTTCCTTTGTCAAATCATATTCTGCTAAAATATACTCATCACATTGATTTTCTATTTCTAGTTTTAATAACTCATTTGTAAGATCACTTCTAAAAATTTCCCAAGCTTGCTTTTCCACAGTTCCGTTTAGTTTTTCTAAACTTTCTGCAGAATACTCTACATTATTAGGTCTATACTGTAGAAAACTTTTTTTCAAATCAACGCATAACTTGGCATTTCTCTCCAATATAACCGATGTGTAAATAGATTCTCTAATAGGTATTTGTCCTATATACCCTGCTGCAATAGTCAATTTCGGCGATATTGTCCTTACATAATTTGCAGCTAAACGAGAATTTAAAAAAGCCAAATGTGCATACTCGCTCCCATTGATAACTCGAATCCCTGGTCCTGATGCAATAAATATTTGATTTTTCAACAATACCCGTACATTTAATCCAGCTGTACCGGTATCGCTAAAAACCATCTGTGTCATATTAAAATACTTTGCATTTCTAAGTGCAGAACCTTTCTGTGCTTTTATATACTCTCCATCATTTCCCCATTTTACTACACTATCATTTAATCCTTCCCATCTGCAATAGCCCCCACCATTACTAACAAGTATCCATTCCTTTTCATTAAAATGCTCCCAAAAATATGCCACTAATTCTTTTGCATTACCCGTTGATGTTCCTTGCATAGGAACAGCAACCTCTTTATATAGCTCTTTACTTTCTTCAATCTTTTTCCTAGCGCTCTTTTTAGCGAAATCAAAACCATTGATTCCATCTATATCATTTTGTGATATCATGATGTATTCTTTATGGTTACCTTCAAGAATATTTATTTTATCTGATAGAGATTCTGTCGTAAGATTTAGAACTCTTATTTTGTTATTTAGTATCTTTCCATTAATTCTTTTTTCGAAAATCAATAACGAAACATTGGATTTCTCACCACTCAAATCATAAAATGCCCCCGAACCAAGATTGGCTATATTGTGAAAAATATATTCACTTACAAGTTTAGCCCTTATTTTAGAAAAAGTCTTTAGGTGCATCCATGCATTTTGTGAAACTATGCCACATTTCCCATTAGGAGCTAACATTTCATAAATTGCTTCAAAAAAAGAAACACACGTATCGCAATTTGATAATGGATAATTTGCTTTCAGAAATCTTTTCTGTTCATCAAGCATCCCTTTAATTGTTGCAAACGGTGGATTTGTAAGAATCATTTCAGCATTCCCCAATGCTATATTCTGTTTAACAAGCTCGCCCGTGATAATATTTTTAACTAATCTATTATCTTTTGCCAATGAACCTTTAACCCTGTCTTTTTCAAACGAACAAAATATATTTGGGGTAATCTTATCCCATATATCAAAAGATACTTTACATTTACGTCGGTTTAATATTGATATAGCTCTTATTCTAATATTGACTACAGCTATTTTTGTAATTTCTTTATCAATATCATATCCATATAATTGCTTAGCCTTTTCAATAACATACTCCTCTATATTTACGATCGCGGAATCACCACACAATGATTCATAACATTCTACTAAAAAATTTCCACCACCTGAGCATGGATCAAGAATTTTTCTTGCATTAGCTATATCTCCAATATTATCAACAAGATATTGGATCATATACTTTTCCGTGAAGAACTGAGTCTGACTATAGTCATTTGGTGCAATTATTTTATTTAAATACTGATACGCCCATGAAACTATATTGTCAATCTCCGAATTATCTGCATAAGAATACAAATATTCTTCAACCAATGATACTATGGCATTATCCAGAATAAATTTTTCCTCTTCTCCCTTAATATCTTTATAAATCCTTTTATATATTGTATATCTATCTTCAGAATCGTGTAAATATTGTTTACACAACGTACCTGCTAAAATTGTCAATACATATGCTTTCTTGGATTCTTCTGATAGCCCTATTTCATCACATTTCTTATATAATACTTTTAAAAGTTTTTTCAGATCACGTCTTACAGCCGAAAAAACTTTTTGTTCTTCTTTTACAGGATTTTTTGTTCTTCCATCGACAGGCCTTTCTGTATCCTCTGGAACCACCCACATATTTCCTATCATCTTTGCTCCACTAATTCGACCTTCACGACATAACACTTGAATCCGTCTCTTACTAATATTCCATATATTTGATACATCCTGTACTGAAAGATATTCCATTTCTTTTCTCCTCTAATTATAATTAACACACTATATATATTAGTCTCAAATGCGAATTTTATCAAGCATTTTCTCATCTTCCCTTTTTTATAAAAAAAGAGCAAAAGATATTATTATACTTTCACTCTTCTAATCTGATTATTCCTCAACTCTCCGTACTCTCGGCCCTTGCTTCTTCTTCCCTTCCAACCAAGGCACCATAGCATTCGCAAACACCGCCAACTCCATAAATCCAAAGCCCACTGCTATAATCACCTTAACAATTATCCTCGCCACATCATTTCCTATGTAATCTGCAAATACCCAGAACAGCCCCGTAAAAATAATCACTCCCGCAATACAAGGAACTGCCGCTATAATCGGTATATAACTTAAAGCACAATACAGCACTACAAACGCTGCACATATTCCCAACGTCATCCACCAACTAGCATCTGAGAACAACTTCTGATGTAATGGGATACTCCATACAATCGCTGGTATTATATTTAATAATGGCATCTTATAATTCTTTTCATAAGAGCTTGTCTTATGCTCTTCCACAATGTACTTTGCCATAACAAATCCCTCACCTTCATCTATATCATACCTATAATTTTAACTTACTACAATTCCTTTTTACTTGCCTACATCTACTTCAAATCGGATTCAATCAATGATGAAAACACTTCTGGCCAAGTTGACCAGAAGTAGTTTTATTTACGCGAACAACGAGCCAAAGTCATGTTAGCATGACCTTGGCGACTGTCGCGATAACCAGAGAAATCCGCAAAGCGTGTTTCTTCTGGTCACTCCATCCCATACATATCATGGTTTACCTCAGCAGTAAAATAATGATTAATGGTATTTGGTGCATTATAAAGTGCGGTAATGAGATAAGCCTTTATATTTGAAACCTTCGTAGTATTCTTCTCCATACATCCAATCACATACTGTAGATGAGTTGTATTTAATTTTAAGAACCTACTCTTCACAAGACTGTACGGATAATTCTCTCCCGCAATCCGAACGGTCTTTCTTGGCACACAAACCACATCACAAATCAATTGATACAGTTCATCATACATATCACGATCTCTCCACTCATAATTAGACATCATAATATCATACTCGATATTTTCTCTTATAAGTTCCATGTATCCCTCGGTCTGATCCACCTCCTCCATCTGTTGATAAGATTGACTGATAGGATTCTTATTACTCCATTTATTATTAGTCTCTATATTATTCGGGTGTAATAATTCCCCCGGTTCTGTAGTAGTTTCTACCCCAGTTCCATCACAAAAACTTCTCTGGCGAGAATTATTCACTGGTGCAACTTCTTCACTGGTTCCATTTTCGCACTGGTGCACTTTCTTCACCGGTTCCATAACTTCACCTGTGTCTTTATTCTCCTGGTGAACTTCTTTCACTGGTGTTTTATGTGCACTGGTCTTATCCTCAGAGACAAAGTTCTTCACATAAATTACATTAGCCACACCTGTCTGCTTTACGATATCAATTAACCCGATAGTTTCCAGTTCTTTTAATAATACACCCGCAGTTTTCTTACTTACATTCAAATCCTCTTCAATATTATTAAGAGAATACTTGATGAAGACCTTATTGTCCTCATCAAGCCATCCTCTTCTCTTAGAAAGAGACATACGATCTAGCATGAGACCATAGAGAAGCTTCGCATTATTTGATAAATTCTTAAACCGTTCCTCTGTGATCAAAGCCTTTGGTAATCGATAAAAGGTAAACTGCTCTGACTCTCTTCCATAGTAAAAATCAAGCTCTAACTTCTCCACTAATTCTGGCCCCCTTTCTCTTTCCATTCCTCTAATAATTTCACAATAATACTCTCAATATCTTCATTGCTCATCGTTGGTTCAAAGTACGAATCCAACCGTTTCTGATTAAAAACAACTTTACGAATGGTTGCCTTCTTATAACTCAAAATTTCTCTTAGCCACTGTTCATTGAACAGTCCTTCTTTCACTGCGTTCTTAATTCGAGCAGACTGCTCCATAGTAACGAACATATTACTTTCAACCATAACACGATACACGATTTCCTGTTGCTCGTCTGATAAGAATGCCAAATCAACCCCTTGTGATATTCCAAGCTTCTTTGTATCAATACATTCCAGTAAATCCTCTGACAAATTAGATAAATAGATTAGTCTTTGTATTGTCTTACAACTTTCTCCTGCTAGATTACTCATTTCCTGCAAGGATAATCCACCTGTTGACCCTTGATGTTTCATTGCATCGTATTTCATACGATATGCTTTTGCTTTCTCACTAATTGAGATATCCTCTCTTTGTATGTTCGAATCTACCATAATTACAGTAGATTCATCATCATTACAAACCTTTACCATCACAGGCATTGTCTCTAATCCTGCCAGGGTTGCGGCATGATGTCTGCGATGTCCTGAAATCAATTCATAGCCACCCTCTGCACGAACTCTTACAATGGCTGGAACTAGGATTCCATACTGTTTTACACTCTCAATCATCTCTTCCATTTTCTCATCATCTAAGACCTTAAACGGATGATTCTTAAATGGATGAAGTTCTGTAAGCGCCACATCTATAATCTGTTCCGCCTGAGATTGTACGATTGCCACGTTCTCGTCTACTCCAAACATATCCTCATAGGTTGATAGCTTGATTTTCTCTCCAAGATTTCTTTTACTCATGACTAACAACCTCCTTTGTCAATTCTTCATATGCTAATGCTACTTTTCCTTTTCCATCATGCTGATAAATACTCACGCCTTCTGCTGGTGTTTCCGCCGCCCTAACTGACATTGGAATTACATTTTCAAAAATATGAATACTGCTACCATACACATCATATAGTACCTCTGTAATTTCATTAGCATAATTGGTTCTGTAATCTACCATCGTAAGAAGAATTCCCATTATATGAAGCTTAGGATTCATCTTTCTCTTTACTCTGCTGATTGTTTTAAGTAATTGCTGCAATCCTTTGATTGGCAAATACGCTGCCTGTACTGGAATAATAATCTCATCTGCCGCAACAAGCGCATTAAGTGTTAACTGTCCAAGGTTTGGCGAACAATCTACGATTATATAATCATAACGATCACTCACCATTTCGATATACTCTTTTAATACTGTTTCACTGCTCATAATTCCAATGAGAGATGTTTCCACACCCGATAATTCAATGTTTGCAGGCATTAAGTCAATTCCCTCTTTGTGATGAAGAATTCCTGCATCAAGGTCAAACTCTTCCTCATTCAATACCCACTCCATAATCTTTGCTAACGTAATATCAAGTTCATCTGGCTGCTGATATCCCAACGATTCTGTTAGGGAACCTTGTGGATCGTTATCAATAACTAACACTCTCTTGCCTGCCCTAGCAAGTCCAACTCCTACATTTACCGTAGTGGTAGTCTTTGCAACTCCACCTTTTTGATTTGCACATATAATCACTTTACACATTTTTAGTCCTCCAACTTTTCTACTTTTCGAATTTCAACATACATTCTGTAATATTGATTGGTACCTTTATTTGAAAATACATCTGAACTCTGGATTACTTCGATTTCCGGTTGATGCCCCAACCAGTCGCAAAACCAGTTAAGATCATACTTTTTTCCTTGTAGTCTAAGCTTTAGCATATAACTCCTCCCACTCTACCTGAAAACAGTATTCTGGATATCGAATCTTGATTGCTTCCCAAAAATATCTTGCATATCCTGAACAGAAGATATCTTCTACGGTATACATTCTACATTCTGACAACTGCTCGTCATGATCCCTGTAATCATCTACACTTGGAACTCCATTGCAATAAAGATTAAATGCCATTCGAATAACCTTAGCACTTCCACTGGTAATCCATCCATTCGTTAAACATTCCGTATTGACGCATCCCGTTTCAAAATTATAGATTTGTCTTACATGTTTTCTTGTATCCTCACTAATTCCCAAACAATAAACCAATGCCTTATGATACACATCTTGGTATCTGCATTTTAGTATCCATTTCTCATAGAACTTCTGGTGACTATCATTTTTGAAAATGATTCTTTCATTCTTTGCACTTAACGCTGTGTTTTTCATTTTTTGGTTTCCTTTCTTTGAATCTATTTACGTGTTACATTTCCATATCGCATTTGAAAATGTGGATAAAAAAAGGACCCTTCTCTAGAATTTCTTCTAAAGAAAAGTCCTCATTTTTATAATAATTTATCCTGTAAAGTTCAAAGCAATCCGTCACATGAGACCATATTTCTTCATCTCAAATTACGAATTTGTTGTAGTAAGCGTTGTAGTGAGCACCTACTAGAACTTCTGAAACCCTTGATTTTACTGCATTCTTACTTGTCTAAGCTTTTCATCGTTGGGAATAATAATACGTCACGGATTGCAGCTGAATCAGTAAGTAACATAACCATACGGTCGATACCGATACCAATACCGCCTGTAGGTGGCATACCATATTCTAATGCATTGATGAAGTCATCATCACAGTGTTGAGCTTCGTCATTACCGTTAGCAAATTGTTCTTCCTGTGCTAAGAAACGTTCTTTTTGATCGATTGGATCATTTAATTCAGAGTAAGCGTTAGCCATTTCTCTACCATAGATGAATAATTCGAAACGTTCTGTGTAAGCAGGATTTTCTGGTTTTTTCTTTGTTAATGGAGAAATCTCGATTGGATGATCCATTACAAATGTTGGTTGAAGTAATTTTTCTTCACAGAATTCTTCGAAGAATAATGCTAAGATTTCACCTTTAGAGTGTCTTTCTTCGAACTCTACGTGATGTTCTTTTGCAAGAGCCTTAGCTTCTTCATCAGTTGTGATTGTATCAAAATCAACACCAGCATATTTTTTAACTGCATCTACCATTGTGATACGTTCAAATGGTTGAGAGAAGTCAATTTCAACACCAGCATAGCTGATCTTAGTTGTACCTAAAACTTTTGTACAAACATGTTTGTATAAGTCTTCAGTAAGATCCATCATGCCGTTGTAATCTGTGTATGCTTGGTATAATTCTAATAATGTGAATTCAGGATTGTGACGAACGCTTAAGCCTTCGTTACGGAATACACGACCGATTTCGTATACTCTTTCTAAACCACCAACGATTAATCTCTTAAGGTATAATTCAAGAGAGATACGTAATTTAAGATCTTGATCTAACGCATTGTGGTGAGTTAAGAATGGACGTGCTTCTGCTCCACCAGCGTTTCCTACTAATACTGGAGTTTCAACTTCCATGAAGTCTTGTCCATCTAAGTAGTTACGGATTTCACGAAGAATTGCAGATCTCTTAATAAATGTATCCTTAACTTCTGGGTTAACGATTAAGTCAACGTAACGTTGTCTGTAACGCATGTCTGTATCTTTTAAACCATGGTATTTTTCAGGTAAGATTTGAAGACTCTTAGATAATAATTCAACTTTAGAAGCGTGAATAGAATATTCACCTGTCTTAGTTGTGAAAACTTCACCTGTGATTGCTACGATATCACCGATATCCATTTTCTTAAAATCTTTGTATTCGTCTTCTCCGATGCAATCTCTTGCTACATAACTTTGCATGTTGCCGTCACGGTCAGCAACGTTACAGAAACTTGCTTTACCCATAACACGCTTAGACATCATACGTCCAGCGATTGTTACTGTCTTACCTTCGTAATCAGCATAGTTTTCTTTGATATCAGCTGTATGACAAGTTACATCACATTTTGTAATTTGGAATGGATCTTTTCCATTAGCTTGTAAGTCCGCTAATTTTTCACGTCTTACTTTAAGTAATTGATTAAGATCTTGTTCTTGGTTCTTTTGGTTCTTATTTTCAGCCACTTCAAATCTCTCCTTCGTTTATGTATCCTAACTTTGTAGGCTTACATATCATATTTTCACTTCCTAATTATGATTATTACCAAATTTAGGAATTTTATCTCGATAATATAGCTGATCTTGTCTTGCAAAATCAGCTATACTTAGTTAATTCTTATTAGTTTAGTTAGAACGTTGGATTTCAAGCACTTTGTATTGAATTACACCTGCTTGTGTTTCAACGTCAACTGTTTGACCAACTTTTGCTCCAAGTAAAGCTTGGCCTACTGGGGATTCGTTAGAAATCTTTCCTTGTAAGCTGTTAGCTTCTGTGGAACCAACGATTTTATATTCTAATTCTTCATCAAATTCTATATCATAAATCTTAACGCTACAACCAATATTGATTGTGTTGATGTCTACATCGTCTTCATCAACTACTTCAGCATTTTTAAGGATTTTTTCGATTTCTTCGATTCTAAGTTCGATATCTCTTTGTTCATCTTTTGCTGCATCGTATTCAGCATTTTCAGATAAATCCCCTTGCTCTCTAGCTTCTTTAATCTTTTGAGCTACTTCTTTACGTGTATTAACTTTAAGTTCGTGTAACTCTTCTTCTAACTTAATAAGTCCTTTATATGTTAGTATGTTCTTCTTATCTGCCATCTAAACCCAACCTCCAACTTATATGGTTTTTTTCATGCCGCCTATGTCTTATTATATAGTCATCTTGCGGTAATTTTAGTGCATTCTATGACACTACGTATCTACATATACATTCTAAGTATTATATCCTACGCGTTAAGTGTTGTCAACAACTGTAATCAATTTAAGCCTTAATTCTAACAACATTCTAATGATTTTAAATCATGTTATAGAATATCATCTTTTGTACAAATTTATACATGGTTTTTTTATGCAAAACTAAAGAATTTCCAAATAAATAGCAAGTAAATGTACAAGGCTATTAATGCATATACCATTCCGTAAAGAACCATCTTAATCATTTTTGGCTTTTCTTTACCATAACAGTACATGAAATAGAATAGGGATAGGATAATAGCAATGCTTAATCCGTAATTGCCCATGGTATTCCAATAGAAATCCTTTGATGCCAAAAGGGTTGTCTCTAATAACTCTGTAATCTGTGTCACGGAGTTTAATACTAAGCCTACAAATAGGAACGTAGAGATACGGAACGCTCCTTTTGGAGTATTTAAGATTGGTTTTTTGTGTATCATATCAATTGCAGTTAAAACAAGGTTTGTGGAGAACATGATGGCGCATAATACACCTGCTAGCATGATTACTAAAATAGCTAAACTTAAGTTGGACTGCGCGCTTGTGCTGCTATCTACTACAAACTCTCCTGCTCCTGTGCAGCCATAGCTCCATTTTGTGATTTCCCCTTTTTCATCGTGTCCAAAGTATATGTTCTTTGCTACTGTTTCTGTCAGGATACTTTCTTGCTCTGCATTGGTAGTACCTGCATATTCAAATACATATGGCTTTACTTGTTTATATTTCTTATTGTCAAGTACAATGGTATTGTCATCACCCTTTGTAAAGCTGCTGCAGTTTCCAAAGTATCCAACAAACTGTAATACATTATTATAAGCTCGTTTAGATCCTGTAAATGATAGATTTGTAAAGTCATCTAAGGATGGACTTGTCACAGGTTCACCTTGGGTCACTGTCACTTTTTGATTTTCATCAATAAGCAATAAATTCATCAATCCATACATGAATTCTGAAGAAACGGAGGAATTACATAAGACTCCTACACCAAAATTACTGTCCGGAACAATGGTCATCATACTGGAGTATCCATTGCTTGTACCTTCATGGTAATATGCCGTCATCTTGTCTGATGGATATTCATAAAATCCAATGCCTTGTCCTCTTGCATTTTCATTAATGGAATAAGTCTTTTCAAACATTTTCTTAATAGTATCCGCTTTTAACAGCTTGCTATCCTCGTCCTTTGGCTGTATATATGCTTGAATAAACTTGGCAAAATCATTTCCATTGGTTACTGCTGCACCAGATGGATACAGGTTGGAATACATATATTCTACTTGTCTGAATTCGCCACCGTTTCCAAGGCCATAAGGAACTGCTTTCTTATTGTTGATGGCAGGTACATTTTTTGTATTTGCCAACATAGTCGTAGATGTCATGCCCACCTTTTCAAAAATGTTCTGTTGTACATAGGTGGAGAATTCCATTCCTGTAACACATTCCACAATATATCCTGCAAGTGCAGAGCAATAAGAGGAACCTGTCATTACCTCGCCTGGAGCATAAATCTGTTGCGGCATGGTGGAAAGCAATGCTGCCTTCAACGTAAGATCTAAGTCATCAGTATCGGACACTGCAATATCAAATCCGGTCTCTTCAAACCCTGCAGTATTATTGATAAGATGCATCATTGTTATAGGTGTATCTGAAATCAGCTTGCCTTCTAATTCTTTTGAAAACTCTTCTGGCAAATAAGTAAAGATATTGGCCTGAAGATCAATGTTTCCTGCTTCTACCTGCTGCATGACTGCTGTATACGTATACATCTTGGTCAGTGAACCGAGTTCAAATGTGGTCTCCTCTGTACTAATCGGAGTCTCTTCTTCTAAGTTACTGTCACCATACGCTTTTTCTAATACTACTTTATTGTCTTTTACTGCAACTACGACTGCTCCTGAAACCGTATCTCCTATGTAACTTTCCATATAGGAGTCCACTTTTCCTTGAACTTCATTTATTGGAATGTTCGACGGTGTCTTTCCAGTACTTGAGTCCTTTGCTGCATAAACTGTTCCTTGAAACATGGAAGTTGCAAGTGCTACTCCAAGTATGAACGAACAACATCGTTTCTTGATTTTTCTCATTCGATTTCTCCTTAATCTATGTAATACAAACAATATTTTATCAATTTCACCAAAATATTGCAACTTAAAAAGGTGCTATGGAAAGCTTCTCCAAGAGATATATCTTATGGCTATAAGAAGTTTTTCTACCATTCCATAAATGCCTGTCTATTCAAGTATTTACAACCTTTTTATAAAACAAAAAGACACCTCCAAAATCCATCTGGAAGTGCCATTTTTATATAAGTTTATAGTTATTTAATATTTGCGGGTTACTTCTTCTTGCTAGCCGTCTTTTGATTACTGTCTACGCCCTCTGCAACTTCTTTTTGGAAGATGATCTTAAAGGTCATGATCAGTAGCTTAATGTCTAACCATAAGGAATAGTTCATAATATAAGTCATGTCTAATTTAAGCTTGTCATATGGTGTCGTACTATACTTGCCATATACTTGTGCATAGCCTGTTAAGCCTGCTTTTACTTTAAGACGATAATTGAACTCTGGAATTTCATTCAAATACTCTTTGGCAATCTCCGGACGTTCTGGTCTTGGACCAACAAAGGACATATCACCTTTTAGGATATTGAATAACTGTGGAATTTCATCAAAATGGATGTTTCTAAGGAAACGGCCAACTGGTGTGATACGGTCATCGTTTTTCTTCGCTAATCTTGCCCCATGCTTTTCAGAGTCCACACACATGCTTCGGAATTTAATAATTCTAAAAACCTGTCCATCAATTGTCAGACGGTCTTGGTGATAGAATACCGGACCACCATCATAACATTTGATTAACAATGCACTTAATAGCATAAATGGTGAAAAGATCACTAATGCAATTAAGGAGAACGTAATATCCATAATACGTTTTCCAAATTGATGTTCAATGGATAAACCATGATTACGGGATAATATTAACGGTGTATCGAACAGATGCATACTGTCCCCGCCTCGGATCATGATATCCGATATCTTAGGTGTAACGTACGTACGAATGGAATTATCAAAACAATATTTAAGGATGACGTTACGTACCTGAGAAGGCACATCGCAGATAACCACTGCTTCATAGTGAGTTACTTCTTCCTTAATACGTTCAATTCCTGCTGAAATATTGATACTCGCACAAATGTTATATTTATCTTTTCGTGTATTAATCTTACTAATTAAATCTCTTGGTGAATATTTACCATATACAACGATCATTTGTCTTGGAGGATAGAGTTTCTGTATCATCTTCCTTACTGCAAATGTCCATGCGATAATTAATATAAAGTCTACAAATGTCAACTTAATAAGTGGCATCGCTGAGGCATAGTTATGAGTTACCAATACTACTAATAAATACGCTACGATATTACTTATCAGAATAGATAATACATTTGACAATACGACATCCAGATTACGTAGATATCCAATCTTAAAACCGCCAAATGTCTGTGTTAACAATAGTATAACCAATGCATAGATACCAATAACAGCCCAGTGTCCTCTGCGCCATAATGAGTATGCATTACCAATAGGAAGACTGTATTTTGTGTACCAAATGTATGCAAATAACGCAACTTCTGTTGCAACGATTATAACGCTTGCAAAAAAATGTATTAATCTTTTAAATTTTTCTCTTTGATTCATTTGACTCCCTACTTTACTTGTTCATTAATGTTTATTCTTGAAATAAATGCCATCTATGTAGGCCTTAGTTATTATAGCACTACCAACATAAAATGACAATTGTAATCTTTTTTTTAGTATATGCAACAACTCAAGTTCAATCCATTGTATACTTTTTACTTCTATTTTATCGCAAAACTATGACTTTTCTGTGTTCATCCATATTTTCAAACCACTTACCATTTACATAAAAATTGATTTATGCTAAGATACAAATACAATTAAGACGCAAACATAATTACTATGAAATCAATTATATTTTGATATAAATGGGGGCAAATATATATGAATACACCGTTAGTATCCGTAATCATGCCAGCTTATAATGCCGAAAAGTATATTGAACGCGCAATTGAATCGGTTCTTTTACAAACTGATATTACCTATGAGCTTATCATCATTATCGATGGTGCAAATGACAATACCATTGCTCTTCTTAACCAGTATAAAGACAATGATGCCATTACCATCATTCAAAATGAACGTAATATTGGTGTTGCCGCTTCCAGAAACAAAGGAATTGCCATGGCAAAAGGTACCTATATTGCATTTTTAGATACTGACGACTGGTGGACTGCTGATAAATTAAAAAAACAAGTCGAACTTATCCAGGAAAAACATTGTGTATTAACCTATACGGCAAGAGAAATTTTTGATGACAGTGGTCGTCCAACCGGGAATATCATTCCTGTCCGTGAGGAAATCAGCTATGAAGCATTGGTGAAGCACAATATCATCAACTGTAGTTCTGTACTTATGGAAACTGCTGTTGCCAGAGAGTTCTATATGGAACATGACGATAGCCATGAAGACTACCTGATGTGGTTAAAGGTCTTGAAGAAATATAAGATTGCATACGGCATCAACGAGCCGCTTTTAAAATATCGACTTAGTACCAATGGAAAAAGCCGTAATAAATTAAAATCGGCAAAGATGACTTATAAAGTACATCGTTACTTAGGGACAAACCCAGTGAAGTCATTTATGTATATGTCAAGCCAGCTTGCGCAAGCAGGTCTGAAATACCTTAAAATATAAAAAGTGTTTTGCTTGCAAAACACGACTCACCGAACGCGATCACGAAGTGATAAACTCCTTTCGCGTAAGTGCGCATCTTGGCTTTCTGGTTTTTAGAAAGCCTTTTTCATTGATAGGAGGCTTCTTAAAGAGAAGTTTCCTCGTCAATGAAAAAAGAGGCTTTAGCTGTACGATCAGCTAAAGCCTCTTTTTATGTTGTCTTATCTTTGATTTTCTGATTAATAGTTCCTTCAAAACGGTTGCCTATCAGCTTCGTCTTTCTTGAATCTTTAATAAAGATGCCTATGTTGGCGCTCTTAATGGTATTATTCTTTAGCTGATTATTATCTGCCCGCTCTTCTATTGCAATTCCTGTTCCAGCCGTCTCAGCAATCAGATTACCTTCAATCCGGTTATCCCTGCTGCGATTTCCTACATAAATACCGTCATACAGACTATCACTAATCTGATTTTCCATCACACTTCCCTGACTGGACATTACCATCTCAATAGCCCGCTCAGTAAAACGAATGTGGTTACTCTCTATCCTTGCTTCCTTTGATTTATTCAGATAAATGCCGCCTCTATAGGACTTCTGGTCGTTACCACTAATCTGGTTTCTAATCACCTGTACTTTTGGAGCATGGAGCAGATGAATTGCATTTTTCTTTGCATTGATTATTATATTATCTGTGATTGCCAGATTAGCAATTGGTCGCTTTTCTGATCCTGTTACACAGATTGCATTTCCAAACTTTTTATCCTTTCCGGTATAAACCGTATGGATCTGATTATGGTCAATTACAATGGAATAATCTTGGTCCATCGGTGGTTTTTCCTGTTCGACTCCGCTGTTTGGAAAATGAAAAGACGTCTTATCGTCATCCATATTTTCAGAGTTTTCAGTACAAGTATAGACTTCCATACCTATACCTGCTCGCTCTATTACATTTCCGGTAATCGTCACATTTTTATAATTATAGCAGCGAATGGCTGCTGCCTCGATATTGGTAAACATATTGTCTTTGATTACGATATTTTCATTATACATGCCACGCACTGCAGAGTGGCTTCCTACTCCCGCCGGCACATTGTAAAACTTGCAGTTACTCACTATGATGTTTTTACATGGTGCATCATCATAACAAATCTGCTTCTTTGAACTTTCCACTACAGGAACCATATGTCTGCTATGCACCAAGTCCAGATGAAGGGCTTCTTTGGTAGTACCATATACACAGTAACTGGAAAAGGTACAACGATCTACAATTGCATGGTCCACGCCTGCAAGAGTGAGAAGATGTCCTGCCATAATATTCTTTATGGTCAGGTCTCTGACTTCGACATTCTTTGCATGGATAAATCGAAATGTCTCATCACTCTTTTTTTCTGTAATTCCTGCACCGCCATCCCATAAACCGCCGATAATCTTTATATTTGCCGCATAGTTTTGCCCCTTTTCCCGATCATATAGGTAGTTTCTCACCATTGGACCTTTTTGATGTTTCTTTATTATTTTACAGTCCCTTGCAACCAATATGGTGTCTGAATATATGACCAGATCATCGGTCAGCTCATAAGTTCCTTCCTTGAGCGTTACTTCAAGCTGTTTCTTTCCTGTTTCCTTTAATGTCTTTGCCTGGTCTAGTGCCTTTTGTATCTCATTGGCACGGCTTCCTGCAGGAAGTGAAACCTTTACCACTTCCTGCTCATTTGCTGCCTGTCCTTTTACAGGAAAAACTGCTAGTAACACAACAAAAACATTTAAGACCAGTCCTAGTATGCTTTTTCGTTTCATGTTCCGCCTTCGCCTCACGTAGTTCAAATAAATAGTCAGGTAATATGAAAGGCTGTCAGCACTTGCTTACAAAAGTCTCCATCCTTAAATTCATTTACCAAATCATTGATCTTATGTCTTTGGCTTCGATACAGATCCGGTCCTTGTGAAGCATTGCGTATGAAGTTCTTAAGCTCAATCATATTATGGATCTGCTGCCCTGGCATATAAATCGATGGGTTCTCAAAAATATATCCTCTTATCTTTTCGTACATCTTCTGATCATCTACGGTAAATCCGATCGGACGGTCCACCAGCAGATAATCAAAATAGACAGAAGAATAGTCTGTAATCAATGCATCGGATACTGACAGTATCTCATAAAGAGAGATGTCTTTTACCTCTTCTTCCCTTAGTATCACAATATTTGAATAGGTGTATTCATACGGTTTTGTTATTTTTTGAAGTGGATGAATTTTGATCAGGATAAATGCATCCAAGGCCTTTACATAATCGTTTAACCGCTCCATTCCTCCATTTTCAAGCATTTCTAAAAACATTCCTTTCTGCTCATAATCATCTCCCAGATCTCGAAAGGTAGGAAGCCATACAATCATCTTCTTGGCCCCATGACAGATCTTTCGTAAATTGCTTCCTTTCTTAAAAAGCCAGTCACACCTTGGCTGGCCAAGACACATTACCTGGTCTTCTGTACAGCCAAATACTTTTGGCATGATACCTGCAAACAGCTTGCTTGTTGCTAACACATAAGAAAAATAGTTATAGTTTACCTTCTCACAGCCTGCCTCCAGATTGCCAATCTTTTTTAAAGGCATGCCATGCCATAAGTTCACAACACACTGCCCTTTTCCAGGATAAATCGGATACTTTCCAAAACTGTAAAATGCATACTTGGATCGTAAGAAATAAAGGATACCAAGCTTGTTTCCCACTACCTTTACTCCTTTTGGAGCATTGTCTTTATACTCATCGTACGTATTCAGGCTTAATACGATTCGATATCTTCTATGGTATCCCTGTTCCACCATATACTCATAGAGTGCTCTTGCATTATCTGAAAAACGTAGATTGGAATAGAAAAAGATCTGTTCTTTTCTCTTTGGAATGATGCGATTAAGCCAGCTAAGAGGCTGAAAGCATCTGACTAACAACTCCTTTTTATTCATTGTCGCCCTCCAAAGATCAAGCACTTATACCGAAACCATCTTCAAAATTTCATACATCTCTTTTACATTATTTAATGTAATCGTAGGTTTTACTGAAGAATTCTCAATCTCTTCTATGGTAGCCTCTCCTGTCAATACACATACCGTAGTCACTCCTGCATTTTCACCGCAGGCAATATCCGTATATAGGCGATCTCCAATTACCACTGTCTCTTCTTTACTGCATCCATGTAACTCCATAGACAGCTCTACCATGGTTGGTCTTGGTTTTCCAATGTAAATCGGTTCTTTCTTGGTCACATCCCGTAGCACATTGCAGATGGAACCACAATCCGGAATATATCCAAATGCGGTTGGACAGCAGAGATCCGGATTCGTCGCAATAAATGGGATATCCGTTGTATACAATAAACGGCAGGCATTGGTCCATTTTTCATAGGTCAGCTCTGTATCATAACCAACCAATAATACCTCTGCCTCATCCGGCCCTACCAATTCCACATGGCCATTTCTTAATTCTTCTTGAAATGATTTGGTTCCAATCACATATACCTTTTTATCCTCATACTCTTCCCTAAGGTATAATACTGTTGCCTGCGCTGATGTAAGGAAGCTGTTTACATCTGCCTCGATCCCCATTCCATGAACTTTCTTTATATAATCATCCACTGATTTTGAAGAATTGTTGGTGATAAACATATACGTTCCGCCACGTTCCTCAATCTGCTGCAGTAGTTCAATTGCCCCATCAAATAGCTGGTTGTCATAATTGATTGTCCCATCCATATCGAATAGAAACAGTTTCTTATTTTGTAGTTCATTGGTGCTTCTTCCAAATACATCGTTCATATCTTTTTTCCTTTCTCTTTCTGTTTATCCTTTGTCTCATTGAAACAGTTCCCTAACCAGCCGTCTTGTGGACTGCCCATCCTCTAACGAACAGTATTTATCGTAAAACGCCTGATACTTCTGTTTATACTGCTGGCTTATTCTATCTAGCTCTCTGACTGCCTGTATTACTTGATCCTCTGTCGTTACGATTGGCCCTGGCAGTTCTTTCTCAATATCAATATAAAACCCTCGTAACTGTTCTCGATATTGCTCTAAGTCATACATATAAAAGATCATCGGCCGTTTTAAGTTTGCAAAGTCAAAAGCTACAGAAGAATAATCTGAAATCATTACATCCGATATCAGATATAACTCGCTAATATCCTCATACTTGCTGGCATCGATCACAAAATCCTCTACTCCCCTTAAGTCCATTGAATCTGCAATCAGATAATGGGTCCTTATAAGCAGAACAAAGTCATTTCCTAAAATGCCTTTTAGCTTCTTAAAATCAAATGGGTTCTTATACTTATATTCTCCCAGCTGATAATATGCGTTATCCCGAAATGTCGGCGCATATAAAATCACTTTCTTATTTTCCGGTATCCGTAGCAGTGCTTTTGTCTTCTTTACTTTTTCAACCTTATTTATATGCAGTATATCATTTCTAGGATATCCCGTCTCCAATATTTTATTTTCGAATAAGAAACAACGTTTGAATATGGCGGTACAGTAGGCATTGGGAGATACAAGATAGTTCCACTCCCTGGACTGCTTGTATGCCGTCTTCTTATAATTCTTATCGGGGCCTGTGACTTCTTCCTGATCAAACATAATCCGCTTCATGGGAATTCCATGCCATGTCTGACAAAAGACTTGGTCCTCTTTCACATGCATAAACACAGGCTGACGCATATTGTATACAAAATACTTGGAAACTGCCAGATAGTATGCATAACGGATGCTAAAACGTTTCACTTTGATAGCCTTAAATGGCAGCTTCTTTTTTGTGTCACGAAATACCCAGATGCATTTATACTTTTTAGGATACTCCTGTTCCAGATACTCAAATACATATTTAGGACTGTCTGAATAGCTCCGCCCAAGAAAGCTTTCAAACACTACATAGCTTTCTCTCACCTTAAAACGGTAGAACAGATGCAGGTACAGCTCTTTGCACAATACGCTCCTTTTATGGACTGCCGCTATTATCTTATTACAGGCAATATGCCTGGTCATGATCCGAACTGCTTTGTTTGGCTTTCCATTTCTTATTGCTGCTAACACTTTTCTTTTATATCCATGCACTGTTTTCTCTACATTTTCACTTGCCTGAAGCAGCTGTTCCTGAACACAGAAAAATCTATACTTCCATTGCTCACTTCCCTGATCTTTTCGTAAATGAGGCGCAAAGGTCGTCAGTACATATTCCACAAATAATTGCTCTAAATATTGTTGCTGCAGCTGTCCCTTGGCCAACCTGATGGCTGTCTTATAGGCCATAATATACTGATCAAACCTGTCTTTCGATTGAATCTGGCTTAAGGATGGATCCTGAATTGGATCATTATGTACACGCTTACAATATGTGCAGTTACAAATCTGGCGAAATGTAGACAGCTTTGCAATCACCTGCACTACAAATGTAAGATCACAATAGAATGTACTATCTTCCTCAAATGCGATATAGTTTGCTTCTAGAAAGCTTCGCCTAAATAAAATATTTAATGCCGATACATTTTTTAACTGCTCTTTTTCCTTAATCAGTACGTAGGCTGCATTCTCCTTTGAAGAGCACACTGTCACTTGCTCTGCTAAAGAGTTTACTTCTGCTTCCCTTAGTCCAAAATATGTATTCCTGCCGACCCTGACCTTCTTTGTCTGAAAAGAAATCACCTGCTGTTTTCCCTTGATAGCTGATAGATAAACAGAAACTGCGCCCCTTTCTAAATAATCATCGTCATCTAGAAATAGCACATATTCTCCCTTTGCCTTTTTTAATCCACAATTTCTTGCTGCTGCCACACCTGTCTTATGAGACAGCCTTATTTCTTCAATAGGAAGCCTTGTCTTCATAGTTTGAATGACTTCTTTCAGGGGCTCCACTTCTTTTATAAATTGCTCAATATGATCCTCTACCAGAATAATCTGGATTTCCTTTTTCTCTTGGCCATTTATTTCTTCTGCAAGACTGCTTAAGCAATCCTTTAAAAAATGTCTGCTTTTTGAAACACAGACTATAATGCTGATTTTCATAAGGCATGCCTCCGACTCTATACAAACAGCTTTTGTGCCGCCTTTAAATCTTCCATATTATCAATTTCAAGCCATCTTCCCTTAAGCGGGCAGGCATAAAACTCAGATACCTTCAACGTATCATTTAATGCAATCTCACTCCACATGGAGTATTTTTTCTTCTTCTCAATATAGTCCCGGCAGGTGGAGAAGAATTGACGTCCTGCCTGTACGCCAAATTTATATACATCGATGGATGTGCCAAATGCCTTTTCCCTTGGAATTTCCTTGGAGATTTCCACAAGGCGCCCTTCAGCTTCTGCCACTTTCATGCTTTCCTCCATATAAGTACCAACATCTGTTACAATGGCATTCTCCTGCTTCTCATTTACCAATGCCTTTAACACGCTGGAATCAAAAAATACATCTGCATTCATCATAAGGAAAGGATACCCTTCCATTTCTCCTCGGGCAATATATGCCGAATACATATTATTGGTGGTAGCATAGTTCTTGCTTTCTACCACTTTTACCATTGGATACCTACGCTCTACCGCATGACGTAACAGGTCTCCTAGATAGCCACAGATCACAGTAATGTCCGTAATGTCATTTTCTAATAAATTATCAATCTGTTTAAATAAGATTGGAGTGCCATTGACAGGCACCATGGATTTAGGGCATTTATTGGTGATTGGTGTAAGCCTGCTGCCAAACCCCGCTGCCAGAATTAATGCTTTCATAGTTTTCCTCCTCAACCATATCATAAATCCGTTCTAGTCTGTCTCTTGTTAATTTCACTTCATTTAGAATGGTATATCGGTCTTTTCTCGTATCTTTTGCAAATAGCCAGGCATTTACGAATACCTCTTTCGTAATTCCCCATTTCATAGGCTGTATGGAGATTTCATAAGACTTTAAATAATCTAACAGAAGCTGATGGTCCCGATTTTGTAATATGCTGGCCACCACGCTTCCCAATGCCACTGCCATGCCATGAGAAATCTGAATATTCTTATAATTCTCATCAAGCGAATGACTAAATAGATGTTCCGAACCACTGCATGGTCTGGAGTTTCCTGCTATCTCCATGGCAATTCCGCTAAGTACCAAGGACTCCGACATGCTCTTTATAAAAGGTTTGCTCCTTAATGACTTTTCCCGGTTATAATACAGGGAACTAAAAGAGATATCCGACAGCATATAGGCAAAATCATCTACCTGCTTTCCTCGCCTCTTCTGGTCCAGGCGCCAGTCAAATAATGCCGTATAATTGCTTAAGGTATCTCCAATTCCCGATTTTAACATATCCAGTGGAGCCTCTGCTATAATATCGATATCCACTATGACTCCTGCCGGTATCCTGCATCCAAAAGACTTTCGCTTTCCATCCTCAATACTCAGTACGGCGATTGGGGATGCCAGTCCATCATTGCTTAATGAAGTTGGAATACTAAAAAACGTCTTCTTAGCAATATAGGATGCATACTTTGTGGTGTCCAGGACCTTTCCTCCTCCAAACCCTATTACGACTTCAATATTGTGGATTGCAATATACTTTCCAAGCTCCACTGCATCATAATAGGAGCCTTGGTCAATCAAATAAATCTTACTCTTCAAGAACTTCCCTGCCAGCTCCTCCATCTTCTTTTTGTACAATCTATATATCACATTATCTGAAACAATAATCGCCGGCTGTTTATGTGCATCGGTTACACACTCCTCAATAATAGTATCTACTTCATTAATTGCCTGCTCTTTGACACGCATGCATAATGGCAGATCAAACTGTTTCATACTGTCTCGCTCCCAATTTCATTGATGAAAGATTTCTTTTAAAATAATCTCGCTTGTATTTGGACCATTTAACCGATTATGTGTCTCATTAAATTGCTGGTATCGATCATCCATCTGAAATTCCTTGATCTCTTTAATTGCCTGAATCAAATCATCTTCCTTGGTCACCGGAGCTGTTGGAAGCTCTTCAAACTCTAGATAAAAATCTCTTAGATTTGTCTTATACTCCTCTAAATCATACATATATAATACAATTGGTTTTTCAAGAATTGCGTAATCAAACATTATACTGGAGTAATCGGTAACAAGCAGATCACTTGCCATATAAAGTTCATTAATGTCCTCATAGTCAGAGACATCTATAATAAAATCCTTAAATTCTTCAAAATCAAATTTACTCTTGATTAGATAATGTGCCCGAAATAATAGAATATAGTCTTCTTTCAGCTGTTCTCGTAATCGACTAAAATCAAGTCCCAGCCTGATTGTATTTCCAACTCCGATCATATACTGATTTTCACGGTAGGTTGGACAATACAAAATTGCCTGCTTCTCTTTCGGTATATGCAAAGCCTCCCTAATCGCCTCCCGGTCTGCCTCGGTATATCGATATAAGGAATCATTCCTTGGATATCCCTTTTCAATAAAGATATCTTGTTTATTCAGTTCCTTTAAGTGATAGGCGCTGGTCAGCTTTTCGGTACAGTATCTGGACGGACTGATAAGATACGTATAATCCTTGGCCGCCTTTGTATATTGATGACGCAAAGACCTGGTGCTCACTGTCCGATCTTTATAATCTGCAATATCATATCCAAGCCGCTTTAATGGAACTCCATGCCAACATTGGACATAGACTTGTCCCTCACGCTTCTTAATTTCCTGAGGCAATCGATAATTTGTAATAAAGTACTTTGCCCTTGCATAGCAATCATAATATTCCTTGCTTCGATACTTCACCACTCTTGTGTTGTCATTTTGCTGAAGATCTAAGTACTTCTCTGGCTGTCGAAAGCACCATACAAGTCCATACCTGCCGTATTCCTCCTTATTCTTTACCATGGCCAGGTACAATGCTTTAGGATTTCCCGCATAGGAGCGGCCGCCAAATGCCTCGAACATGACTAGCTTTTCATCCAGACATTTTACCTTATGGCTTCTCTTCCAAAACTTTAGCTTTCGTTTTTCCAATATTCCTGCAACGATCATCTTTCGTAAAAGTTTACAATGATCCGCCACCTTTAGGATGGCCTTTTTTAGCTTTCTCATATGGCTTCCTTATCACTTCATTTTCTATATAAGTTATGTCAGTAGTTTTCTCATCTCCTGCTTTCTACCACATAAATACTCCTCAGCCGTCATAAACGGCATTTTCTCAAAGGTGTCAGTTGCTTCTCCATGAAGATAGTCTAAAAATGTCTCCACATCCTCTTTTCCCTCAAGTCGTATATATGGCTTATTGTGCAGTTGTGATAAATATCTGATTTTCTTACTTTCTTCTCCTATTACTACCAGCGTGTCCATAAGACTAGTCAATTCCTCTGTCAGTAAGTACTCATAAATGACATTTACATACTCAAGATCCGTCTGACGTAGTTCTAACTCCGTATTCATCTGCTGCACATTGACACATGGAACACTTAGATAGGTTTGTATCAGTTGCTCCTCCTTCAGCCTTTTTATAAGTTCAAGAAAACTCTCTTTCCTAAATGCTTCCGGGTTCTTTCCATAAATCAGAATAGAGTGTCTGCCTCTTTGTTTAGCGCGAACAAACGTAGCTGCATAATTATGGCTGGCTATCTCAACAAAGTCACATTCATAATAGTTTTGCTGATTTATTGTAACCATTTCTAAAGGCTTATCCATCCGCATGGTACAGTATTCTGGATCAATTATACAAAGCCTGTCTAAAAATCCGCTTTGTCCAAAGTGCAATTGGTTTTTCCACTGATCTTGAAATAAAACGATCTTATCAAACCTTCGAAGGGAGGCACTTGTATTGCTATCATAAATTCTTTCCGCCTTCTGCCCATTTAAACATAAAAGCTCACTCTTCCTCGGAAACACTCCTGTCTTAAGGCTGGCAACTTCCAAAAACATAGCATACCAGAATACGGTATGGGGTGAAATCAGATATGCCTGTTCAAACGTAGCTGGTCCAAGCAGTCTATGCCATTCCATTGCAAGTTCCTGCTCTGGTCGGTCTTCAAATACCGTACTGATTGTTTCGCAATGGGAAAACAAATAGCGCATTCGCTCTAGTCGGACATATCCTGCATTGGTGTAGCTTACTTTTCCCTGTTTTATAATGATATGAACCTTTGGCAACATTCGCTTTAGCTCCTGATATACGCCTTCTGACTGACTAGTCAATAAAAGGACTGTCTCACAGGAGTCATCCATCTGCTGCAGGAGTGAGAGCTGGTTACTAAAGTCTAAGATCTTGTCCCTGGATAAGTCCATTACAAACAGGACACGGCGCTTACTTCCTGACAGATAGCTGCATAAAACCTGGTTACATTGTTCCCGCATTATGGACACTTGAATCAGACAAAAGGCATACTCTTTGATAGACTCCGTTGTTGCCGGCTGTGCAATCTGGCCTTTGTAAATTCCCTCTAATCGATAGTGTTCTTTATAGATTAAGTTCGTATACGTCTGACTAAAGGAAACAAGACAGGTAGCATTTAAAAGAAGTGAGATACGATATTCATTTTTCCCGCCTGGTACTATGATCAGGCTCTGCCCATCCCTTCTCACAAAATATGTTGGCAGGTTCTCATTGCTAAAGATAAACTCTGCTGTTGCAAGATGCTCAATGTACTCCTTGGAATTTTCCTCTACTACGCTTACGTTACTCATATGCCCCATGCTTGTCTTCATAATCTTTGATGCTTCCTTAATGCATACAACTAGCTGATTCATAGAAAATTCCGAGCTGGAAGATAAGATACGATATACTTCCAGCATAAGGCTGTCCTTCTCTTGATAACTGGAAATCTGCAATAGGATCTTTCCTGGTACAATGACCTTTTCCAATGCCTGAATATAGGCATTTCCCCTGGCATAGGCTTTTGTCTTAGGAAACACTACTTCCTTTTCATGAAACCGTTCCATCCCATTCCCCCATTACTGCTCATTTAATGCTGTAAGCACTTGCTCAAATTGATAGACCACTTGCTCATTATACTGCTTATACTGCCAATCATAGGTTCCTATCTTTCCGTCAATAAATGCCTGCATCCCTTCATAAATACTGTCGCTGCTTGTCTTCGTTACCCATTGTCCGCCTGGAGTGCAGACTGCTTCATATCCGGGATGGTCTGAGATGATGATTGGAAGCTTCATTACCCTTGCCTCTAATACTGCCAATGCCTGTCCTTCCCATTTGGATATCAAAAGAAAGCAGTCACATCGCTTCAATAAGGAAAATGGATTTTCTATATTTCCAGTAAAGATTACCGCCTCCTGTATTCCCTGATTTTTTACAAAACGCTTCAGCTGTTCCCGCAATGGGCCGTCTCCTATCATATACAGACGACATTTACTATTTTTCTGAACCATCTTAACAAATGCCTTTAACAAGTTCATTTGATTCTTTTCTTCTGACATTCTCCCTATGGTACAAAAGTTAATATATTCGTGATCTGGTACTTCAATTAACTTGTCTGCCTTTATGATGCCATATCCATCCTCTTTCTTAAGCGCCATATAGGTCTTGCCTCTGCGACTGATCAACAGACTATTCTTTATTCCTTCTTCTACCCTTTTTGCATAAACGGAATTTTCTACAAAGGCAAACTTGTCATAGGTCTCCTTGGTGGCCAACGCCTCACGGTTAATCTCCATTACATTTCTTGAACATCCTACAATGCGGTCAAACTTTGGATAAAAAGAAAACACCACTTTTAACTCCGTCTCAAACGGCCTTATTCCATTTACAACCCGCATTCGGTCCATAACTAGATTATTATGCTGCCATATGATCTTTTTTGCGTAAGGAGCCTCCAACAAGACTCTTGGAATAAATGACCCATATCCTGAAAAATCAATGCCATAGTCAAATTTTGCATCACCAAAACATCTAGAAAATTCACGGTGGTATAGACGTTTTGGATAATGACTGACACAGATTGACTTGGTTAATCCAAACTCATCGATCATGCCATGGTAAAATTCTTCCTTTGTGGTTGCCGCATATGTTCCCACTCGCGGAAGCAGGCGTATTCCTGGTGGAAAGTGGGACGTATCAAACACACTCCTTTTATCCTTATCTGGGCAAAAATAAATGGTGATGTCATACTTGTTAAGGTCAAGCAATGTAACCAGGCTCATTAAGGATACCGTGACTCCATTGGTACGAAGAGTGCCTATGTAAAATAGGATTTTTTTCTTGCCGGTATCCAGGCTCTCTACTCTTACTTCGTCCTTTTTCTGTTCTAGTATCACCTGCCAAATACGTTCACTTGCCCTGCCATCCTCGTACGGACAATATTTTCTTATGGCATCCCATATCTTTGGCAAGTATTCGCTATGGATTGCTCCAATTTCCCCTATCCACTTGACCACATCTGATTGCTTGGTCGTGACTGGTCCAGGAAGGCTTTCTAAGTCAAAACAGATACCCCTGTCATTTTTATAGCTTTCTAAATCTGGAATATAGAATAGGATTGGCCGTTTGGACAATAGAAAGTCAAAAAATATGCTGGAGATGTCGGTAATCAATATGCTGGTTATGGTTAAAAGCTGGTTGGCATCCATACTGTCTGGCACAATCTTTCCTCTTAACAGCTTCTCTCCTTGCAGCACTCGAAACTCTGCATGGTGGGGCTTGATTAGTAACTGATATCGTTTGCTATTGATTTGCTCCATAAGATAGGAATAGAACTGTACATATTCTTCGCTTCTATTCTGAGCGCACCTATATTCTCCACGGTAAGTTGGTGCAAACAAGATTAGTTCTTTGTCATCCTCAATCTCCACTCCCATAGCCCTCAGCTTGGTTCGCACCTTGTCTGGATCTTCCTGCTCGTAACAGTCATTTCTTGGCATGCCTTCCTCTAACACCTTATTTGGATACAGCCCATTCAGCTTATAGCTCTCCTTGTATACTTGGGTCATATAAGAATTCGAGGACAACAGATAATCTGCCTTTAGAAAGTTCATCATGATATTTCCCACATCGTACTCTCCATTTGGAATATCATAACCCAGATTCTTAATCGGTATCCCATGCCAGGTATTTAGATACACTTGCCCCTCACGTTTCACAAAATACGTGGGAAATGTAACGTTATTAATTAGGTATTTGCTACATGCAAGAGCCTTAATATACTCTTCCGATTCCCGTTCTACAAATACTACATTTTTATATGGTTCATAAGCGCTAATAAAATACTCACTCTCTTCTAAGTTCTCTACTACCCAGATATGTACATAATCATAAAAGTCCGGCCGCCTAAAAAATGCCTGAAACAATGCATAAGGATTTCCTAGCATTCCTCTCCCATGGTAGGCTTCATATAGTATGACTGTCGGCTGTATCTTTGTCTTTTCCAGATATTCGGCATACTTTCTTCGTATTCGCTGTGCATCAGAACAATTTCTTCTTTGCAATGGCTGTTGCAATAAATGTTTGATAATTCCTGCTTTCCGATACAGCTCACCCAAACTCACATACCTCCCATGCTTGTCAAAACTCTCGCGCCAAGCCTGGTCGCCCTAGCGACATCTTCCTTTCAGGCGCGTGCGCATCCTCAGCGGAGCGCTTCTTTTAATAGAGTTTTGCTTGTCAAAACTCTCGCGCCAAGCCTGGTCGCCCTAGCGACATCTTCCTTTCA
>JAUNJY010000018.1 GCA_030535455.1 bacterium
TCCAATAAAGGGTATTGCTTGGTGGAAAGTCCGAATACAATTACTGACTATGAAGTAAAAAGTATGCTTGGAGACCAAGGTATGCTGGATGACATCATGTATTATGATGAAATCGACTCTACAAATAACAGAGCAAAACAATTAGGAAATGAACAAGATAAAAGACAGCTTTTAATTGTGGCAGATAGGCAGACTGCAGGGCGAGGAAGACGGGGAAGGTTATGGGAGAATCCAAAAGGAACAAACATTGCCATGTCCTATAAGCTACATCCAGATATTGCACCACAGAATGCGTCGAGAATCACTTTAGTTGCAGCACTTGCACTTGCTCATGCAATTGTAAAGGTGACAGGATTAGAAGCAAAGATTAAATGGCCAAATGACATCATTATTAATGGACATAAAGTATGTGGAATCCTAACCGAAATGAGCAGTGAGTCAGACTATATTCACTACGTAGTTGTAGGAATAGGGATTAATGTAAATGGAATAGATTTTCCAGAAGAAATTAAAAAGATAGCAACTTCACTTTATATTGAAGGAAAGCAGGAAGTAAAGCGCTCTGTACTGCTTGCCCAGGTAATTAAAGAATTTGAAGCTTATTATAAAAAGTTTTTACAGACACAAGATTTAAGCAATATGACAGAACAATACAATTCCTTTCTTGTTCATAATAACAAGAAAGTGAAGATTATCAGCGGTACGGATGTGACAGAAGGTGTTGCTAAAGGAATCGATGGTGAGGGATGCCTGTTAGTAGAGTTAGCAAATGGGAAGATCGAGCATGTGATTTCAGGAGAAGTGTCCGTACGTGGAATAAATGGTTATGTATAGAAAGAGGTAAGATATGAAACAAGAAAATGTAGTATTATGTGCATCTAGCTCCTATGAGCAAAAATATTTCTTTAATCAGGAGTTTGCACAACTTCCAGCTTCCATAAAAGATGAATTAAAGGTTATGTGCGTACTGTTTACAGAAGATGTAGGTGGTGTGCTTGAAATGGAATTTGAAGAAGATGGAACACTAATCTTTAATGTATCTTCCAACGAAGGAGATTTATTATTTGATGAAATTGGTAGTGCGCTTAAAGTGAAAAAGCTTCAGTTAGAAAAAGCAGAATTATTAGAAGCTTTAGAACTTTTCTATAAAGCATTTTATTTGAATGAGGATATCCAACAAGTAATTAACCAAGAAAGGAAGTAATAGCTTATGATCCGTCATATTGTAATGTTTGAGTTTTTAAATGAGGCAGAAGGAAAGACTGCCACACAAAACGCAGTAATCGCAAAGGACAAGTTATTAGCTTTAAAAGACAAAATTAGTGTTATAAGACGTATGGAAATCGGAATCAATGATGGAGAAGCAGATGAGACAAACTATACATTATGCTTGACCGTCGATTTTGACAACTTCGATGATTTAAATGCATATGCAGTACATCCAGAACATTTAGAGGCAGCAGCCTTTATTGGAAAAGTTCGTTTAAGTAGAGCATGTGTAGATTATGAAATATAAGAGGATATTGTAATGGTACTAGTAATAGATATAGGAAATACTAATATAACATGTGGTATATTCGAGGGGGATGAAATTAAGACAACATTTCGACTTACCACAAAACTTCAAAGAACTTCAGATGAATATGGTGTATTTATTTGTGAATTATTACGCACAAATCACATTGAGATTGAGGACATTGAGGCAGTATTGATTTCATCGGTTGTTCCAAATATCAACTACAGCTTCCAAAATGGAATCATCAAGTACATTGGAAAGAAACCATTGTTGGTAGGAGCAGGAACAAAGACAGGCATTAAAATTCAAATTGCGAATCCAAAGGAGGCAGGTCCTGATCGAATCGTAGATGCTGTTGGAGCATATTACCTATATGGTGGACCAATTTTAGTAATTGATTTTGGAACTGCAACAACATATGACTTGATTACAGAAGATGGAGCATTTACAGCAGGTGTTACAAGCCCTGGAATTCGTATTTCAGCAAATGCGCTTTGGCATGATACTGCATCCCTTCCAGAAATCGAGATTAAGAAGCCTTCATCTATCCTTGCAAAGGATACAATTACAAGCATGCAGGCTGGTTTAGTATATGGTTATATGGGACAGACAGAATATATCATTCGCAAGATGAAAGAGGAATCTGGACTTTCTAATCTTAAAGTAGTAGCAACAGGTGGCCTTGGAAAGATGATTTCTGAAGAGGTGGAAGAAATTGATATTTATGACCCAATGTTAACCTTAAAAGGATTAAATATCATATATAAAAAGAATAAATAAACACGTATTATTAGAGATGTACTAATCAAAGTGTATTACTAATTAGATAGGATTTTAAAACATGAGTTTAAAAATAGGAAATGTTAATATAGATGGCAAGCTGATCTTAGCGCCTATGGCCGGGGTTACAGACTTACCATTTCGTTTGTTATGCAAAGAAATGGGTGCCGATTTAATTTATACAGAAATGGTAAGCGCAAAAGGCATTTATTATAATAATAAGAATACGGATGCATTATTAGAGGTACTTGAGCAAGAACGTCCGGTAGCCTTACAGTTATTTGGCAATGATCCTAAGTTAATGGCCGAAATGGCAAAGAAAATCGAGCATCGTAACTTCGATATCCTGGATATCAATATGGGATGTCCGGTACCTAAGGTAGTAAACAATATGGAGGGAAGTGCCCTTCTTACAAATCCTAAGTTAGTCGGAGAAATTGTAAAGAGCGTAAGCAATGCAATTGAAAAACCTCTTACAATAAAAATTCGCAAGGGATTTGGAAAGGATGATTGTAATGCAGTGGAAATTGCAAAGATCATCGAGGACAATGGTGGAGCTGCTGTGGCAATCCATGGCCGTACACGTGAACAGTATTACTCAGGAGAAGCTGACTGGGAAGTTATTGCAAAAGTGAAGGAAGCTGTAAGCATTCCTGTATTCGGAAATGGGGATGTGACATCGCCAGAGCTTGCAAAGAAGATGATGGATTATACCAATTGTGATGCAGTCATGATTGCCAGAGGAGTTAGAGGAAATCCTTGGCTCTTTGGACAAATCAAGGACTACCTGGCAACAGGAACGTATCAAGATAAGCCTAGTATTGAACAGGTTATCGAGACAATCAAGCGTCATGCAAGACTTCAGATTGATTGCAAAGGTGAATATACAGGCATTCGTGAAATGAGAAAACATGTGGCATGGTACACGACAGGATATCATGAGTCTGCACGTTTAAGAAGTCGTGTCAATGAAGTTGAGAATTTAGCTGCATTAGATGATTTATTAGATGAATACTTGGAAAGTATTAAGATTATTTAGCAAATAAAGCAATTAATTGGGAAAATAAGATAATTACAATCTGAGAAATTAAGTTTAATGAGTAAATTAAAGGCTTTTGTATTGAAGAATATAGACCTTTCTGCTATCATAAGTCTGCTATATAACGATTTATAAACCAATTAGGAGGCTACGAAAGATGACACAGAATAATGTTTTAGTTGCGCAATCAGGAGGCCCAACAACAGTAATCAATTCCAGTTTAGCAGGAGTAATCGCTAGTGCTTTAAAAGAAAAGAAGATTGATAAGGTATACGGAGCAAGAAATGGTATTTTAGGTGTGCTTCGTGACAATATCATTTCTTTGGATGAGTTATTTGGGAAAAATAATGGGCTACTAGAACAATTAAAGACTACACCTAGTATGTTTTTAGGTTCTTGCCGTCACAAGTTAGCAAATATAGATCAGAGTACCGAAGAGTATAAAAAGATCTTTGAAATTTTTGAGCAGTATAACATTCGTTATTTCTTCTATATTGGGGGAAATGACTCTATGGATACAGTGGCAAAGCTTTCTCAATATGCCAAACAAATTGACTATGATATTCAGATTATTGGTATCCCTAAGACAATCGATAACGATTTAGTAGGAATAGACCATACGCCAGGGTTTGGCTCTGCGGCAAAATATATTGCAAGTTCATTTCTTGAAATTTCCCATGATACGTACATTTATGATACGGAAAGTGTTGTAATCGTTGAAGTTATGGGAAGAAATGCGGGATGGCTTACTGCAAGTGCAGTACTTGCAAGAAATGAGTATTCAGCAGCACCACATTTAATCTACCTTCCTGAAGTAGCATTTTCACAGAAAGCATTCCTTGATGACGTAAGACGTATGATTAAGGAAAACAAGCAAGTAGTAATTGCTGTTTCTGAAGGAATTAAGGATGGTAGTGGCGAGTACGTTTCAGCAGGAAGTGCAAAACTTGATAGTTTTGGACATGCTCAGCTTAGCGGAACTGGGAAATACCTTGAAGAATTAGTTAAGAATGAAATCGGATGTAAAGTCCGTTCAATAGAATTAAATGTATTACAACGTTGTGCATCTCATTTATCTTCTTTAACAGATATTGAAGAGGCATATCAGCTTGGATACCAGGGCGTTCAAAGAGCCGTTGAAGGTCATACTTGTGAAATGATGTCCTTAACGAGAGTTTCGAATGCTCCATATGAAGTAGCTTATCAGACAGTAGATGTTATGAAAGTTGCAAATGCAGAGAAGAAAATTCCAGCAGAATGGATCAATGAGTCAGGAAATGATGTAACAGACAAAATGGTGGAATACTTACGACCATTAATCCTTGGAGAACCAAAGGTAGAATATACATTTGGAGTTCCAAAATACTTACATTTTGACCATATTAATCAAACAGTGAAATAAACGCAGAAGATAAACTAACAGAAAAAAAGCACTATGCAAGTCAGGGAGGTTAGCGAAGACTTGCTTGGTGCTTTTTTTCTTGTAACATACGGAATATTCGACCTATATTGCGTATGGAATTAGTGAGAAGTCACTATCATATATATCGGAATTGCGTTAGAATATATAATAGAAATCAGACTAATGTACTATCTAAAATAGTTATATGTCAATGGCCGTTTGAAACGGGTGAGCATGTCTAAATATGGGGAATTTTCAACAAAGAAAATCCAAAGATTAACAAACTCTTAATCAATACTTACAAAAATAAAGCATATGGATAAATTTAGTTGCTTTTTTAAAGGAAAGAGAGTAGTATACTTACAAGACAGACAAATGTTCGCACCACAAACACACATAAAAGCACATTGTACATATTGAACATTTGATAGAATAAGACGAGGTGAAGACAATGAGTAAATTAAGAGTTGGTATTCTTGGCGGAACTGGAATGGTAGGCCAAAGATTTATTTCTTTATTAGAAAATCATCCTTGGTTTGAAGTGGTAGCAGTAGCTGCAAGCCCAAGAAGTGCAGGAAAAACATACGAAGAGGCTGTAGGTGGACGTTGGAAGATGCAAACCCCAATGCCAGAAGCAGTAAAAAAGATTATTGTTAAAAATGTAAATGAAGTAGAAGAAGTTAGTAAAGACGTAGATTTCGTGTTTAGTGCCGTTGATATGACGAAAGACGAGATTCGTAACATAGAAGAAGCGTATGCAAAGGCAGAAACACCTGTTGTATCTAACAATAGTGCTCATAGATGGACTCCAGATGTTCCAATGGTAGTTCCAGAATTAAATCCAGAACATTTAGAAGTAATCAAATATCAAAGAGAACGTTTAGGAACAAAAAATGGCTTCATCGTTGTAAAACCAAACTGTTCCATTCAAAGTTATACTCCAGCATTAACTGCTTTAAAAGAGTTTGGAGTAAAAAGAGTAGTAGCAACTACGTACCAAGCAATTTCAGGTGCAGGCAAGACATTTAAAGAATGGCCTGAAATGGTTGGAAACATTATTCCATATATCGGTGGCGAAGAAGAAAAGAGCGAACAAGAACCACTTCGTATCTGGGGTAAAGTAGAAGACGGAAAGATCGTAAAGGCAGATGGTCCTATAATTACGACTCAATGTATCCGTGTTCCTGTTTTAGACGGTCATACAGCAGCTGTATTTGTTGATTTTGAAAAGAAACCAACAAAAGAACAGATGATTGAAGCATGGAAAAACTTTAAAGGCCTTCCACAGGAACTTAATCTTCCAAGCGCACCAAAACAATTTATTCAATATTTAGAAGAAGACAATCGTCCACAAGTTACATTAGATGTAAACTATGAAAATGGATTTGGTATTTCCATGGGACGTCTTCGTGAAGATACTGTTTTTGATTGGAAGTTCGTTGGATTATCTCATAATACAATTCGCGGCGCTGCAGGTGGCGGTGTCTTAATCGCAGAATTGTTAGTAGCTCAAAAATATATTACAGCAAAATAGTGTCGTGACACTTCATTATAAAGATAATAAAAAAGGCATGGAAGGTAAAAAGACTTTCTATGCCTTTTTTTAGATTGTTTTTATTGTATTTGGGGTAGAATACTATATAATAGTACTACATAAGGCGAAGGGATGTGAGGTACGTATGAAAACAGTTAAATTATTATGTAATCGAGTTGTAATTTTTGGCCTTTTGTTATTAATGCAGGCAGTGTGGTTATTTTTGATGATTTTTGAATTAGGGAAATATTCTGGACGCATATCAGCACTTTTAACATTATTAAGTATACTGGTTGCACTTTTTATCGTATACAAAGATGAGAATCCGGCTTATAAGCTTGCGTGGATTGTTCCAATCCTGGTGTTCCCAATCTTTGGCGGACTTCTTTATCTTGCAATGGGAAATAAAAAGCCATCTAAAAAATATCGTATTGGAAATAAATTATTAACTAAGGAATTGGCGCTTAAAGAGAGTCAGAATGATGAAATTATGGCTGAGATTAAGCAAAAAGATCCATCTTACTATGGACAAGTCCGCTATTTATCCAAAGGATGCGGCTATCCGGTGTATCGAAGTGAAAGCACCAGGTATTATGAACTTGGTGAGTTATACTATAAGGATTTATTAGAAGATATTAAGGCGGCGAAGCATTTTATCTTTATGGAGTATTTTATTGTTGAGGAAGGTAAAATGTTTACCCCGATCTTAGAGGTGCTAGAGCAAAAGGCAAAAGAAGGATTGGATGTCCGTTTTATTTACGATGATTTTGGTTCAGCCTCAATTCTTCCATTTGGCTACTATAATAAGCTGGAGCAGTTAGGAATAAAATGCATTGCATTCAATAAATTTGTACCATTTATATCGGTAGCTATGAACAATCGAGATCATAGAAAGATTACCGTGATTGATGGTCATACTGCATATACAGGCGGTATCAATCTTGCAGATGAGTATATTAATGAGAAGATGCGGTTTGGACATTGGAAGGATACTGGAATTCGCGTCCAAGGGGATGCGGTTTGGAACTTTACCGTTATGTTTTTACAGATGTGGAATATTAACCGTAAGACAGACGAAGAATTTTCAAAGTTTAAGCCAAAGACGTATAAGCATGAGTTGAAAATTCCAGTAGACCAAAGAGACACTGGCTATGTTCAGCCATATGGAGATACTCCGCTGGATGATGAGATTACAGGGGAAGATGTTTACCTGAATATTATCAATGCAGCAAATGAGTATGTATATATCTTTACCCCATATCTCATTATTGATCATGAGATGGTAACAGCAATTAAACTGGCTGCAAAACGTGGTGTAGATGTTCGTATCGTTACGCCAGGAATTCCAGATAAGAAAATTGTAAATGCAGTTACTAAATCATATTACTCTCTATTAATTAAGTCAGGAGTGCGTATTTTCGAATATACACCAGGCTTCCTGCATGCGAAGGTAATCTGTTCAGATGATAAGATTGCTGCAGTAGGAACAATCAATATGGATTATCGAAGCCTGTACCTGCATTTTGAAAATGGCGTATTGTTATATAAGACAAATAGCATTAATGACATTAAGAAAGACATGGATCATACAATATCAGTAAGCCAGGAAATTAGCTATGAAATGAGCGAAAAGGGAAAAGCGTTCGGAATTCTGAAAGCAATCCTTAGATTGTTTGCTCCATTAATGTAAGAAAAAGAAGCAGTTACATATTATGATTATGTAACTGCTTCTTTTTTGTTAAGGATCTTGCAAGCAAAAACCTTATTGCTTAAACTTTTCCTGATAATAAGTATTTTATGAATTGAACGGCATTGTCACGGTGATCTGAATTTACTACCACGCCAACTGCCATCTTCTTTCCGCCATTGTAATTATAATTGATAGACATTTCTTTATAGATTGCACTGTTTTCTAAGGAAATACCATATGCAACATCAGAAGTGTCTTCTTGTTGTCTTGCAAAAATTAACTGATCTGTATTGGAACTGTAAAAATCAGAAGGAAGGATCTGCGTTAAGTCTTGTAAATATTGTCCTTCCGCTAAGTATTTTATTGTTTCTTCTTCGGCAATTATAATATCTAACTTACCTGCATAAGCATAAGTTGTTATCTTTTGCTCTGTTGTCACATCGGGATCGTTTGGATCAAGATTAAAAGTATCATCCAATGTAAAAGTGTGTCGTTTTTCAGGAATTGTCATTGCTTCACGGAAATTATTAAGTACAGTATCTCGTTGCTCGGAGTTAAGCTGATCATTAAAGATCACCCCATATAGTTCTGGTGTGTCACGTGGGCCAAAGGTTGTATAAAGTACATAACCTGTAAATATTACGGCAAATACCAGGACAATAAGCTTTAGGAGATAATAGTCTTTAAAATATTGCCACTTTTCTTGTTTGCTCATCTGGCTCCATTTATCTCGTTCCGTGGTATTTTCACGTTTTTGATAAATTGAGGCATTGTCAGAAAGAGTCTGTTTTCTACTCATCAGTTTTGCTCCTTTTGTCGTCGAAATAAATCTATAAACAGTGTAACATAGGAAGTAGTCAATGAAAAGAAATCAATTATAAAATTTGTATGAAAAAAGGCTTTTACATATGGAAGTAAAGCAGTACTGACCATGTGCAAAAGCCTAAGTAATATTGGAATTAATAGATAGTATCGTCGCGTACGATAGATACACTGTATTCAGTTTCATTAGGGGATGTACCAATTCTAAGACATAAGGTACTATCTGCTAAGGTATAGTTATTAGTAATCTCTTTCTTGTTAGCAATTAGAGTTTCAATCTCTTTGAGTGTTTTATCTGGTACAGCAGCAATGCCAAGTTGTGAATGAATCTCTTTAATAGCTGAAGGTAGTGTTGAGCCATCAAATACAGATAAATTTACACTTAGGATCTTATCATTTAAAGAGTCTGTAATGACTTCAAAGGAATTAGAAGTGCTGCTTGAGAACCACATGTGACAAGTCTGGTGTGTTATTGACTTATAACTATTATCTATATTACCGGACACATTATTTGTAGTAAATGTATCCTGCATAGCATCTGCCCCACAATATGTGCGTACTAATGTTTCAGTAAATGATTTGAACTGATCATATGTCTTATCAAACGTTTTATAATCAGACTGTTTTTTCTTTAAATCAGCAACTTCGGCATCCGATAATTCATAGTTATAATAGCCATACTCATCAATTTCAGTGTCGGCAGGAAGGTTGTAGTCTTCAGGTTTATAAGTTCCATTGGTAATGGTTTCGGAACCATTGTTTTGGGAAGTATCTGGTGTAGAACCTGGAGTACTTTCATTAAGGAACTCATCAAAATTAATGGTTTCCCCTGCTTCTAGTTCAGAAACAATAGCGTTGGCAAGTGTTTTTGCATCTTCTGTTGTAGGAAGGTTAAAGGTATCGATTATTGTTTTAATAAATGTTTCAAATTTGGAGTTTTTTAAGTATTCCGCAACGGTTTTACTATCTGTAAATTTAGTTACTTGGTCTGCTGAGATATTTGGATAAGAAAAATCAGTAGCTTCTTTGGCAGAATATTCGATTGAAACACTGCCATACTCTTTACCTAAAGCACTACATCCAAGCTTAAGAGTCTGTGTATCTCCATTTGCAGATAATGCAAGGGTAAGAGTGCATATAGCTTTAACATTTAATGTGAATGTTCCTTCCGCGGTACCATTGTCATTTAGCTTGAAGTCTTTAAAATCAACATTAAATGTCTGATCTTGTGTACTAAGTTGAAGCGTTCCCTTAGATTTGTCACCATCTTTTTTAGCTTCAATAGTAAAGGAAACTTGCTCAGTGGCATCCTCAGGAGTGATAGAGGCGTTAAATGTAGTTGTATCGTCAGTGGTAAGCATGCCGTAGTCAATGATGGCAACGCAGGTCCCTTTTTCGGTGACAGAGAATTGTCGGCCAAAAATCTGATTTCCATCTGTATAAACTTTCATTCTAAAATAAGAGCTTCCATCGGAAGGTGTCTCGTCTTTTTCCATTTCATTAATTAGGGTGTCAATCTTTTTAGTATAGGAAGATGTATCGCCAAATACATTTTGCATGATTTTAAGTAGTTTTTCATCGTCTTTTGCTTTATTTAACACGTTGGTCATAACTTCGAGGAATTGCTTTGGAGTTAAGGTAATGATAAACTCATCACATTTTTTAGAAATAGAACCAACTTGATAGGTCTCATTTTCGGCTAACTTAATAGCGCCTTTATCTCCCATATCATCAAGAATGTATTTGATATATTCAGTGCTTAACTGGCTTATGGTCTCTGAGTCTAGTTCAGCAGCAAATTTCTGAATTAAACTTTGGGTATCCTGACTTTGAAGCGTAGTGCTAGAGGAAGCAAGGAGTTCAGCAGAAGAGTCTATCATATTAGGTGAAAGATCAGAGGGCATTAAGCTGCTGTATGCTGCAGTATAGGCTTCGAGAAAAGCTGAATAATCAACATATTGATCACTTAATGTGGGAACTCTTAAGTACATTTGATCATTTGCAGGATCGCTGCAGAGTTCTACGGTGCCAAGCTCGGTTCCTTTATAACTGATTACATAAGAAGCAGTTGATTTCTTATCTTTGGAGCTTCCATTAATGTCAAATGTAAAGCCGGATAAATCCATACCTACTTGCTCAGAAAGGGAGGAATCAAGAGTTAATGCTACTTTTCCATTTACAGTAATTCCGTTTTTAGGATTAAGCTTTTTACCTTTAGGAAGGCTTAAAATCTTATCTTTTATCTGTTCTGTACAGCTGCTTTCTACATGTTCATAGTACTTTGTTGTACCAAGCATTTTCTTATATACGAAGTTTTGAAAGCTTGGGATGAAGAAAAAGCAAAGCACGGCAACGATTGCAAGGGCAGGAATTGCTGAAAATCCCCACATCCACTTTCTTGATTTTTTTGGTTTAACCATGTTTGAATTCTCCATATTGTTATATGCACCATATCCATTTGGAGAATAAGCCTGATTGTCAAAGGTTTGCTGATAGCCAGTACCTTGCTGGTATCCATAATTCTGCTGGTCATTGTAGTTTTGTTGTTGGTAGCCATTGTTTTGATAAGGGCTATATGGTGACTGATTGTCCGAACCTGGTGTATTATATGTATTAGAAGTTTCCGGATCATTTGGGATCAACTTATCGTTTTGATCATTCATAAAGTTACCTCTCCTATTTTAATTTATAATGATAGAAAATTATTCGAAAAATTGGATAAAATATCCATAATTGAACAACTATTAAAATAGTATCAGACGAAAAAATAACTGTCAATGTAATTAATGTTACATAGACAGTTATTGTATAAAATAATGTTTCTATAGAAAAGAAAACTCTAGTTTGAGAGTTTTTCTGGTAATACGATTGCAAATACGATGCCGAAGATTGCAGCAACAGCAAGGCCTGAGATGGTTACTGTCTTTGTAATCTGGATACTGTCGATACCAATTCCTAATACAAAGATAAGGGAAGCAATCATAAGGTTTCTGCTATTTGAAAAGTCTACCGTATTATTAATCAGGATACGTACGCCGACACTGGCAATCATACCGAATAATACAATACTGATACCACCGCTTACAGGAAGGGGTACATTTTGAATGACTGCACCGATATTACCAAAGATACCAAGGATGATGGCAAAACAGGCAGCAATTCGTAAGATTGCAGGGTTATAGTTTTTCGTTACAGCAAGTACACCTGTATTCTCACCATAAGTGGTATTTGCAGGTCCACCAAAGCATCCGGCAAGAGCAGTAGCAACACCATCACCTAATAAGGTACGGTGTACACCAGGGTCTGCAATAAAGTTTTGTCCAACAACAGCACCATTTGTAGTAATATCTCCTACATGTTCAATAATAGTAACGATAGAGATTGGGGCGATTGCTAAAATTGCATTAATATCGAATTTGGGCATAACAAAGAACTGCTCCCTCGTCCATCCATCTGTGAGCGAAATAAAGGATGCAGATGAAACTTTGTCCCACCATTCACTAGGATCAAGGATCCCAAATGGAATGCAAAGTATGTAGCCAACGATAAGTGAAATAAGGATTGGCATTAGGTTAATAAAGCCTGTGGTAAATACGGAAATACAGATAATTGTTAAAACAACAAGAAATGCTACAGCAGCTGCACGTAAGCTGAATGCACCGTTTTCGTACATTGCATTGCCAACAGCGGTTGAGCTTAGACGTAAACCAATTACAATAATCATAGGACCAGTAACGATTGGTGGTAAGATTTTAGTTACTTTTTCATACCCGATGATTCTAATAAGTAATGCGAAGAGCATATAGATAAGACCGGCAACAATAAGTGCGCCTTTTAATTTAGCAAGATTATCTAACGTAATCATAGAGTTAAGTGGAGCATCCATTTGATCTGTTTGAAGCACATATTGGATTGCTGCAATAAATGCAAAACTTGAACCTAAAAATACAGGTACTTTTCGTTTGGTGATTAAGTGAAAGATAAGCGTACCGACGCCAGCACAAATAAGTGCGATTGAGGCATTTAATCCGGTAAGCATAGGTACTAAACAGGTTGCGCCAAACATAGCTAGAACATGTTGCATACCAAGTAGACATTTTTTACTAAAGCTTTGTTCCATGAGGACCTCCGTGTATGTGTTTAAAATTTTCCTTCCTAAGTATATATACTAATGGAGGATTGGTCAATAATTAATTGTAAACTGGAAAGAAAAAACTTATTAACAGCTGTTCAGCTAGACTTATAGGGAATTCTTAGGTACAATAAGAAAAAAGTTGAAAATTATCGTATATGAATATAAAAATATGGGTATACGGAAATTATAGAGTATGGAGGTATTCAAATGAAAAAGAACAACAAAAAGAAAAATCGCTTATCTTTACTTAAAACGCCTCAGCCTAAGAAATTAGAGTTATTATACATGGGCACACAAGAAGTAACTGTAAATGAACTAGATCAAGTATTAACAGAAGGATTGTCAGAAGCAGAAAAAGACAGTTTTCAGTTCTGGCCACAAATCGGCATTATGGAGATTACATTACCATCAGAAAAAGTAGTTGATGTAGAAACAATGAATGGATTTATGGATAACGAAGAAGATGTTGCATTTATGAACCAACATGGCATTAAGAATGTTTATGCAATTACAGTTGAAGAGAGTGCGATTGATGAGTTTGAGCCATTAGCAAGAAAATGGATGGATGCATTTGGTGGTTTCGTTTGTTCTGATAGCGATGACTTTATGCCAATGGTATTTGAAAAATAATCATCTGTGAGAATATCCTGGCTTACGAAAATATTTTCGCTTACGAAAAGGGGAAATTGCCCAAGATTTCGGAACGATTTCGTAAGCTATTATAGGATATTACTAATCAAAACCTCATATCTTTGTGAATGTTTCCCTGTTGAAATAGAAAAAATTGTATATTATAATTAATTTAGCTGGAAATCATAGGAAATTTTAGCGAAAATAGCACGAAAATCAGATTGATAGTATTGTGGGTAACATAAGTTTCTAATGAAGTAAAGGAGATAATGAGATGAAATTTGGTTATTTTGATGATTCAAACAAAGAGTACGTAATTACTACTCCAACAACACCTTATCCTTGGATCAATTATTTGGGATCCCAAGAGTTCTTTACAATTATTTCGAATACATCCGGTGGGTATAGCTTCTTTAAAGATGCTAAATTAAGAAGAATTACTCGTTTTCGTTATAACAATGTACCATTAGATCTCGGAGGAGGTCATTATTTTTATCTGTATGACAACGGAGATTTCTGGAGTCCAGGCTGGTCACCAGCAAGAAAAGAATTAGATTTTTATGAATGTCGTCATGGTATGGGCTATACGACAATGAATGGCAAAAAGAATGGTATTGCTACAAAAGTTACATATTTCGTACCTCTTAACTTCCATGGAGAAGTGCAGAAGGTAACGGTTAAAAATGAAGGAAATGAAGCAAAGAGCGTAAAATTATTTTCTTATTTAGAGTGGTGCTTATGGAATGCTGACGATGATGATCGTAACTTCCAGCGTAACTTCTCAACAGGGGAAGTTGAAGTTAAAGGCTCTACGATTTATCATAAGACAGAATATAAAGAGCGTCGTAATCACTATGCATTCTATTCAGTAAATGCCAAAATCAGTGGTTTTGACAGTGATCGTGAAAGCTTTATCGGTACATATAATGGATATGACAATCCTAAAGCAGTGTCAGAAGGACAATCCAGAAACTCTATCGCAGATGGCTGGTCTCCTTGTGCATCTCACTGCCTAGATATTACGTTAGAACCAGGGGAAGCAAAAGATTTTGTATTTGTCCTTGGTTATGTAGAAAATGAGAAAGATGAAAAATGGGAATCTAAAGGTGTTATCAATAAGAAGAAAGCAGAAGAAATGATTGAGAAGTTTTCTACTGTGGAAGCTGTTGACCAGGCATTTGATGAACTTAAGGCTGACTGGGACAGACTTCTTGGCAAATACTCTTTAGAGTCCAATGATGATAAATTAAACCGCCAGGTTAATATATGGAATCAGTATCAATGTATGGTTACTTTCAATTTATCAAGAAGTGCTTCTTATTTTGAGTCAGGTGTTGGCCGTGGCATGGGATTTAGAGATTCAAACCAGGATTTGCTTGGCTTTGTTCATCAAATTCCTGACCGTGCAAGAGAAAGAATTATTGATCTTGCAAGCACCCAGTTAGAGGATGGTGGAGCTTACCATCAATATCAGCCATTGACGAAAAAAGGAAACGATGCACTTGGTGGGAACTTTAATGATGATCCATTATGGCTGGTACTTGCAATTGTTTCATATATTAAGGAAACAGGCGATTACGGTATCTTAGATGTCATGACTCCATATGTAAATGATGAGAGTAAGGCACAGCCTTTAAAAGACCATTTAAGAAGAAGTATTAATCATGTCATCGAGAATGTAGGACCTCACGGACTTCCATTAATCGGACGTGCTGACTGGAATGACTGCTTAAACTTAAACTGCTTCTCAACTGAACCAGGAGAGTCTTTCCAGACAACAACAAGCAAAGATGGAAAAGTTGCTGAATCCGTTATGATTGCAGGTATGTTTACTTATATTGGTGAGGAATATGCCAAATTGATGGCTAAGATCGGAGACAAAGAAGAAGCTGACCGTGCATTTAGTGAAGTAGATAAGATGCGTGATGCAGTTATGAAATATGGCTGGGATGGCAAGTGGTTCCTTCGTGCTTATGATGATTTTGGAAGACCAGTTGGCTCTGAACAGAATGAAGAAGGTAAGATCTTTATCGAATCCCAAGGTTTTTGTGTAATGGGTGGATGTGGTAAAGAGGATGGAAAAGCAATCGAAGCATTGGATTCCGTAGAAGAGCGTCTTGGTACAAAGTATGGCTTAGTATTAAATAATCCAGCATTTACGAAATACTATGTAGAATATGGTGAAATCTCAACTTATCCTGCAGGTTATAAAGAAAATGCGGGTATCTTCTGCCATAACAATGCATGGATCATGTGTGCAGAGGCAGTTGCAGGCCGTGGTGACAAGGCATTTGATTACTATACAAGAATTGCTCCAGCTTATACAGAGGATTATAGTGATGTTCATAAGCTTGAGCCTTATGTATATTCACAAATGGTTGCAGGTAAGGATGCGAAACGTTTTGGTGAAGCTAAGAACTCCTGGCTTACAGGTACTGCTTCTTGGAACTTTGTTGCAATCAGCCAATATATTCTTGGTATCAAGCCAGAATATGATGGGCTTATGATTGATCCAGCAATTCCAAAAGATTGGGACGGATATAAGGTTTCAAGAGAATTCCGTGGTGATGTCTTTGATATTACGATTACCAATCCAAACCATGTATCCACAGGTGTCAACAGCCTGACTGTAGATGGAAAACAAATTGAGGGTAATGTAATTCCTGTATTTAATGATGGCAAACACCATACTGTTGAAGTATGTTTAGGCAAATAGATATTGATACCTTTAGTTATCAGATCTTTTCATAATACTCCTTTTGAAGCGCCGCTTTTTGCGGCGTTTCTTTTTTTTCTTGGTTTTTAAAGAGTTATTGAGTAAAATAAGAGTATCATTTCAGGAGGTACATAGTGATGGACATCAAAAAAGAAGTAGAGAAGCGCAGTAATTACATAATCCGTTTACGAAAACATTTTCATAAGCACCCAGAATTAAGTTTAAAGGAGTATGAGACTTCTAAAAGAATTCGAGAGGAACTTACCACAATGGAAATTCCTTATATTATGGCTGGAGAGACTGGGGTTATTGGATTTGTTGGACATGGGGAAAGGGTAATTGCACTTCGAGCAGATATGGATGCCCTTCCAATTGAAGAAAAGACAGTAGTTGATTATAAATCAGTGAATGAAGGGGTTATGCATGCATGTGGGCATGATGCCCATGTTGCTGCATTGCTTGGAGCTGCAGATATTTTGAAAGCAAATGAAGATCAGCTTTCTTGCACCATCAAGCTGATTTTCCAGCCATCCGAAGAAAATTGTATGGGAGCAAAGATGCTTACAGAGCAAGGATTTGTAGATGATGTAGAAGAAATCTATGGACTTCATGTATTTGCTGATATTCCTTGCGGGCAGATCAGTATTCAGTCAGGGCCAAGAATGGCTGCATCGGATATTTTCCATATTACGCTTCATGGTCATTCCGGTCATGCAGGAAAGCCACAGCAATGTGTAGATGCGACTCTGGCAGCAGCAGCTACCATTGTAAACTTGCAATCAATTATTAGCAGAGAGCTTGATCCAAACCGAAGTGCAGTTGTCACTGTGGGGGCAGTACATTCCGGAAGCGCACATAATATTATTTCAGGAGAAGCAAAGATCGATGGTACGGTGAGGACGTTTGAACTAGAGGACTGTAAGCTGATTGAGCATTCTCTAAAGCGTATTGTTCAAAATACAGCAGAGACGTATCATGCAACGGCTACCATTGATTATCAAAGAAGTCTGCATCCGGTTGTATTCAATGATGAGGAAGTGACGAGAAAGGCATTAGAGGAAGCAAAAAAGGTATTTCCGGATAGAATGTTCGTGGATATTCCAAGGTTATTTCTTGGAGAGGATTTTTCAACCTATCAACAGACTATTCCAGGAACATTTGCATTTGTAGGTGCCGGTAATGAGCAGCTTGGAAGAGCATTTCCTAATCATCATAATAAGTTTAATATCGATGAGAAAGCAGTGCTGCATGCAACGGCCCTTTATGTGGCATTTGGACTTGCTGGGGGAAAGACAGTGGATAAAGCATAGAATTTATGCGTGAATAATAGGAAACACGACCAATAGGAGGTCGTGTTTTTTAATTTATAGGAACTGCTCTTCGATGGGCCTCCTATAAATTAAAAATGCCCTGGAAGACACTTTGTTCCGTCTAAGATAACTTGGATTCATGAAATACTGTTTTGTGAATAAAATGAAATAAGTGAGGAGAAAGGATGGGGTGCTTTGGATTTTGACTTTATTAAGGAATACATCCCAATGTATGCAGAGGCAGCAAGGCTTACGTTTTCCATTGGCCTTCTGGGAATTATGGGAGCCAGCATCGTGGGCTTTCTTTGCAGCATTGTAACGTATGTAAAAGTACCAGTCCTAAGGCGGCTTGTTTCGATCTATATTGAGTTGTCCAGAAATACGCCACTGCTTGTGCAGCTATTTTTCCTATATTTTGGACTACCCAAGATCGGACTTATGATGAGTAGTCGAGCATGTGCCATTATAGGGCTTATTTTTTTAGGTGGAAGCTATATGGCAGAAGCATTTCGAAGCGGGCTAGAAGCCGTAGAGACCAGTCAGATAGAGTGTGCCGAAAGTCTTGGGCTAAAGAAGTATCAGGTAATGCGATATGTGGTGTTCCCACAGTCTTTCGCCATGTCCATGCCGGCATTCTGTGCCAATATTATATTTCTGATTAAAGAGACTTCAGTATTCAGTGCAGTCGCATTAGCAGATCTGATGTATGTGGCAAAGGATTTGATTGGCCTATATTATAAAACCGATGAAGCACTTCTAATGCTTGTTGTTTCCTATCTTATCTTGTTGCTTCCAATCTCCATACTCTGTTCGTTTGTAGAGAGGAGGCTGCAATATGCTGGATTTAGGAATTGATGTGTTATTTCGGGGAAATAACTTTCTAAGATTGTTGCAAGGCCTTTGGGTTACCATCAGGGTTTCATTGCTGGCTATTGCAATCTCTATGGTGCTTGGTGTTATATTTGGCATGATTATGACAATGAAAAATCCTGTCATTAGGGTGATTTGCAGAGTCTACTTGGAGTTTGTTCGAATTATGCCACAGTTGGTGTTACTATTTCTTGTTTATTTTGGAGTGACAAAAGCATTTCAGGTACATATCTCAGGAGAAATGTCGGCCGTCCTTGTATTTACATTATGGGGAACCGCGGAAATGGGAGACTTAGTCCGGGGAGCATTAGTATCCATACCCTATCATCAATATGAAAGCGGAATGGCATTGGGGCTTACCAGACTGCAGATTTTTCGCTTCATCATTATTCCACAGACCCTTCGAAGACTTATTCCACTTGCCATTAATCTTGCAACCAGGATGATTAAGACGACTTCGTTAATCGTGCTAATCGGAGTAGTCGAGGTTGTAAAGGTGGGACAGCAGATTATTGAGGCAAACCGTTTTACAGTCCCAGATGCAGCACTCTGGATTTATGCTGTGGTGTTTTTCCTATATTTTATCGTATGTTATCCTATTTCGTTGGTGGCACGAAAGCTAGAAAAGATATGGCAGGATTGAGGTGATAGCTGTGAAGGAAAAGGTTTTAGAAATTGAATCACTGACCAAGGCATTTGGTGAACATGTGGTATTAAATGGGCTTGACCTGTCTATTTGCAAAGGAGAGGTTGTTGTAATCATTGGACCTTCCGGATGTGGAAAGAGTACCTTGCTTCGATGTATTAACGGACTAGAACCGATCAATGGAGGCATCATTCGACTGGATGGTGAAGTGATCAGCAATCAGAAAAAGAATATGCATCTTGTCAGGCAAAAGATAGGAATGGTGTTTCAAAGTTATGATTTATTTCCTAATATGACAATTATAGATAATATCTTGCTGGCACCCCTGAAGGTGCAGAAGCGGGAGAAGAAGGAGGCATTGAAAGAAGCAGAGGAGCTCCTTAGCCGAGTTGGATTAAGTGAAAAGATAAAAGCTTATCCAAGAGAGTTATCAGGTGGTCAGAAGCAAAGAGTTGCCATTGTAAGGGCACTGATCATGCACCCGGAAATCATGTTGTTTGATGAGGTTACGGCAGCGCTTGATCCACAGATGGTACGTGAGGTGTTAAATGTAATCCTTGAGCTTGCAAGACATGGGATGACTATGGCAATCGTGACACATGAGATGGCATTTGCAAAGTCAGTGGCAGACCGTGTTATTTTCTTGGACGAAGGAAAGATCAAGGAAGAAAATACACCGAATGAATTTTTTGAACATCCAAAGACCAAACGTGCACAGGAGTTTTTAAATACGTTTTCTTATGAAGAGGTACACAAAGAAAGTTAAACTTATTTAGGAGCTGAAAGGAGACGTAAATATGAAAAGGATTGTTGCTTTCCTAATGTCGGTATTACTGGTTGCAGGTGTACTTGCAGGGTGTGGTTCAGATGAAAACAATATTGAGAACAAGCAAGGAGTTTCCCGCACCATACAGCAAATTAAGGATAGTGGATTTATTAAGATTGGGGTGTTCTGTGATAAAAAGCCATTTGGATATGTCGATGAAAATGGAACTTATCAGGGATATGATGTGTATTTTGGTAACCGTATTGCAAAAGACATGGATGTCTCAGTAGAGTATGTTCCTGTTGAGGCGGCAAGCCGTGTAGAATACTTAAAGACGGGAAAGGTAGACGTCATTCTTGCCAACTTTACCGTAACCAAGGAGAGAAGCGAGCAGGTGGATTTCTGTCTGCCATATATGAAGGTTGCACTTGGCGTGGTTTCTCCTGACAACAGTCTGATCAAGGATGTAAAGGACTTAGAGGGAAAGACTTTGATTGTCAGCAAGGGAACCACAGCAGAGACGTATTTTACAAAGAACCATCCAAATGTAAGGTTATTAAAGTTTGACCAGTATTCGGAAGCATTTAACGCTTTGTTAGATGGGCGTGGAGACGCATTGTCTACAGATAATACAGAAGTGCTTGCATGGGCGCTTGAGAATAAGGGATTCAGTGTTGGGATAGAGTCTCTTGGCGATATTGATACGATTGCGCCTGCGGTTCAAAAGGATAATACTGAATTATTGGATTGGATCAATAATGAAATTAAGTCATTGGCAGAAGAACAGTTCTTCCATAAAGACTATGAGGAGACATTAAAGCCAGTCTATGGAGATGCAGTAGATGCTGAGAACCTGGTGGTAGAGGGCGGCGTCGTTACAAAATAGTAAAGTCTGAATAAAGAGATGGCGTTTGCAGAGTTATATAGTATTTTGCAAATGCCATCTTTTTCGTTTGCTTTCTTTTTATTATGGCTATAAAATGACTATAATAACAGAGGAACTAAAATAGGAGCGAATATATAATGGTAAGAGAAATTGTAAAAGATACCGAACGATTAAAAGCAAAGGCAGTGGAGGCAACAAAGGACGACCTTTATGTGATTGATGACATGATTGATACAGCAAAGGCAAATATAGATATCTGTGTGGGACTTGCAGCCAACCAAATTGGAGAGAGTGCACGTATCATTATCGTAAAGATGAGAAAACAGTTTATTCCACTGGTAAATCCCAAAATTGTGAGACATAGTCAGGCGACTTATGAAGCGGAGGAGGCTTGCCTTTCTCATGAAGGAACAAAGAGAACCATGCGTTACTCTACGATTGAAGTAGAATATCGTGATCGTAACTTCCGTAAGAAGACACAAAGCTTTAATGGATTTGTAGCGCAAGTCATCCAGCATGAGATGGATCATTGTGAAGGAATTTTAATTTAGACAGCTTAACGTAAATATTAGAGTAGAAGGGTTACTTTATTCGACAAAATGTGCTATCATTCTAGCAATAACATGTTTTACAAAAGAGGAGAATAGCAGAATGAATAAAAAGTTAGCAGTAATTGGGGCAGGTCTTGCTACTGTAGCCGTGGTTATCTTAGGTTTTTCCTGTATGGAAAAGATCCAGCCAGGTTATGTAGGTATTGTATATAATTTAAAGGGTGGGATTGAAGATGAGCTCCTTACTCAAGGACTTCATATAGTTTCCCCATTTAAGAAGATCAACTCTTATTCTGTAGCAACAGAACAGGCATATTTATCAAGAGATGAGAAGGAAGGCAGTGAAGATGATGACTCTTTCACAATTCCAACCAGTGATGGTAAGACAGTTAATGTGGATTTAGAATTCTCTTATCATTTTGACTCGGAAGTACTTCCACAGACCTTTACTACATTTAAGGGACAAAGTGGGTACTCTATTGAGCAGACATTTATCCGTGGTAAGATCAAAGCATGGACAAGTGAAGTGTCTTCTACATTCAGCGTAATTGATATTTATGGAGAAAAGCGTGCAGAGTTAAACAGTAAAGTACTTGAGCATGTAAAAGAAAAATTCAGTGAATATGGAATTATCATTGACTCTGTAAACTTCTCAAGAATTAGCTTAGATGAACAGACAGAAGAAGCAATCCAACAACGTATTAACAAGCAACAGGAATTAGAGACTGCAAAATTAGAGTCACAAAAGGCGACGATTGAAGCAGAAAAGAAAAAGATTCAAGCAGAAGCAGATGCACAGGCAAAAATCATTGCTGCAGAAGCAGAAGCAAAGGCAAATAAGTTGTTAGAACAATCCATTACAGATGAATTAATCCGTATGAAAGAAGCGGAAGCAAGACTTCAACACGGATGGGTGACAGTACAAGGTGCTGACGCTGTAGTTGTGGATAAAAAATAAAGCAGGCATATTGATATAAAGTTGGCCAGATGGTATTCGTAGCATCTGGCCTTTGTTAATTTGCAGTAAACTTTTCTGCGAGCAGCTTCCTTAGGGAAGCGTATGAAAAAATAAAAAGTTGTCGCATTTGCGATGGTTTATGTCAATGTATATAGTGAAGCGCTTCAAGGAAAGCAGGAAAGAGGGGGAACTAAGTGAAAGATCAGGAGTTATTAAAACTTTTGAAAGAGGATTTTGCAGTAGGATATAGCGAATTAATGGATACATATATAGGTCTTGTTTATGTAATTGCAAGAAGTAAACTTAACACCATTTGCAGTGAGGAAGTAATAGAGGAATTTGTAAGCGATGTATTTTATCTATTTTTAAACCAGATTGAGGATATTGATTTAAATAAAGGCACGATAAAGGCGTATTTATCCGTAATTGCTAAGAGAAAGGCAATCCGAACGTATTATGAGCAGACGAGGAAACCGAGTACATATTCCTTGGATGATGATGCGATAACGATAGAGTTGGTAAGTAAGAAAAATACAGAGCGGAGAATACTTGAGAAAGAGAAAAAGAGAGAGATTATTGGGGCAATTCAGGATTTAGGACATCCCGATAGTGAAATCATCATTCGAAAATACTATTATGGGCAGACAGCATCAGAGATTGGGGAGCAAATCAATATGAGCCCAAAATCAGTTGCAAAACGTTCAGAACGAGCATTAGTGAAGCTTAGAAGAAAGTTAGAAAATGTGAAACTAGGGGGACTATTATATGAGTAAAGAAATGATAGAAATATTAGATGATCTTGTACTAGAAGAAGCTAGTACACTAACCCATGAGGTAGAGACAATGATAACGATTGATGAAGAGAAAAAAGTACGGATTAAGAATATGGCATTTAAAAAGCAAGGGTTACCTACTGAAAAGGTGGTAAAGATACATAATAAAAAGGGACATAAGGTATGGATGAAGATTGCAGCCTGTCTTACCGGTGTGTGTTTGATTGGATCAGGAACTGTGTATGCATCTGACATGCTTGAAGGGTTATCGGAATATTTTACAGGTAAAGTGAATGACTACAAGGATAAAATCTCTGATACAATACAATCAGCCAGTAATAAGGAGTGTCAAATTAATTTAAAGGGTGCAGTTTTAGATGAGAACCTATTTCAATTTGTATATAGTGTTGAGGGGGTAAATGAAAAGGGAAAAGAGTATGTATCAGAGGTTCTTGGAACCAATAATATATTTAGTCCGGACGAAATTTATGCGACTTTAAAAGATCATACAAAAAAGAAGGCAGAATTGTATTCAATTAGTAAGTGGTCAGGAGATCTGGTAGAAAATCCGGATAATAACATGTCAGGAGTTGTAGCAGTAATGACTGATTGTTTGGGGATTGAGAGTATGAATGAAGTAGAATATTTTGAAATATATGATGAAGGAATGAAACTTACTGTAAATGCGGTAATGACAGGAGAAACCATTCCATTAATGCCTGATAAAAAGACTGATATAAAGGATGTGAAGATCTCGCCAATTGGATTTGCATTTACGGCAAAAAAAGTAATAATTGATGAGGATAAAGAGGATGAATTAATCACAGGACATAAAATCAGATATATCAAAAAGGATGGAACACTGGAAGAACCAAATAATGAGAGCTATAATACATGGAATCTGGGTGACAGGGAACATATAGTGGCAGACTTTTGTATGAATATACATGATTTAGACGAGTATAAGGGAATTCAGATTGATGGAGTAAACTTTTATAAATAAGAATAAGAGAAAAGAGCTAGGCGGTATGGATGACGTCTGGTTCTTTTTTTTATGCAGTAAGAATATACCTAAAGTTGTATAGGAAAAATTTTTCAATGTTGACACGTGCACTTTACTGTGCTAACATAACAGAGTAATTAACGTGTCGAAAATAAAGAGGAGGGTTCAAATGAAGAGAATAGGAAAAGTATTATCATTGTTATTTATGCTATCCATGGTGCTTAGTGCATGTGGAAGTAAAAGTGCCAGTACCGGCGAAGATACTTCTTTAAAATACATAAAGGACAAAGGAGAGCTTGTATTAGGCCTGGATGCCTCATTCCCACCGATGGGATTTAAGGATGATTCCGGCAATATCGTAGGATTTGATATTGATCTTGCAAAAGAAGTTTGTAGCCGTATGGGTGTTACATTGAAATTACAGCCAGTGGACTGGAACAACAAAGAGATGGAATTAACGACAAAGAATATTGACTTAATCTGGAATGGACTTAGCTACTCAGAAGATAGAAATGAAAAAATGACATTAAGCGAGTCTTATATGACAAACCGTCAGGTAATCGTAGTGCTTGCAGACAGCTCCATTAAGGCACTTGCTGACTTAAAGGGAAAGACAGTTTCCCTACAAAGTGGATCTACAGCTTCAGAAGCAATGGATAAAAACAAAGAAGTAAAGGATTCCTTAAAAGAAGTAGTAAAGATTGATGATAATGTAAAGGCAATGATGGACCTTCAGGTGAATGGTTCTGATGCAGTTGCAATGGATGAAGTGGTTGCCAGATATTATAGCGAACAAAACCAAGGAAAATACAGAATTTTGGATGAGACATTATCCGATGAAAAGTATGTAATTGGCTTTAGAAAAGGCGATCAAGGGTTATGCGACGAAGTCGTTAAATATCTAAAAGAGATGAAACAGGACGGAAAACTTGCTGAAATCAGTACAAAATGGTTTGGCTCTGATATTACGACGCTTCAATAGCATGTGAAAATGTTCAGCTTGGTATTGAGATAGAGATGGTTTGTTGCTCAAACCAGTAAGGAAGATGTTGCTTACGCGACCGGGTTTGGTGCAGAAAAAGTGTCTTTGACAGAAAGGTTCTTGTTCTCTCAGAAATGAGGGGAGCCTGAATGTCAAAGACACTTTGTAATTTACGGGATAATATGTGATTTTAAAGCATTAAAGTATGGAGGAAAAAGTATGACACAGGATCAAATTAATCAATTAATCATACAGTTGCTAAGTGGCTCTGTTATGACTTTAAAAATCTTCTTTTTTACATTAGTATTTGCATTACCATTGGGATTATTGCTTACCGTGGGACGTATGAGAAAGTTTTTTGTGATACAGTATCCAATTCGATTATTTCTGTTAGTAATGAGAGGTACTCCGCTAATTTTACAATTAGTAGCAGTATTCTTTTTGCTTCCGATTGGATTTGGAATTCATTTAGAACGATTTACAGCCGCAATCGTAGCCATGTCCTTAAATTATGCCGCTTATTTTGCAGAAATTTATCGTTCGGGCTTTGAGTCCATGCCAAAAGGGCAGTACGAAGCGGCAGCAGTACTTGGCTTCTCAAAGAGCCAGCGTTTCTTTAAAATCATTTTGCCACAGGTAATTAAGAAGATCATTCCTCCTATGGGAAGTGAATTTATGACCCTTGTAAAAGATACCGCTTTGGTGTCGACCATTGGTATTACAGAGCTTTACTTAGTAGCGAAAGATACTATGAGTGCCAAGGCAAGTGTAATTCCTATCGTGGCAGCAGGTGTATTCTACTTGATTATGAACGGTATCGTAGCGCAGGCATTCCATATGTTAGAGAAGAAGTTAAGTTATTATAAATAAGGAGGATACTTATGAGTGCAATTGAAGTTAAAAACCTAGAGAAGAGATTTGGAAAACTTGAAGTATTAAAAGACATCTCCTTAACCATAGAAAGTGGCGAGATCGTATCCATCATTGGTTCTAGCGGCTCTGGAAAATCTACCCTTTTACGATGCTTAAATCAGCTTGAGACAATCAATGGCGGTGAGATTATCATTGATGGCGACCAGATGGTACAGACGACGAACCGTGTCCAGTATGCGTCGAAGGATGTATTACAGAAAATTCGATTAAAGACAGGCTTGGTGTTCCAAAGCTTTAACCTGTTTCCACATTATAGCGTATTACGCAACGTGACGGAGGCTCCGATCCATGTGCTGAAAAAGTCCAAAGAGGAAGCAGAAAAAGAGGCCATGGAATTATTAGAACGTCTTGGATTAAAGGAGAAAGCTGACAGCTTTCCTTACGAGTTGTCCGGTGGACAGTCTCAGCGTGTGTCCATTGCCCGTGCTCTTGCCTTACAGCCAAAAGTATTATTTTTTGATGAGCCAACATCAGCACTTGATCCGGAGCTTACGGGAGAAGTATTAAAGGTAATCAAGTCTCTGACTACCCTTGGCATTACCATGGTCATCGTTACCCATGAGATGAGCTTTGCAAGAGAGATTTCAGATCGCCTTGTATTTATGGATGGTGGCGTAATCGTGGAAAATGGTACACCGGATGAAGTATTTGGGTCGAAAAATCCAAGAATTCAAAGCTTTCTTGGAAAGTTTACAGACTAATCAGAAAATAGAAAAACAGTTTATTAAATAGGTAGCAAATGCTACCTATTATTTTATTTAAAACAATCCAAAAATACCCTTGAATTTTATGGATATTATTTGTATTATTAAGTCGACAATGTTAATGAGAGAATATTAGTTCGCGGAGGAATTTATATTATGAAACGATATTCCCATATTGCACTTTCAATGTTATTGATTGTGATGTCTGTTGCACTGATCGGATGTTCAGGCGATAAGAATAATAACAATAATGCTGAGGGCAATAATAGTGAAAGTAATATATCTCAAAAAGAACCTACTAACGGGGGAACAGTGGTAGTAGGGATCCAACAAGATATAGATAGTCTTGACCCACACAAAGCAGTAGCGGCAGGAACTTCTGAAGTATTATTCAATGTTTATGAAGGCTTAGTTAAGCCAGATAAAGAGGGTAATTTAGATCGAGCTGTAGCAAGTGATTACAAAGTTTCTGAAGATGGAACCGAATATACATTCATATTACGTGACGGTATCAAGTTCCATAACGGTAATCTAGTTACAGTGAAGGATATAGTATATTCAGTAAAGAGAAGCGCTGGTTTGTTAGACAATGGGGATAGCTCTATTGTTCCAAAATCAGCGCTTCAAAACATTTCTGAGGTAAAAGCGACAGATGATAAGACAGTAGTGATTAAATTAAAGAGTGCAGATACCGAGTTACTCCCATATTTAACATTTGCTATCATTCCAGAAGGCTATGAAAAATGCGATACTGCACCAATCGGTACAGGACCATTCAAATTCACTTCTTATACAGCAGGTCAGAACATAGTGATCGAGAAAAATGAAGATTACTGGGGACAAAAAGCGTACTTAGATCAGGTAACGTTTAAAGTTGTTGAGAAAGCAGAAACAGCAATGATGGAATTACAAGCAGGCTCCATCGACATCTATCCTTATATTACTGAGGATCAAGCAAACCAAGTAAAATCCCAGTTTAATATTGAAGTGGGTAACATGAACTTGGTACAGGCATTATTCTTAAACAATAATGCAAAGCCATTCGATAATGAAAAAGTCCGTCAGGCATTATGTTATGCAATCGACCGTCAAGTAATCCTTGATATGGTTGCAGGTGGAAAAGGTAACATTATTGGAAGTGGCGTATTCTCAGGATTTACAAAGTATTTCGATGAGGAATTAGTATCTTACTACAATGTTGATCTTGCAAAAGCGAAACAATTGTTAAGCGAAGCCGGATATCCAAATGGATTTGAGTTTACAATAACAGTACCATCCAATTATCAATACCATATGGATACTGCACAGGTAATCGTAGACCAATTATCTCAAATTGGAGTAACAGCTAAGATTAAAGGTGTTGAATGGGCAAGCTGGTTAAGCGATACGTATTCAGGCCGTGATTATGAAGCTACGATCATTGGATTAGATGCAAAACTTGCAGGAAGCGATTTATTATCCCGCTATGTATCCGATGCAAAAAATAACTTTGTAAACTTTAATGACAAAGAATACGATGAAATCTTTGCGAAAGCAAAAGCAACAACAGTAGATTCTGAAAAAGTAGACTACTACAAACAATTACAGAAAATCTTAACAGAACATGCAGCGTCTGTATATATTGCAGATCCACCATTAATGGTAGCTGTAAGCAAGAAATTAGGCGGATACACATTCTATCCTGTATATGTTCAGGATATGGCATCCGTTTACATTGCAAAATAAGACAAATGAAATAAATTAAATCAAAGGCGGTGGAGAAAATGAAATATATCATAAAGAAAACGATAACTCTCATTCTAACATTGTTGACAGTTACATTTTTAACCTTTATCGCCTTTGAAATCATTCCCGGGGACAGTGCACTCACTTCCCTTGGAACTGATGCTACTCCTGAACAAGTGGAAGCACTTAGGGAGCAGCTAGGTTACAATGAGCCAGTTCTTGTTCGATATAAGAATTGGCTTTTTGACGCCTTAACAGGGGATTTTGGTACATCGACAAACTATAAGTTACCAGTAAGTCAGTTAATTAAAGAGAGACTTCCAATTACAGTTTCCTTAGCAGTCATTTCAATTCTAATGACTATGCTGATTTCGGTTCCGCTTGGAATCGTAACGACAAAAAACAGGCATTCCAAATTTGAAGGGGTGCACCAGTTCTTTATTCACCTTGGGATGGCCATACCACCATTTTTCCTTGGAATTATGATTACGCTGGTATTTGGATTGCTCCTTAAATTCTTTACGCCAGGAACAGTGATTTCTTTTACTGAGAATAAGCCACAGTTCTTTTATTATTTACTCTATCCGGCAATTGCAGTAGCAGTGCCAAAGATTGCAATGATGACCAAGTTTTTACGCAGTTCGATCAAACGCCAGCTAGAGCTTGATTATGTGCGAACAGCCTATAGCAAGGGAAGCACAAAAAATCATGTATTATATGCTCATGTGCTCAAGAATGCGTTAATTCCGGTTATTACATTTTTTGCAATGATGGTAGCAGAAGTCTTTGCAGGAAGCATCGTAGTAGAACAGGTATTTAACTTGCCTGGATTAGGAAGATTATTAGTGTCTGGTATCGGAAACAGGGATTATCCTGTGGTACAGGCAATTGTATTATATATTGCAGCATTAGTTATACTTATGAACTTTATCGTTGACGTACTGTATCAGTTCATCGACCCAAGAGTTCGTGCAGAGTAAAGGAGGAGAAACAGATGAAAAAGTTAACGGTCACCCAGAAGATTGGCCTAGTGCTTGTCATGCTGGTAGTTGGAGTTACGTTGATCGGCCTCTTTTATACTCCTTATGAACCAAATAAGATGGATGCATTATCAAAAAATATGGCACCATCATTGGCACATCCATTTGGAACCGATAATTTTGGACGAGACATCTTAAGCCGTGTAATGGATGGGGCAAAGACCACATTCTTAATTGCAATTGCAACCGTGGTAATCGGTGCAGTAATTGGGTGTATCGTGGGGGCAATTACCGGATATTTCGGCGGCATTGTGGATGAATGCCTGATGAGATTTAATGACGTGGTAGCATCCATTCCAAGTATCCTTCTTGCATTGCTTGTTGTAAGCATTATGGGAATTGGAAAGTATAAGATCATCTTCGCATTGGGAATTATATTTATCCCAAGTTTTGCCCGTGTTATCCGCAGTGAGTTTGTGGCACAGAAACAATTAGACTATGTAAAGAATGCAAGACTGATGGGAGCAAGCCATGTGCGCATTATGTTTCTACATATAATGCCAAACACATTGCCAATCTTACTTCCGTCCCTTGCCATTGGATTTAATAATGCAGTCTTAGCAGAGGCAAGCATGAGCTATTTAGGATTAGGTGTTCAGCCACCAGATCCCAGCCTTGGAAGAATGTTAAGTGATGCACAGAGCTTCTTACTTACAGCACCTTGGTATTGTATTGCACCTGGTATTACGATTATCATTACCGTATTAGGGTTCAGTCTTCTTGTAGAAAGGTAGGTCAGTTATGGAAAATAAAATATTAAAAGTTACGGACCTTTCCATTGGCTTCGAGGAAAATAAACAGTTTACCGAGGTGGTAAAGAAAATCAGCTTTGACGTAGGGCAAGGAGAGATTGTTGGAATTGTAGGAGAGAGCGGTTCTGGAAAGTCCCTTACCTCCCTTACGATTATGGATCTGTTAAGCCATACGGCCAAAGTAAACAATGGCAGTATCTTATTTGAAGATAAAGACTTGCTTACCATTTCTACAGAGGAAAAACGTAAGTTAAAAGGAAAAGACATATCCATGGTGTTTCAAGAGCCAATGACAAGTCTGAATCCTTTATTAAAAGTAGGTCCTCAGGTAGAGGAAGTATTAGTACTTCATAAGGATGGAGATCGAAACTCCTATCGTAAACGAGTGATTTCCATGTTTCAGGATGTAGGGCTTCCAAATCCAGAGGAACTATATGAGAAGTATCCACATCAGCTTTCTGGAGGTATGCGTCAGAGGGTAATGATTGCAATGGCTATGATCTTGCAGCCAAAGCTATTGATTGCAGATGAGCCAACTACGGCACTTGATGTGACAATTCAGAAGCAGATTTTAGATCTTTTATTAAAAATGAACCAGAAGTATGGCACCAGTATTATCTTTATCAGCCATGATCTTGGTGTGGTAAAGAAGCTTTGCAACCGTGTCATTGTTATGTGCGAAGGTGAGATTGTTGAGCAAGGGCAGATTGCTACAATCTTTACAAACCCAAAAGAAGCCTATACAAAGAAGCTTCTTGCAGCAGTACCTAGCGTTAAGGCAAATGAGGCATTTGGCGAAATTGCTGTAACGGCAGCAGAAAAGAAAAGCAGTCCAGTCCTAAGTGTAAAGGATTTAAAAGTCAGCTATAAAGTAAAGAGCAAAGGATTATTTAAGAAGGCAGAAGAGAAGCGCATTGTAAAAGGCGTTTCCTTTACGGTAAATGAGGGAGAAATCTTTGGGATCGTTGGAGAGAGTGGCTGTGGAAAGTCTACCTTGTCAAAAGCGATCGTAGGACTGAACAGACATACAGAAGGGGTGTTAGAATTAAAGGAAGCAAATCCCCAGATGGTATTTCAGGACCCATATTCCTCGTTAAATCCAGCCAAGACCATTGGCGCAATCTTAAGTGAGCCATTGATCATCGAAGGCAAGTTAACAAGCAGACAGCGTATGGAAAAAGTGGAGCAGATGTTAGAGGAAGTAGGACTTCCAAAAGACTACTATAAACGCAATATTGCTAAGCTTAGCGGCGGGCAGCGTCAGCGTGTTGCAATTGCCCTTGCCCTTATGACAAATAAGAAATTTATCGTTTTAGATGAGCCGGTATCTGCCTTGGATGTTACAATTCAGGATCAGATCCTAAGATTATTAAAACGTTTACGAGAAGAGTATAATTTATCATATTTATTTATTTCCCATGACTTAAATGTGGTGTATGAACTTTGTGACCGCATTGCAGTCATGAAAGACGGAGTGATTGTCGAACAGGGTACAAAGGATGAGATTTATTACCGTCCTAAGGCTGACTATACAAAACAATTGCTCAGTGCAATTCTATAAAATCATAAAAAGGCTGTCGCACTAAACTGCGACAGCCTTTTTATGATTTATTTTTCATGCATCTCTTTTTCTCTTTTTAGGGCATAAATACATAGTCTTGTAAACCCATCACGAAAATGTTGATCATCTTGTTTGCTGCGTTTTTTCATGCTGCAGCTGTGAACACCCATTTTACGTTGTTTGGCAGCAATATGCCGTTCATACATTAGCACATCGATATTTTGGTTAGTAAACCATTTCCCATTGTTGTTAATGGCATAGGCTTTCTTTCCGAGTACCATGCTGGCAACGCCATAGTCATGTGTAACAACGATGTCACCCGGACTTGTACGATTGAATAAGGCTAAATCGACGGCATCGGGGGCCTTACTTACTTGTATTATCTCTGAATAATTGGAATAGAGTTCATGGCTAGTATCAATAATCATAATTACTGGTATTTTAAAATTGCTAGCAATGTCCTCTATAATCTCTTTTACTGGACATGCATCAGCATCTACTAAGATTTTCATATTTCGACCTGTCTTTTATTGTTATCGTTAGAAAACTATAAGGTTTAACTATTAATCGACGTCTACACTATATTCTATGCAGGCAAGTGTAAAAAGTTATTGTTTTAAGCTGCATTTGTCTTTCTGATTCGGCAGAAGAAGATGCCTACGATAATTGGGAGATAGTAGGTGATAAATCTCCAAAGAAGTAATGCTACAGCTGTTAAGCCTGGTTTTATAATAAAGATTCCGAATAATAAGTAAAAGCTTCCTTCAGCACCGCCAGAAGCACCTGGAAGTGGAATGAATGCAGAAATCATCATAACGAAGGAACTTGCAGCTACCACAGAAATAATGGAGCCTACTTCGATTCCAAGTGCCATACAGATACAAAATGGAATGATGAAGAAGCAAGTAAGCTGTGCAATTGTAATGGCAACAGATTGGAACAATACTCGCTTTTGAAGCATGAGCTGTCTAAATCCATTGTGGAAGCCTTCAATATTAGAAATTGCGTGATCCGTAGTTTTCTCTTTATTTTTAATAATACGTATTTTTGATAAAAATGCAATGATTCCTTTTGTTAGTCGGGTAGCAAATCCAGGCAAGAAGCCGATTAGGAATAAGCCAATTACGACAAACATGTTTACTGTGAAGCCAAGTCCGATAAAATAGCCAAGCTTGCTGACCTGTTTGGAAAAGAAGCTGTATCGGATGAAAATTAAGACGGTAGAGTATACAATCAAGGCACTTTGGTAAACAATAAACTTCATAAGAAGTATGCTGGATGCCTCTCCTAATTGGAAAGAGGATTTTGTCAGATAGTATAGCTGCATTGGCTGTCCGCCACTTGCAAATGGAGTTATGTTGTTAAATAACTGTCCAACCATAGTTGTTCGAAATGCATTGACAAAGGATAGTTTGCGTTTGATACAGTTAGCAGTGCAATATAGAACCCCGCTTTCTAATAAGCAGTAGCCAACCATGCATAACAGGGCTAATACAAGCCATATTTTTTCCGTCCCGAGAATGATATGGAACAACTGCTTTACATCATTTGTCATAATGATGATGCCCATGACTAAAAGGGAAGCACAAGTAATAAATACTAGGTTCCATTTGTTTGATTTCATAAATACCCTCCTTTACTAGTGTTTATTTGCTTTCCATTTTTTATAGCGAAGGGCACGTTTATAGAAGTTATCCCACATACGTGCAACATGTTCTCTGCTATAGAATGCCTTACCCTTTTTAGACATAAGGACAGCTGTTTCTTTATAGGAAGCATCTGTGGAAAGGGAGTTGAGAATTTGTATAAATTCTTCGTTTGAGTTTCCTTTTAAATAAAAGTCAAACAATATGTTTTCGTATAAATCTAAATCTCGAAGCAACATTGGTTTGTTACAGTTCATTGATTCTAATACGGTCATTGGGAATAATTCATTGTAAGATGGCAAGAACATGACATCGCATAAATTATAGACTTCATTCATATCCTCACGATCGATAATTCCTAAAAATGTAACGTTGGCAGGTGGATTTTCTTTGATTTTCTTAATCTCTTCATAACCATCGGTGATTGGGCCAAAGGAGAAGCCGCCAGCCCAGACAAACTGAAGCTCAGGCATTTGTTTTGCAATTTCAATAAAATCAAGGATGCCTTTACGAATCTGTAATTGACCAACGCCAAGAACCGTAAACTTTTTAGGATCTAAGCCGTATTTTTTACGAAGCCCTTTTACATTTGTATCAGCAAGGGGATGGAATTGTTTATCCGAAACATAGTTTGGAATGTAGGTTACCTTCTTAGGGTTAATTCCATATTCCGCAAGTTTTTCGATAAACCATGGATTTACGGTTACTAAAAGGTCCATGGACTTATAGAATTTCATAACATACCAATAGAATGGAAGTTTAAAGATCTTTGGTAAATGGATGCTGTCTTCTAATGTTTCAGGAATGAAATGTACATATCCAACTGCAACACCTTTCTTCTTTGCAAATGGAATGCTTAAGAAGAATTCAGGATTGATGCTGTGATAATGAGTAATCTCTTTCATAGACAGACTGTTGATAGATACTTTATATTGGTTGGATAGGTCTTCTTTGACTAATGCGACTTGCTCTAAATAAGCAGAGCCAACACCCTGGCCTTTCACACTATCCGCTCTTGATAACATATTAATATTATGCATTACTGTTCCTCCAAGTACTTACATAGCTTTGTAATCTCTAACTGCATTTTACACTAGATATTTTCTGAAACATAGGAGTTTGAACGAAACGTAAGAAAATATTAAGTTTTGCTTAATAAGGCAAAAAAACAGTGACAATTAGAGAATTGCCAAGATAAAAAAGGTTATACAAGAAAAAGAAAATAAGCAGTAATACTAGTGGTTCTAATGGAATTAACAGTAGTAAATATGTTATACTAGTAATATTAATGTAAAGAAAAGGATTAGGGGATTATGACGTCGTTGTTAGTAAAAAAATTTGTAAAGAATTATGAATTGATTGGAGATTCTAAGGTTCGGACTTCCTATGGGATCCTTGCAAGTGTTGTAGGCATCATTTGTAATTTGATTTTATCTGTCACAAAACTGGTGATTGGAACGATCATAGGAAGCATCTCAGTTATTGCAGATGCATTTAACAACCTATCAGATGCAGCGTCTAGCATTATAAGCTTTATCGGAGTCAAGATGGCAAGCCGTCCTGCAGATGAGGAACATCCTTTTGGGCACGGACGATATGAATATATATCAGCCCTAGTAGTAGCGTTTTTGGTATTACAAGTGGGATTTAGCTGCTTTAAGAGTGCCATTGATAAAATCCTACACCCAGAAGAGGTGGCATTTAACATTGTCTTAGTAGGCATTCTGGTACTTTCTATCTTAATTAAGATATGGCTTGGTATCTTTAACCGTACGCTTGGGAAACGAATTAATTCAACTGTAATGCGTGCAACTTCTACGGATGCATTTGGTGATGTATTAGTGACATCAGCTACAGTTGCATCACTTTTAATCAGTAAGTATTCAGGAGTGAATATTGATGGATATATGGGTATTGTAGTGTCCATCTTTGTTCTCATTGCAGGATTTAATATTGCAAAAGATACGTTAGAGCCTTTGCTTGGCGAGGCAGTTTCTAAGGAGACGTATGATTTGATTACAAAGAAAGTGGAAGGACAGGAAGGCATTGTGGGAAGCCATGATCTAATCGTCCATTCCTATGGACCGGGTCATATTATGGCAACGATCCATGCAGAGGTGCCCAACAATATGTCGTTTGAAGAGGCCCATGAGCTGATTGACCGCGTAGAGCGTCAAATCTTACGTGATGAAAATATCTTTTTGGTCATCCATATGGATCCAATTGAAGTAAATGATAAGGAAGTCATGAGGGCAAGGGACATCATATCTAAGATTGTAAAAGAGTTAGATGATGAGGCGAGTATCCATGATTTCAGACTGATAAGTGAAGGGGAAATACGTAATCTAGTGTTTGACTTATTAGTGCCTCACCAATATTCGGTGGAGCAGGAAGAAAAGATACAGCAACAGGTGAAAAATCTTGCAAAGGCATATGATGAACGATATACATGTGTTATTACTTTAGAGCATGGATTTATCTGCAATAAATAAAGAGAAAAGGGAGAAGGACTTATGGAAGAAGGAAGAATAGGGGTTATCGATATGCATACGCATATCTGGCCAGATCAGATAGCAGGCAGGACGGTAAAGGCATTGCAGGACATTGCTGGAATTTTGGCATTTTCAGATGGGACTCTTCAAGGACTGAAGGCGTCCATGGTGGATAGCGGAGTGACGCTTAGCGTAATCCTGCCTGTTGTTACAAAGCCAGAGCAGTTTGATACAGTAAATAGGGTAGCAGCCAAACTAAATCAAGAAACTGGGATTATATCATTTGGGGGAATACATCCCCTTAATGATCATAAAGAAGAAAAGCTTGCAAAAATCAAGGGGCTAGGGTTAAAGGGAATTAAGCTCCATCCTGATTATCAGAAGACATATTTTGATGACCCGGACTATCTTACAATTGTGAGAGAGGCACTTGAGATGGGACTGATTGTATCCACTCATGCAGGAGTAGATGTAGGGCTTCCGTCACCGGTCCATTGCAGTCCAAAACAGGTATGCCATCTATATGATGAACTTTGTCTTGGGGACAATGTGGATAACAAGCTGATTTTGGCACATACCGGTGGATGCGATTGCTGGGAGCAAGTGTTAGAGATGGTTGCAGGTAAAAAACTGTATCTGGATATCAGCTTTACAAGAGGCAGGATTTCAGATGATCTTTTTTTAGAAATTGTACATAAACATGGAGCAGACCGAATGATGTTTGGAACGGATTCGCCTTGGTCTGATGCAAAAGAGACCATTGCATGGGTAAAGGGACTTCCATTGTCGAAAGAAGAAAAAGAGTGTATTTTATATAAGACGGCAAAGAAGCTGTTATTTGAGTAATCAAAAAGGTGTTGCAGAAAGTTAGTACATTCTGCAGCACCTTTTTTAGATATAGGAGCCTGAAAAAGCAGGTGAAGATACTTTGTTCAAGAATAGGAAACTTCTCTTCGAGCAGCCTCCTATTCTTGAAGAAAGTACCCTAAAAAGCAGGTGCAGATTGCGCACTCACTCGAGAGGAAGATGTCGCTGTCGCAACCGAGTTCGGCGCGGCAAAGTGTGTGTTCTTTGCAGTGATTTTAAGCGCGAGAGTGTGTGGAACATACACTTTTTTAATTGATAGGAAATTTCTCTTTGAGAAGTCTCCTATCAATTAAAAAAAGGCTTTCTAAAAACCAGAAAGCCAAGATGCGCACTTACGCGGAAGGAGTTTATCACTTCGTGATCGCGTTCAGCGCGGAGTGTTTTGCAAGCAAAACACTTTGTTCTTAATACTGTTCTAGTGCACTTAGTAATTGTTGTCCGGTAGGTGTGGCAGCTAATCCACCCTCTGCAGTCTCTTTAAGAGCACAGGGCATGGCAATTCCAATACTTCGCATGGCATCAATCACTTCATCTGCAGGAATTGCACTGGTCAATCCACTAATGGACAGGTCTGCACTTGTAATTGCATTTACAGCACCAATTACATTACGCTTTACACAAGGGACTTCTACAAGCCCGGCAACAGGATCACACACAAGCCCAAGCAGGTTTTTCATTGCGATTGCAGCAGCATTTGCAATTGTATGACAGTCTCCACCATTCAGATAGGCGACGCCGGCAGCAGCCATTGCTGAAGCAGAACCGATTTCCGCCTGACATCCCCCTTCTGCCCCGGATACGAAGGCACGAGAAGAGATTACCTGGCCAACGCCGGCGACTACATACATGGTCTCGATCATTTTCTCCTCAGAAAGATCAAGATGCTCTTGAAGTGTCAGAAATACTGCAGGAACAACACCGCAAGAGCCGGCAGTAGGAGCCGCAACGATTCGTTTCATACAGGCATTGGATTCTGCCATTTTTATTGCTCTAGCCATAATTTTATTTATCACCGAGCCGGAAAGTAATCTTTTATCTGCAATGGCCCGATCAATTTTTGCTCCATCTCCACCAACAAGGCCGCTGCTGGATCGAAGTGTTTCGTTATAGGAAGCATCGGAGTTTTGCATGACTTGATAAACTTGTCTCATTTGCTCAAAGGACTCTTCGGCTGTAACTTGTCGCTCGTACATATCATCGGATTGCACAGCTTCAAAGAAATTAATCTCCATTGTATTACATAGGTTTATGATTTGTTCAATTGACTGAAAACTCATTTTAGGCCTCCTTTGTTATGGCAGAGCAGCTTACGGGATCGGGATCAAGCAGGCTTAGATAGGTAACCTTGTTGATACCTTCTAAATGGGCAATCCAGTCCACGCCTTGTTTAGGGATTTCCTGATCACATTCAATTACCATGACGGCATTGCCGCCCCGGGCATCCCGATATAGCTGCATGGTTGCAATATTAACGGATTTATGAGAAAGCATGGAAGTGACCTCATTTACATGTCCGGGCTGATCTTGGTTATGAACAATTAAGGTAGGATAATCTCCTGTAAAATTAGCGTCCAGACCGTCAATTTTTACAATCTTAATTGCACCACCACCTATGCTGGAAGCAATAATCTCAAGTTCACGGTTACTGGCACCTTTCAGTATTAACTTGCATGTATTTGCATGGACATCTTTTAAAACGGTATGTAAAAACTCGAAATGAAGGCCTTTTTCCTTGGCCAGTTCAAAGCTGTTAGGGATATTCATATTATCTGGCTTTAGTCCAAGCAGGCCGGCAATCAGTGCACGATCCGTACCATGTCCTTTACCGGTGGCAAGAAAGGATCCATGAAGATAAATCTTGGCATCTAGAACCTCTTCACCAAGCAGCCGTCTTGAAATATAGCCAATTTTTACAGCACCAGCAGTGTGAGAGCTGGATGGACCAACCATGACTGGTCCAAGTACATCAAATAAGTTCATTCTTGTGCTCCTTTTCTATTATCAGTTTGAGTAAAATCTAATAAAATGCTACCACTAGACAGATTTTATAACAATTAGATTGTAAATTTCCTTTTCTTCTAAACCAAATGTGCTTATAAAGTTACTTTATAAACTCTATTTTGATATAAAACTTTCTTTTTCATCAAATTACCAGCATCTAAAGAAGTGGGATGACATACTTTAGCCATGCTTCTTTCTCATAATCAAGAAGCAACATAAAAAGTAGTGGGAGTATTTTAAATGAAAAACAAGAGAGTAAAGATAGTTGGGGGACTATTTGCAGTTCTATTACTGTTTCTTGCCGTATTTCCTAATATCCGGGCAGAAGCAGCAACTAAGAAAGTAACAACGATTAAGGTAACCAATGTGACAAACAATAAGCTTACACTGGCGACAGGAAAGACTTATCAGTTAAAAGTATCAGTCACACCGACCAATGCAGGCAATAAGAAGGTAAGCTATACTTCTTTAAATACTAAGGTTGCGACAGTGTCGGGGACTGGAAAGATTACAGCAAAAAAGGCGGGTACGGTTAAGATCCGTATTAAGGCCAAAGATGGCAGTAATGTTGTAAGGAACATAACGGTTACGGTTAAACAGGCAAGCAAGGTCATCAATAAGATTACTTTGCCAATTAATACGACAAGAAAGCTAATTATTGGAGACACTTATACATTAAAGCCGGTAATTGCACCATCTAAATACCAAGGAAGAAGTCTGTCTTATAAATCAAGCAATACAAAAGTAGTAAAGGTTTCATCAAAAGGAGTCATTACTGCAGTAGGTTCGGGAACAGCTACGGTGACGGTAAGGGCAAAGGATACGGATACCGTTTCCACTTCTATAAAATGTACGGTGAAAAGTTATAGCAGCTTACGGGTAAAGAGCAGTCAGAGCGTTGCCCATATGGGACTGATCTATGAGGCACCATCCAATTCCATGCCAGCATTTCAAAAAGCAGCAGACAGCAATGCATTTATGGGAATTGAAACAGATGTACAGGAAACAGCGGATGGAGAATTTGTGTTAATCCATGACTCGGACATTAAGTCAAGAACGGATGGATCAGGTTTAGTGAGCAGATTGAGTCTGCAGCAGGTCCTTAGTGCAAGTATGAATAAGGGAACTAATATTAGTCAATATAAGAACCTTCATATTCCTAGATTAGAAGAGTATTTAATGCTTTGCAAAGAAAAGGGCATGACGCCAGTACTTCATATCAAGAGTATTTCTAGCTATTCTAAATTTGTGGACAAGTTAAAGGAGTATGGATTGGAAAAAACGGCAATTATTACAGGATCTAAAGCGACCATGCAAAAGTTCCGTCAGGTGGATAAGAATGTGACACTTTCTTGGCTTTGTTATCTGACAAAAGGCAATATTGACTGGGCAGCAAAAAACAATATGGACCTGAATGTCTCTTATGCAGATGTGACTCAGGATCTGTGTGATTACGCACATAAGAAAAATATCAAAGTTGGCGCTTGGACGGTAAACAGCTATTCTACAGCAAAACGCGTGTTATACCAGGGCATCGATTTTATAACAGGCGATTACAAATTTGCATTATATAAATAAATCTAAGAGCAGAATTCCCAATGAAGGGGTTCTGCTCTTTCTCTTGACATTTGAAAATGAATTACACTATAATGTGTAAGAACACAAGGGAGCCAGGAAAAAAATGGCTGAGAGTAAGGCGTTGATGTGCCTTTGACCTTTTAACCTGATCTGGGTAATGCCAGCGTAGGAATGTGGTGAAAATAAGAGATTACTTTTATCCTTCTTACGGTTTCGTAGAAGGATTTTTTTAATGAAGCGGACATTTTTCTTTGAGTCGTTCCGAGACATTAAAAAGATGAAAGCCACAAAAGATGGAACTTGTGCAATAAAAGAAAGGAAGTAATAAAAATGGAAGCAAGCGTAGCAATTCAAACATTACCAGAAGCAAAGAATGATGAGGAATTAATCCGTATCGTGGATGAAGTCATTGCTTATATCAAGAGTACAGGACTTAATTATTATGTAGGACCATTTGAGACAGCAATTGAAGGTGATTACGATGAATTGATGGATATCGTAAAGGAATGCCAGCATATCGCAATCAGTGCAGGTGCACCAAGCGTAGCAGCATACATCAAAGTTACATATAAGCCTGAAGGAGAAGTGCTTACAATTGAAAAGAAAGTTACAAAACATCACAAATAAGGCAACCTATTTCATTGCAATCATTGCGATACTATTGATTTGGCAGATGCTTTGTAGTTTTGGGGTGGTGCCATCCTTTATGCTGCCATCTCCAGTCAGTGTGTGTCAGGCATTGGTTAGTGAGTTTTCTGTTTTGATGGGGCATGTAAGGGTTACTTTGATTGAAGCCATGGCAGGCTTGGCATTTGGCGTGGTCATTGGATTTGTAACAGCAGTGTTGATGGACAGTTATGAGGTCATTTATAAAGCAGTTTATCCGCTACTTGTCATTACACAGACCATACCAACTGTTGCAATTGCACCACTTCTTGTGTTATGGCTGGGATATGAAATGACACCAAAGATTGTATTAATTGTCATTGCAACATTTTTCCCTATTACCATTGGCGTGTTAGATGGCTTAAAGAGTACGGATCAAGATGCAATCCGACTGATGAAATCTATGGGAGCCACAAAGTTTCAGGTCTTTACCCAATTAAAATTTAAAAGCTCTTTAGGCTCATTCTTTTCCAGTCTGAAGATATCGGTGTCCTATTCTATTGTAGGAGCAGTAATTTCAGAATGGCTGGGCGGATTTGAAGGCCTTGGAGTGTATATGACAAGAGTAAAGAAGTCATTTGCTTATGATAAGATGTTTGCAGTGATCATTTTGATTTCTGTACTAAGCATACTGCTTATGGGAGTCGTAAAAGTACTCCGCATAAAATGCATGCCTTGGGAACAAAAATAAACCAATGAATCTTGGAGGATATTATGAGAAAGTTAAATAAGATCAGTGCGGCAATTGGTATCTGCACTATGCTTATGGCAAGCTTGTCTGGATGTGGATCTAGTACAGCAAGTGAGCCCACAGCAACAGATCAAGGAAGTAAGGAATTAAAGAAGATTACCGTAGTATTAGACTGGACACCAAATACAAATCATACAGGGCTGTATGTGGCACAGGAAAAGGGATATTTTAAAGAGGCTGGAGTAGAGGTCGAGTTAGTGCAGCCACCAGAAGGCGGTGCAGAACAGTTAGTGGCATCCGGAAAAGCCCAGTTTGGAATTTCATTTCAAGATACCTTGGCAGCCGCTTATGGAAGCAAAGAACCTCTTCCAATTACAACGGTTGCAACATTGTTACAGCATAATACATCAGGAATAGTAAGCCGTAAAGGAGAAGGGATGGAGTCTCCAAAGGGATTAGAAGGCAAGCAATACGCTACCTGGGATGGTCCGATCGAGCTTGCAATGATTAAGAATGTAATGGAAGCAGATGGCGGAGATTATGGCAAGTTAAAACGTATTCCAAGCACTGTAACGGATGAAGTCAGTGCGTTAAAGACAAAATCTGTAGATGCAATCTGGATTTATTATGGATGGGCAGGTGTTGCATGTGAAAAGGCAAACCTTCCAATTGATTATTTTGCATTTAAGGATATTAACCCAGTATTTGATTATTATACTCCTGTCATAGTTGGAAATGATACATATCTAAAAGAGAACCCAGAGGAAACAAAGGCATTTTTACAGGCGGTAGAAAAAGGATATAGATATGCCATCGATCAGCCGGAAGATGCAGCAGAAATCCTTCTGAAGGCAGCGCCAGAACTTGATAAAGATCTTGTAGTTGCAAGTCAGAAGTATATGAAAGACCAGTATATGGCGGAAGTAAAAGAGTGGGGATATATTGATCAGGCAAGATGGAATGCATTTTATAACTGGTTAAATGATAATGAATTAGTAGAAAATAAAATTCCTGAGAATACAGGATTTACAAATGAGTATTTATCTAAATAGGCAAGGAGCACTTGAGGTAGAGCCATGCATAAGTTAACGACAAGAGAGATTACAAAAGAGTTCGAGGGGCAGGAAATCATAAAAGATATCTCCATTGAACTAAAGGAAAATGAGTTAGTATGCCTTCTAGGAGTCAGTGGCGCCGGAAAGACTACGTTGTTTAATATCATCAGTGGTTTATTGACACCTGATAAAGGGCAGATATTCCTAGATGGAGAGGATATTACAGGGCAGTCTGGACATATCAGCTATATGTTGCAGAAGGACCTGTTGTTTCCTTTTAAGACGATTGAGGATAATGTGGCAATGCCACTAATCCTCAAAGGAATGAAGAAGAAGGAAGCAAGAGAATATGTAGCGCCTTATTTTCAGACCTTTGGGCTGGAAGGAACCGAGAAAAAATATCCTGCCAAACTATCTGGCGGAATGCGTCAGCGGGCAGCACTCCTTCGTACCTATATGTTTTCCAGCCAGGTGGCATTGTTAGATGAGCCATTTAGTGCACTTGATACAATTACAAAGAGAGCCATGCATCAATGGTATCTTGGAATTATGGAGCAGATCAAGCTATCTACCTTGTTCATCACCCATGATATCGATGAGGCAATCCTTTTAAGTGACCGGATTTATCTGATGACAGGAAAGCCAGGCAGGATTACAAAGGAAATCGTAATTACAAAGCAAAGGCCAAGGACCGATGAGTTCTTGTTAACTGAAGAGTTTCTGCAATATAAGCGAGAGATTATAGAAGCATTAAACTTAAATGTATAGGAGACTGCTTGTAGAAAAGTTATCTATGCATTAAAAAAGGGGCGGTCGCTTCCTAGATCATGATCCATCTAGGAAGCGGCTGCCCCTTTTGATATGTGCATCTTTTCTAGCCAATCTGCGGATGCAGTATGGTAAAAGATTTGTAGTTATGTGCATCTATAAGATGCTTCTCCCTATCAATTAAATTCCCCAATTTAATGATCGAAATTGTCGATTTTATCTTTTGTACAAGTTATCTTTTGTAGAATAAAGTGTTTATAGAATGAAAGGCGTTGTTCAATCTATGCACTCATTATATAAAAAAAGTGTAACAAAACTGCAACAAAAAAGTGAAAAAAATGAAATTGGAATTTATTTATAGGAATGCAGTCATTTTCTATCTATGAGAGTGTTTTCCAGGTATCCGGTAATGAATTCAGCCCAGGCATAATTACTCATAAATTCGCCCATAAAAGAGTTGATTACTTCAACATTTCCTTTTAGGAATTCATAATAGTCACAGGCAAAAAGAGTAGTATCAACCGCATACTGGTTTCTTCGTTTAAGAACAAGTCCATCTGCACCTGAAGAGCGCAAGGATTTAAAAAGGCTGGAGATAATGCTGCGAAGCTGGCTCTTGGTTGAAGCTGTAACGGGGCGGTCCTCGTAGAGTATGCTAAGCAGTTCATCACCATTTACATAAGCTCCTTTCCGGCTGACAAGATAGGCAAGCAGCTCTTTTGCCTTTGTTCGTTCAAACTTAATCGGTTTTCTGTTTATAAAGACTTCAAAGTTACCAAATGTCTGAATTTGTATGTTAACAGTCGATGTTGGGACATTAACTGTCTGAATGTGAAGCAGTTCTTCTTTAATCTCTTCATCACTTGCGGGCTTAAGAAGATATCCGCTAGCCCGTACTTTAAATGCTTTGACAGCATAATTAGAATAGCCTGTCAAGAAGATGATCTTAATTGTGGGACAGATACATTTACATTGTTTGGCCAGTTCGATGCCATCGATGTGAAACATCTCGATATCTAGGATTGCCACATCAAAAGCAGAGATTTTTAAGGCATCAATGGCATGAATAGGGTTATTAAATGCAGCTACCTCAGTTACAAAATCAAAACTTTCCACTTGTTCTTTTATCTTTTCTAAGGATAGTTCCTCATCATCTACAACCATTACTTTCATAGGCTTTCTGTATTCCCTCCCTTTAGGCGTATGGTGACTTGTGTGCCAATTCCCGGTGTACTGATTATTTCAATTGTTCCATTGCATTGCATCATAAGGCGTTTCTTCACATTGTCTATTCCAATATGGCTCCGTTCTTGTGAGATTTGTTGTTTGGCAGAAAGACCAACTCCGTTATCAGATACTTGAATCCATATTTCATCATCTTGTTGTTTGGTTGCAATCTTTACAATGCCTCCTTTCTCTTGCTTGGTAATGCCGTGATGAATTGCATTTTCAACAATAGGCTGGAGTGTAAGAGTAGGAATAAAGAAATCTGTAATGGCTAAGTCATACTCGACCTGTATACGGTCTCCAAAGCGCAATTGCTGGATATAGAGATAATGCTTTACGTGATCTAATTCCTGAGTAAAGGGGATTGGGTGATTTGTTGTAAGAGAGTCCATATTCCCTCGTAAGTACCGGGAAAAATGTTCAATGGCTTCCGCAGCAAGTGCGCCGTCCTTTTTACAAATATGCTGCAGCGTATTTAGTGCATTGTATAAAAAATGAGGCTGAATCTGACTTAGCATAATTGAAATCTGCGCATTTTGAATCTCGAGTTTCATTTGTTTCTCATGTTCAGCTAATTTAGCGCTCTTTTTAAGATACATAAGTGTACTGTGGATTAACATCAGGCAGGAAAAGAGTATGCCCATTCGTATAAAGCTTCGTTCAATCCCATGTTCTAATATAACGTTGACTGTCTTTAAGGTCAGACTGACAAGCAGGGGGAGTGTGGCAAGGAGTATCTTTTTTAAACTTTCATTTTTCAGATAAACCAGTTCATAAATAATTGTAAAAAATCCTAACAAGGAAACGATTTCACCTAGTATAACATAGGAATCCTGGATGACATGAAGATCACGAAGGCCTGTAATCTGCAACAGAAGTGCAAACAGCTCCAATCCTCCGAATATGCTGATGATCCATGATAGAAATCGTTTGGTCTTTCGATTATCCAGCATATTTTTAATCATCATAAGGTAAAGCAGGATAAGCAGCGGCATACAGCATAAATCTAGAATTGTATTAAATATTATATAAGGAAACAATAAGTCTATAAACTCATAGCAAGAGTCATAGATATAACAGATCCCGCCCACGATACAAAACCATCCGAGATAATTAAGCTGACGTAAATAGGGGAAGTTGTAGAAGGCTTGTGATAAGGCTGCTAGAAGTATGAGTAAGCCTGTAAATGCAAGTGTAAGTCCAATCAATGGATGAAACAGTTCATGTGTCATAATGGACTGATAGACAGCGCCTTCTTTGCCTTCATAGAGGTTATTAAAAAAGCTGTTGATTACATTAATTCTGCAGGAATCATATGCCTTTTCCACTTCGATTCGTATCAAGTCCGTTGTAGAAACATCTCCTATATAAAAAATTTGAAAAGAATTCCCGGCATATTGTATAAAGTCAGGGAAGCTTTCTCTTTGGCCAGTAGAGAGCTTCTCAACACCATTTACAAATAATTTGACGCGAAGATTTCTTGGCCATAAAATCAGCGAGTCTCCATCTTTAATCTCCTTATTAAAATATCCATGAACGACAAGAGAATGTGTTATTCCATCATGCCATGTGGTGGTCTGGATTTCTTCCGTCGGGCCTCCATCAATGGAGACAGTTCCACTAATAGTGATTGGATGTACTTTTTCCAGCATTCCAATGCCGTGATCATGTTGAAAGAGAGAGGCTAGAAGTAAGAGAAATCCTAGTGAATATAAGATATACAAGGAAAGACGGAGCAAATCTAATGTGATTTTTTTCATAATAACTCCTTCCTTTTGATTAGGATACCACAGCCAGGTTTTCTGTATTCCAATTAGGATAAAAATAGTAAAGGGAGAACTAGGATGAAGCCTCATTCAAAAGTATTTCATTGGCCAAATCTATTATTGTTCCTTCGCCTCTACTGTCTTTTATGTCTGTAATTGATGATACAAATGCACGATAATCCGTGTAGATTTCCTAAGTGCAAAATTTGAACTATTTTATCATAAAACAGTTGTAAAAAATTTCAAAAAAATTAGCACTCACCTCTTGACAGTGCTAATAATAAGTGTTATATTACAAGTATAACAAAGGTAGGTAAAAGAAATACAAATAAAAGCCTTTGCATATAAATAAAATTTGATGTGCTACCCAGAACGAGTAAACACCATGATAGGAGGAATTGATATGATCATTGCAAGAAAGAATTATCCTATGAAAAGTGACGTAAGGGAAAAGGAAGACATGTACATTCTTGAGATAAATCTTCCAGGATTTAAGAAAGAAGACATAAAGGCACATGTTGATAATGGTAACTTAATAATCACCGCATCGCAGGATAAAGAGACAGAGAAGAATAAGAAGAATTACATTCGTAAAGAACGCTATAGCGGACAGTATCAGAGAAGCTTTTATATTGGACACAGTGTTAGGCAGGAAGATATTAAGGCCACTTATAAGTGGGGCGTCTTAAGGCTGGAAATTCCAAAAGAGATAAAGGAACAGAAAAAAGCAGCAAGCCAGATTCAGATTGCTTAACGATGTAAAAGAATATTAAGTCAAAGTTATTAAAAGGAGGAATTTATATGTTAATGCCTAGTTTATTTCATGATAGTTTTGTTGATGATCTTTTTAATGATATGTTCTCGTTCCCAACAATGGAACCTCTATTCAATAATGTAACAAATCTTAATACGATGATGAGTACCGATGTTCAGGATTTAGGAAATGCTTATCAGTTAGAGATTGAACTTCCAGGATATAAGAAAGAAGATATCCATGCAGAACTTCGTAATGGTTATATGACAATTACAGCCAGCAAGAAAGAGGAAAAGGAAGAAAAGAACGAGAATGGTGAATACCTAAGACGTGAACGTTTTACTGGTGAATGCAGCAGAAGCTTTTATGTTGGTGATCATGTAAAAGAAGAGGATGTAAAAGCAGGATTTGAAAATGGTATTTTAAAGGTAACCTATCCAAAGAAAGAAAGTACACCACAAATTGAAGATAAGAAGTATATAGATATTGCATAAATAACAATGAAAAAACCCCCGAAGGAAAAATCCTTCGGGGGTTTTTTGTTACAATTAACTGGGCTAGCAGGATTCGAACCTGCAGATACTGGAATCAGAATCCAGGGCCTTACCGTTTGGCGATAGCCCATCAACAAATCCTATTATATAGGAAACGTTTCAAAAAAACAAGAGGTTTTTTTGGTTTTAATACAATAAAATGTGAAAAAATTGGTACTGTACTAAAAAAAGAACAATAAGTTTCCGATTAGTAATGCTTTACATTTATGGGGTTAAGTGATAAAATTTGTGCTATAGTATAAACAATTGTAGAAACATTGTGTTTTAGGTACCTAAAAGCGTTAAATTTTAGACAATTTAATAAGAAAACAGTCGGATGTTCTATAAATATACTAATAGGAGGATTAAGTAAAATGGCAAGAAAAATGAAAACTATGGATGGTAACATGGCTGCCGCTCACGTTTCTTATGCATTTACAGACGTAGCAGCAATTTACCCAATCACACCATCTTCACCAATGGCTGATTATACAGACATGTGGTCTACTCAAGGCAGAAAAAATATCTTCGGCGCACCAGTAATGATGTCCGAAATGCAATCCGAAGCAGGTGCAGCAGGTGCTGTACACGGTTCCTTACAAGCAGGTGCTTTAACAACAACTTACACTGCATCTCAAGGGTTATTATTAATGATCCCTAACATGTACAAAATCGCTGGTGAATTATTACCATGTGTATTAGATGTATCTGCTCGTACATTAGCATCCCATGCATTATCTATCTTTGGCGATCACCAAGATATTTATGCAGCACGTCAAACTGGTTTTGCTATGTTATGTTCAAACAGTGTACAAGAAGCTATGGATTTAGGAGCTGTTGCTCACTTAACTACAATTGAAGGTCGTGTACCATTTGTTCACTTCTTCGATGGTTTCCGTACTTCTCACGAATTACAAAAAATCGCTATCTGGGATTACGAAGATCTTAAAGATATGTGTAACATGGACGCAGTTGACGCATTCCGTCGTCGTGCATTAAATCCAGAACACCCAGTAACTCGTGGTACTGCACAAAATGCTGACGTATTCTTCCAAGCTCGTGAAGCTTCTAATAAATACTACGATGCGATCCCTGAATTAACTGAAATGTACATGAACAAAGTTAATGAAAAGATCGGTACTGATTATAAATTATTCAACTACTATGGTGCTCCAGATGCTGAAAAGGTTATCATCGCTATGGGTTCTGTATGTGATACAATCGAAGAAACAATCGATTTCATGTTAGAACAAGGCGAAAAAGTTGGTTTAATTAAAGTTAGATTATACCGTCCATTCAGCCAAAAACACTTATTAGCTGCAATTCCTGAAACAGTGAAAACTATCACTGTATTAGATAGAACTAAAGAACCAGGTGCTATCGGTGAACCATTATTCTTAGACGTATTAGCTGCAATCAAAGATACTAAATTCGCTGACGTGAAAGTATTATCTGGTCGTTACGGCTTAGCTTCTAAAGATACTGTTCCTGGAGATATCGTAGCTGCATTCAACAACACTGAAAAAGAAAAATTCACTTTAGGTATTAAAGATGATGTTACTTTCCTTTCTTTAGATAGAGTTGAAATGCCAAGCGTTACACCAGAAAGCACAGTTTCTTGTAAATTCTGGGGTCTTGGAGCTGATGGTACTGTAGGTGCTAACAAAAACTCCATCAAGATCATCGGTGACCACACTGATATGTACGCTCAAGCTTACTTTGATTACGATTCCAAAAAATCTGGTGGTGTAACTATTTCCCACTTACGTTTTGGTAAAGATAAGATCAAATCAACTTACCTTATCAACAAAGCTGATTTCGTAGCTTGTCATATGGCTCCATATGTAAGAAAATACAACATGGTTCAAGACCTTAAAGATAACGGTACTTTCTTATTAAACACTAACTGGAACATGGAAGAATTAGAAGCTAACCTTCCAGGACAAGTTAAGAGATATATTGCTGAGCACAACATCAACTTCTACACTATCGATGGTATCAAAATCGGTAAAGAAATCGGTCTTGGTGGACGTATCAACACTGTATTACAATCTGCATTCTTCAAATTAGCAAACATCATTCCTGCAGATGAAGCAATTCAATACATGAAAGATGCTGCTACAGCTTCTTACTCTAAAAAAGGTGACGACGTAGTTAAAATGAACCACGACGCTATCGAAGCTGGTGCTGAAGCATTAGTTAAAGTAGAAGTTCCAGCAAGCTGGGCTAACTGTGAAGACGAAGACTTATCTGTAACTGTAACTGGTGACAGAAAAGACGCTGTTGAATATGTAAACTCAATCCAAAATGCAATCAACGCTCAAGATGGTAACAACTTACCTGTATCTGCATTCGTAGATTACGCTGATGGTACTTTACCAGCTGGTACTGCTGCATTTGAAAAACGTGGTGTAGCGATTGACGTTCCTACTTGGGAATCTGATAACTGTATCCAATGTAACTTCTGTTCTTACGTTTGTCCTCATGCTGCTATCCGTTCCGTAGCAATGGATGCTGATCAAGCTGCAAACGCTCCAGAAGGTGCTTCCATGATCGATATGACTGGTATGCCAGAACACAAATTCGCTATCTCTGTGTCTACTTTAGACTGTACAGGATGTGGATCATGTGTAAACGTATGTCCAGGTAAAAAAGGAAACAAAGCTCTTTCTATGATTCCAACTGCATCTGCAATGGAACAACAAGAAATGTTCAACTACGGTGTAACTTTAGAAACTCCAGTAGCTGTTTCTGATAAATTCAAACCAACAACAGTAAAAGGATCTCAATTCCAAAAACCATACTTAGAGTTCTCAGGAGCTTGTGCTGGTTGTGGTGAAACTCCTTACGCTAAATTAATGACTCAATTATTCGGTGATAGAATGTACATTGCAAATGCAACTGGATGTTCTTCAATCTGGGGTGGTTCTTCACCAGCTTCACCATATACAGTAGATGCTAACGGAAGAGGACCAGCTTGGGCTAACTCCTTATTCGAAGATAATGCTGAATTTGGTTTCGGTATGGAACTTGCTCAAAGAGCATTAAGAAACCGTGTTGTAGAATCTGCTAAAAACTTAGTTGAAGTAGCTGAAAACAACACAGTAAAAGAAGCTTTAGAAAGATACCTTTCTACTCAAGATTCTTCTACAGAAAATGCAATCGCAACTAGAGAAATGGTGAAAGCTCTTGAAAACTGTGAATGCGATAACGCAGACCGCGCTAACATCTTAAACAACAAAGATTTCGCTTCTAAGAAATCTCAATGGATCTTAGGTGGTGACGGTTGGTCTTACGATATCGGTTTCGGTGGTGTAGATCACGTATTAGCATCTAACCAAAACGTAAACATCTTAGTATTCGATACAGAAGTTTACTCTAACACAGGTGGACAAGCTTCTAAAGCAACTGGTACTGGTGCAATCGCTCAGTTCGCAGCTGGTGGTAAAGAAGTTAAGAAGAAAGATCTTGCAGCAATCGCTATGAGTTACGGATATGTATACGTAGCACAAATCGCTCAAGGTGCTGACTACAACCAATGTGTGAAAGCATTCGTTGAAGCTGAAAGCTATGATGGACCATCATTAATCATCGCTTACGCTCCATGTATCTCCCACGGTATCAAGGGTGGTATGAAAAACGCTCAATTAGAAGAAAAACGCGTTGTTGAATCAGGATACTGGCATTTATTCCGTCATGACCCACGTCGTGAAGCAGAAGGATTAAATCCATTCCAATTAGATTCTAAAGAACCAAAAGCAAGCTACAGAGAATTCATCGAAAGCGAAGTTCGTTATAATAGATTATCTCGTACAAATCCAGAGAGAGCAAACGAGTTATTCGAAAAAGCAGAAAAAGACGCTAAGAAGAAATACGAAGCACTTGTAAGAAAAGCAAACGAAGTTTACTAAGATTTCGTTCATATAAAAAAACATGTTTTAAAAAATACTAATTAGTTAAAGAGCCGTTGTGGCGCTGACAAGATTGTCGCGCTATAGCGGTTCTTTTGTTAAAAAACAGAAAGCCAAGATGCACACTCACCTGACAGAAGAATGTCGCTAGCGCGATCAGGTTCGGCACTGGCATAAAATTGACACACTTTGTATTTTTATGTTAAACTACAGGCTGAATTTGTTTCATATTATACTGGAGGGGGAAAATGAAAAAGACAGAGACAATCTTTCGTAGATTTGTATTAGGTTTATTACTGTTATTATCTATGGATATTTTGTACATATCATTGAAAAACATAAGGTTTACTTCAGTGGCTATGAAAAGGGAGTTAAGTTCAAAAGTCATGCTTGTAAGTATAATCATTTTGGGAATGATCATCCTTGGAGGAGTTATAGCCTCTGTATATAAGGGAATTCAGGTTCTTTCATTAAGAAATGTAAAGATTATATCAGCCTGTCTATTTCTATGTATTATGTTAGCAGAACTATTTTACGTGACATTTATTACAAAGGCATATCCAAGATCGGACAACTATACGGTATTGACTAGTGCTATGGAGATGGCTCGTAATGGTCACTTTCAGCTGCAGAATTCAACCGGCTACTTTAGCCAGTATACCAATAACTACTTTATTGTATTTCTTTTATATGGATTTTTTAGAGTTATACTGTTTTTTCATATTGAAAACCTATGGAATGCGGTAATTGCCTTAAACATTATTATGATTGATCTGGCAGTGTTAGTTACATATATGACTGTGAAAAAGATGCATGGTCAAAGACAGGCGGGGTTTGTAATGTTTTTAACTGCCATCTGTCCAACCACTTATGAATGGATTACATTTACATACACCAATACATTAAGCCTGCCATTTTGCATGCTGCTATTATATCTGGCTATTGGATATAAGGATGTTACAAAGAGGAAGTGGAAAGTATTACACCTTCTTTTGATGGCATTGCTCGCTGGAATTGGATATTTAATTCGAGCAACCATTATCATTCCTGTCGTTGCAGTAAGTATCTATTTTTTATTTCAGACAGCAAATGGAAAGGCAGATAAAAAAGCCATATCACGTGTAGCATGTACCTTAGGAATATTCCTATTAGGCTTTTTTTATGCATAAAGCTAGTGACAAAAGCAGAGGACGGATATTTGACGGATCCGGACAAATCAGGGAGGCTTCCGATTACTCACTGGATCATGCTTGGATTAAGCGAAACAGGTGGATTTAATGGAGAGGATCTTAAATATACAAATCATTTTAAGACGATAGAGGAAAAGCAGGAAGCCAATAGTAAAGAAATAAAGAAGCGTCTTACCAATTCCAATCTTATAGAGCTGTTTCAAAACAAGCTTTTGAGAGTATGGGGAGATGGTTCGGATGAGTGTTTTGACTTTAATAGAAGGGACACAACAAAACATACTTTGTTTTCGTTTATAAATGGGAACAGGAACATTGTGTTTGTCATTTATGTACAGGCCTATCGTGCACTTATGTTTTTTGCAATAATCTTGGCAGTACTCTGGATGCTGTTTTGTAACAAGAAGGATGACTTGTTCTTGTTTGCCTTAACCTTGTTAGGAGCCATGACATTCTTCCTTATATGGGAGGCAAATGTAAAATACAGCATTTCATTTATCTTTGTCCTTCTGATTTTAATGGGAAATGGCATTCAAAATGTGGAGATGGTCTTGTCTAAGGAGAAAACAGGTAAGGTTTTTATTTCGGAGAACATGAGAACTAAAATATACTATAGCCTTGTGATTTTATGTATTGCGGCATTGCTTGTAAATATCCAGTTGATGATTACAAAAATGGATAACTTTACGGAGAGGAAGTATAGCTTTACTAATTATACATTTGAAGGTACGAGAAAGGTTGAAGCAAGGTATAACAAAGGTATTCTTGGTGAGAATATGTTAGCGCAGACCTTTGTGACGGATAACGCCTTTAATCGGGTAGAAGTAATTGCAAGGAAACTAAATACAAAAGAAAAGTCCACAGTGTATACCATGAGTCTCTTAGGAGAACAAGGGGAGCTGATTGCGACAAGCGACTTTACCGTATCTGACTTATCAAAGGAAAATCTGATTCAGCTAAAATGTAATGTAAAAAGGAAGAAAGAAGTACATAAATACCAACTCACACTGAGGAAAAAGAACAGTGGAGGAGACACGCTTGCATTTGGAGAGCTTAACTCAAAAGAATTTGATTATATCAATGATGGAGTGCTGACTGTAAATGACGTAGCACAGCAAGAAGATTTATACCTGCAGGTTTATGAAAAGACAGAGCAAACTTATACATCAAAGAAACGATACCTGATTATATATGGTGCAATTCTTATGCTTCAGATTGGTACCTGTGGCCTTATGTTTAAACGAAATAGAAGAGAATAGGTAGGGGGAATAAGAGGAACGGAGGAAGAAATGAAGAAAATCGAGACTGTATTTAATAAAATGGTTCTAACTGGATTGTTTATTTTGACATTAAGCATTTTAGCAGTCGCTTGCAAATATCTTAGAATTACATCGCCATTTATGAAAGCCGAGCTAGGACCCTCCATAAAACGGTGTTATGTCATCCTGATTGGAGTCCTGCTCATAGGTGGAGTTTTATATTATGCCTATAAGGCAATTGTAAAGCAGACAGATAGACACACAAAACTTCTGTCCATAATGATATTTGCCGTAATTATTGTTCTACAGATTGTCTATCTGACAATTATAACAAAGGCATATCCAAAGACAGACAACTATACTGTATTAACCTCTTGCATGAAGATGGCCAGAGAGGGCAGGTTGTATATAGAAAATTCCAGCGGTTATTTTGCAAACTATACAAATAATTACTTCATTGTATTTTTCCTATATGGATTTTTCCGTGTTATGCTGTTTTTTAAGGTAGATGATTTATGGAATGCAGTAATCGTGTTAAATGTATTGATGATTGACCTTGGTATCTTATTGACCTATTATTCAGTAGTTAAGCTTCGAGGTTTAAGACAAGGATGCTTTATAATGTTCCTTATTGCAATCTGTCCCACAACATATGAATGGCTTACGTTTACATATACCAATACCATGAGTATTCCATTTGCCATGGCGTTATTATATCTGGCAGTAAGTTATCGTGAAAAGAAAAGTAGGAAAGCGCAGACAGTCTCTATCCTGCTAATGGGAATTATTGCAGGAATAGGATATCTGCTAAGAGCGACAATTATAATCCCTGTCATCGCAGCATGCATATATCTGATATTTGAAATTATCCGCATGCCAAAGGAAGATAAAAAGTTCAAGCATTCCCTACTGGCAGTGGGAGGCTTCTTGCTTATTTTCCTACTTATTATCAAAGGATTTGGAATGACACAAAAGGGCTACCTATCGGATCCAGAGACAAAAGGACGTTATCCAATTACTCATTGGCTGATGCTTGGAGTAAGTGAAAGTGGCGGATTTAGTAAGGAAGATAGTAGGTTTACAAGCAGTTTTAAAGAGTATGATCAGAAAAAAGAAGCAAATATGAAGGAAATCAAGGAACGGTTGACAGAAAGAAATCTGTTTAAACTATACTTCACCAAGCTAGAAAGGGTCTGGGCCGATGGTTCGGATGAATGCTTAGGATTTAATCGAAGAGACACCAGTGAGCATTCATTATTTAAGTATGTAAATGGAAATCGTAATTTTGTGTATGTAATCTATATGCAGGCTTACCGAGTGATTACATTGTTAGGCATCTTGCTTGCCATAATTAAATTGTGGAGGACAAAGAAGGAACAGGGAATGTTCTTATATGCGCTGACATTGTTTGGAGCGATTTTGTTCTTTCTGTTATGGGAAGCAAATACCAAGTACAGTATTTCATTCCTATTTATCATGCTTATGTTATTTGAGTATGGAATGGAAAGTATGGATGGAGCCTGTGCAAAAAATATGTCTCCGTCAATCAAGTATGTGGTTATTGCAGTGACAGCACTTGCATTCCTTATAAACGGACAAGTGATAATAAGTCATGCAAAGCAGTTTACTGAGAAGAAGACCGTAATGACGAATTATATATTTGAAGGAAAAGAAATGGCCTATGTAAAGTACAAGCCTAATTTGGACCATGCTACAAAGTTAGTTCAGCAGTTTGAGACCATGGGTAAGTTCAATACCATTGAGATTTCAGCAAAGAAGGAAGCGGCTAAAGCAGACCACAAGGCTTCCCCGGCAGTATATAAAATTAGCTTGCTAAACGAGGATGGCATTACCATTTCAGAAAAGACAATCAGCACAAAGGATGTGCACAGAAATGGAGTAATCAAGTTAGAGTGCAAGACGGATCTAAAACATAGGAAGCAGAAGTACACCCTTGTAATTGAGAGAACGTCAGGAAATGTGAATACATTATCCTTTGGTCATGCAAACTCGATTAACTTTGATTATATTACAGGCGGCTCACTAACAAGTGATGGCATGGAGCAGAAAAATGATTTATATATGCAGGTGTATCAGAAAGAGGAAGAGACCTATGTATCTAAGAAGGCTTATTATTCTATTGCCGGCTTAATTCTTGTATTACATGCAGGACTGCTAGGCATGATGATACTTCAGCTTAAGAAGAAAGAAACCGTATAAATATCGTATGAATTTTTATAAGAGCCCCTTTAAGGACTAGAATTGTCAAAGTCCTTAAAGGGGCTCTTCGACATAACAGGGCAATGTTTGACATGGTGTTGACACCCCAAAATAGGATTGCTATAATTACCATAAAGTGGGGAAAATAAACAAAAGGAGGATTTAAATGGATAAAATCGCAGTGCTGGTTCCATGCTTTAATGAGGCAAAGACTATCAAAAAAGTTATTAATGATTACCAAAAATATTTACCTGATGCAGTAATTTATGTGTATGATAATAACTCTTCCGATGATACGGCTAAGATTGCCAGGGAAGAAGGAGCCATTGTACGCCATGAATATCAGCAGGGAAAAGGAAATGTAATTCGTAGAATGTTTCGTGAAATAGATGCAGAAGCCTATATCATGGTGGATGGAGACGATACATATCCTGCTGAATTTGCAGAAGAGATGGTAAATAAGATATTAGAACGAAAGGTAGACATGGTGGTGGGGGACCGCTTGTCATCGACCTATTTCACAGAGAATAAACGACTGTTTCACAACTTTGGAAATTCCATTGTTCGTAAGACAATCAATATGTTGTTCAAATCAGATATAAAGGATATCATGACGGGATATCGAGCTTTTAGTTATCAGTTTGTAAAGACATTTCCAGTATTGTCAAAAGGATTTGAAATTGAGACAGAAATGAGCATTCATGCTGTTGATAAGAATATGTTAGTAGAAAATGTGATCATTACATATCGCGACCGGCCAGAAGGAAGCGAATCCAAATTAAATACATACTCAGATGGATTTAAGGTACTTAGGACGATAATCAGGTTATATCGAGATTATCAGCCATTGCATTATTTTTCAATTATTTCAGCAATTCTAGTAGTCATAGCAGCCATCTTCTTTGTGCCAATTTTAATTGGATTTGCAAAGACCAGGCTTGTTCAAAAGATCCCAACCTTGATTGTTTGTGGGTTTGTTGTATTAGCGGCAATTGTCAGTTTCTTTAGCGGCTTGATCTTGCAGACGATTCAGACAAAGAACAAACAGGATTTTGAACTGGAATTACAAAAATTAAATGAGAGAAAATAATGGGGCTATAATTACAATGAGAAGATTATACAAAGAAAAAAGGATTTTATATTGTTGTTATGTGACGTTATTAACCAGCCTGGTCAGCCTTTCTTTGGGACTTGCACTAGGAGAAGTAAAACTTAATAAGAGTCAGCATGCAACAGGTATTTATGCATGGATCTTAAAGATTGGACGTTCATTTTCATTTGATGCAACCAATGACTTGTTTCTCCTATTACTAATTGGTATCGTACTGTTTTTTCTTGTGCGCAGGCAGTACTCAAGAAGATGCAAGGCGTATTCGCTGCTATTCTCACTAGGCGGAAGCATCCTACTTTTATTGGGACGGGCATTCTATAAGGAGAACAACCTTAGCAAGCTTTTTTCCTCGGCATTTGCTTTACAAAAGGCATTTATGGTACTGGTTGGATATAGCATCTTGCTATATTGGCTGCTCAATGCATTGATGGAATATGTCCTGCCAAAGCTGGCTGCCAGTACTGCATTACAGGCTTATAAGCTAAAGAAAATCAAGCTTACCATTTGGAGCTGCTTCGCTTTTATAGTTGTGGCATGGCTTCCTTATGTGGTAATCATGTATCCATGTAACTTTACGGCAGATTCCAGGGATGAAGTAGCTCAGTTTTTGGGGGATGTGGAAATTTGCAAGACAGATAACACCATTAATTATCCAGAAGGCGCTACTACATTATTAAATAACCATCATCCTGTTACCTATACTATTTTGGTTGGGACATTTGCCAAGGAAGGAAAGATGACTGGCTCAATCAATGGAGCTATGTTTTTATTTGCTTTACTGCAAATGACAGCAATGGCCTTTCTGTTTAGCTATACGATTCTTTACATAAAGAGCCTTGATGTTCCCGTTTTATTTCAGCTGATTGGCTTAGGATTTTTTATGTTCTATCCACTGTTTCCAATTTATGCACTGACAGTGACGAAGGACAGCCTGTATGGTGGATGCATCCTTCTGCTTACCATTCAGCTGCTTAAGATGATGACCAAAGAAGACAGCTTTTTCTCATCAAATAAAGAGTTGTGGATTTTATTTGGTTCAGCATTGGGACTACAGCTATTAAGAAATAATGGGCTTTATGTCATGCTTGTTCTTTTTATTGTGCTTCTTATCCGTTATCGTAAAAATCGTAACAAGTGCAAGAAGATTGTAATGAGTATAGGAATTCCGGTAATTCTATATGGGGGGCTGTTTCTAAAGGTCATTCTTCCTATGTGTAATATACCTGGAGGAAGTCCAAGGGAAATGTTATCTGTACCATTTCAGCAAGTAGCAAGATATGCAGTGGAATGGGGCGAAGAAGGATTTCAAAATGCTGAGATTGAAACTCTTGATAAGATCCTTTGTTTTGAAGGGGATTTGGAAGTACTAAAGGAACGATATGATCCTGTACTGTCAGATCCGGTAAAGAGTAAGTTCAATAAGGACTATACAAAAGAGGAATTAAAGGAGTTTATGGTCGTCTGGGCAAAACTCTTGAAAAGACATCCAGGTACTTTTGTGACAGCTACCTTAAATAACATCTATTATTATTTTTCCGTTGACTACGGAAAGCCCATTGTCTATGTTGGAGCAGGGAGTAATGGAGAAGTCTATGGGATAAAGAACCCGGATATTACTGAGAGTGCAAGGACTTTCGTACTTAGAGCATTGAGCATGTTAAACAGGAGCAGTATGCTAGGAGGGCTATTTTCTGTTGGAACATGGAGCTACCTGTTCTTGTTTGTCCTTTTATATTGTGGCTACAAAAGAAGATATGAGTATTTAATAATGGCACTTCCAGTTGTATTAAATATAATGATTGCCATAGCAGGGCCGGTTGCCTATATGCGTTATGCGATTCAGTGGATTATGGTGGTTCCGGTGTTTGGCACGGTGTTATGGCTTTTAGTAAATGAAGTTAGAACGGAGAAATCATGAGTAGGTTTTATAAAAATAATAAAATAGGTTATATATGTTACATAGCATTTTTAACGCTTGTCACTAGCTGTTCCTTGGGACTTAGCCTGGGGGAGGTTGCGATTAAAAGTAAGAAGCAGACCAATGGTGTCATAAGGGTGCTATTAAAGCTGGGTGACTCTTTTAAAAATGATTCAACCAATGATTTACTTGTACTATTTTTGTTGGGCATTGTATTGTTCTTCCTTGTACGAAAGGAATATTCCAGACGCTGTAAAAGATGTTCCTTTGTATTTTCGGTTTGTGCAAGCATGTTGCTGTTATTAGGAAGGGCATTTTATAAAAAGAATAATCTAGATGCCATTTTTGAGTCGGGATTTACCATTGCGAAAGCCTTTGTCATACTGGCAGGTTATTGCATCCTGATCTATTATATGGTAAATGCCTTTATGGAATACTTATTGCCTAAGTTGGAGATAAGTACGTTTATAAAGAAGTATGTACCAAAAAGATTTAAAGTGACCATTTGGAGCTGCTTTGTGGCAATACTAATTGCCTGGCTTCCTTATATCATCATCTGTTATCCTTGCAACTTTACACCCGATGCAAGGGATGAGGTTGCACAGTTTATAGGAGATAAGAAAATCTGTAAGACAAATAAGTCCATTGTATATCCAGATGAGGCAACTACGCTACTTAATAATCATCATCCAATCGCTTATACGATTGCAGTCGGTTTATTTGCCAAAGCAGGCATTCTTTTAGGGCATATCAATATTACTATGTTTACATTTGTCATGCTGCAGGTGCTCTCTTTGGCATTCGTCTATAGTTATGCGATTAATTACATTAGGAGTATCAAAGTCCCCATTGTGTTTCAGATGCTTTCCCTTTTGTTTTTTATGTTTTATCCCGTAATTCCAATGTATGCCTTGACCATAACCAAGGATAGCCTGTATGGCGGATTTATGATTTTGGTCACAATTCAGTTCTTTAAGATTGTTAGGTCAGAAGAGAAATTTTTCTCATCAAGAAAAGAGAAATGGATTTTATTCGGAGCATCCACAGGGCTTATGCTTTTGCGTAACAATGGGCTGTATATCTTATTAATAGTCCTATTTATACTGGGCGTGCGATATAGACGAAGCTTTAAAAGAATAAAGACCATTGTTTTTACAATTGGAATACCAATCTTTTTATATGGAATCGTCTTATTAAAGATTATCCTTCCAGCGTGTAATATTCCTCAGGGAAGTCCAAGAGAGATGTTATCCATGCCATTTCAGCAAGTAGCCAGATATGCAGTAGAATGGGGGGAAGAAGGATTTAAAGACGGAGAGATTGAAAAGATAAATAAAATCCTTTGTTTTGACAAAGACCTAGAGGTATTGAAGGAGAGATATGATCCCATCTTATCAGATGGAGTCAAAAACCATTTCAATAAATATTATACAAAGGAAGAGCTAAAGGACTTTTTTGGAGTATGGCTGAAACTACTGGTCCGTCATCCCGAAACCTATATTACAGCCACACTGCATAACAATGCGTATTATTACTCCGTGGATTACGGAAAGCATATACTCTACAATGGAACCGGAGCTCCCGGAGCAAAGTTTGGTTTGAAAAATCCACAGTTTAGTGAGTACCCTAGAAGCGTAGTGACGCAGCTTATAAAGGCACTAAATAAGAGCAGCATGCTAGGATGGGCATTTTCCGTAGGAACATGGAACTATATGTTCTTTCTATGTATTTTGTATATGATTTATAAGAGACAGTATAAGTATGTTCTAGTGACCCTGCCAGTGGTTTTAAACTTGCTGATTTGCATTGCCGGCCCGGTAGCCTATATGCGATATGCCATTGAATGGATTGTGGTACTGCCGCTATTTGGGGCAATGGTATGGGAGTGTCTAAGGAATAAGAGTGTGTCAGAACTGATGGGATAAAGAAAATGGAAAGGGTTAGGGATCACAATGGATTTCTAACCCTTTTTAAAACAAGAAAGTAGGGTATTGCCATTGCAATCTGGTTTGGTGCAGGAAAATACTTGATTACTTGACAGTATTTGATGAAATCTGTAAACTTGTAGTGTTATGAATTCGACGACTTTTTTACAATGGAGGTATATGAAGTGTACGATTATTTAATTGTAGGTGCAGGATTATTTGGTTCTGTATTTGCATACGAGGCTAATCAACGAGGCAAAAAATGTTTAGTAATCGACAAACGAAATCATGTTGCCGGAAACATTTATACGAAAGAGGTAAATGGGATCAATGTGCATGAATATGGAGCACATATTTTCCATACAAGCAATAAGGAAATCTGGGAGTATGTAAATCAGTTTGCAGAGTTTAATCGATACACAAACTCGCCAGTTGCAAGGTATAAAGAGGAATTATACAACCTACCATTCAATATGAATACATTTCATGCGCTATGGGGGGTAAAGACACCACAGGAAGCAAAGGAATATATTTCTCGAGAAATTGCAAATACTTATACCGAAGAGCCTAAAAATCTAGAAGAACAGGCACTTAACTTAGTAGGAAAGGATATTTACGAAAAGTTAATCAAAGGATATACGGAAAAGCAATGGGGAAAACGTGCAACAGAGCTTCCAAGCTTTATCATCAAGCGTCTTCCAGTTCGTTTTACGTATGACAATAATTATTTCAATGATAAGTATCAAGGAATTCCAGAGGGTGGATATACAAAAATGATTGAGAAGATGTTGGAGGGAATTGAAGTCCGTTTAAACACAGATTATTTTAGTCACAAACAGGAACTTGATGCAATGGCCCATACGGTGGTCTATACAGGAATGATTGACCAGTATTACGAGTATTGCTATGGTGCATTAGAATATAGAAGTCTTAGATTTGAAACTGAACAGCTTGCCATGGAAAACTACCAAGGAAATGCGGTAGTGAACTATACAGAATATGAGGTTCCTTATACTCGAATTATCGAGCACAAGCATTTTGAATTTAATACGTCTAAAGATACCATTATAACGAGAGAATATCCAAAGACTTGGAATTTAGGGGATGAACCATACTATCCAGTCAATGATGAAAAGAACATGGAAATCTTTTTAAACTATCAAATGCTTGCTGAGAAAGAGACCAATGTGATCTTTGGTGGAAGGCTTGCAAACTATCAATATTATGATATGCATCATGTCATTGAAAAGGCCTTAAATACAGTGAAACAGGAGTGTCAGAAGAAGCCGGAAGTATGCTGTAAAAAGGGGTCGATTTAGAAGAAATTACTTGACACTTAATGTGCGAAAGAGTATGGTGTTATAAGAGATATAGTGTGTTTATATGCTAATATGCACTATTTTGTGACATAGAGAAAGGTTAATATGAAACAAAATTTTATCAGTAAATTATTAGAGGCCTCCTTCGAGGATGCATTGCATTTTATTCTATTTTTAATTGCATTACCTATTTCATGGTTTTACAAGAAGAAAAGAAAGCATCTATGGCTGATTTGTGAAAATCAAAAAGAGGCAAGGGATAATGCATATTGGTTGTTTAAGTATATCAGAGAAAATGAACCACATCAGGATGTGGTTTATGCAATAAGCAAGAAATCAGAGGACTATGATAAGGTAGCTTCCCTAGGGGATACCGTTTCTTATGGGACTTTGAAGCATTGGATATATTATTTGACAGCTGAGAAAAACATAAGTACACAAAAGGGAGGCAAGCCCAATGCAGCGGTTTGCTATTTTTTAGAGGTGTACGGAATTCGTAAGAATACTCGAGTATTTTTACAACATGGTATAACAAAGGACGATGTTGAGTTCTTACATTATAAGCATTCAAAGATCAGCCTGTTTGTTTGCGGTGCAGAACGAGAATATAAGTATGTAAAAGAGCGCTTTGGTTATCCAGAGGGAGCAGTACAGCTACTTGGTTTCTGCCGTTTTGATAACCTTCATAATGCGAAGGTCAATCCAAAACAAATATTAATTATGCCTACTTGGAGAAGCTGGATTTCTCCTCCATCCAATAATGAAGTAAAACAAAGTGATATTGAGAAAATGAAACAGTCAGATTATTATAAGGCTTGGAGTGCGTTTATCAAAAACGAAGAATTACGTAAGATGCTGCACGACGAGGATCTGACCCTTATTTTTTATCAGCATCGAGAAATGCAGAAGTTTACCAATCTTTTCAGTAGCGATGACGACAGAATCGTAATTGCAAATGATAAAGAGCATGATGTACAACAATTATTAATGGAATCTGCATATCTGGTTACCGATTATTCCAGTATTGCCATGGATTTTGCATATATGAAAAAGCCACTGATGTATTATCAGTTTGATTATCCAAGATATAGACAAGAGCATTACGGTGAAGGATATTTCGTTTATGAACGAGACGGTTTTGGACCAGTTTGCTATGAATTAGAGGATGTTATAAAAACCTTAAAAGAGGCAGTTGCTTCAGGGTTTGAAAATGACGCTGTGTATTTGGCACGTCATAAAGGGTTCTTTGAACTTTGTGATACAGACAATTGTAAGAGAAATTATGAAGCAATAAAAGAATTAGAGGTATTATGATGAAAAAATTTATAAGAGATTTGAATAAGTACTACAAGTATGGGATTTATTCAGCAAAGTCTGAATTGAAATCAGAAATTGCCAGCTCTCATTTAAGTTGGTTGTGGTGGATTTTAGATCCATTGCTATTTATGCTCGTATATACATTTATTTCAACAATCGTATTTAATAGTAGTGAAGACTATTTCCCAGTATTCGTATTCATTGGTTTATCCAGCTGGACATTCTTTGAGAAGACAGTAAAGCAAAGCGTACGTTTGGTATCCAATAACAGTGCGATTGTTTCGAAAGTATATATACCAAAATACATGTTAATCTTAGTTAAAATGTATGCAAATGGATTTAAGATGCTTATTTCCTTTAGTATCGTTGCAATTATGATGGTGATTTATCAGGTTCCAGTCAGCTATAAGTTACTGTACATGATACCATTATTTTTAGTGTTATTTTTAATAACATTCGGTTGTAGTACAATTATGCTACATTTTGGCGTTTTTGTAGAGGATTTATCAAATGTAATCAACGTAGTATTGCGTTTAATGTTCTATTTATCCGGTGTTTTCTATGCGATTGGTAATAAGAACATTCCTGAACCAATTAGGACACTGTTATTAAAGCTAAATCCAGTTGCTTTTGTTATGGATCAATTACGTAATTGTATGATTTATCCTTATAAAAGTACACAAGACCTTTATACACTTGGATTATGGTTCTTAATGGGTATCCTTTTATCCGTAGTTGGAGTAAGAACAATTTATAAATACGAAAACAGTTATGTGAAGGTGATCTAATGAGCAATAATGTAATTGATGTAAAGGATCTGAAGATCCGATATAGATGTTTAAATAAAATGTCGATTAAGAAGAGTTTACTCTCTTTAAAGAAATCCAAGACAGAAGTATTTGAAGCAGTACGAGGCGTTTCTTTTACTGTACAAGAAGGAGAAATCTTAGGGATCGTAGGAAAGAATGGTAGTGGTAAATCTACCATGCTTCGTGCAATTGCAGGTATCTTTGCAGCGGACGAAGGAACAATTGATTTACATGGACATTCTGTATCCTTGCTCTCCATCGGTGTTGGTTTCCAAAAGAAGTTAACAGGTAGAGAAAATATCTTTTTATCAGGTATGCTGCTTGGATTTACGGAAGAACAAATCCGTGCAAAAGTGAAGGAAATCATTGCATTCTCTGAATTAGGAGAATTCATTGACCGTCCTGTAAAAACATATTCTTCAGGTATGTATTCCAAGTTAGCATTCTCAATTACAGCAATCTTGGAAACAGACATTATGTTAATCGATGAAGTACTTAGTGTAGGTGATTCTAAGTTTAAAAAGAAGAGCTTTAAAAAGATGAAGGAATTGATTATGAACGATAAACGTACTGTAATCATTGTATCTCATAGCTCTGAAACAATTGCTAATTTATGTACAAGTGTACTTTGGCTTCATGAAGGACATGTGAAGATGCGTGGTACTCCAGAAGAAGTATTACCTGTATACGAAGAGTTCATGTCTTAGGAGGACGTTATAATTATATGGGCAGCAAGGAAGACAACAATAAGATAGATTTCGTCATTATCTGGGTAGATGGTAACGATCCAAAATGGCAGGCGGAGAAGAATTTATACGACCAGTCAAATGATAAAGGGGACAGTACCGAGGTACGATACCGCAGTTGGGATAACTTGCAGTACTGGTTTCGAGGCGTAGAGAAATTTGCACCTTGGGTAAATAAGATCCATTTTGTAACATGGGGACATTTACCGGAATGGCTGGATGTTACAAATCCAAAATTAAATATCGTAAATCACAAAGATTATATCCCAGAGGAGTATTTGCCAACGTTTAATGCAAACACAATCGAGCTTAACTTACATCGTATCGAAGGACTTGCAGAGCAGTTCGTGTACTTTAATGATGATATGTTCATTACTAATCATGTAAAGCCTACGGATTTCTTTAAGGATGGCAAGCCTAGGGATATTTTTGCGCTTAACTGTATTTATTTTGGTGAGAAGAGTGCCGGTTTCTTCAATGGAAATGACCTTGAGGTAATCAATAAGAACTTTGATAAAAAAGAAGTTATGAAACGAGATTTCTTCAAATGGTTTAACCCGGTAAATGGTATGAAGAGCTTGGTGCGTACGGCTGCACTTAGCATCTGGCCATGGTTCCCTGGTTTTTATTATAACCATTTGCCAAGTCCATTTTTAAAGAGTACGTTTGAGACAGTCTGGAAGACAGAGCCTAAGATGCTGCATGAGACTTGTATGGATAAGTTCCGTACCAAATCCAACGTAAACCAATGGGTGATTAAGTTCTGGCAGCTTGCAGATGGCAATTTCATTCCAAGAAGTCCGAAGTATGGAAAGTGTTTTCATATTAAAGATAAGACATTTCAAAGTACGCTTCATGCAATTGAGCATGGAAGCTATAAAGTGATCTGTGTCAATGATACCATTGAGACATCTAATTTTGAGAAGCAGAAGCAGCAAGTGCTTAATTCCTATCAAAAATGGCTGCCGGAAATGTCCTCATTTGAGACTCATACAGTGAAATAACTCTAGTAAAATATGAGAAAATGTGGTAACTTTAATAGTAAAGTACAACAGTAACACTATAATAAAAAGAGGATAGAAGAGATGCAGAAGTTAATGAAGCAAATCTTTCGTTTTGCTGTAGTTGGGGGCAGTGCATTTTTAATTGACTACGGAATTCTATTTGTATTAAACGAATTTCTAGGCGTTAATTATTTGATTGCCAGTGCACTTTCGTTTTCGGTTTCTGTAATATATAACTATATATTGAGTATTTTCTGGGTATTTGATCCAAACGAAGAGCAAAGCAAGAAAGAACAATTTGTAGTATTTATGATTCTAAGTATTATCGGTTTAGGAATTAATTCATTAATCATGTGGATTTCCGTGAATGCATTGACTGCATGGCTTCCTGCCGTTAGAAATGCAGTAATTGTCATGACTGCTAAAGTTATTGCAACATTTGTAGTAATGGTATATAACTTTATCACAAGAAAGATTTACTTAGAAAAATAATTAAAAACACGCAGAGCGGGCTTTTAAAGTTGTGGCAGCAGCCGGGCCTGGTAGTACAAGCAGTACTTGGGCTTTGTTGTTGGTGCAAAGTAAGAGAAAGGGGTAGGTTCCTTATGGGAACCTGCTCCTTTTTTAGATATGGGATATTGCTGTGCAATTTCCTATATCTAAAAAAAGAGCGCTCCGCTGAGGATGCGCACGCGCCTGAAAGGAAGATGTCGCTAGGGCGACCAGGCTTGGCGCGAGAGTTTTGACAAGCAAAACTCTATTAAAAGAAGCGCTCCGCTGAGGATGCGCACGCGCCTGAAAGGAAGATGTCGCTAGGGCGACCAGGCTTGGCGCGAGAGTTTTGACAAGCA
>JAUNJY010000019.1 GCA_030535455.1 bacterium
TTAGTGCGAATAGGTCCTTATTTTTAAGGACTTGCACGAGTGAGCACTAATCATTCCCTTCGGCACTGGATGAAAGCCTGATTTCATCCTCAGCTTGGCGACTTTGTCGACAAGCTGAGGATGCTCTTGGAGCAGTCTCTTTTTTTGTGAAAAACAAATGCATTTCCTGCTAGGAATTCCCTAGAGGCTGCATCCGTCTTTCTTTATGATCAATTAGTCTGCTTGGCTGTCGCAGCTATATTTTTCCACTATCTTAATTAATAATTCAACAATCTTTTCCATGTCTTGTACTGGAATATACTCATATTTTCCGTGGAAGTTAAATCCACCTGTACAGATATTTGGGCAAGGTAATCCCATATAGGAAAGTCTGGCACCATCAGTACCACCGCGAATTGGAACGACAATTGGAGTGATTTCAAGTTCTTCCATTGCCGCTTTTGCATTTTCAATTAAATGCATATGTGGTTCAATCATGGATTTCATATTATAGTAAGAATCTTTGATTGTAGCAGTTACTGTGCCTTCACCATATTTGTCATTTAAATATTCTGCAATCTTTGCAAAACGTTCTTTCTTTTCTTCAAACTGATCCTTATCATGGTCACGGATAATATAATCCATTACTGTATCTTCCACGCCTCCACTCATAGAGTCAAGATGATAAAATCCCTCATACCCTTCTGTATTTGCAGGATCTGCAAACTTTGGAAGCATAGCTTGGAATTCCATGCCGATATGAAGAGAATTTACCATCTTATTCTTTGCAGAACCTGGATGAATGTTGCTTCCTTTGATTGCTACTTTTCCGGAAGCCGCATTAAAGTTTTCATACTCCAATTCCCCAATCTTGCCGCCATCTACAGTATAGGCAAAATCAGCACCAAATTGTTCTACATTAAAGAAATCAACGCCACGTCCAACTTCTTCATCTGGAGTAAATCCGATTTTGATTGTTCCATGAGGAATTTCTGGATGAGATAATAAATATTCTGCCATTGTCATAATTTCAGCAATTCCTGCTTTATCATCCGCTCCAAGAAGTGTCGTACCATCGGTTACGATTAAATCTTTTCCTTTGGTTTCTTTTAATTCTGGAAACTGTGCTGTCGATAACACTACGTTTAAAGCTTCATTTAACACAATATCATTTCCATCATAATTTTCCACAATCCTTGCTTTTACATTGGTACCGCTCATAGATGGCGCTGTGTCCATATGAGATATAAATCCAATGGTCTTTAACCCTTCTTTGGTTGCCGGAATGGTTGCATAAATATAAGCATGTTCTTCATCTAGCATTACATCCTTTGCACCAATCTGGATTAATTCTTCTTTCAGTAAATTTGCTAAATCAAACTGTTTCTTAGTACTTGGTAATTGTTCTACTTCTTCTTCCGACTGAGTATCAATCGCGATATATTTCATAAAACGTTCTATTACTTTGCTCATTTCATTTGTTCTCCTTCTATCTAAAAACTTTATCTTTGTTAGACAGTTTACCCAATTATGTATGAAAACATAGATTGAAAACTCACCTTTGACACAATAAACTCTCTACTGTGCCGAAGATGAATTCCATGTAATATAACCGGTTTGTCTTTATAGAGTAATAGTACAATATTTCTAATGTTTTCGTCAAATTTAATGTATTTCCCCGTTAAAATTCCATTCTGCATAAAATTCCTCTAAAAAGTCTTCTATCACTTTATGCCTTTTTTCTGCCAGTACTTTGGCTGTATCGGTGTTCATTAAATCTTTTAATTTCAATAATTTCTCATAAAAATGATTTATTGTATGATTTTCGGCATTTTTCACTTGCTCCAAAGATTGAAACTCCATTGGCTTAATTGCCGGGTCATACATTAAACGATTTTTATTTCCACCGTATGCAAATGTTCTTGCTATCCCAATAGCTCCAATGGCATCCAGTCGGTCTGCATCCTGAACCACCTGTCCTTCAATGGTATCCTGAGAAGCATCTACCACGCCACCCTTAAATGACATTGTCTTTATGATGGTAATTATCTTTTTGCTGGCCTCTGCATCTACCCCAATGGAGGATAGAAAGTTTTCCGTCACTGTCGTATTGGTTCTACTGTCGTCAGAAAACTTCCAATCATCAATATCATGTAAAAGCGCTGTCATTTCCACTATAAAAGTATCTGCATGTTCCTCTTCTGCTAAATATTTGGCCAAATTATATACCCTTTCAATGTGAAACCAGTCATGCCCGCTTCCTTCTCCATATAATCTGTCTTTTACGAATTCCTTCGTCTTTTCAATCATTACATCTTTATTCATCTTGTTTTGTCCTTCTAACGTTCTATATTATAATTGGTATGACTTAAGTATTCCCTTTTCGGTGAGTATGCATCTTGGCTTTCTGTTTTTTTTAGAAAACCTTTTTAATACATAGGAGGCTTCTCGAAAAGAAGTTTCCTATGCACAAAAAAACGCCTCCCAAAATGGAAGACGCATTCTTATCTTATGTAAACAGGGCTAGCTGGATTCGAACCAGCGACTGCAGCAGTCAAAGTGCTGTGCCTTACCGCTTGGCGATAGCCCTATCTTTGTTGTATCGCGACAACAAAGATATTTTATTACATATTACGACATATGTCAACAATATTTTCGTACTTTTATTTTGTAATTTATTCCATTTTATCTTTTATTACTATACACTTACTTTGCAATAAATGCTTTATGGAATACTTTCTTTCCTTTTTTAATTCTGATACTTTCCTCTAACTGCTCTTTAGTCACCATGTAATCAATAATGCTTACGCGTTCCCCATCAATGGAAAGACCTCCTTGGGTAATCAGCCTTCTTGCCTCACTCTTGCTGGCTACCAGGTTGCAAGCAAGCAATAAGTCCATGATTGGGATCTGTCCATCTGTTAATTGGTCCATGCTAATCTCAGTACTTGGCATATGGCTGTCATCCGTTCCTGATGCAAATAATGCTTGAGACGCCTGTCTTGCCTTATCTGCCTCTTCTTTTCCATGAACAAGAGAAGTAAGTTCATATGCAAGGATATCCTTAGCCTTATTTAATTCGCTGCCTTCCCAATTGCTCATTGCATCAATTTCCTCTAATGGAATGAATGTAAGCATACGGATGCATCGTAATACATCATTGTCGCCAACATTACGCCAGTATTGGTAAAATTCAAAAGGTGACGTCTTGTTTGGATCTAACCACACAGCTCCATTTGCAGTCTTGCCCATCTTCTTTCCTTCTGAGTTAAGAAGTAAGGTTATCGTCATGGCATATGCATCTTTTCCTAATTTACGACGGATCAGGTTGGTACCGCCAAGCATATTAGACCATTGATCATCTCCACCAAATTGCATATTGCAATTGTAGTTTTTGAATAAGTGATAGAAATCGTAAGACTGCATTACCATGTAGTTAAATTCTAAGAATGTTAATCCCTTTTCCATTCTTTGTTTATAACACTCAGCACGGAGCATGTTATTTACAGAGAAGCAAGCACCAACGTCTCTTAATAATTCCATGTAATTTAACTTTAGCAGCCAGTCTGCATTGTTTACTGCAATTGCACCACCTTCGCCAAAATCAATAAAGCGCTCCATCTGATGTTTGAAGCATTCGCAGTTGTGGTTGATTGTCTCCGGTGTCATCATGGTACGCATATCTGTTCTTCCAGAAGGATCCCCAACATATCCGGTTCCTCCACCTAATAATACAACCGGCTTATTGCCAGCCATTTGAAGTCGCTTCATTAAGCATAAAGCCATAAAATGTCCTACATGCAAAGAATCTGCAGTTGGATCAAATCCAATGTAAAACGTTGCCTTTCCGGTATTGATTAATTCTTTAACTTCTGCCTCATCGGTTACTTGTGCAATCAGTCCGCGGGCTACTAACTCATCATAAATTGTCATATTCATTCTCCTTTTCTTACTAACTTTTTCACATAAGCTGCGTGGAGTGGAACGATCATATAAGGTATTGGCACATCGTCTGTTCTATCTTCTAGGATGCTTTTTAATGTATAGGAGGCTTCTAGAAGAGAAGTTTCCTATACATTAAAAAAGCCCCCTGCAATAGACTTCTTACTATTGCAGAGGGCATATATATGCGGTACCACCTCTAAATTAAAAACTCCTCACGGAATTTTCCTTATTGAGTACGTATTCTTCTATAAGAATAGTATACTTCCAACGCTGTATCGGGCGTCCCCGGCATACCCTACTATTTTCAGGCTGCTGCTCCAAGATGTATTCATATCAGTATGTCTATATCCTCACACCATCCGGATACTCTCTGTTAAGACATGGTCTGTACTACTAATTCTCTTCTACGCTTTCTTTCGATATGATATTAAGTTTCGTATAACAAGATTATACCCAAATAGGACAAAAAATAAAAGTCACAAAATTAATAATCTGTGACATTTTTGTTTTTTTCTTACTCAACCATGCACAAGATATCATTTGGCAACGTCCGCTTTAGTAACTCTACCAGCTTTTTCTTATCCATTTTCATCCCACCTTTAAGCCATTCAATGATCATATCAGTTCCACCTCGAGATGCAATATCAATAGCAAACCGAATATGCTCTGCCTGAATATCTACGCCCTTTTTCTCCAAATACTTTTCATAGGTTTTTACCGTAAGTGTAATATCATAATTTCGAAGGCCATTAATATCATGGCTTTCATATGCATGGAGCAGTACCATCTTTTTTTCTTCATAAATGGTAAGATACTTTATAAGCGCTTCCTCCCAAGTTGCCCCCTCTATGATCAGTCCAAAAGTAGCCTTATAAAACTGTTCAAAGTACCAGCTTACTAAATCATATTTGTCTGTGAAATGTCGATAAAATGTTCTTCGTGAAAGATCGGTCAGTGTTACAATCTCGCTGACTGCAATTTCATCCAGTGCCTTTTTGCATAGCAGCTGTTCCAATGCATCTGCAAATCGTTTCTTGCTGTCCATGTCTTTTCTCCCATTAAACGTTCTAAGTTTATATTTTTTCAATCACACTAGAGTATACCCTTGTTTTTTTCTTCTTTCAACCACCATTCCAAATCTATAAACGTCCCGAAAATAAAACATACGGCCTGCAATCCACATTCGAATTGTAAGCCGTATATTTTGTTAGGTAAGCCTTATAATTATTGACTCGAATTCTTCACTTTAGTCATAAGCAACGGCCAGATTGTAAAGATTATTAGTGCCGCTAACAAGATATAGGCCATCGTATTACTTGCAAGGAAACCTGTTGGGGCAAATCCTTTGATGACACCTAATACTTGCAAGATAATTCCGACTAGTCCAATGATCGAACCACCTGCAACTAGTCCAGATGATAAACTGATACCATTTGCAACTTTTGCTTCTCTTTCTTGTGCATTCTTTGCAGTCTTCTCAATAAATAGACGTACAATGGCTCCCACCAAGATAATGGATGTTGTTGCAATAGGAAGGTAAAAACCAATTGCAACAGTCATGATTGGTAACTTCAACATAAATAATACGATACCCATTACGATACCAACAATAATCATATGCCAAGGGAGATCACCTGACATAATTCCTGCTGTCAATGTGGATATCAAGTTTGCTTGTGGTAATGCAAATGGTACATTGTCTCCTGTAAGAGAAAGCTGATTAGAAAGTAATCGAATAACTCCAACTACCACTACGACACCAACAATACCTGCGATAGCAAAGTATTTATCCATCTCGCTTCGTTTTCCACCAATGATAAATGTAACCTTTTGAGATTGTGCGTATCCACCGGCCACAGAAATGGCAGTTACGATAAACGTTCCAAATAACAATAATGTCTTATTATTCTCCATACTAGTCCAGCGGAAGATTACGAAAATCAAAGTAACAATTACAAGAGAGGCAATTGTCATACCAGATACAGGAAGGTTAGATGTACCAATAGTACCTGTCAAACGGCCGGAAACAATAACGAATAACAATGATAATAACAATGCTAAAAATGCTCCCACAATTGCCATTACGATATTTCCACCGGAAACTAAAAATCCTGCTACAAAACCAATTACGATACCGACAATGAGCAATATGCTTGCTAAAGAAGATTCATTGGAGCCACCTTCTGATTTCTTGGCACCTAATGTCTCCTTAACAGCTACTACGATTGTAGGAATTAATTTGATTGCACCAATTAAGCCACCAGATAACATCATTCCTGCGCCGATATATTTAACATAACTGCTTGCAATATGATTTACCTGCATCGTACTAATTGGAACATCCGGAGCATTCCATATAGATGCACCAGGTCCTGCAAACTCAGCAAAATAACTGATTAATGGCATAATTGCAAAATTGGCTAAAATCGAACCTGCAAACATGGTTAACGAAACATCAATTCCAACGATAAATCCAATTCCTAAAAGAAGGGGATTTACCTCTATTTCTAATTTCCATTTGTAAAATCTCTCATTCACGTAACTGATCAAGTTATTGGCAACATTTAAGAATGAGCCTGTGATTACAGTAATTACACCACTTACGGCAAATCCAATTCCCATATACTTCATGGAGTCTCCGGCACCTTCACTTGCCACAAGTGTCTCAGAAATAGCCATGGACTCAGGGAACATCAGATTCCCGTGCTCTTCTACAATTAAGTTCTTATAAACAAGGGAAGATACCCCCATACCAAACAATACGCCGCCAATTGCAACGATTGCGCCTTCAATAAAAGTGACATCAGCACCAATTAGAAGGACTGCTGGCAATAAGAAAATAACACCACTGGCAATGGACTCACCGCCACTGGACATACCTTGTACCAGGTTTTTTCCAAGAATGCCTTTTTGTTTTGCAAAAATGGCAATAAATCCGGAACCAATAATTGATCCTGGTATACCTGCTGCTACTGTTAATCCTGATTTCATTCCGGAATACGCAGTAGAGGCTGCAAATAATGCCGCAAGCAAAATACCAATGATTAAGATTGCAACATTACCGCCTGACCGCGATCCTTCCGAAACATACGGAACATAGTCTTTTCCATGTACTCCGCCATAAGCATCTTTTGATAATGTTTTATGCATATGCACCTATCCTTTTTGTATAATTTAGTTGTCATGTAACGCTTGATGAAAACCTACTATACATTGTCGGTCAATAAGCCCAATTTTATGTATTATGACTTTTCCATGTATTTTATATAATTTTTTCCACCTAATATGTGTTTTTTTATACTTTTGATACAGTATACTCTCCAATTCCCTTAGTAGCATTGACATAATTCACTATATTTTATAGGCTAATAGTTAGAAATCTATATTTTTTTCTTAATTAATTAAATCACTGAACTAAAGGGAGGATTATTATGAAAAAATCTAAGTTAGTAACTTTGATCTGCGCGATTGTACTTGTGATTGCTGTTGGTGCTTTGGCAGTAACTAAAATCGCCAGTGTGGGACCTTTCAAAGAGAAAACAAAAGAGGCATCCGAAGATACCATTGTTAAAGAAAATACTCCACGTACTTCTGCAAATGGCATCGCAACAAATGATGACGGAAAGATGAGGGACGACCTAACTTCACTTGAAGTCGTAGACCTTATGGGAAATGGCATCAATCTCGGTAATACCATGGAAGCTTATGGACATGCAGAAAAAGGTATTACTGCCGATGTCTCCACTTATGAGACCTTATGGGGACAACCTGTAACAACCCAGGCAATGATCGATGCAATGAAGAAAGCAGGATTTGATTCCTTACGTATTCCTGTTGCTTGGACAAATATGATGGATTTTGAAAATGGGGACTATACCATCAATACAAAATATTTAGACCGTGTAGAAGAAATCATTAACTATGCCCTAAACAATAAGATGTATGTAGTTGTCAATGACCACTGGGATGGTGGCTGGTATGGCATGTTTGGTTCCTCTGATAGCAAAGTCCGTGACCAGGCAATGGAACTTTACAAATCCATGTGGACACAGATTGCAACCCGTTACAAAGACTATTCCGACTACCTAATCTTTGAGGCTGCCAATGAAGAGCTTGGTACTTCTCTTAACAGCGACACTCTTTGCAAGACTTCCGGTTCATTATCTGAAGCTGAATGTTATGAGGTTACCAATAAAATCAATCAGACCTTTGTAGATGTAGTAAGAGGCACCGGCGGCAATAATGAAAAACGTTTTCTTTTAATTGCCGGATTTAATACCGACATTACAAACACCTGTGATGACCGTTTTAAAATGCCAACCGATACTGCAAAAGACAAACTGCTTCTTTCTGTTCACTACTACGTTCCAGACGGCTACTGCATTAATACAAGCCTTTCAAAATGGGGAACAAAGACAGATTATAAAAATCAAAATGAAGCACTTGCAAAAATGACTAAATTTACAGAACAGGGCTATGGCGTTGTCATTGGAGAATACTCCGTAGCATTAAAATCTGATACTGAAGTAAAAGAGAATACTGCTGACTGGATTGGAAACTTCTTAAACAATTGTGATCAATACGGTTACTGTCCAATGCTTTGGGACTGCAGCAGCCTATTTAAGAGAACCGAGCTTAGCTTCTTTGACAAAGATATCGCAGCATTATACACTGCTCATAGCCTAGAAACTCAGGCAAGTAAATCCAAGGAACAAATTGTTTCTGATGCAAAAGCAGAAATTGAAAAGGTAGCTGCAGCTGCTCCTGATGCTGAAGGCTCAGATATCGGTGATGATACAGCACTTGCATGGCTTATGTTTAACAGCAGCGACTGGGGCGTTTCCTACAGCGTAGGTGATAAATATGATCCTTCTACCAAGACAGAAGGCATTAAGGCTACTGATGTAAAAATCAACGGAGCCGGTACCTATACTGTAAGCCTTGACTTTACTGAAACTGCTGCTAAATCAGCAAACAGCATTATTTTCTCAGCTGTCGGCATCACCAACGGCGAGAAATTATATCCTGGCTACATACTTACCATTAAGGAAGTAACGATCAATGGTAAAAAGCAAACGCTTACTGGCGCTTCTTATACAACAACTGACGACGATGTTTGTACACGTGCCAACATTTACAACAACTGGGTTACCTTAATTCCAAAGAATGCCCGTACCATTGATGGCGATGTATCAAAGATTACTCCTAACCTTGTAGATCCTAAAAAGATTGGAGAAATCAAGACAATATCAGTAACCTTTGATTATAGCAAGCCAAAATCAAAATAGAGTATAAGAACTAGGAGGCTGCTCGAAGAGGAGTTTCCTTATAAGATCAAATAGTCAACTTCCTCGGTCTTAAGGGAGTTGACTATTTGCCTGCGCCGAACCTGGTCGCCATAGGCGACATCTTCCTTTCAGGTGAGTGCGCATCCAACGCCCTGTCTTTCAGGGCGTTTTTTTAGTCACAGATTTTGCTTTCTATAAACGAGGTCAGCACATCGTTAAACTTATCCTTTTCCTCATAAAACAGTCCATGGCCGCTTTTTTCAAATGGAATTAGGATAGAATTGCGAATTCCTTGCTGCTGCGCCTTTGCCAATGGAAAATAACAAACCTCATCATGGACTCCATGTAAGATCAAAGTTGGTGCACTTATCCGCCTAAGATCATCAAACAAAGCTTCCTCTCCAAGCCAGGTTGATGCAATCTCTGCTGTTGCCCATCCTGCTGCCTCTAGCCCCAAAGTAAAGAACCAATCAGAAAATGCAACGCTTACTGGCTGGTAAAAAAACTGTTTCCCAAAACCACGTAACATTTCTGGTCGGTCCTCATAAGTCTGTTTTATTATAGACAAGATATTTTCCTTCTTCTGTCCATATGGAAAATATGGCCGTCTGATCAGGCTTGGCGCAGCGGCTGCACAAAGTACCAGCTTTGATACCTGATACTGTTTATGCCTTGCCATATAACGGATTGCAATTGCTCCTCCTGTTGAATGTCCCAACAATATAATATTTCTTAACTGTAGTGTCTCAATTACACAAAGGACGTCATCAGCCAGACGGTCATAGTCATATCCAGTTGCTGGTTTGTCGGACTGTCCAAACCCTCTTTGATCAATTCCAACACAACGGTATCCCATTCGAGGAAGGTCATTAAACTGGTATTCAAACAGCTTATGGCTTCCTGGCCATCCATGCAAGAATACAATAGTATCCTCACAATCAGGATTTAGATCCTCTACAAATACTTTTACATCCGGTTGAACCTTGATATAATATCCCATTCCTACCACCTAAAAAGTCTATTAACATCACTATATTCAACTCGTATTATTTCGTTCCGGAAGCTACCTTATTTTATTTTTGACTGGCCATAATAAGCATTTTTTCCATGCTTACGATAATAATGCTTGTCTTGCAGCTCATGTGGTGCCGGCTGTACTCTGACCTCAATCAGTTCAGAACGGAATGCCATCTTTGCTACTTCTTCTAATACAACTGCGTTATGTACAGCCTCCATTGCATCTTTTCCCCATGCAAATGGGCCATGGTTTTTGCAAAGGACTGCCGGTACTGCTGCCGGATCCTTGCCAAGACGATGAAACTCATTTACAATCAAATGTCCCGTATTTTCCTCATACGCAGACTCTATCTCCTCTTTGCTTAAGCATCGAACACAAGGTACTTCCCCATAAATATAATCTGCATGGGTCGTTCCATAACATGGAATGCTTCTTCCTGCCTGCGCCCAGCTTGTTGCATAGGAAGAATGGGTATGTACGACTCCCCCCACTTCTAAAAATGCCTTATAAAGTTCCACATGAGTTGCCGTATCAGAAGAAGGATTATAATTTCCTTCAACCTTTCTTCCATCCAAGTCAACTAATACCATATCTTCCGGTCTTAGCTTATCATAGTCCACACCGCTTGGCTTAATGGCAAAAATACCGGTTTCACGGTCAATCTCGCTTACATTTCCCCATGTAAATGTAACTAGGCCGTATTTTGGAAGAAGCATGTTTGCTTCATATACTCTACGTTTCAGTTCTTCTAACATCGTTCTCCTCCTACATTGCCTCGACTGCAACTTTCTCGATGGCAAGTCCTTTCTGGTATTGTTCAATAAATGCGTTAAATCCTTCTACATCTTGTTTCTCAGGAGCCATCTCTTCACCAGTGTCCCCTTTAAATACCTTTTGTTCTAAGAAATCATCCAGGCTTTGATTTTCTTCACCACTTACCATATAGGATGCAAGTAAGGCCATTCCCCATGCACCGCCTTCTCCTGCCGTTTCCATTACCGATACAGACGTGTTAAGTGCTGCTGCCAAAATACCTTGGCCTACCTTCTTTGTCTTAAATAATCCGCCATGTCCATAGATTTTATCTATTTTTACCTGCTCCTGTTTTGTAAGCAAGTCAAATCCAATCTTTAAAACAGAAAGGGAGGAATAAAGGTTTGTCCTCATAAAGTTGGCCAGTGTAAACTTACTGTCTGGCTTTCTTACAAATAACGGACGTCCTTCTTTAAGATCCGTAATCGGCTCTCCTGAAAAATAGTTGTAAGAAATTAGGCCTCCACAGTCTTTATCACCCTCTAGTGCCTTTGTATATAATTTTTCAAATAGCTGATTTTTATCAATCTTCACACCTAATGTTTCTGTAAATTCATCAAACATGCCTACCCACGCATTTAAGTCGGAGGTACAGTTGTTACAATGTGCCATGGCAACCAAATGTCCTGCAGGTGTTGTAACAAGATCAATTTCTTTATGTACTTGTTTTAATTCTTTCTCTAATACGACCATTCCGAATACAGAAGTACCTGCGGATACATTTCCAGTACGTACCCTTACGCTGTTGGTTGCAGCCATTCCGGTTCCTGCATCTCCTTCTGGTGGGCATAATAAGCATCCAGCCTGTAAATGTCCTGTTGGATCTAGTCGTCTTGCACCTTCCTTGGTCAGCTCACCTGCTTGCTCACCTGCAACCAATACCTTAGGTAACACTTCTTCAATTTTCCATGGATACTTGTATTCATCAATTAACTCTCCAAACTGTTCTAACATGGATGTATTATAATTCTTAGTCTTCGGATCGATTGGGAACATACCACTTGCCTCTCCAACACCAATCACTTTTTTCCCTGTTAACTGCCAGTGGATATATCCTGCTAAAGTTGTAAGATACTGAATGTCCTTTACATGGCTCTCTTTATTCAGAATAGCCTGATAAAGATGGGCGATGCTCCATCGTTGTGGAATATTATACTGGAATAATTCCGTTAATTCTTCCGATGCTTGTCCCGTAATCGTGTTACGCCAAGTACGGAAAGGCACTAATAAATGCTCTTCCTTGTCAAATGCCATATATCCATGCATCATGCCGCTAAATCCAATAGCTGCAAGACGCTCTATTTCTACATCATAGGTTTCCTTTACATTGTCTGCCAAAGAACGATAGCACTCTGCAAGCCCATTCCAGATTTCATCCTCACCATACGTCCAGATTCCATTTTCCAGATGGTTCTCCCAATCGAAAGTTCCGGATGCAATCGGAGCATATGTCTCATCCACTAATACTGCCTTGATTCTTGTAGATCCAAATTCAATTCCAAGGACTGCCTTTCCTAAACGTATCGTATCTTTTCCATGACTGTATGCTTCACTCATACTTATTCCTCCATTAAACCTTTTTCTTATTTCTCTTTATAAACAATGTCTCCAAGCATTAACTCTCTCTTAAAATTACGAATCGTCGTATCCTTATCAATATAAACGGCCTCGATTCCCATTGCTGCTGCCCAGTCTCCCATCTGTTCTGCCGTCAGGTCATAAGTAAATGCCGTATGATGAGCGCCACCTGCCAAGATCCAAGCCTCAGCACCTGTTCTTAAATTAGGCTGTGGCGTCCAAAATGCAGTTGCAACCGGAAGTTTAGGCATTGGCTTTTCAGTATGTCTGCAATCCACGTCATTTATGATCAGGCGGAAACGGTCACCTAAGTCAATTAAGGATGTGGCAATACCCTTTCCCTCTTTTGCCGTAAACACTAATCTTGCAGGATCCTCACGATTTCCCATGGACAATGGCTGTTCCTTAATGCTGACCATGCCATCTGCAACTGTTGGGCAAATCTCTAACATATGGGCCTCTAAAATCCCTTCTTTTCCAGGTACAAGGTTATAGGTATAATCCTCCATCATAGAAGTTCCTTTTGCCTCTTTCATTCCCTGAGTCATAACCTTCATAAGACGAACCATGGCAGCCACTTTCCAGTCACCCTCTGCACCAAATCCATAGCCCTTTTCCATTAACCTTTGGATAGCAAGTCCAGGGAGCTGTTTTAATCCGCCCAAATCATCAAAATGAGTAACGATTGCCTGATAATTCTTTTCTTCCAGGAAACGTTCAAATCCCAGTTCAATCTGTGCCTGTACTGCTACATGGTCACGGAACTCTTTTGGATCCCTTCCCTCTAGCAAAATATTGTATTTCTCATAATATTCATCCACTAGTGCATTTACGTCTGACTTGCCAACTGCATCTACTGCCTTTACGATCTCATTTACTGGATAGGCATCTACTTCCCATCCAAACTTGATCTGTGCTTCCACTTTGTCACCTTCTGTTACAGCAACATTACGCATATTGTCTGCAACTCTCATAACGCGGATATGGCTGCTCTCGACAATACCAATTGCTGTTCTCATCCAAGAGGCAATATCCTTTTGCACTTCCTTGTCACTCCAATGGCCGACTACGACTTTTCGCTCAATCCCCATACGGGTGACCATATGACCAAACTCCCTGTCACCATGTGCGGACTGGTTTTCATTCATAAAATCCATATCCATAGTGTCATAAGGGATTTCCATATTAAATTGTGTATGTAAATGTAATAATGGCTTTCTAAACTCCTTTAAGCCAAGAATCCAAGATTTTGCCGGTGAAAATGTATGCATCCATGTAATGATGCCTGCACACTCTGGATTGGTATTTGCTTCATTAAAGGTACGACGGATTAACTCATTGGTAATCAAGGTTGGTTTCCAAATTACCTCATATGGCAATACGCCGGATTTATTTAGTTCGGCTACCATGATTTTTGCATGTTCAGCTACATGCTCTAGACACTCTTCCCCATATAAATCCTGTGACCCTGTACAAAACCAAAACTTGTATTCTTTTTGTTTCATCATTCTAAATTTCCTCCCTAACTATTGTTCTTTATACTTTATATGCTATAACTTGTACGCACATGTAAACAAGTTGTTTTTAATTAGTTGGAAATACTTTCACTTTGACTCGACTCTCGAATGACAAGCTCCGGCTCAATCAATATGGTGGTACCCGCATCCCCCACCTTTAGCTCCTTGTTGATCAGCTTTAATAAAAGTTCTGCTGCCATTTCCCCCAGCTTATTTTGTGGATGGGCAATGGTAGTCAGTGGAATTCTTAACGAACTTCCAAGTTCAGAATTATCATACCCGGTAACTGCAACCTGCTTAGGTACCGAAATGCCCTTTTCCTCCAATGCATGGATGACTGCCATGGCAATCTGGTCATTGTAACAGACCACCGCATCAAATGGCTCTTGTTCATACCGTTGGGACATTTGCTTCATCTGATGATATGGGTGGATCATGCGGTCCTCTGTATAGAACCAGACCACCTTATCCGGGTCATACGCTATATTGGCCTCCTGCAATGCCATGACATAGCCTTTATGGCGTTTCTGCCCTTGCATGTCATCTGCTTTGAATACTCCAACAATTGTTTTGTGTCCTAAAGAAATCAAATGCTTGGTCACAAGATATCCACCTTTGCAGTCGTCCATTAATACCTTAGGCTTGTCCGACATCTGGGAAAAGCATCCCTGAATAAACACATACGGTATTCTGCTTTCCTCTAATTGTTCATAAAGCTTTATATGCCGGCAAAAGATCTGGGTCTTGCTAGGCTCGATAATCAAACCGTCAATGTTCTTTTTTATTAATTCCTCTAGACAAGATGCCTCTGCTTGTCTGGAATTATTCGTATTTTTCAACAGGATGCTATAACCCTGTTTATTTAAAACTGTATCAATTCCCTGTATTACACGGGGAAATATGTAATCTGACAAATAGGTCGTTACGACACCAATATTCTTTGTCGGGACCTTGCCTCTGCTTGGCTCTGCACAAAAAGTACCTATTCCATGCTTTGCTATAATGAGTCCTTTATTTTCAAGGATCTCTAATGCTTTACGTACTGTTTGCCTGCTGATCTCAAATTCTTTCGACAGTACATTCTCGGATGGCAGCTTATCTCCTGGTCTAATCTTACCTGATGAAATCTTTTGTTCTAATGCCTTCATAAGATTATAATATTTTAACTGTTTCTTCTTTTCCTGCTCCACGAATCCACCTCCTTCGCTTGTACGTACAACTATCTTACCATAGTATTTCCAAATACTTCTAGCATAATATTACACAAAAAGGAAGCCATTATTTTGACGACTAAATCAACTCCTCAAAATAATGGCTTCCTTTGTTCCTTACAGATAGTCTTGATTTTTAGAAACTGCTACAAACACCATGACTGTTCTAGGAGGAATGGTATTTGACCCTCCTACCGTTTCAAATCCATTTACTACATCATTTTCAGTATCTATGGATAAGGTCCACGCATAATCCTCCGAAAGCTTTGGAAGGGTAAGCACTCTGGACTCCCAATAAGTATTTACTGCAATATAGATAAAATCATCCATCTGGTTAACTGCACGCCCTGCATATAATATCCCAATGTAATGGTGATCGCTTTGGCTATCCACATACCATGGCTGTAACCCATGTACACTGGTCAATGGAAAACGAAGACTTGACTCCTCGGTGTTTTTCCTGATGATTGGATGATGTTTTCGAAACGTCAGTATAAACTTATAGAATTTAAGGATATCATGATTGGCAGTTAACAGATTCCAGTCGAGCCAGGAAATATCATTATCCTGACAGTAGGCATTATTATTGCCAAACTGGGTGTTTCCAAACTCATCTCCTGCCAAAATCATTGGTATCCCTCTGCTTGCCAGCAAGACTACACAAGCATTCTTCACAAGCTTTTTACGAAGCGCGATCACATCTTTTTGCTCGGTTTCTCCCTCGATTCCGCAGTTCCAGCTATTATTGTTATCGTCTCCATCCTCATTGTTCCATCCATTTTCTTCATTATGCTTCACATTATAGGAATACAGATCCCATAGTGTAAATCCATCGTGACATGTAATAAAGTTTACACTTGCCCCATCCCCTCGTATCACTGGATCATATAAATCTAATGAGCCAAGTATACGATTTGCTGCTGTCTGCTCAAGCCCGTTATCCCCCTTTAAGAACCTTCGCAAATCATCTCGATACTTTCCATTCCACTCTGACCAGCGCTGCCAGGATGGAAAACTTCCTACCTGATACATTCCCCCAGCATCCCAAGCCTCTGCAATCAGCTTGACCTTTCCTAAAATCGGGTCATAGGCCAATGCCTGGAGTAATGGCGGATTTTCCATTGGAGTACCATCCTCATTTCGTCCAAGGATTGATGCAAGATCGAACCGGAACCCATCCACTCGGTATTCCGTTACCCAATAACGCAAACAGTCTAAGATCATTCGCTGTACCACCGGATGATTGCAGTTTAATGTATTGCCACATCCGGAAAAATTATAGTAGTACCCATCAGGAGTCAGCATATAATATACGTTGTTATCGACTCCTTTATAAGAGATATAAGGACCATACTCATTTCCTTCTGCCGTATGGTTAAACACTACGTCTAAGATTACTTCCATTCCATTTCTATTTAGTTCATAAATCATAGTTTTTAACTCATTGCCTTCATGATTGTATTCCATACTAGAGGCATAACTTGTATTTGGAGCAAAGAAGGACACTGGATTATAGCCCCACTAATCTATTAACTGCTTGCCATTTACCATGCGGCAGTCCTTCATCTCATCAAATTCAAAAATAGGCATCAGCTCAACTGCATTAACCCCTAATTGTTTTAGATACGGTATCTTCTCCATTAGTCCTGCAAATGTGCCAGGACAGCTTACGCCAGATGAGTCATGCTTTGTAAATCCTCGCACATGCAATTCGTAAATCACTAAGTCTTCCATCGGGATTTCTGGCTGCTTACTGTCGTCCCAGTCAAATTGGTCTACCACGACCCTTGCATGATACAAGTTCCCATGCTCGTATTTTTCACCCCATGTACTTTGTCCTGTGACCGCCTTCGCATAAGGGTCTAGGACGATCTTATCCTTATTGAAAATCAGTCCTTTTTTAGGATTATAAGGTCCATCGAAGCGGTAGGCATACTCGAATTCACCAATGTCCAGATCAAATATGATCATTGAATATACATATCCTATTCGGAAGGTGTTGGGAAATGGGATAATTGCAAACGGTTCTCTCACCTTTCTTCGAAACAATAACAGTTCACAAGACGTTGCATGTCTTGAATATATAGTAAAGTTCACACCTCCCGAAACAACCATTGCTCCATTTTCAGCAAAAAAGCCAGGTCTGATCTTATATCCCTCATATGTGTCGGTCCACTGCAGTCTTCTGGATTTATACGGAGTATCCTCCACGTTTTTCTTCTTTTGAGAACTTCGCTGCAAGCTAGCACACTCTCCTACAAGGTAAAACCCAAGCCGTTCCGCTTTATTTCCGACTAAGTTATCCTGATAACATAAGCCGATATACTGCTTGCCTTGGTTTAGTAACTCTTGGCACAACTTGTATGTAACAGCCCTGCCATATCCCCTCTTTTTATATTTTTCCTGCACACATACCCCAACAATCATTGCAGAGGTACTTCCCTTTCCAGATGTTTCTGCAATTGCAGCCAGTTCTTTTCCTACAAATACGCCATATATCAGTTCTCCATGGTCCATATTGGCCTGTTCCTGCTGAATTCGGATGGTCTCTTTTCCTAGATAGGCATCTCTAAATTCTTTTATCTTACTGTAGAATGCAACCACCCTTGGGATATCTTCTTTCTCCAATCTTCGAATTGTTGCTTCATCCCCTAGTCCATCCTGAGACTCTTTTAGCTTGTCGCATCTACACAAATACATCTTTTGCATTATATATTCCGGGTAATACTGTTGCAGTCGCTTTACTAATTCAGCCTTTCCTGTAATGCAATCTATATCAAATTCCTTTAACTTAGAGACTACCTCCTGAACCTCAAACTGGCTGCTTTGGCTATATACTAAGGCCTGGTCAAAATACATTGCAAGCACGCTATCCCATCTTCCATCCTGCTCATTTACAAAGACGGACAACTGTTTTGATTCTAAGCCCAAGGTTTCTACCTGCCCAAGCAATACTGTATTCATTTCCAAGTCTTTTTTTATATACTCGAATAGCCTGCTCCTATCTTCTTCTTTACATTTTCTCATACTGACTTTCACCTGCTTTTCATCCTATAAATGGCGTTTGATATAGTAAATACCCACAGCAGCTGCAATACCCACGATTACGGTAAGGATAATCTTTGGAATCGATAATGGAGTCTTTCCGGACACCTTGCCGGTCTGCCCATTTACCATAAACTGATATACTTTGTCTTTATATTTAAAATTCGATATCCATATTGGAAGCATCAAATATTTATATGTAATATTCTGAAACTCTGCATTTACCCGCACATCGCGAACATGGTCTGCATTGTGCTCCTCTCTGACTTTATCTGAGATATGGCTGGACAGCCTATTGATAATCTTGTTCTTTGCAACCTCCCACGCATCCTTTAGACCAATAGAATAGCGTTCTGAAATAAATCCTGCAACATATTCCGGCTTATATGCCTTGTTATCTTCTGTATGAAAAGGTTCAAGTCCATCTAAAATTCTCTGGTCATGGTTCTTAGATGCCAGCACAATCTGATCATCGATAAATTCCTGATATCGTCCGCTGGTGTTGTGCCAGGAAGTCTCTGTCTGAATATTTCCGTCTTTATCCTTGGTAGTGTGGTCCTTACCATACTGTGCCGTATAAGTGGAATATGTATTGGTATCAAAGGTCCAGTATGGTAGATAAATCCCTTTAAATTGCTTTGGCTTGGCACTTTGTTTAGCAAGCTTTGGACAAAACCACTTTCTCTTAATCCATCCATGAAAATTCTCAGATGCCTGCTTGTCTGTAATTTGAAATGGTACTACTCCTCCCGGTGCAATGGTCTTCTCAGTACTTGCTTCCATTACCTGATTGGATCCACAAAATGGACATACGCCTGAGGTCTGCAGGGCATCGTAAATAATCTCTGCGGCGCAGGCTTTACAAATTACGGTTTTCTTTTCCACTCCCCAATCGCAGTTCTCTGTATTTTCTGCTTCAAAGAAATCTAACTCCTCTGCTTTCTTAGGTGCTTCCTCCTCCACGGGAATTTGTTCGGTATGTCCACAATAAGGACAGCTCAATCCCCCCGTCTTTGGATCAAAGTCCATAACTCCATCACAGTCAGGACAATGCCTGTCCGTCTCATTTTTGGTCTTTACTACTGTCTCATTTAAATCATCCATACTTTATTCCTACTCCATTCGCATGTTCTTTTTATGTTACGTCCCCTATTTCTTAATATCATTCTCATCAAAACGGTCTCCACACTCAGGACAGAATTTTGGTGGGTTCATAGGGTCTTCTGGTTCCCATCCACACTTATCACATTTATAAAGAGGTGCGCCCTCTGGTTTCTTTGCTCCACAGTTATGACAGAACTTTCCTGTGTTTACCGTGCCACAGGAGCATGTCCAACCTGCATCATCTGGTTTCTTGGCACCACATTCCTCACAGAACTTTCCTGTATTGTCTGCCTTCCCACAGGAACATGTCCAGCCTGCTATTGCCTTCTTTTGTACCGATGCCTGTTTTTTAGATTGCTGGTCAGCTTGTTGTTGCTGCCCCATCTGAAATAAGGTATTTGCATTCAATCCACCTGCATTATTTGCCATATTCATACCTGCGAATGCCATCATTGGTCCTGTGGACTCGTTTTTTGCTGCTGACTTCATTGCTTCTGCCTGTGCTTCCACTAACGTTGCTCCTGCCATATTGGCATTACGGAGAACTGCTGTCTTTTGTAACTCCTTGATCATGGCTTCATCTTCTTCCGAAGCCTTAACTCCATTTACACCAAAGGAAACAATTTCAATTCCCCTTAACTGTCTCCATTTTTCCGATAAAATGGTCTTTAACACTTCAGCAAGGTCCATGGCATGTGCCGGTAATGCACTATAACGAATTCCCATCTCTGATATTTTCGCAAAGGCTGGCTGTAACGCCGTTAAAAGCTCTGCTCTCAGCATGCTGTCCATCCTGTCCTTTGTATATTCTTCCTCCACATTTCCACATACATTTGTATAGAATAAAATAGGATCTGCAATTCGATAGGAATATTCCCCGTTACATCGAATGGCAATATCTACATCCAGCCCAATATTGTTATCCACTACACGAAATGGTACCGGTGCCGGTGTTCCATATAAATTCCTCATAATTTCCTTTGTATTAAAGAAATAGATCCTTTGATCTTTGGCTGTGTCACCACCAAAGGTAAATCGCTTACCGATGGTTGCAAAGGTTGCTTTGATGCTTTCTCCAAGATTGCCGTAAAAAATACTTGGCTCTGTGGAAGAGTCATATACGAACTCCCCTGCCTCTGCACAGATTTCAGATACTTTCCCCTGATCCACAAGAATCATGCATTGTCCCTCATTTACTGCAATTACAGATCCATTTGTGATAATATTGTCTTCCCCTTTACGATTGCTGGTAAATGTCTTTTTATTTGTTTTCTTTCTTCCCTTTGTAACAAGTACCTCATTTTCTAAGGAGTCACAATAAAAATACTCCTTCCACTGATCTGCCATTGTTGAACCGGCTGCGTTTTTAATTGCTCTTATAAGTCCCATTCTGGTCTCCTCCAACTTTACTCTCTTTATTTTCTGAATTTATGTATCTAATCCCATATAGAAAAATTATCGCACACTATCCATTATATGGAAAGTTTATTTTTTACGTATAACAACGTGTATATTTCCGTCATCAACAAAGTGTGTGGAACACACACTTTGTCCGCGCCGAGCCGGGTCGCGTCAGCGACAACTTCCTTTCCGGTAAGTGCGCATCGCACGCCCTGTCTTTTTAGGGCGTTTTTTTCATATCTAGGAAGCTGCTCAAAGAGTTGCTTCCTCTTCATCAAAAAAGTGTGTGGAACACACACTTTGCCCGCGCCGAGCCGGGTCGCGTCAGCGACAATTTCCTTTCCGGTAAGTGCGCATCGCACGCCCTGTCTTTTAGGGCGTTTTTTTCATATCTAGGAAGCTGCTCAAAGAGAAGCTTCCTAGATATGAAAAAAGCAACCACCTTCTAGTTTTCCTAAAAAGTGGTTGCTTAAATTATTTATTTACTTTTTATTCACAAACAAGATCCTTTTCCTCTATCTTCTTTGCACCTTCTGGCAATGCACCCATGACTATTTTTTCATAAGGCGTTCCCATAACTGCATCAAAGATAGCAATCTTTCCATGATCTTCTTCAGTTCGGATCAATCGACCACACCCCTGCTTCAACTTCAATCCCATTTCTGGATAATCTACCGTTTCCACCGGATTTAGACCTTGGGCTTTTGCTTCTTTTCGCTGTTCCTCAAGAAGGGGATCCATTGCTGGGAATGGAAGCTTCCAAATGACTACCAGTGTTAAGGACTCTCCAGGAACATCAATACCTTCCCAATAATTTGCCCCGATTAAGACAGAAGTCTCCTCCTCTTTAAACTTACGGGCAAGATAGCCACGGTCGGCCTGGTCTTCCCATAACAGTTCAAATGGGAACTCCTGTCCCTCCAGACTTTTTCGAATACTCTTTACTTCGTCCAAATTATTTACAAGAACGAGGGCACGCCCTCCATTCTCCTTTAAAAGCAAAGCAAGTCGTTCTATCTTTTCTTGCTGTTTCCAAGCACTCGTTGCCAATGTTACGACCACTTGATTCTCAATATCAAATGGGCTTCCAATGGTGGAAGTAGACGCTTTTGTAAGTCCCATGGAACGTTTAAAATAACTAAAGTCGCCTTCATTACTTAGCGTTGCTGAAGTAAATACCACTGGTAACTGTTTAGAAATTAAATGCTTATCAAGCATTGCAGTTAAATCCTTAGGTACCACCCAAAAGCTCTCGTCATTTTGGTCCACCCAAGGGATCATCTCCTTGCCCTTTCCACGAATGAAGCGATATAGTGCACTGATTGCACGCTCAATCTGCCCCTCATATGCCTGGATCAGACTTGTCGGCAAGGACTCAAAATACAATTCCTGCTCAATCTGCATTTCTAATAACAACCCGTCAAGGGCCTTGCGGAACGTATCTGCTGCCTTAAACAAACTGTCATTTAATCGGATGGAACGTCTTTCGGAACTTTCTCCTGGAACTAACGAAGCATCTAATATTTTAAAGAAGTTTTCTGATGACACTTCTAATTTCATCGTAATATCTGCCAGCGACTCACGTGCTCCTTGGATCTCCTCTAAGGAAGAAATCATGGACTCGATATCATCTCTGCTGATTTGTCGTCCAGCCTGCATAGCAGCAGGTAACAAGATCTTGTGACCCTCATCAAAGATTACGCCAGAATAGCTTGGCAGGATTGGTAGCTTTCCATCTGCAATTCGCTCTTCTCTTGTCCATAAATCCTTGAAAAATGTCTCATGGTCTACAATGATTAAATCCGCTGTAGTCCTATAGTTCTCTCTTGCCTTAATTAACTTGCAATATCCACGGTTTAGACAAACTTCGCATCCCATGGACTCATCCCAGCTAATACGTTTCCAGATACGATCGGACACAGTTGGAATTTCTGCACGTTCACCTAATGTTGTGGTTGATAACCACTCCGTCACTTCGTCAGGCAGTCCATTTAACTCTCCACTCAGTTCTTCGACTTTGACATCACAGATATACTGACTCGGATCCTTTGCCATACGGGCATCTACTTCCAGACCAAGAAGCTTAGAAAGGGTATGGATATCTCCATCCTTGTTTGCTAACTGTTCCTGAAGTGCTGATGTGGCACAGGCAATTACCATTGGTTTCCCTGTAAATCTTGCATATGGAATTGCTGAGAGAAGGTAAGCAAATGTCTTACCAGTACCTAGACCTGCCTCTGCTAAATGAACTTCCTTCTTACAGATTGCATCGGCTACTTGAAATGCCGTAAAGATCTGTTCATCACGAACCTCATATCCGTATTCAGGAAGGATGTCGTATAAAACGTCACCTACCCATTCGACTAACTTTGTATGAAAGTCTTGTCTATTTGTATAATCAAAGGGCTCTTTGATTCTTGCACACATGTATTTTACTCTCCTATAATGCTTTTCTTTGCGTCTATCGATTTAATATTCTCTTTAGATTTTCAACTTCTTCTTTTGTCATGGTAACTCCCTTGCCCATCTTTTCGTGGTCAGGAGCCCATTCTCGAATATCGTATTTCGGTGCTGCACCATTCCAGCTGATCAAATTGATTTCTTTTCTCCATCCCTTGGAATTTTCCGAAAGGACACCTAATTCTTCTACGATATCATATTTAATATCTGCCATTGTCTCAACCTATCTTTCTCAATATTTACTACAATCTCTATTAGTATTTACATTATAGCTGAAATAGTCGCAAATAAAAACATTATTTTAGAGCAATGTTTCTCTTATCCTCTTCTTCTTACCAGTCGGTTTCGAAGCATGTATAAAAGAGATTCCTTTTTCAGATTTAGTTCCAATACTCCCTGTGCCTGCCTTTGCGCTTCCTCACTAAAAATCTCCTGCGCGTTGATCAATGTTTTATGATTGTCCTTTTTTCGATAATTACAATCTGCAAACAGCTGCCTAGCCTTTACATTATCATAAGTCTGCACCTCTAAAATTCTCCTAACCTTTTCCTTAACCTCTTCGTCATAGATTGGGCAAGCAACTTCTACACGATTTTCGGTATTACGTGTCATAAAATCTGCGGATGCTAAAAAGATCTGTTCCTCTTCACCTGTACCAAAATCATAAATACGTGCATGTTCCAAATAACGGCCTACAATGCTTGTCACCGTAATATTCTCAGTCTCATTCTTTACTCCCGGAACGATACAGCAGATACCTCTGACAACCATATTGATCTTTACACCGGCAACCGAAGCATCACGCAACTTATCAATCATATCAATGTCCGTAATGGAATTGATCTTAAGCTGGATTGAGCCCTGTGCACCTTTTTTTATTTCTCTGTCCATCAGTTCTAATACCTTGCTCTTTAAGCTGACCGGAGCCACAAGCAGATGCTTATACTCTCCATATAGATTACCAATTGCCATATTTTTAAAGAACTCATTGGCATCTAGTCCAATTTCCTTTCTTCCTGTCATAAGACACACATCAGTATAGATCTTAGCTGTTTTCTCATTATAATTTCCGGTTCCCACTTGGGTAATATAGTTTATGTTATTTGCTTCTTTATATGTAATCAGGCAGATCTTTGAATGGACTTTGTAACCTTCAAATCCATACATCACCTTGCATCCTGCTTCTTCTAACTGCTCCGACCAGTCAATATTATTCTGTTCATCAAATCTGGCACGTAATTCTATCAGTACCATGACATCCTTCCCATTTTCTGCAGCTTCACACAAATACTCTACCAGCTTTGCCTTAGAAGCTACCCGATATAAGGTAATCTTGATGGAAATTACTCGTTCATCCACAGAGGCCTCTTTCAAAAGCTTTAAAAATAAATCCATGCTGTCATAAGGATAAGATAACATGACGTCCTTTTTGCTAATGCTTCGAATGATGCTTGTATTGCTGTCAATCATAGGCTTGACCGGCTTAAATGGTTTATATACCAGATTTCGTTTCATCATTGCGTCTAACTTATTTTCCAGGGAAAATACATAGGTCAATTTAATCGGCGCCTTACAAACAATGATCTGATAAGACTCAATTTCAAATCTTTTGCAAAAATACTGTTCCAGCTCCTTGCTGATATAATCTGAAACTTCTAGACGTACCACTGCTAGACGGTTTCTCTTCTTTAGGAGAAGTTTCATCTTATTCCGATAATCCGTATCAAACGCAGAGGTATCGTCTTCCAGATTAATATCCGCATTTCTTGTAACAGAAAGCTTGGTGATCTCCAATACTTCATACATAGAAAAGATAGTCTTGGCAAATTCCTTAATGATGTCTTCCACCAAAATATATCTCATCTCGTTACCAGGTAAGACAAGGAGCTCGGGCAAATCCTTTGGCACCGGAATAATTCCAAATAACAAGCCTTTCTTTTTCTTTAACAATGCCCCAATATACATCCACTTATTATCCAGATGTGGAAATGGATGATGGGTGTCTACGATCTGGGGTGATAGAATTGGCTCGATTGCCGCCTTATAAAACTCCTTTACAAACTCCTTTTCTTCCTTTTGCAGCTCTTTGTACTTAAGACAGGAAATTCCACGCATACGCAACTGCTTTTCCACACCTGTATATACCATTTCTCGATATTCGTTTAACTGGCTTACGCTTTTATAAATCTGGAGCAGCTGTTGATTTGGTGTCATGCCAGAGCGCTTATCCTCACCGTTTGGATCAACTTCCTTCATATCATATAAACTGCCTACACGAACCATAAAGAATTCATCCAGATTACTTGTAAAAATTGAAATGAATTTGAGTCGTTCCAATAAAGGAACAGTCTCATCCGTAGCCTCTTCTAGTACGCGCTCATTAAATTTCAACCATGATAGTTCTCTATTTTGCGTATAGTTTCTCATATAAATCGTCTCCTTGTATTATACCTTTCTTTAGTAACTGATAATATAAATATCCCTCTCTGACTCCATAAGTGCTTACAATTACACTGCCTGCATTATAATTTGATGCAATCGTATTTAAGATTGTCATTCCCGGAAACAGCGTATGCACCCGTTCCGGAACTACTTTTAGTAAAATTCCGCTCATTTCTTTTTTGTCTTTCTGTAAATAAGCAATCATTGCATTTAGGTCTTCTATTTCCATCCTCACATTATCTTTCGCCAGCCCTAACATGGTATTGTTTAGCTTGCATGCAGCACGGACGGTTCCTCCTACTCCGCAAATCGTCAAGTTATCAAACTTTAAATCCGGCAATTGAATATGGCTTAGATGTTTACCTGCGATCTCTCCGATCTTTTTGATTTCACTCTTTTTAGGAAGTATCTCCGCAACATGGCTGGTATACATGGTAAGAGAACCAATCGGTATGGACACAGCCTTTACGATTTCCTTATCCTTATAAAAGACCAGCTCCGTGCTGCCTCCACCAATGTCCACCAGAAGCCCATATTTTTCTGTCACCGTCTGTATGGAGCCAAAATGGTCGAACATTGCCTCTTCTTTTCCAGACAGGACTCGAATATCAAACCCACAATGCCTTGATATGATTGCCGTTGCTTCAATTGAATTATGTACATTACGTAAGGATGCTGTTGCAAATACGAATACCTGTTCCAAATGGATCTGATCTAATACATTTCGATATTCCAATAACACATCGATGGCCTTTGCAATTCCTTCTTTTGTTAAATTCTTATGCTTGTCCACATAAGATGCCAAGCCTGTCATTTCCTTTTTGTTTAGAATAAGCTTGATTTTATTTTCTACAATATTAAAAATAGACAATCGAATTGTATTCGAGCCTATATCGATTACTGCATACATTTCTTTCTCCATTTTTACATCCCGCTCTTTCTTATTTTCTCCTGATTTCTATTAATAATAATTTAACTGAAAGTGCTCTGCGTTAATATTATGTAAAATCTATGTAAAAATTTAATCTAATTTACAAGGCAGCTGTCTATTCTCTCTGGAAGCACTAGCTTTCCATCCTCATTTTGAATAACTCTTCCCTGTTCAACTGTCTTATAAAGCGCATGGGTAATGGTTGCTATAATTACATTTCCCGGCCTTCCATATCCAAATTTCTTGGCAGTCAGGCGGACCATATCATGTTCCTTTATTCCAATCTGCTCCTCAAGTACTTCTTCTATGGCATTTGCAATTTCATAGGAGGATATGTCCTCCATGGCCCTTTTCACCCCAAACTGGTCCTCGACCCGATACTTATCATACTGTTTTGGCTCTTGATCAGGCAGCCAATAAAACAATGTCTCACCATCTTTTGTCACCCGTTTCTCTATTCCTGCCAAGGCAATATCAAAGGTCGTCTCCACCCGTTTTCCGTTCCTTGTGATCTCCCAGGTAGAAAGAAGCTTTTTAAGTAACAGCTTTCTACTGATTGGTGCCTCCTTCTTAAGAATTTCTGTGATTATACTTCGTATCCGCTCTAGATTTTTAGGATCATTAAATTCACTAGAGACTCCCTGTCTTTTGATTTCTGCGGTTTCATATGTACTTCGTAAAGATTTAATTCCCTTGTGGACATCTAGCTTTTCAAACTGCATGGCTTTCATAGCCAGGGTCTTAGCCTCAGACTTTATCTCCACCCTTTTTTCCATGATATCTTCCATTTTCTCTTTGATCTGTCTCTTTATGTCTTCAGGATTGTCTATCCACTCTAAGACCCAGATACGCATCAGATTCCAGCCTAGTCCTTCTAATACCTCCGGCTGTAAAATAAACCGATCCTTTGCTGTAGACGCCTTTCTACAATTTTCACCATCCAAAAGGATGCCTAGAATGTATTGGTCAGAATTATTCGGATTAACAATAGCTAAGTCTAATTTATATTCTGAACAGCCAATGTTGTATTTTACGTTATATCCCATATTCGTAATTGCTGCTGCAATTTCTTGCTGGATTGCATCCTCTTTTATGGTTGTTCCAGTACTTTTTGATACCACTACATTTTTCCCACGCTCTGCAAATTCCAAAAATCCCTTAAGACCGGCAAGTCCCTCTGCCCTTGTTCTAGACAGCTCGATTTGTTCCGGACGTATGGTTGCAAAAACTAGCATCTGCTTTCTTGCCCTGGAAATGGCTACATTTAGTCTTCTCCAGCCTCCTTCACGGTTTAATGGACCAAAGTTCATAGAGACATTGCCATTCTTATCCGGACCATATCCAATGGAAAACAAGATGACGTCTCTCTCATCTCCTTGCACATTTTCCAGGTTTTTAATAAATACCGGCTCACTTGACTTGCTGTCAAATTCCTCAAGCTCTGGATTTTTAGCAAACTCATCCGCTAACAGATCGTCAATCAGGTTTTGCTGTACTGAACTGAAGGTCACCACGCCTATACTGTCATTTCTTAAGTTCTGATCCTTTAACCTTCTAATAATCTCTGCAACGACTGCCTTTGCCTCCTGTTTATTCTGCTTAGTCTTTCCCTTGTCATAATAGCCATCCACATGGATTAACTTGACTTCGGAAACAAGATCGTTTGGTGATGGAAATGTAAATAGCCTGTTATCATAATATTTTCTATTACTAAATGCAATCAGGCTTTCGTGTCTTGACCGGTAATGCCATTTTAAATATTCCTGCGGCATGGAGATTGCCAGACAATCATCTAGCAGGCTCTCCAAGTCTTCTTTCTCGCAATTCTCTTCATCCATGCGGTTTGACATAAAGAAATATGTTGGAGGCAGCTGTTTTGGATCTCCCACTACCACCACGTTTTCTGCTCTCGCTATGGTTCCGATTGCCTCGCAAGTAGGAAGCTGAGATGCCTCATCAAAAATCACAAGATCAAACTTTGGAAAAGAGGGATCGATATACTGGGCCACAGAAATTGGACTCATCAGCATACATGGGCATAATCTTCGTAGTAAATTAGGAATTTGATTAAACAGCCTGCGAATAGACATCATTCTTCCATTGCTCTTAATTGCATGCTTTAAAATTCCTAGCTCTGATGAGGAAATGCTCTCCATTCCAGATAACGGGATTTTTTCTGACAGCCTTGCCACCAATTCCTGACTGGTCAGCTGTTCAAACTTGGTAATCAACTCTTTATACTGTATAATCCAGTCCTCGTATTGCTTTCCCCTAAAACTTTGAAGCCTTTGATCCGCCTGTATGGTATGTAACAATAATCGATAATACAGGTTGGCTGTAAATGCAGAGGTAATCTGAGTTGCCTCGATATCTCCCTTACGAAAGGCTGCCGCTACACAGGATAAGCCACATTTATAAAGCTGCTCCTCTTTCTGATTATAGGTGACCCAAGATCTTAACTGGGATAAATTGCTTTGATAACGAAGCAATACCTCCTTTACTTCCTGAATCCAGTTTTCTCCCTTTCTCTCCCCACTAAGAAATGTAACATGGTAGACAGACTTAAACGTTTCCAATCGTTCTAAAAACTGCTGTATATTAAGCCGCCTCTCCTGCACCTCTTTTTTATGATCCTGGTCCATGGATGCCTTAATAAATCTATCTTTTTCTTCCTCAGAAAGCCCTTTGGTCATCCTCCGAATGGACTCTGCCTTATTAAGTGCCTCACTTACTTCCTTCCAATTGGTCTGAACCCCTTGATACAAGCCATCTAAATAGCCGTTAAGCTCATTTACAAGGGCTGATACTTGTGCTTTCCTTTTTGTGGTTAAGGCTAGTTGTTGATAATACTGTACCATTGACTGCTGTTCTAACCTCTTAGGATCCTTTGCATAAGCCATCAGCTCCTTTTGCAGACGTCTCTTCTCCCTAAATTTTCGAAGAAACCACGAAGTCTCTGCTCGCTTCCAACGAAGTAACGCATCACTTGTATTATATTCAAGGACTTGTGGCAAAAAGCTTTCCATTACTTCGTTATATCGCTTGGTATACTCCTGTCCGGCTTCTATTAACTGTATGTACTTTTGTTTTAATTCTTCAAAATTACTATCCTTGATCAAGCGTTCTAACGTTACCGCTGGATTTGCTACCTCACTGCATAAATATAACAACAGCTGCATATCCGTACGCGACTGTTTTCCTTTTAGCCCGCTCCATTCCTCTAGCCATTTAATCCATTCACTGATCTGATCACAGAAATGAAGTAAGTGATTTAACTCTGTTTCCAATTGATCCCGTATCTCCATGGAATATTCTTTTCCTTCATATCCTACAAATGGATGCAAGCTATATTTTTTAATCTCTGCCGCTGCAATCACATACTGCCTGATTTCCTCCATCCACTGTTCAATCTGCAATCCATCAATGTCTGCAACTTGTAGGTTATCAAAACAAATCTTATCCTTTTGCTGCTTATTCTGTTCAAAAAGTTCAATGGCTTCATATAACGATTTCCCATAATCTCGCTTACAGTGTATCGCTTCCATTATGTAATTTAGCTCATTTCTTATTACGTCTAGTCGCTTCGCTGTCTTTTCATACTCCTCAGGAGCCTTAATTCTTCCGACCTCCAGTGCCTGATCAAGCTGACCTAATACGGAGCCCTTACTTGTCTTATTGGAATGAAGCTCCAGACAAAACGGCTCTAATCCGATGCTTACTAACCGCTTTTTTACTACATTTAATGCGGCCATCTTTTCTGCCACAAATAGCACTGATTTTCCTTGGTTTAACGTATTGGCAATCATATTGGTAATGGTCTGAGACTTTCCCGTGCCAGGGGCTCCATGAAGCACAAAGCTGGTCCCATTTGCTGCTGCCGCAATTGCCACCATCTGCGAAGAGTCCGCACTCAATGGAATTGCCATGGAAAGCGGGCTGACCTTCTGATCTAATGCTTCTGCAGTAACAAGCTGGCTCTCATTCTTCCAAGTCACCTTTCCCTCCATCAAGCTTTTTACCACTTTGTTGGTCTCTAACTCCTTAGAACGGTTACGAAGGTCATTCCACATTACAAACTGGCCAAATGAAAATACGCCCATAAATGTCATTTCTTCAATATTCCACCGCTTCTTTCCCATAATCGCCTGCCTTATCGTATGAAATACCAATGGCAGGTCTATTCCATTGTCGTCCATTGGTAGCGGATCAAGTCCCGATACAAGGATATTAAAATCCTGTCGCAAGTACTCTAATAAAGTAATATTTATTTGTGCCTCTTCCTGACGGCTTCGGATGATATATCCGTTACTATGCCGATTACGCACAAGCTCAATTGGCAGCAATATGATTGGCGCATACCTAGCCTTCTCAGAAACATCACTTTCAAACCAGCGTAAAAATCCTAATGCCAGAAATAATGTGTTGGTCCCATTCTCCTCCATGCTAACTTTTGCCGTTCTATGTAAGCTCTTTAAATTCTTATTAAGTTCCTCTGCCTCCAAAAACGTCCGAATACGATTGCTTTTAAATTCATTGGTTGCAATGGTCTGAATTAATCCCTTTTCATTTTCAATCTCAAACATCCTTCCATCCCGCATGGATGTCTTTAATTCTACCGGAACTTCCATAATGCAGAAATCTTTTCCTTCTGATAATTGGTCTTCTAGCTGGCATAAATCTACCGTCATAAATTGGATTGCATTCTTAGTCACTCTGAAATTCAGCAATGTATTGCGAAGGCTAAAATCTAATAACTTGCGCTCCCATAACTTTTGTTTCGTAAGCTCTGTCTCCTCTTTTATTTCCTTTTGTTTTAAAGAAACATCCATTTCCTTAGGTGCCAGTGTATGTTCCTTAATTGCGTTGATATCACCACTTACCTCTTCGTTGTCAACAGAAGGATTTTTTAATGGAATTGGCCGTATGCCACTTCCCCTGGAACGTTTTACATCTATGGCATAAATAAAATCTTCCCCCTTCTTCAAGTGATCTTTGCCATGCTTAATGGCCAGTTCAAAGGAAAGGTGATTGCTTATCACAAAATCAGTACATTCTACCAAAAGAAGCTCTTCTCCACCTTCTACGGTTCTCTTATCCAGTGCCGACACATCATCAACTGCACAGTCCGCAAAAGTCTGTTCCTCCAGCCAGCACCCTGCATAGGCATGGTCTTTTACAAAGATAAGAAGCGGATATAGCCCTGCTGCCTCTAGGCAAGCACAATACAAAACAGCCAAATCCAAGCAAGTGCCCTGCTTGCATTGCAGCACCATATAAGGCAACCGTATCCGTTGTCCACTTTCCTCATAACTGGCGATTGGGGCTGTATACGCAATGCCCTCAGACAGGAGCGCAGCATAGATTGCGGCCATCTGCTGCTTCACACAATCTGGATTTTTCGTCTGATATCCGGTAAACTCCGGTCGCCCTGTCCATTGCTTTAATATATTAATCGCTTTATTTAGGAGTTCCGTTACCCTTGGATGATTGGGCGTGATAAATGCAGTCACAAGCTCGGGCATGACATGTAACCCGCTCCACTGATCCAAACTAAGTAACTCTATCTCTTTTCTCTCGCTATATAGGGTTTCCCCTTCCTGATATAATTCAATGTGACAGCATCCTACTACTTTCTCTGTTAATGAAAATAAATATTCCGTAGATAGTACAATGCGAACAGGCTGTATCTCTTGCGACTCTTTTGGCAGTATTTTTCTGATTTTGTAGATATAATCCTTTGCGAATTCTGGCTCAAAGGAGATCTTTAGTGTAAGGTCTTCTATTACTTTTTCAGTATGATTTATAACAATCAGGCTTCGAATTACAGGAACATAATTCTGTTGCATGGCAAAATTGATTGAGCTAGCAAACTGCCCTTCCACTGTAACAATCTCTTGCATATACACAATCCTCCAATTTATGGAATAATAATACATTTAGTATAACACAAAAAGGAGTGGTTTGCTAAACCACTCCTTTTTGGGAATTAATCTGTGATTATGGAAACCAAATAAAATGGTCCTTTATCATCCTTGTGAGCTTCGATGATTCGGATTACCAGTTCATGTGACTTCTTTTTTTCTTGATTTATTACGGTTTCTAGATACAGACAATCGCCCCAGGTCTCTTCAAAGTTGGCATCTAAGCGAATTGGATGCTCTTTGTCTCCATCTATGATTGCCTCCGCAACTGGCCTTGGTTTTACGACAGATTTCAAATATTGAATGGAGATTGAGGATGCCTCCACTTGAAAGGTAATGGTATCTCCCTCTTTCTTTCCGATCCATCCATTCTTATACAGGTCTAGCATCCCTGTCTTTTCTCTTGTATCTACTTGAAATCCATCTAACAAAGGCATACAGTTTTGAATTTGATAAAGCTTAGCATGTTCAAAACGATTATTTGTCAAGGACTGTTTGGAAACTGACTCTTCAATCTCCTCTTCTTGCAGTCCCTTATAAGCCTCTTCTAATAAGTTTATAATCTGTTCTGCCACAAGACCATGTCCAAAATCATTGGGATGAAGATTATCTTGCGTAATAGAGCTGCGCACTAAATTCCCATCTAAAATCTGGGCATATAAGCTTTCCTTCATGCTTACACAAGGAATTTGATAATAAGAGGCCACTTTATTGTGATACTCCTGTGCATTTACCCCTGTGTCATAACAGACATTATTTAAGACAACAAGGGCTGGAGATTTCTTTGCCTTATACAATTGGCTAATTACGCCTTCAAAAGACTCCTGAAACAATTCATTTGCATCATCATTTACAGTAAAGTCTATAACCACAAAGTCCGGCTGATACATCAAAAGATCTTTCCATGCCCTTGCAGAACCATATAATGAAGTGGTGCCACCAATTCCTGCATTTACAAAAGAAAAAACAGCACTTGGAAATTTCTTTTTCCACCATTCATATACAAGATAGGCATAGCATCCTTCCGGTGTGGTTGCAAGGCTCCCCTGGGTAATCGATCCACCTAAGAAACCAATGGTGTATTCACCGCCAGCATTTGCAGCCTTCATAAGGCTCTTTATTCTATGTAAACTTCCTTTTTCCACAATTCCTGAATACTCTTTTCTTTCCAAAGCTATTCCTCCTAGCACATCTATCGCTTTAGCCTTTATATTGCTAAGCTTCTTTTATTGCTTCCTTTACGATCTCATCTTCCCAAATTGCCTCACCAAATGACTCAATATATGCACTTAGCTCATCTGACATCTCGTCAGCTTCAGGAATACGGATATGACCAGGTGTTCCACAGCCATTTCTTGTATAAAGAAAATGATGTAACTTGGAGTCTCCAATGCTTTGACACACCTCTTCAATGGCATCATCCCAGGCAGAGTCATGACAAAGGATTGTAGTAGCCGTAATAATTAGGGCTTCTGGATACTTCTCTCTTAACGCTTCAAGGAAGCTCTTATAATGTTCCTTCCAATTTTTCGCCTTTTCTCCCTCAGGTTCTTCTGCCATATAATCCACTGGATGGCTGTCATTTTGTCCAATTGCAACAATGACTACATGAGGACGATACAAAGAGAAATCCCATGGTTTAAGTTCGCTTAAGGCTGGATTATATTCTATCTTATCATACGTATCTTCCAGTCCGATATATTCCGGCTGACCAAACCATCCTGTTTTCTCAAGTAAGGCAATTCCTCCTTGTGAGACATTATGTAATTGGGCATTTAACTTACGGGCAGTCATCCAGGAATAAGAATACCAGCTATTCGAATATTGGCCATTATGTTCAGGATCTTCCTTTCCAACATAAGAAACTGCTTCTGAAACTTCTCCTGCTGATACACTATCACCATAGACTTCAATACGCCTTTCCGGCTTCTTTGCTAACTTATACAGACATCCTGCATCATCTATTATAAATCCATAAAAATTAAAGATATGGCAGGAGTCCTGTCTTTTAAACAATAGTAGTTCATGAGCCACTTTTTTATTTGGGATGGGAATTTCAATTTCTGCTCTCCCTTTCTCAGGAAGGAGAATTCTTCCCTGTTCTCCGTCTAAAAAATAGCCCAAATAATTATTCCAGCAATCTCTATGGTTTTCCACCACTACTTTTAACGTATTCGATGTAAAGTTCATTTTTACATAACTGCTAGGATATATAAATACAGGTGCTTTAGGATTGTCAAAATCAATTCGACCGCTATATTGCAGCAGCTTATGATCCGGTTGTATTAACATATTCCTTTCCTCCTATTCTTTTACTGCTCCCGCTGCAATTCCATTATAGATTTGCTTCTGGCAAAGCAAGAATACAATCAACGCTGGAAGCAATGAAATAATGACGCCGGCACAAATCATATCATATCGGCTTCCCAATGGTCCGGTAAATCGATATAAGGCAGTTGCCATGGTTGATAATCTTGCCTTATCTTGCAAATAAAGATTTGCATTGTAATATTCGTTGTAGATACCAACGCCCTTTAAGATCAGACTGGTTACAATTGCCGGTTTCATTAATGGCAATAAGATTTTGCGATATATTGTAAAATAGGATGCCCCATCGATAATGGCTGACTCATCCAGAGAAACCGGTATATTTTCTATAAACTGAATGAAGATATAAATGGATATGACATCGGTACCCATACTCATTATGATATAACCATATAGCGTATTTACAAATCCAAGCTTTGTCATAATCTCATAAACGGAAACCTGCATTGCAATTCCTGGCAGCAATGCTGCAAATGTAAACAGGTTTCTAATCAATGAATTGCCGACAAACTTGAAACGGCTAAGTACATAGGCAAGCTGTGTTCCAATGATTACGGAACCAAGCAGTACAAATACTAAGATTATGATGGAGTTACGAAAAGCAATTCCCATATTGGCCTGATTAAAGGCATCAACAAAGTTATCAAAATTCAGCCAATTAGAAGGCAAGGTCATAACGCTTGTACTTTGATATTCCTTTTCATTCTTAAATGCCGTGATTACACAGGATACGACTGGTATTAAGGCACAAAATGAGAAAAACAGGAGTGAGAAATATTTAATAAATCCCCAAAGGATCGTAGATGGACTATATCTTTTTCTTCTTTTTTTCTTCGTATTTTTCTTTGCATCTGTCATCATACTGCGGCACTTCCTTTCCGATTAAAAAACTTTCTGTTCTTTACTGGAGTAAGCGTACTGTCCTTGCTTCCGTATTCATCGTCCGATTTACGGAACAAATACTTAAAGAGTATCTTCTGCAAAACGGTACAGATGATGATAATGAATAACAGGAAGATTGCCATAGCCGATGCCAAACCAACTTTTTGATTCGTATGTGCGATTGTATTCATGACAACAAAATACGTTCCTGTTCCATTAGCACCGTTGGTAATAACGTATGGAGCCTCAAATGCACTTAAAGAACCTGTAATGGAAAGGATAATGTTCAAGGTTACGATCGTCTTAATGCTTGGTAAGATAATATATCTAAACTGGTGAAATTTATTTGCACCATCGATTTCTGCTGCTTCATATAAGGTGGAGTCTACGGACATCATGGCTCCGATAAATAAGATCATGTTCTGGCCAAAGTATCTCCATACGGAACTTCCTACCAAAGACCAGTTGTTAATGGACTGGTCTTTCAGCCAATAAGGCAAGTTATCTAACTGGAAGCCGCACCATTGTAATACGGTATCGAATACATAACCTCTTGTGAAGAAAAACTTAAAGATAAATCCGATTGCAATACCATTAATCAAATAAGGGAAAAACATTGCCCCTTTAAAGAAATTACCTGCTTTTACTTTAAAACTTAGGATCGTTGCAAGATATAACGCTAACATAATCTGCAAAACAGCACCTACCATATAATACAAACTTAGCTTTAATGCCCCCACGATATCGTCTCTTTTGAAAAGTGCCTTGTAGTTGTCTAAGCCGACAAACACCCTGGTACCGATATATTTCATTTTATAGAAACTGTACTTTATCATCTCACAAAAAGGAAGATAGGTAAATGTGATAAGCAAAATCATGGGTATTATTGTAAATAATAAGATTATTGTTGCCTGCTGCCCTTTTCTGCTTCTTAACCATTGACCAAATGTTTTCTTTTTTGCTACCTTTACTTGTGCCATAGACTGTCCCCCCGTTTTTTATTATCCTTAACGTAAACGAGTGAAACCAGCTTCGTCAGTTTCACTCGTTTAACCATTACACATTTGGTCAATTATTTCTGTTCAATATCATTTTGTTTTTGTGCTTCTGACCATTTCTTATTCCAGTCGTTCATGATATCGTCAAAGCTTTGATCCTTATTAGATGCATGCTCAACAATTGAAAGAACTTTATCATTACCACCGTTGTTTACCATTAACTCTGAATCTGCATTTAATGTATTTAATACATCTTCTTCACCACTTACTGCAGGTTCATCTTCGATAAATTCAACATTACCAAATTCAGAATATGTTTCAGGAAGTGTTGTATTCTTCTTATCTACTGACATTGCGCCTTCATTGTTTGCCCAGTTAGAGTTCTCTGTTAACCATTTTACAAATAACATAGCAGCTTTTTGATTATCAGAAGAAGATTTCACATTGATTGCATAGCTGTAATCACCAGCAGATGCTGTATACTGTTTGCCGTTTACTGTAATTGGGAATGGCATATAACCTACATCTTCAGGATGGTCTCCAGCAGATTTCATTTGAGAATAAGCCCATGAACCAAGTGCCATACATCCAATCTTGCCACTGTTTAACATTCCCTTGCTACCTTCCCAGTCAGTTGTGGAATAATCCTCTTCTGTTAATCCATTTGCTACTGCATCGTATAAAATCTTATATACGTTGTAAGGGCCTGTTCCATCGCCAGGATCAGAAAATGGTGTTGCAGAATGAAGTAATGTCTGATTCATAAATTTAGCATCGCCTGTAGCCGTTCCGCCAATGTAAGCATCCCATGCACCCATGGTCCATTTAGCTGCGTAGTTGGTGTATAATGGAATGGCATCCGTCTTATCTTTAATTAACTGAAGGTCTTTCATAAATTCTTCTGGAGTAGTAGGAAGCTTATCAATGCCAGCTTGTTTAAAGATTGCTTTATTATAAACAAGTCCTAAAGCATTTCCCATACAAGGAACGCCATATTCCTGACCTTGATACTCCCATGCAGTTGCATATTTAATTTGAGTTTTCATGGTTTCTGTGTCACCATAAGATAAAAAGTATGTACTTAACTCTTTCTTATCAATTGCTGGGATATACATAATGTCGCCCCAGTCACCACCTTGCAAACGAACTAATGCATTATTTGCAAAATCAGTATCGGACTGAATATCTACTTTGATATCTGGATACAGCTTATTAAATTCTGTAACATAATAGTTCCAGTTCTTTCCTGGATAATCTTCCTTATCCATATCAGTTCTACAATTGTAAAAACTGATCGTAGTCTTAATGTCCTTAAAGTCTTCCCCTACTTTAATGTCAGCATAATTAAGTGTTTTTTCATCAGATGCCTTTGCCTGCTCCTTCTCCACCGTTTGTGTTTCGGATTTGCTGCCACAGCCTGTTAATGCGGATGCAGCCATAACGACTGCTAACATAGTACCTAAAATCTTTCTGCTCCTCAAAATAACTCCTCCTTCAAAAAACTAAGATTGATTAATTAACTTAATTACATTATAATCTAATAAGTAATTTAATCATCAAACGTTCTTGCTATTAATCTATCATTCTTGCTAACATTTGTAACTTTTATATATTTTGACGGTTTTGGAACTTGTTTTTTATATATCATGTACATATAGGAGGCTATTATGAACTTTGAAGAGCAATTAAATCAATCTGTTTCAGGTAAAAAAACAATTAATAAAATGATTAATAAGAATACTGAACTAAGTACTTTAATACCTAACCTATACCAATGCCAAACTTCAGTTCCTAAGGATTTTTTAAAGCTTTTAGCCGGTGGGACTGTTCCAATCAATTATCCTTTCTCGTTCTCTTTCACTTCACTTGACTGCAATCTGTTACTATATACCCTGACCGGAAGCTGTAAACTTACCTCAAAACAATTTACAGGCACTATTGGCAAACAAAATGGACTTCTTTTAAACTGCAAGGACGGCTTTTCCTTACAGACCTCCGTACTTCCATGGAAGTTTAAGCTGTTTTTTATCGATGGCACCGATCTTGCCTCTTTTAACCTGCTGACCCCACATTCCATAAAGCCATTTATCGTAGCCGATCATTCCTCGCTACAACAGTACATATCCAAGCTTTCCGGAATTCCTTCCAATTACTCTGGCACAGATGCATTGCTGATGCATAAGACATTGACCGACCTCTTCTGTGAACTCTATGAACACTACCTTCCAGCTACAGATCCCCTAACCTTTACTTCCATTCCCCCATACTTAACGGAACTTAAGAATTATCTGGATTATAACTATCAGGCTAACTTTCTGCTTAGTGATTTTGAAGAGACCCTTAAAGTAAACAAATACCGCCTATGCCGTGAGTTTTCTAAAGCTTATGGCGCTCCTCCCTTACGCTACTTAAAGCAAAGACGTATAGAAGTGGCAAAAGAAATGCTGCTTACCACGGATTATAATATCCATGAAATAAGCAGCATCGTTGGCTATGAAAATACAAATCACTTTATTAACTTGTTTAAAAAGGCTACCGGCCTTACTCCCAATGTATTTAAACAAACGGTACTGGAGAAGCAGTCCGCGTTGCGCTCTCCCGCTCAATAAGCTTGCCGGCAACTACGACCCTTCCGGTCGTATAATTCTGGTTTTTCACTTTATGTAACAGGATATGTAACGCATGTTTCGCCATTTCTCCCATATCAATGGCATATGTGGTAAGGCCGATTGTCGTAAACCCATCCGCTATAAAGTCATCAAACCCTACAACCGAAATATCATCTGGGACCACATATCCTGCTTCGGTTAATTTCCGTATCATATAGCTGGCAGATAAATCACAGTTACAAAAGAATGCCGTTGGCATCTCCTTAGGAAGCTGGAATTTATTCTCCTCATCTAATATGCTGGAATTCTGATCACGATCGTCAATAAACCATTCCTCTTTCCATTCGACTCCATGTTCCATCAATGACTTTAGATACCCTAAAAAACGTTCATCAATACTTGCCGTAACCAACCTTGTACCAACAAATCCTATTTTCTTATGTCCTAAGGAAAACAGATAATTGGTCATCTGGTATCCGCCATGCAAATTATCAAATACGACTGAATCAAAACTGCAGTCCATATTGGATGTATCCAGTTCTACAAATGGAAGTCGTAAATTCCCGGTTAAAAAATCATCGTATTTTTTCTTGAAAGTTCCCATGATGATCAGTCCGTCAATCTTATCTTCAGTTACAATCTGAGGCATCTTACAGGAAATTTCGTCCTCTGCATTGATTACTTCCAGAATAACAAAGCTTTTTTTCTTTCTGGCTTTTTGCACGATATCCTGATAAACTTTCCAATAAAACGACTGATTTTCGGATAAATATTTTTCCGCTACGATAATCCCAAGTACGTAACTGTCTTTGATTTCTGTCACTTTTGCCTTTGTCTTTTTTTCATACCCCATTTCTGCTGCAGAATCTAAAATCTTATTTCGTAGTTCTTCACTTACCCCCTTCTGTCCGGATAAAGCTTTTGATACTGTTACAATACTAACACCCATCTTATTCGCGATATCTGCCATTTTTACTGTTCTGCTCATTCCTTACCACCTTGGCTCTCATTCAATTATTTCGTGTATTTCAGTTAATCATCAATTCCAAAATCTTTTTCGCATTTTTACTTTGTTTTGTATTTGCGGTACATCCAATGATTGGATGTTCAAGCTTTCCAGCCAGTTCTTTATATTTTGCCTGGTCCTGAATTGCAATTCCATAGGGAAGGATCTCTCCCTGCCCAGTCTCCTGGTCTTCAAAGGAAATATCGTCTGTCTCCTTATAGCCTGCGGTATAAAGAAGGATTTTCTTATTTTCGTCCAGTTCCTTTGCATCCATCACATGATTTAAGTCCTGCATAAATCCAAAGGATGCCAATTGCTTATATGTCTCTTCCTCTGCAACTATAAGATCCACCTGGCTGCTGCTTAAGTACACCTCTAGCTTATGTATTCCGTCCTCTGACGTATAAAAAGTATCATCGACCATGACCGTAGTATTGGTTCCGTCACATCCTAGTTCCTCGTTAAGCCTGCGTTCTAAGTCTTTTAGTTCATTTTCCTCTAGCACGTCATCAATACAAGCCACATAAAGAACTATTTCGGTCTTATGAAAAATGCTAAAACAAAAGTATCCTATCATTGCAAGTACTGCCAGGATAACGATCACTTGAACTAAATAATAATCTTTAAAGTAAACTAGTTTTTGCTTTCCGTTTAGTGTCTTCCAATTATTCTCTCGTGCTTTCATATTTCCTCTCTTTTCCATTTTTTATTTATGATAAAAGTATAGTCATTTCAAAAATTCATGTCAATGCATTTACCTAAATGAATTATTTTTTAGCATATTTTTTACTTAAATTGTTTCGAATTGGTTTCTGTCAGCATTAGAAAAAAACTCCCTGTCTATAAAAAAAGTTAAAACTCTCTCTTGACCTTCTGTCTGTGTCAAGGTTTATGATACCTTTAGAACCGGTTCTTAGAAAATGAATAAGGAGGGATTACATGTTTACCATAGGTGAATTTTCAAGATTATGCTGTATCTCTGCACGCATGCTGCGTCATTATGATGCGATTGGCCTGCTTAAGCCCAAAATGTCAGGCGTGGATAATGGATATCGTTACTATGACAGTTCCCAACAAGCTGAAATCCTTAAAATTGAGAAGCTGAAGAGCTATGATTTTACATTAGAAGAGATTAAAGTGCTGATCACACTTTCCGATGAAGAGCTGGAAACTGCTGTATTATTTCCGATTGAAGCTATGTAAGTAATGCTAAAAGTAAGGTAATGAAACAAGAGTTTGCACATATATTAGTAATAGAAGCACATCGTTTGTATTCGAGCCATCTCGTAATTAAAGGAGGGGGTTGCATGGCTGGAATCGGGTTTATTATTTTTGGAGCCTTTGTTAGTTTGTTTGGTTATGTTTTGATCACATGTACCATGGTTGGCAACAAGCACTGCACCAATCGGGCATTGGCAGAAATTATTGACATTAAGCAGCTGACACATCTGGAAGAAATCCAGAATTTCTTTCAAATCACAGTAACTTACATTATAAATGGAATGCCATTTACTTCAACTTTTATTACCCATTCTGCGGAACTGTATGAGATAAATAAGAAAGTTGAAGTATTCTGCAATCCTGATCACCCATCCCATATTATTTCAAGAAATGAGCCTGTACGTGTTTCCCCATTGTTTATCCTGATTACTATCCTTGGTGCCGGCTGTCTGCTATTCGGTATCCTTTTAGTACTATTTTGATACTCCTGTTTCTTCCGGCACTAGGGGGTATGGCCCTTGCCTTCTCCTAGTGTCGTCTTAGTACACCTTCCATATATCCCTGATAGCCAATACAGCGTTCGTCAAGCCTTCTATGATAACTATAGGTATACGCTTCAAACTGTTTTCTCCAGAAACGAAGTGCGGTTGGATTTAGTGTTTCACAGTCCACACCTAAGTAAGTATTTCCTTCCTTCTCACATACCAAGCAGACATATTCAAGTAATGCTTTGGCAATACCGGTTCCACGGTACTCTTCTTCTACATATGTTCCACATATGTTCGGCATACCTTCCACTTCTGTAATAAAGTTTTCTCCTTCATCTGTTATAGAGATAAACCCAATTGGCTTTTCCCCATCAAATGCGGCAAATACTCTAATATCATCCTGTTTAAACCAGTCATAGAAACTGCTTAGGTCACATGGAAAGAAAATCGGTCCTGCCAGCAAATGCTTTGTTAATCCAATTCGTAAGCCTACGATTTTTTCTTTTTCTTCGTTTATCAGTTCCCGATATGTAATGTTATTGTTGCCTTGTATGTCTTTTTTCCTATTCTTCAGGTTTATAATGGCATCACTGCATCGAATTCCAAATCCATTTAACACAAATGACTTCCCCACTTCTTCATCATGGGCATAACGGCTGACTGCGTAACTGCATACTTCTTCTTTTATCAGGTCTTCTGCTGTTTTGGCAAATAATATGGATGCTGCCTTAGCTCTGTCCCTTCCCACAAATCCACTTCCTCCTAGTGGTGAAAATACACCTTTTGTATTGCCGAAGAAACCGTCAAATGGCTTCCAGTAAGCTAGGTAACCAATTAGCTTGTTCTCTTCCACCAAAACCTTACCGCATCCTTGTGAAAATACATTTCTAAGATGCTTTTTAAGGCTTTCCGTAAAGTCCACTCTTACTAATTCTTGGCAAGCCTTACACTCCTGGTCATACTCCCATTTTGCAATGGTTACGGCTTCCTCAAGGTAACTCTCATTAATCTGTTTGATTTCCATTGTTTATGATCCACCCCTTATTTTTTTGTACTACTTCTATCTTACCACACTTTGGCCGCACTGAGCCAGGTCGCGTTAGCGACATACTCCTTTCCGGTAAGTGTGCATCTTGGCTTTCTGTTCTTTAGAAAGCCTTTTAAGTGATAGGAGGCTGCTCTAAGATAAGCTTCCTATCACTAAAAAAAGTGCTACCTCCCCCCAGATAGCACTTTTCACATATACTCAATTACTCTTATTTGATTATTTTAACAAACTGTATTGGAAAGAATCTGCTAGTTTTTCTAACACTTCTTCGGAGCTTTTTGTTTCGTTATCTATAAATCCTTCGTCTGTTCCTGCCAATACATTTATAGAAACAAATGATTGGTCTCTTTCTGTAATAATTAATGATTTCATACTGCCAAGAGCAAGAAGTACCTCAGTACCATCTTTTGTCTTATAAGACCATTGCTTGTACTCTTTGGCATCGCCAATGGTCAAAGTCACATCATTAAATGTACCTTTTTTACAATTGGAAAACTGATAGTCTAAGCTTTCATCATCTCCAAGGTTATACACTCCATCATAATGGAAGCCTCCGTCTTCGTACATATATCCGCCCTCGACAGAATTCATTTCTCCTACAAAATCAATGCCTAATAATTTGACCAAATCCTTATTATCAGCAAAATCTGTTATAGACTTATGTAGCTTTAGGTCATATTTTTTAATAATCGTTTCTAACTTATCTGCCATTTCCTGAGAATATATGCTGTACATACCATATTTCTTATCAAACTTAGTTGGGGCATCTCCTACTTGATCAAGAATTTTTCCATCTTGGTCATAATTATTTATAAATGTCTGCCATTCTGTAAGAGCCTTTGCTTCTGGACTATCCTCCCATCCTTGCAAAGAAATCCTGTCCTGCTGTTTTTTTTCAGTACTCTCTGGCTTTTTTGCAGTATCTGTATCAGGTGATGTGGTAGCATTTATTTCCGTCTTAATTACTAACTTATTTAAGCCAAACATATTGGTTGCATATGCTGTTGCACTGACTCCTAATACAATTGTAAGTGATGCTGCCAGTACTGCTACTTTTTTTACTGCACGCTTATTTGATTTATACTTTTTACTCCTCATTTCAAACTCCTCCTCATTTACTTCTGCTGAGGAATGAATTTGTGAAAATATCTCAGTATATAAGTCCTGTCTCATTTTCAGTTCTCCCTTCCCCCAATAATCTTGATTTTAGTTTTTGTCTTGCTCGGGACAACCTAGTTGTCACCGCTGACTCTTTCATATGAAGCATGTCCCCAATTTCCTTCACCGATAGCTCTTCATAATAAAACAGATATAATACCACACGATATTTTTCCGGTAATTCCATCAGCATAACAAATAGTTCGCTTTGTTCATTGGTCTTAAATGGAATAGAAGCCGTCACTTCATCCAATGTAGCATGTTTACTAAACCAGGAACATTTCAAAATATTTTTACACTTATTGATGGTGACGCGAATAATCCAGAACCGTATGTGCTCCTCGCTGTCAAATTCTGTTTCTGTTATGTATAACTTCATTAACACATCTTGTACGATATCCTCCGCATCATATACATTGCCAAAATAATTCAATGCAATGCGAAAGATCATATCCTTGTACTGATCTGCTGATCTCTTAAACTGTTGTTTCTCCACCTCGTTCCCCCATTTCTGATTGAAAGCTTTCTGAAATATTTCGTATACTATAATCAATACAATTGATGATTACAATATGTCACAGGTTTTCACTATTTTTTTATTTTATTTAAACTTCCACCCACTTTGTCTGCGCCGAACCCGGTCGCGTAAGCGACATCTTGCCATCGGGTAAGTGTGCCATCTGCCTTTCTGTTTTTCGAACGCCTTTTTTTACTCTATAGGGAAGGACTCGGAGAGAACTTTCCTATGGAGTAAAAAAGGCCCCATCTTATGATGGTGCCTTAGACTGTAGGTAGATAAAATTTTTATATTCCCTTCAGCGCACTGCTTGCAGGAAGGTTTAAAACTCCAGACTTAGATGAGTAAGTAGTAATTATTTCACAAAGGATCCAATCTCAATCAGATTTCCTTCTGGATCTGCCACATAACAGGTGCGTTGTCCCCATTCTTCTGTCTTTGGTTCCATAATTGGCTCTGCTCCCTTTGCCACAACGTCTTGGAATGCCTGGTCCACTGCAGCAAAATTTTCTGCACTTAGTGCAATTTCATAATGACCATTTACATTGTCTGCATATGTATACGAACGACTTGTCATGTTTTCAAAATCGCTTCTCCGATATAATAAAAATAAGGTGCCATCCTTTTCTAGAAACACATTGGATGTGTTTTCGTCTTCCTTGATTTCAAAGCCTAACACGTCTCGATAAAACCTTACCATGGTAGGCATGTCTTTTACAAAAATCCCAAAACCATCTAATTTCATTTACTTATACTCCCTTTCTTTTTCCCATTTATTTCATTATAAGGCATTGAATTGGCGATTTCTAGTAAAACAAACGATGTATTCGGTGGCAATCTTTCTGTGCTTTTGCTTGGAATAGTCCCCGTTTGGGCATATAGAAATTTTCTATCGTATTTTAGATGCGTGAATGTCCACGGCTCTTGTCGTTTCACGGGTATATCGATAATATACTCCCTCTATTTACCCAAATCACCCATTTCCCTTTTATTTCAAGCCATGTTTTGGGTTTCTAGATGAGTATTTTTTTAATATGCCCAATCGGTCACAATTTGTCTGCACTAAAGATGTCTGCCTATGCGGTCATTGCGTATATATTGGCCCCAATAAAACATTTTCTTCCTATTAGGACAATGGAAGGAAGGCCCATGCTACTGCAAATACAATGGTTGGAAGCATATTTGCCACTTTTATTTTCTTGCCCCAGACTAAATTCACGCCTACACAAAAAATTAACATAGAGCCTGTAAGCGATAAATTGGATAAGGCTTTGGTTGTCATAAGCGGCGCAATTACTGTGGATAGTAGCGTTATGCTACCTTGAAAAATCCCTACTGGCACTGCAGAAAAGATACAGCCTTTTCCCATTGAGGCCGTCATAATTAATACAATAATCAAATCCAGTACCGCTTTTGCTGCAAGCAGTGAATAATCTCCGTAAATGCCATCCTGAATGGAGCCAACCACTGCCATGGCACCAATGCAGACTGTGAGAGATGTGGTTACAAATCCATCAATAAACGTTGTGTCTCCTTCACTTTTTGTCTTCACCTTAAGCCAGGCTCCAAACTGCTCCATCCTCCGTTCAATGTCAATCCATTCCCCTAGCAATGAGCCCAATACAAAGCAGCCAATCATCATCATGCTTCCGCTTACTTCTAACTTACCCTGATTGATGATTAACATCTCTTGCAAGGCACCTCCAATTCCTAAAAACAGTACGCACACGCCTGAGGCCATCATCAAGATATCCTGCATTGACTTTTTTAGTGCTTTTTTAAATAGCTTTCCTAGCAATCCGCCAAAAAGAATTGCACTAACATTTATTATGGTTCCAAGACCTATCATTCTCTTTCCCTCTCTCTTTTGTTTTCTCTATTTCATTTATCCTACACCAAAAGGATGTTTATGAAAAGGAAAAAGACTCCCTTCAAGGAAGCAAGCCATTGTTTGCGCTTGCTACGGTTTGAAGAGAGCCTTTCCCATTGGAAACGCCTATTTATATAAATGGCATTTTACAATATGGTTGTTGCCCATATCGACTTCTGGTGGAACTTCTTTCGTACAGACTTCCATACATTCCTTACATCTTGTATGGAACTTACATCCTTTTGGAGGATTTGCCGGTGAAGGAATGCTTCCTTCCAAGATGACACGTTCTTTCTTAATGGTTGGATCTGGCATTGGAATTGCACTGAACAATGCCTTTGTATAAGGGTGAAGAGGATTTTCAAAGATATCCTCTGTTGCTCCTGTTTCTACAAGACCACCAAGATACATAACGCCAACGGTATCCGAAATATGTTCTACTACAGATAAATCATGGGAAATGAATAAGTAAGTTAACTTAAACTCTTCCTGTAAATCTGCTAATAAGTTAATGATCTGTGCCTGAATGGAAACGTCCAATGCAGATACCGCTTCATCACAAACAATAAATTCTGGATTTAATGCAATTGCTCTGGCAATACAGATTCTTTGTCTTTGTCCACCAGAGAATTCATGTGGGTATCGGTTCTTATGGTATGGCTGAAGGCCACAGGATTCCATAATTCTATCTACATATGCATCTAACTCATTTTTAGGAACTAGCTTATGTTCTCTTACTGCTTCTCCGATAATCTCGCCAACTGGAAGTCTTGGAGAAAGACTGGAGTATGGATCCTGGAAAATGATCTGCATCTTTGTACGAAGGGCGCGTAAATCCTTTTTATTATAAGCGTAGATATCTTCTCCATTAAAAAGAACTTCCCCGTCTGTCTTGTCAATCAGGCGTAAAAGGGTTCTACCTGTAGTGGATTTACCACAGCCGGATTCTCCTACCAGACCCATTGTTGTTCCTCTTTCAATGGCAAAGCTGACATCGTCTACCGCTTTTACTGCGCCGCCGCTTTTACCAAAAGTACTACTTTTAATGGGAAAGTATTTCTTAAGATGTTTTACTTCTAAAATATTATCTGCCATTGTTTCTTCCCCCTATCTTTCCTTGTCTGCATATAAGTAGCAGCTTACAGAATGTGTTTCACTAAGCTTGATTTCTTCTGGATATAATCCGTTACAACAATCAATACATTTATCACATCTATCTTTAAAATAGCAGTAGTCTGGCATATTGATTGGGTTTGGAACCTTACCAGGAATACTGTATAAACGATCTACTTTCTTACCAACAACTGGCTTACTGTTCATAAGGCCAATGGTATATGGATGACATGGATTTGCAAAAATTTCTTCTGCCGTTCCTTTTTCCACTACCTTGCCAGCATACATAACGACAATGTAATCTGCCATTTCTGCGATAACACCAAGGTCATGGGTAATTAACATGATACTTGTGTTAAGACGGTCTTTCAGGTCACGAAGAAGATCAAGGATCTGTGCCTGAATGGTTACGTCTAATGCAGTTGTTGGTTCATCTGCAATGATTAACTCTGGATCACAAGCAAGACCCATGGCAATCATAATTCTTTGTCGCATACCACCGGATAATTCATGAGGGTACATGTTATACACCCCTTGACTATTGGCAATACCAACAAGCTCAAGCATTTCAATGGTTCTAGCCTTGACTTCTTCCTTTGTCTTATCAGGATAGTGAAGTGCTACAACTTCATCTACCTGGTCACCAATTCTAAATACTGGATTTAAGCTTGTCATTGGCTCTTGGAAGATCATTGAAAGCTTGTTACCACGTAACTTTTGCATTTCTTTTAGTGGCATCTTGGTAACATCCACCACTTCTTCACCTGTATTAAATCGGATGCCGCCTTCTACTACTTGTCCTTGAGGACGTTGTACTAGCTGCATTAAGGAGAGGCTGGTAACAGACTTACCACAGCCTGATTCACCAACGATCCCTACTGTCTTTCCTCTTGGTACGTCAAAGGAAACACCATTTACTGATTTTACGATACCTGTATCTGAAAAGAAGTAAGTATGTAAGTTATCGAATTCTACTACATTCTCACTATTATTCATTTCCGTAACGTATTCCTCTTTCGGAATTACCTTACGTTCTCTCATTTTTTCAAACTTTCTAATTGTCTGTCTATTTTCTTTCGCAATTTTTCTTGCTTCTGCAGTAGAGATATAATTCTCATCTTTGCTATCTTTTTTCTTAAATAATGACATACTAAACACCTACCTCTTCATCTTAGGATCAAATGCATCTCTAAGTCCATCACCTACAAAGTTAAATCCTAATACAGTTAATAAGATTAATATACCGGCTGGAACCCATACAAATAAATATTTTGTCATGATGTAAATATCATTTACGGCATTGATGATATTTCCCCAGGAAGCATATGGGAACTTAACACCTAAGCCTAAGAAACTTAATGCAGCTTCTTGTAAGATAACATTACCAAGACCCATGGTTGCAATTACGATTAACTGTGGAATAACGTTTGGTATTAAATGCTTAAAGATTCTTCTTGAAGTACGGATACCCGTAGCTTCTGTTGCGATCATGAATTCCTGTTCTCTTAAAGAAAGGATCTGACCTCTTACCATACGTGCAACTTGTGGCCAGCTAAGTACGGCTAAGATGACACATAATAAATAGATACGTACGCTTGGATCTATTTTTAAGAAGTCCATGATTGCTCCTAGGATAATGTAAAGTGGCATGGAAGGAATACAGTTAAAGATATCTACAATTCTCATACAGATACTGTCAACCCAGCCGCCAAAATATCCGGATAATCCACCGACAATGACACCAAGAATGATTTCAAAGATTACAACGATAAAACCGATCATTAAAGAAATACGTCCACCATACATAAGACGGGTAAGCATATCCATACCATTACCGTCAGTTCCCATCCAGTGGGCTTTTGAAGGTGCCTGGTAAGTCGCATTTACTTGTACTTCTTTTTTATTTTTTATAATATATTCACCATTTTTTTGTGTTACTTCATATGTTTCTGTGGTTCCATCTTCCTCTGTATAGTCAAACTTTTTCTGTTCGGAAGCAATTGCCTCTTCTACTGCTTTTTTAAACGGAACAGTGAGGAAGACACCATTATTGATTGCACGTACATTAAAACGGGACGCACTTGCATATTCTTTTTCATCCGCTTTAAATACCGCTGAATTGTTTTCTTTGTTTAATTCTACTTGGTATGTTTTTTTGTCTGCTACAAAGCTAGTTTGTTCTGTTACCATGGCAAGCTCTGCCTGAGTTTTAAACTCAAAGGATAACTTAGTATCTTCTGCAAATGTATTAAATAATAACTTAGAAGCTGTAGCTAATGCATTTGTTTCAGAAACGGTACTCTTTCTGCCATCCTTACTGATATAGTATGTTTTTTCATTTACTCGGAATGTCGTATTTCCGGCTGCATCAGCTTCTGTAAATGCTGCTGTGAACTCATCGGTAATATTCGTATCCCCTTTTTGTGTCACGGATACGATACCCTTTATACTAATGACTTCTGCTACTTCTGTAAGCTCGGCTACTTCATAAAAATCTTCACCCAGCTTGATTAAGTTGTAGGATTTTCCACCTGAGGTAAAGGAATCGTCTCCTTTGTTGATTGCTAAGATCATATCTGCCTTAACAAGTGCGGAAAGGTTAGCCCCCTCCTTTTGTGTGTAAATATAATCCTCGTTATGTTTTACTCCTGCATAATCTTTGTATGTTATCTCAGTCGTACGGAATACTTCTGTCTCACCATATGGAGATATTACTCCTCCTAAAAAGGAAAAGATAAACATGGCAACAATGATAACTGCACCGATTACTGCCAGACGATTTCTTGTAAATCGCTTGATTACCAGCATGCTAGGAGATAATACTTTCGTTTCTTTTTCCATTTCTTCTTACCTCCTTAATGAACTCTTACTCTAGGGTCAACCACTGCATATAAAATATCGGCAATGATGGTTCCTAATAATGTTAACACTGCTAAAAATACCATATAGAACATTGTAAATGGGATATCCCCTTGCACCATACTCTGGTATGCCGTATATCCAATACCAGGGATCTGGAAGATTGTTTCTGTGATCAATGCACCAGAGAATAATCCAGGAAGGGAACTTCCAAGTAATGTGATGATTGGAATCAATGTGTTACGGAATGCGTGATGTCCAACTACTCTCTTTTCAGATACCCCTTTTGCTCTTGCAGTACGGATAAAGTCAGAATTCATTACTTCTAACATATTGGTTCTTACATATCTCATCATGGTACCCATGCTGACTGCTGTTAATGTAAATACTGGAAGTACGTAATGTTTTGCAATATCAAGCATCTGACCCATTGGGGAGAGCTGCTCATGCATTCTTCCTACAACACCAAATAAATCAAACCATCCTAACTTTACTGAGAACAGCCATTTTAAAATGGTTGCAAGGAAGAAGGTTGGTATGGAAATACCAAGTAATGCAAAGATCGTTGCCGCATAATCGGTCTTACTGTATTGTTTCTTGGCTGAAATGATTCCTAGCGGAATTGCAATTACTAATTCTAATATCAAGGATAACAATCCAAGGATAAAGGAGTACCAGATTACTCGTCCAAACTTTGTAAGAACTGGTACGTTCCAAGCCCAAGAGTCACCGAAATCTAAACGTACTGCTTTACTAAGCCATTTACAATATCCCTGTACCACTCCTGTATCTAGCCCATAGGATTGATTGAGCTGAGCTACCCATTCCTCATAAGGCTTGGCACCCGGCTGGGTGGCTAATTGTCTTGCTTGTGTCTCTACATAACTAGTTGGCATGCATCGCATAATTCCATAAATTATAAAGGACACAAAGAAAAGAATCACTACACTTTGTAACAATCTCTTTGTGATAAACTTTCTCATCTTCATTCTCCTATTCCTTAAATATCGCGACCGTCAACACAGTCATGAATCAGCATGACCTAGGCTATAAAGTACGCGTAAAAAAGTATTTTGCTTGCAAAACACTCCGCGCCGAACGTGGTTACGAAGTAATATACTCCTTTCACGTGAGTGCGCATCTTGGCTTTCTGTTTTTGAGAAAGCCTTAGCGCCGAACGTGATTACGAAGTAATATACTCCTTTCACGTAAGTGCGCATCTTGGCTTTCTGTTTTTAAGAAAGCTTTTTATACTAGCTGGGGGGCTCCCCCAGCTAGTATAAAAGAATACCGGAAAAAGCCGCATCACGCGGCTATTTTCCATGTATTAAATTATTTCATTTCAATTTTTTCAATTTCTTTGAACCATTCATAGAATGGGGAAATACCAGGTGTCATAGTTTCGCTGTTTACTCGTTCTGGACTGTAAGCGATACAGTTTAATCTTTGGTAAACAGGAATTTCAACTGCCCAGTCAAGGATCGTATTAAGACATTCTTTGTAAACTGTCTTTCTGTATTCTTGATCATCACTCTTTCTTGCTGCAAGGATTAATTCATCTAATGTCTTATCATTGATTTCATAACGGTTATCTGTTCCTGCACCATTACCTCTGATATTATCGCTGTGGTACACTTGGTACATATCTGGATCTGGAGTTGCTTGCCATGCTGCAACCCAAATATCTTGTTTTCCACCATCAAGTGTTGTCCATAATTGGCTTGTATCAGAGAAGTCCGTGATTGTAAGATCAATACCGATTTCTTTTAATGCAGCTTTTGCATCTGTTAATACTGCGAATGTTGGATGGTCACCAGTACCATCTGCACCGATTAATACTTCATATTTTAATCTAGCGCCTTTTGGTGCTGCTGTTACTTTACCGTCTTTTACTGTATAACCAGCTGCTTCTAAGTAGCCTAATGCTGCTTTTTTCGCTGCTGCGTATTTTTCATCTGCAGACATGCTGTCAGTATAGATATCAGCTCCATTTACATCTTTAGAGAATGCAGTTTGATAATCAGAATCTGATTTCTTTGGTGCAGCCCAAGAAGTATTAGAGATTGGATAGTTAATAACGCTTGCTGCATCACCATAGTACGTATCAATTGCTACGTCACGGTATACAGAGAAAATAGTTGCTAATGCTTTTCTTAAGTTCTTAGATTCTGTTGAAGAAGAATCATCACCAACACATACGTTTGTAGCATTGATACCCATATAGCCATAACCTAAGTTATCTACTGAATCAACTGCTATTTTATCTCCAGTAAGTTCGCCATTGCTGTTTTCTTGCTTGATTTGTTGGAATGTAGTCTTACTTGCAGTTGGATCTGTTAAATCGATAGTACCTTGTACTAAGCCTGTTGTCTTATCCGCACTTGTTGCTTCTTTAAACTGTACAGACTTAATCTTAGGAGCACCTAAGTAATAGTTTTCATTTGCTTCAAAGTAAACAATTTTGTTTTCGTATTTCACAAATTTATAAGGACCTGCACCCATTGGTTTCGTTGTCTTTTCTTTTACTTTAGAAAGATCTCCTCTTGTGAAACCGAATTTGTTGTTGTCATAATCGTATTGAGATTTGTCCCCATAGTAATGCATTGGAGCAACTTCAAGATCAAATTGATATACCATGGAAGCATCAAAACCATTAGTTGTGATTTCTACTTCAGTATCACTAATTTTCTTAATACCTTCAATATTCTTAACGTCTTCGCCTTCGCCTGCTGCTTTCTTCTTTTCTACAAGATAAGCTTGAGCAAGTTCTGTTACTTTAGCATCAAAATATGTGTTATCTCCTTGGTATGTCTTAGCAAGGCTTTGATAATCAACACCGTATTGTTCTACAATGTCAGCGATTACTTGTTTGTCATCCTTTACTTTTGTAGAGTCATATTTTTTATCTACGCTATAGAAGAATGCAAATAAATCTTTTGTCTTCTTATATTGATCCGTGTATTGTTTGTAGGAAGCATCATTATATAAAGTGCCAGCCCATTCAAATTCACTTTCTAATGTAGGTTTGATAATTTCAGATTTAATGCTTTCTTTTAATTCTTTTGGCATTTCTTTTACAACTTTTGCAACTTCTTCAGCAGTAATGCTTTCAGCAGCTGTAGAGTTTGCACGGTAGTTCTTTAAGCCGACGATTGGGCGAGAACCTAATGTAAGAGAACCATCATAAGCTGGATCACATGCTACATAAAAAGTAAAGATGATATCATCTGCTGTTAACTTTTCGCCGTCACTAAATGTTACATCATCACGGATTTTAAGGTTATATGTAGTGATATCTTTCTCCTTATCGTAGTTTACTGCAAGGTTAGATAACCCATTGTACGTATAATCTTTTCCATTATAAGATACTGTCTGTCCGTCCTTTGCATTTGGAACAAGTTGACCGTCACGGCCAAAGGTTGCCATTTTCACCTGTGTAATTGTCTGTGCTTGTTGATCAGGTACAGAGTTATGGAAAAATGGACTGAATTTTTCACTAAATGGATTGTAACCTACTACTAATGGAGTTGTGCTTCCAGAAGTCTGTTGACTCGATGGAGTAGCATTGCTATTGTTTTCTTCTTTCTTAGAACCGCTACATCCGGATAAAGAAGCTACAACCATGGATGCTGCTAGTATACTTGCGATTAATTTCTTTCTCATAAAATTCCTCCTTTTTTTTATCTATTGTAAATGCCAACAAATATTGGCATATTACTTACTTAATGACTTGTTTCTCTAGTTTTTCAACCAACTGTTTCATACAGCCGTCTTCAAATGGATTTAATAATCCTGCCTCTTTGATCAGATTTACAAAGAAATCACTGGCAGAGCGATTACAAAGTGTTACATAGCTTTCCCAAGCCTTCTTGTAATCTTCATCCATCATGATTTTATATTGGAACGCACATGTTTGTGCAATACAATAATCGATATAATAAAATGGATAGTTGTAAATATGGAGTTGTTTCTGCCAAAACGTTCCCTGTTCGAAATAAGGACTTTCCTCATAACTAAGGTGTGGCATATATTCTTTTTCAAGTTTTCTCCATGCTGCATGTCGCTCCATTGGGGATAACTCTGGATTACCATAAACGATATGTTGGAATTCATCCACCATACAGCCGTATGGGATAAATGTAATTGCATCTTCTAGCTGCATTTCTAAATATTCTTCTGTACGTTCGCCAAAGAACAAGTGCATCCAAGGGCGAGTGAAGAATTCCATTGACATGGAATGTGTTTCCGCAGTTTCCATGGTAACTTGTGTGGAATGTTCTTTTATTGGATCCTTTGCTGCTACATATCCTTGGAATGCATGTCCACACTCATGTGTAATTACATTGATGTCATCTGCCGTTCCATTAAAGTTAGCAAAGATAAATGGAGCTTCGTAGTTTGGAAGGAATGTCATATAGCCGCCGGCTTGTTTCGATTTTCTTCCTAGTACGTCAAACAACTCATTCTCCGTCATAAAGTCAAAGAACTCTTTTGTCTCTTCCGATAACTCTGCATACATCTTAGAGCCAAGCTTCATAATCTCATCCGGTGTTCCTGTTGGTTCCGGATTTCCATTTGGGAAATTCACATCACGGTCGATAAAGGATAACTTCTCTACGCCTAAACGTACTCTGCGGTTTTCATGGATCTTTTCTGCAAGAGGAACTAAGTACTCTTTTACCTGTCTTCTGAATTCTCCTACCATAGCCTGGTCATAACAGTTACGATTCATTCGGTAATAACCAAGTTCCGTATAAGTCTCGTACCCCATGGTCTGTGCCTGTTTCGTACGGTTCTTCACTAACTTGTCGTAAATATCATCAAGTTCCTTGCTGTTTGCTTCAAAGAATGCACTATACTTCTCGTATGCCTTTCTTCGAACCTCACGATCTGTATGGGTTAAATATTTTCTTAAAAGAGATAAGTTTAATACGTCTCCCTCCCAATCAATCTTTGCACTGGCAATTAACTTGTTATACTCCGTAACCAATGCATTTTCTTCCTGCATCATTGGAATTAACGCTTCACTAAATGCCTTTTTACCGATTTCAATGTTCTTAAATGCAACCTTGCCAATCTTTTCTTCTAAATAATCTCTAAATTCTGATGTATATAATGCATCTTCATACTCGTGTTCTAACTGTTCAATTAATGGTGCAATCTCATCACAAAATGCTTGCTCTTTTTCATAAAATGGATCTGTCGTATCAATACTATGACGGATTTCCACTAAAACGATCATTGTCGTAATATCATCAAATAACTTATATTTCTTTTTATGTACTTCAAATTGTTCTTCTGGACTTTTTGCTTCTTTAAACTCAGCAAGGATTTTATAAAACTCTTCCTTAACCTGTTCTAAATCCAGTCTTTTATACTGCATATCTTTAAACTTCATTGGTTTCCTCCTCAACTAACACTTCTACTGTCGTCATCAGAAATTCCCTAATGGCTTTTTGATTCATAGAATAAAACACTTTATTGTCTGCTTTTTCAATAGTAATAAATCCAAAACTCATCAATGTATTCATATGATGGGAAATTGTTGCGGTGGTCAGGTTGGTCTTTTGGGCTAACTCCTGTCCATATGCCTTCTTCCCATTGATACGCTTTAATATCTCAAATTTGCTAGGATCCGATAAAATCTTTAAGCCATTGCAAATCTGTTCATTGGTTGGACGCTTCTTTGCAGCATTAAAATCCTTATCAAAGGTAATCCCAACCTCGAGTATATGGTAGTCTCCCATGGTCTCATCATTTCCAACGAAAATCACATGGTCGCAATCCATAATCTGTGGCCGAATATAAGCCGTCATTTCCTTGTAGCTGTTTTCCTCTAATCCGTAAAACTTATTAATTAGAAGAAGCAGTCTTTCTGTCTTAAAATACTCCTCCCAATAATCGCAGCAATTATTTAACAACGTCTCAAGCACGGTCTTATGTTTCATTAATCGCTTGGACAAAGGTTCCAACACTCGAAATAAATCCTCAATATAGTCTTCCACATTCTTCAGTAAATATAGAAGCTCCCATTTTCTAGCACTGTCACATTCCAGGTGATCAATCCGTTCTAAAAATGGATGTTCGCTTCCATCCTCATAAGGACTGGCCGTAAGCTCATTCTTAGCTAAGGAAAGTTCTAACGAATTGTCTTCCATCATCCTCTTAATGTACTTAGCCAATGCTTTCTTCTTCTGCTCTATATCACTTTGTACTTTTATGTACGACACTCCTTGATAAAGAAGCTTTGCAACACACAATTCCTCTCCAAGAAACTCTTTGAAATAAAACTGTATCTTTTTATTTTCAACGTCTATGTATCGTCTCATATCTTTTTCTATTTTGCTTAACTGATCTAGCAACTTAGAAATTGATTTATGTTCTTTCTGGTCTAATCTCTTTAGCATGTCTATCTTTAACTGCTCATAAGATTTGCCATTTACAATACGGAAAACAAGTTCAATTGTTTCTTTCAAATCATCAATATTTCGCTCAACAATATATTGTTTCGCCATTTTCTCCTCCTTTAATAAGAAGTGATGAATTTCTTTTCTTAAATTTCTCACATTATACCCGCATAATTAGACGAATGTCAACACCGTAGTTAGATGTCCATCAAACACTGGATTAAGTTTTTGTTGCATTTTGCTTTACTTTATTAGGCTAAACCATTAAAATGTCTTTCTCACACGCACAGATGTCGTTTTACTTTAGATTTATTAGCTCTCAGAAGAACATTCTTATAATTCGACTTAATTTTCTTAATATTTTAAATTTTCGATTTTTATCGTAATTTAAAGAGATAAAGTGGACGAAACGTGACGTATTATTGTGGATGTGATTCCTTATATATAAGAAGAGATGGAATAAACGTCAACTAGAAAAGGCCAGTCAAAATGACCGGCCCGCAGACTGTAAACATTCAACCTCTTACATTCACTTCAGCGCATTGCTTAGAGGAAAGTTTGAAAACCATAGGTTTTCATTGGAATCGCTATCCGGAAACCACGCTTTTCGGATAGCGATTAGTGTGAATAGGTCCTGTTTCATAAGGACTTGCACGAATGAGCACTAATCATTTCCGTCGACACTGGATGAAATCCTGATTTCATCCAAAGCTTGTCAACTTTGTTAACAAGCGGAGGCCAGTCAAAATGACCGGCCCTTCTTATTCTCTATACTTCGCCCCAGACTTCTTCAGCGATTTCTTTTACCAGTGCAAGCTTTGCAAATTGCTCCTCTTCGGTCAGCTTGTTTCCAATCTCACAAGAAGCAAATCCGCATTGTGGACTCAAATATAATCGTTCTAACGGTATGTACTTGCTTGCTTCTTCAATTCTCTTCTTGATTGTTTCCTTGTCCTCCAGTACCGGCGATTTCGTGGTAATCAAGCCCAGTACCACCTTCTTATTCTCAGACACATACTGTAACGGCTCAAAGTCTCCCGAACGTTCATCATCAAACTCCAGATAATAGGCATCTACATTTTCATTTGCAAATAAATATGGCGCAACCGTTGCATAACCTCCTGAGGATGCCCAAGTGGAGTGATAGTTTCCACGGCAGACATGAGTCGTAATCACAAGATCCTCCGGCTTATCTTCTAGCGCCAGATTGTTTAGTCGAAGATACTTCTCCATATCCTCTTCCACACTGCCACCCACTGCCTTTCTAGCCTCCTGGTATCTTGCATCGCAGAACATTCCCCATGTACAGTCATCCAATTGTATATTTCTACACCCTGCCTTATACAACTCCTTTATTACCGTTCGGTATGCCGCTGCAATATCCTGAATTAACTGTTCCTGGTCCGGATAAATGCCATCTGTCTGCAACCCGTTCTCCTCTCTGTACAGCTCAAGAAATAACTGCGCCGGTGCTGGAATGGTCTGTCTTGCCACCACTCCTTCCTCTTCAAATAGCTTTACATATTTAAAATGCTCCACAAATGGGTGGTTTTCGCCTGTGATCTTCCCTGTCAGCTTAATGGAGCCTTTGGTGGTCTCTTCTCCATGAAAGAAATATCCATGATCCAGTTCTACTTTCTCAATTCCCTTCAGTCCCCACATAAAGTCTAAGTGCCAGTAGCTTCTTCGAAATTCTCCATCGGTAATGACAGGTAGGCCTGCTTGTTTCTGTTTTGCAATTAAGTGGTCGATCTCTTTATCTTCAATTCTTGTTAATTCTTCGTGATTAAGCTCTTTTGCTTCGAAAGATGTTCTTGCCTTTTTGATTTCCTCGGTTCTTAAAAAGCTTCCTACGATGTCGAAGCGAAATGGTGCGTTCTTTGTCATATATTTGTCCTCCCAGTGTTTTCTTGGTGCTTTCTTGTTAGGGCTATTATATATGGGGCGGGGGGATTTGTATAATTGATATAAAATATGCCCTGGTATAGGGATTAGCTATAACAGGGCATGTTCTAGATTTATATTTTCTTTTGCAATATTATATTTAACCAGCGTTCATCATCACGTCCTGGTCGAACATCTGTAGAAACCTGTAGGTCTGTCACTTGGAACTGATTTACTTCTTGTAATAGTTTCGTCAGCTTTTCTTCTGTCATATCAGTAAAATATCGTCCGTTGCGTTCTCCTTCAAAGTCTCCATATTTAAAAGAGGTATAGACATATCCACCTGATTTTAAAGCTGTCGCCATTAATCCGAACACCATAATTAATTCTTTATATGGCAGATGAAGAATGGAAGAACATGCCCAGATTCCATCATAACGTGAGACCTCCTTCAGTTCCTGAAACAACATATGCTTTACTTTTACGTTGGCAAACGCCTCTGTTGTTTTACACATTTCTAAAGAACCATCCATTGCCTCAACAAGGTAGCCCTTTTCTTGAAATCTCTTAGAGTCCCTTCCTGCACCACACCCATAATCCAATATAAGTGCATGCTCTGGCAAAAATTCAAGAAAATGATCCTGTATTTTTGAAAAATCCACAGTCTGTGTTGCTTCTGCAAACGCTTTTGCATTGACATCATAAAAACTAAGTGTCGAATTATTGTTTTGCTCGTTCATTGTTATTTAGCTCCCCTCGTAATTTTCAACTGATACTAGTATAGCAAACGACTATACAATTATAAAGTCACTCCTACTATAATAAACTAATCAAAAAAACGGCTTCGATAATATCTCATTACTCTTAGATCAATGGCATCCTTCATTTCCGCTGCAAAACCGGGTGTATGGATTACATCTCTTAACTCTTCTTTCAGACTAAGTATAAAACCATCTCTTTGAACAAAGAATCCCTGTCCACTTTTTAGTAAAAACTTAACTGGATTTTTCTTTGCTTCACTAATATATTTAGCTCGCTTCCAATCCTCACAGCCATTAGGATTTGTATCACTCAATAAGTCTCTATTATTTAATCCTTCATGATAAAAACGGTAATAACTTTGATAAATATCTTCTTCGGTTAAATCCATCTTTACTTTACCATCATTGTAAAACGCTAATAAAATTGGCATCTTATACGACTTCGACATACTTGTTGTCTCGATTATATGAATAAACTCTTTTCCAATATCATTTGTAAGTGCTAATTTCTCTCCTGTGAGCTCATTTAAACTCGATAAATACTCTAAGTAATCAGTAAAAGGACTAATTGATGCATTCTTAAAACAAAGTTCCAGTACTTCATCTTCCATATAAGTGAAAAGGTCCATTCTTGTTGGTACCTTACCATTCAGTTCCTCTTTGATTCTGAAATACTCTTCTTTAATTAATTCTTGCTTCTTAACGCCACGTTTTGCCATGGCTTTAAATAAATCCACAAGTCTCATATCAAAGTCAACGATACAATCATCTGGAAACTCATAATCTTGTTGATTATTCTTTTCAGCCTCACTTCTGGAATATTGCTTTCCGCTAAGTAGAAACGGAGCATTGCTTGCCTTTTTATAATTTCCTATAAAATCAAGTACATTTAAATACTCCTTACCTTTCTCCTTTCGAAGTCCACGACCAAGTTGTTGTAAGAAAATTGTTGGGGACTCGGTTGGACGCAAAAACATAACCATGTCTACCCCTGGAACATCCAGCCCTTCATTAAACATATCCACACAAAATAGAATATTTAATTCACCATTTTTAAGCTTTTTAATTGCCTCGGCACGCTCCATGCCGTATTCCCCCATCGTTCCACTATATACTGCCGCTGCTGAAACACCTCTTTTCACAAATGCTTTTGCCATGGCTTCTGCATGAGTTCTTGAGCAACAGAAACCAATCGCACAACGAGAACGATATTTCATGTAATGCTTATAAATCAGCTCATATCGTTTTTCGTCCATTAACTTTTCGTTAAGCTCTGCTTCCACATAATGACCTCTTACCATTTTGATCGTATCGTAATCTACGGTATCATCATAAATTCCATAATATCGAAATGGCACTAAAATTCCCTTATTAATCGCCTGCTTAAGTGTAATCTGATATGGAACGATATAATCGCAGAGTTCATAAATATTACGTCCATCCAAACGTTCCGGAGTTGCTGTAAGACCAAGCATATACTTCGGTGTAAAATACTCAATAATTCGTTTATACTGATCATTCACGGCATGATGAAACTCATCAATTACGATATAATCAAAATAATCTCTTGCAAAATAAGTATCATTTAGATACTCTTCTCTTCCAAGCGTTGCAACAGATGCAAATATAATGGATTTGTCTGTATCTTTCTGTTTTCCAAAAAAGAAACCATAATCCTCACTTTGTCTAACATTTCTAAAACTATCTGCTGCTTGATATAATATCTCTTCCAGATGTGCAACGAACAGTACTCGATCATAGTTAGCAGAGTCAAATGCTGCAAGATAAGTCTTTCCAATTCCTGTTGCGGCATGAACAAGTCCTTTATTGGCTCCTTCTGCCCTACTTGCCTTCAGTGCATATAATGCTTCAATCTGAGCGCCTCTAGGTTCATAAAGTCTAGTTACCTTGGAATCTTTGTCCACAACATCCTTACTTGCGCTTTGCTCATAAACATCTAAATCCTTCTGAACAGCAGGCTTCTTCCAACTTTTCGAATAGGAATCCAAAACTTCTTCGTCAATGATAATGGCATGATGATAAAATAGTTCTTCAAATGTGGAATAGAATTTCTCGTAATTCACAGTATCAAAACTACTGGAAAACCGATAATTCCATTCAATCCCAGAGGTTAACGCACTTCTAGAAATATTAGACGACCCAATATATAGTTCGCTATTCTCTTCATAATGAAAAATATATGCTTTCGGGTGAAAGGATCGATCTTTCTCATTATAAAATCTTAGATCAATTCTATTATCCAACTCATTTTTCAACATATATAATGCTGATGGTTGGGTTATTCCAAGATAATTTCCTGTTAACAGACGAATCTCAACTCCACGATCAAGTGCACGTTTTAAATCTTCAAGAAGCAGTTTCACACCTGATTCCATTAAGAATGAAACTACAATATCAATCCTTTTCGCCTTTAGCATGCTCATCTTAAGTTGGTATAATAGGAATTTTTTATGTTCTGGGCCTCCTGTGGATACGGCGTTTTTTTCGACATCGTAAAATTCACAGATGGATTGTTCTGTGGTTAATTGTTTGTGTTGGTTGTTTTCTTTTAGCATTTGTTTTTTTCTCTCCCTAGTGTGTTGCTTAACTACACCACTAACTTAAAACTAACTTCTTTCTTATATCTGAAGTATCCCTGTAATAGCCTAAATACTCAATAAAGTATTCCTGCAACTCTTCCTTCTCTAACATTGGTGACATCACAATCGGATAACTTTTGTTAAATTCAAAGATAACACGACGTCCATATCGTTCATCTGCTCCCAGATCATCACGACCTTTAATCTTAGCCTTCAAAATATCGGAAAGTTCTAGATCACCGATAATGGAAAGTATATTAATTAAGAACTTATCATTTCTAAAGATACTATATTTAATGATATAATTATATAAATCCAGATTATCTAAGATCAGATTATAATATTTTTCTTTTTCATCGCTAGAAACATTGTCTTCCACATATTGCGCTCCAAGTACACATTTATAGATATAATTCTCCCAGTCAAATTTCTTAATTACAATATTCTGAAAATCACTATAACTCTCTTTTACCTTTGGATAATTAGAAAGAATATAGTCTCTCTTCTTTGTACAAAGAAGTGAATGCCAAAAGATTTCCTCCATCATCTGCTCACGATCAATATGAATATAGGATTTCTCAATTACTTGGAATGCTTCCTCAAACTGCGCACGCTTTTCTTCTTCGCTACCACGTCCCATATAGATTGGAAAATTAGGGGCTTCCTCAATATACACTCTTTCCTCTGAGAAATACTCTTCCTTGTCATTTAGCGTTCCATCTAGAAAGTCTAGGTAAAACTGTTCATTATTCTTATATCCTGGCTTTAGTAATCTAATTTCCACTTTGGTATAACCTCCTTACCGCATTTGCATACTTCTCTAATATCTTATCTGAAATTGTATAAATCACCTCATCGATATTATCAAAGGCCAATTCATCTACCATCTTTGCATTCATAAGATTATATAATTTGAAATCAAGTCCATCTTCGGGAATACTAATTTCTGCAAGTGTCACAACTCCATCTTCCCCATAGGTTAAAATAAATCGATATAATGCTTTCTGCATGCCCATATAAACATAAGTATTGTTTAATGCACCACTGTGGCTAGAGTCACTAAACTGAAGACTTTCATTTTTATAGTTAATAATAATAGTTTCACTACTTAAATCAATTCTAATGTCAGAGGATAAACTAGGATTTAATTTCTTTTCAAATAAATCCATTGGCTTTTCATTACTACCTTCAAAGATCACCAAGTTTGAGAATCCAACAATACCATGTTTCGGTATAGAAAGCTCGTCTTTTAATAACGTGTAGAATGGGCTTAACTCTTCATTTTCAGAAAGCGAAATCTCTTCTTTCGCCTGAATTAATAGCTGAATTGTTGTTCGTTTATTTAATGAAATTCTAGATCGATTGATTTCGACTTTACTTTCTCCGTAGTTTAGTTCAAAGAATCGATTGTCTTTGGATTGAATAACTAGAATCAGCTTCGCCTTATTACGTTCTAACATCTGTTTTACAAATTCCGAGTCAATTGTATAATCAATTGTAAATAAATAGCTGTTTGTATTTTCCTGTAGCTGTACATCAAGTGTAAATTCACAGTTTTCATAACTGTTAGATGTGTTCGTTAATAATGGATATGGAAAATTGGCGTCCTTTTTATAAATCATAATTACACCTCCACATAATAGACAAACTTAAGCGCTCTGTTAAATCCGTCTTTTAATTTCATTTTTAATTTGGCACATCCCGCATCAATCTGCACATCTTTGATTAGGTTATTTTCCACTTTGCATGTAGCTCCCGTATTCATATCAACAATATTGTCATAGTTTTTATTGATTTTGAACTCATTTGGATACTCTTCCCCCATACCATCAATAATCGTCATCGTAACATCACATACGGTTTCATTCTTCATTTCTGGTGAGCGACTAAAATCAAACTGTACATATTCGCTGTTTCTTGCAATTGCACGCTGCACAATATTAGGAGTCGTACTAAATCTAGCTTTGTTTTCTTCTCCTTGTACATCCTTACTCTTCTTAAGCTGTTGCTTGTGTTCTTTCTCTTTTGGAGGCTTTGAACCCTTGTTCTGTTTTTCAGTTCTTATCTGCTTCGCCTTTTTATCAAGAGAGGCTACCTTTACTATTGTCTTTGGCTTCTTGCCCTGTGCCAGCTTAACCGTTGACACTTCTTTTTCTAAATCTTTCTTAAATTGATTCTCAACTACATACAGAATGTCTTTAGTATCCATAGCGCCATCGGTTGGATTTTGACTTCTTATTGCTTCATCAATAATCTTACCAATCACTTTCGACATATTATTAATAAAGCGTTTTGCATTACGCTGCTCTTTTTGATCTTTAATATGATCACACGATAATTCCGTATGAGATTCATTTTCTAAAGATTTTAAGAATACATCTTCGGTTGCACTATCTGGAATTAATACTGCATTAAAAGGTCTTGTAGCATATCCTGTAACCTTTTTATCCTCAATTTTCATACCAATGGTTCTAACAACTGCCACACGACCTCTTGTCATGTTCTCGTCATAGTTAAAATAAAGTTTAAAATGATACGTCTCTTTTATCGATGAAATATCAATATTCATTGGTTCATTTTCTTGATACGTTTTGTAATACCAAGGAGTATAATTCTCCTTCATATCTGCATACTCTTGCTTGTAATATTCGGAATTTAAAACATATTTCTCAATTGTCTCATGGTCGATACGATGATCATTCACCAAAACAATTAATTTTTGTTGTAAAATAGCAATGAAAAATGAGTCACAAATTGTCTTTATAATCTCTTTTTCGTTGTTAAACTGCTCTCTTAAAAATGGAATAATAATTTTTAGCCCACGAGTCTTCTTCGAAAATACTTCATCAAAGGTATTCTCAAATGGATAAAACTTTGTTTTATGTAGCCCCGTCTCTTCCACTTTCGTAAAATATCCTGTGTTGCGATAATAGTTACTATGATATTTATGCTCTACAAGTTGCACTGTCCCACCAAGATGTTGATTGCCTTCTGCATCGCAGTTCGCAAAATACATCATATGTAATTCAGATGCTGCATTGGAAGCTATCTTACCAATCCCGTGAGAACCTCCTCTTGCTTTTTCTACTTCTGAATCATTTTCCTCAAAATGAACTCCCTTATTATATGCATAAATTCCCCAAGTATCTTCTTTTGAATCACTTTGACCATTCTTAGCTCCCTTAAGCCCTTTGGTGTTAGCATCTTCAAATGAAATATAATCTACATACTGATCATTTTCTAACTTCTTAATCGTCTCTTGCATATGTGCAATTGTCTCTTTTGTATAACTATTTCTCCCTTGCAAACATGCAATTCTGCCTTTTATCTCTTCAATTCCTGGAATATTCGCTTGATGCACCTTACCAGTTTTTATCGTTACGATGACTGGTTCACTATTCTCAGGATTTTTTCCATCTAATGAATTCTGTATATTTTCTCTTGTTAATCCGCTTATTCCTAGATCATAGAAACGCTCTAGTACTTTATTGAACGTTGATTCTTCTATGGCTGGAATTTCAGAAAACTGCCACATTGGCGGGTGTGTTTTTGTCAACATTGGTTGCTCTCCTCTTTCTAAGTAATTTATATACTCACATAATAATTGATTATACCAGGACTAAAGCCCTATGTGTGATTTTTATAATATATTTGAAGAATTTTACAGCTCACTTTTATTTTAATTGAATAAATAACAATGTATATTATCTTCTCTTATATATGCTAAAACATCAGAAGAAGCAATTTGTCGTAAACAAATTGCTTCTTCTGATGTTCACAAAATTATACTTATATTTCTTCTAAAAAAATATAATGGACATACTATAGGTTATTTTACAAATCAATTTTTCGTTCAGTAAATGTATAGTTAGAATTAGCTTGTACTACTTCTTGAAAGCTTATGAATTCACTATTCACATAAAATTGATAAACATCTCCATCTATTTTCTCAATTTCTTCGCATTCTCTACTTTTTAAGTCAATACTATATAACATATTTTTATTAGAATAATAAACTTCGCTTTCCCTAGCACCTAATAGATAAACATCTCCATCTATTAGTACTTCTTCATTATCTCCACTAAGATTAAACATCTCAATCCCATAGTCAGTTTCACAAACAAGCTTATCACAAAAAATGAAGTAACTTAATACATGCTCTCTTATCATCTGCTGTTTTGATGCATCAGTATTACATGTATAAATTGTGTTATTCGTTAAGTAGTAAATTTTATCTTTCATAATATCAAACTTATTGATATTTTTTTCCACATCTATATTAATTTCTTCACCATCTTTTATAATTTTTTTCTTATCTATACTTAGTGTAAAAAAAACATCATCTTTAATTTGAAATTGTGTAGTTTCGTAATCTGAATATCTCTTATTTTCCCTATTCTCTAACGTATATTCATAGATTTTATTATCCTCTACACCAATATAATACAATCTATCATTTTTGATGCAAAAGTTATATCCTCCCATTTCTATTATTTCTTCTGTCTTTTTACTTTTATTATATATATATATTTGGTTTTCGCTCTGCCTTTTTGAATAAACTATATAATTATCATCTTCAGCACACAATCCATTATTATATAGATTAGCACTTGTATTAGCTAAATGTTCACGTTCATACTTAGCACTCTTAGACTTATTATTTATACCTAAATACAAAACTAGTATAATACCAATTAATCCAATCGCTACTATTCCTATAGCAAATATGCGCTTATTCTTTTTTTCACATTTCATACTCTTCTCCTCCTGTTAATGAATATCTGGGTTTTTCTGTGGTACTTGTGGAGTAGGCATCTTCGGAATAGCAATTGCCTTATCTGTCTCTACACCACCAGAAGAGTGTGTTGAAGATGCATGTGAGC
>JAUNJY010000078.1 GCA_030535455.1 bacterium
TATCGGACGAAGTGATAAAGATATACGATTACATTGAGGAGCCAGAGATTATTTCCAATGCTCTTTATAAGGAGCAGGTGATGGTGAGGCAGATTGTAATTAAAGGGGAAGAACTTGAATCCTATTTTATGAATTTAGTAGGAGGAGAGAAGCATGTATAATTTATTAAGAGCTAATTTTTATCGATTAAGAAAGAGCAAAACTTATAAAATATTGTTATTTGGAATTTTGGCAATTGTACTTGGGTTTACCAATTTATATTTTAAGGAAGAGTCCTTCCTTATGATTACCTCAGCTACTGATGGGATTAAGAAATATGGCTTCTATATTGGGAATGTAAGCAAATCTTCGGGCTATATTGAGTTATTACGTGCAAGTTTAGGATTTCTATTTTTTACTTGTATTGGAATTCTATTTTTAGTTGGAGATACTGTGATTTCACCATTTCAAAATGGAACGATAAAGAATACTATTGCCTATGGACTGAGCAAAAGAAAACTCTATTTATCTCAGTTAATCACCAATATTGTAGGGGGATGGATACTTGCTATTGCATCTATCGTGCTATCAATGGGAGTACTCTGTGCGATATTTACTCCAGATCGTATGATTACAGTAGCAGAACTAAAATTAGTATTAAAAGTTATGCTTGTAGTCTTAAGCAGTTTAACTGCAATGATTAGTGTATATCATATGTTTGCTGCGATTGTGAAAAATGGAGCAGTTGTTACAACCATTGGTGCACTCTTTATGACCATTGGACAGGCGTTGATATTTGATACAGTTAGTGCTTCGGCCAAGCAGCACGTTCCAATTTACATGATACTAGAGATTTGCGGAGAGCCGGCTGCAGTAAGTCATGTAATGCCATTTTTCTTAAATGCAGGAATTATTGTTGCAGGGTCAACCATATTAGGATGCATGCTATATGGTAAGCAAGAAATAAAGTAATACATTTGGAGGCGATAAGTAAGATGTTTTGGATAATCATACTGTTATGTGGCGTAATTGCAGTTTTACTTATTCGCCTCAGTACATTAAAAAAGGGCTTGAAAAATATTACAGGTCAGCTAGAGGAATATAGTAAACTAACCACTCGTAAAAAGATCGACCTTTCTCTTTCTTGTAAGGAGATGGAGGACTTAGCAGAGAGTATTAATACCTATATTTCAGTATCAAATCGTTTGCAGAATGAACAAAAGACAATGCAAGAGGAACTTAGAAAGCAATTTGCTAATATTTCACATGACTTAAGAACGCCGCTTACCTCAATTCGAGGATATGCACAGATCTTAAAGCGTGGGAAAATAGTAGACGAAAAAAGAGAATGGTATTTAGAACGAATCGATGCGCGTAGCAAAGATTTATATGAGTTAGTGGAAAACTTTTTTACATTGTCACTGATTGAAGCACCAGAGTATACGCTTTCGCTGGTGCCAGTGGAGCTTAAGAATTTGATTATGGATATTATTACTTCCTTTTATGATCAGTTTGAGGAGGCAGGCATTCATCCAATCTTCCAGATTGAGAAGAAGGAATACTTGGTAATGGGAGAGGAAGCAGCAATCAAACGGGTGGTTTTAAATTTAGTAGGTAATTTACTAAAATATGCTACTGGTGAGGTGATTATTCGCTTAGAACATCAAGAAGAATTTGTACAGTTTATAGTAATCAATGATGCAGGGAATCTTACGCCAGAAAATAAAGATAAAATCTTTGAGCGTTTTTATACGGGAGATGAAAGTCGAACTGCCAGCAATCAAAATACTGGGTTAGGACTAACCATTGCAAAATCTCTTATGTTAAATATGGGCGGAATGCTTGATTGTAAAATAGATGAGGGTAAGTTATGGATGATATGTAAATGGAAAGTTTGTGAAAAGTAAGAATAGGAGAAAACGTGAGTAAAGAAAAGTGTAAGTCAGTAATGGGATATGCAATAGCAGGGAGCATATTAATCAGTGTTATTCTATTTTTTGTAATAGTGGCAATCGTGGGATTTCCGATCCAGCTATTTGGGGAATTGCATTTGTAATGGCAATACTGTCATTATTCAAGTTTAATCAAACGTTAAGAAAGAAATTGTAGTCAGAGAAAGAGAAGTAAGGAGATGTAATTTTGGCTGGGATATTGGTATTAGAAGATGACATGAGTGTAAATAGAGGCATCTCCTTTTTACTTGAAAAAGCAGGATATGAGGTCTATTCTTGTGAAACGATTGTAGATGCAAAAAAAATAGTAATGGATAAACGACCAGAGTTAATTATTTGTGATATTAATCTTCCAGATGGCAGTGGATTAGATTGTATTACTTGGGTAAGGGAAAAGCATAATGCGTATATTATTTGTTTAACTGCATTAGATCAAGAATTGGATCTAGTGATGGGATATGAAGCTGGTGCAGATGACTATGTAACCAAACCATTTAGTTTGTCTGTGCTTATGTTGAAAATCGACGCGTATTATAAACGTAATAGGAAGACAATAGTAAAGCGAATAATAAGGACAGGAGATATAGATATTTATCAAGACGAAATGAAAATAAAGTTGAATGGAGAAGAAATAGCTCTAACGAAGAATGAATGGAGACTATTATCACACTTTATAGCTCATCCAAAGCAGATTTTATCGAAAAACCAGATTCTTGAGAATGTTTTTGATACAAAGGACTCGTTTGTAGATGAAAATATGGTAGCGGTAAACGTACGAAGATTACGAGAAAAGATTAAGGATAATAACTCGAAGCCAGTATATATTAAAAATATTCGAGGTCTTGGGTATGTCTGGGACAAGGAAGTAAGGTAGAGGTATGGGGCGTAAAAAGAATCCGAATAAGTCGAATATCATAATGTTATCGAGCCTTATAGTAATAGCATTTCTAGTGACTAATATAGTCATGATTTATCTAAACTATCAGAATTATGAAAATAAATTTGAGATATTAGCTACAATCATTGAGAATACTTCAGAGGACAATATTGATGCAGTGCTTGGGATTTTACAAGAAAGAGATGTAGTAAGCGCAGAACATGGGTATCAAATACTTGAGAAGTATGGCTATACAGATTCGAATAATAATGCGTTATTTAGAATGTTTCAGTCTCAAACGCTTCTAATTGTAGCGAGTACTGGTGTTATTTTTACAGTTCTTATGTTGGCATTACTTAAGTGGAAGAATGCGGTATGGAAAGAGACGGTGGATGTGCTATCGCAGATAGAACTGACATTAATGCATTTTCGTGAAAATAAGATGAGTGTATTAGAATTGGCTGATGATATACCAGAGTATGAAAAAATTACGCATCAGCTTAAGGCATTAGGGCGTCAATTGGATTTGCTAAGAGAAGAGACGGTAAAGGAAAAGGAAGGAACCAAACAATTAGTAGCGGATATTTCACATCAATTAAAGACCCCGGTTGCTGCATTGAATACTAGCTTTAGTATACTGCTTCAAAATGATTTGAACAAAGAAGAGCGAGAAGAATTTTCCAAGAGATGTCAAAGTGCACTTGATGGACTTGAGGTTTTGTTACAGTCACTTTTACAGATATCCCGTTTGGAAGCTGGATTGATACAAATCGAACTGAGTAGCAAACCATTTATTGATACCATATTAGTTGCTGTAAATCGTGTCTACCCAAAGGCAAGTGTAAAAAATATAGAGATTAGTTTTGAGTACGAACCAGCGCTAGATAAAATAGTGATTAAGCAGGATCATAAATGGTTAGCGGAAGCACTTGTCAACGTTTTGGATAATGCAATCAAGTATAGTCCAAATGATACTGAAATAGCAATAAGAGTGAAAAAACGAACTACAATTTTACGAGTTGAGATAGAAGATCATGGAGTAGGAATCCCAAAAGAAGAGTACCATAAAATATTTCAACGTTTCTTTCGAGGTACCACACAACAGGTAAAAGAGGAAACGGGTTCTGGAATTGGGTTATATCTTGCAAGAAAGATTATTGAAGATCATAATGGAACCATTTCTGTTTCTTCAAACTGGAAGAAAAGAGTAGGAACAGAGAATGAGAACCCTGGAAGTACCTTCTTGATTCAATTACCTGTGCTAGATATGTTGGAATAGAAGTCTTGCAAAAATGTAAGACTTCTATTCCTATTTTGTCCTATTTTGCTAGTGAAATGAAAGATTTCTTTGCTATGATGTAGTTGTCATTAAGAGAATAAGAAGGAGTAATAATCAAATGAGTGTAATATTAGAGACGAAAAATCTTTGCAAATACTATGGCACCAAAGAAAATCTTGTGAAAGCGGTAGATCAAATTGATATTCAAATTAACGAAGGTGAATTTGTTGCAATCGTTGGAAAATCTGGTTCAGGAAAGAGTACCTTGCTTCATATGCTAGGAGGACTTGATATGCCGACAGATGGTCAGGTCTTAATAAATGGAAAAGAACTTTATTGTATGAAAGAGGATGAATTAGCTGTTTTTCGTAGAAGAAAGATTGGGTTCATTTTTCAAGCATTCAACTTAGTGTCTTCCATTAATGTATGGGAGAATATTGTTCTTCCACTTGGGCTTGATGGAAAAAAGGTGGATCAGGGATATATCAATGATGTGATACAGACACTTGGTATTGAAAAGAAAATTCATAACTTGCCCAATACGTTATCTGGTGGACAACAACAGAGAGTGGCCATAGCGAGAGCATTAGCAACGAGACCAGATATTCTATTTGCGGATGAACCAACAGGAAATCTGGATACTAAAACAAGTGATGAGGTAATTGCGTTATTAAAAATGTCTGCGAAGAAATATGGACAGACAATTGTTATGATTACCCATGATGATGAAATCGCTCAGGTAGCAGATAGAATCTTATGCATCGAAGACGGACAGGTGGTAGATTTTCGATGAAGATGATTACAAATATTGCATTAAACAATAATAAGAAAAATAAGACTCGAAGTATATTAGTTATATGTGCTATTGTATTAACAACAACTTTACTCACAATCATAAGTATTTTTGCCAGTGGAATGATCAAGATGCAGAAAGAAAATGCTGCGGATACGTATGGTAGTTATTATGGGATATTTCTTTCCTTAACAGACAAGCAACTATCGGAAGTACAAAGAAGAGCGGAATTATCAAAGATTGGAATTATGACCAGTGCGGGTATCATTGAAGGAAATGAAAAGGGTGGTTTCGTCAGTACGGACGAAACTGTTCGAGAGTTGCTTCCGTATAATCAGGAGTATTTACTTGAAGAAGGAAATTATCCGATCGATGAAAATGACATAGCGGCAAGTAGTGCATTTTTCAAAGCACAGGGATATTCTAATGTGCAAATAGGCGATATAGTAAGTGTTGAATATCGCGCGGATATGTCAGAAAAATATGCCCCAAAAGAATTTAAAGTAAGTGGTATTCTACAGAATAAAGATAGCTACAAGACAGATGCTTCCTATATTGTGTTCTGTTCCAATGAATTCTACGATAATGAATTCTCTAAGTCAGATCGACGATACAATGCATATTTTTCATTGGATGAATCCATAGATGTTTCTATGAATAATATTGAACCAATATTGGTATCCATCGCTGAGAAGTGTGGCATTGAAAAAAATAATCTTATCGTAAATGATTATTATTTAATATGGACACTTGATCCAAGTTATGAAGTAATCGGAGTGGGTGCAGCACTTGCTCTTGGGATTGTCCTTTTCTCTGTAGTAATTATTTATAATATCTTCCAGGTAGGAATCGTTCAAAAGATTCAGGAATACGGGAAAATCAAGGCACTAGGAGCGAAAAGGAAGCAGATGCGTGCATTGATTTTTATGGAAGGTATGATTTTGGCTTTAATTGCAATACCAATAGGGTTGTTACTAGGATATTTTGTAGCAAAAGGAAGTTTTCATTGGTTGGTTGCACAAAGTAATACATTAGCAGGTGGACATGAAAGAGCAGCAGTCCAATTATTTTCCCTTCCAATGCTTCTGTTAAGTGCTTTGATTTCTATGATTACAGTTGTGGTAGCACTTCGTAAACCAATGAAAATTGTTGCAAATATTTCTGCAGTGGAAGCAACACGATATCATGAAAATTCCAGTGGAAAATTCCAAGGAGTACGAAAAGGCAGAAAAGAATTAAATGTTTTTTTACTGGCATTAGCAAATGTGTCTGGTAATAAGAAACGTACTTTGGGAACCATTATGACAATGGGATTATCCTGTGTTTTATTTGTTGTAATTGCCAACTGTGTAGGTAATATCGATACGGAATATGAGGCAAGAAAAGGCATCAATCATGGTCAGTTTGAACTAAAGCTTCAATACTCTATGGATGATGAAGCTTATCCAGAAAATAATTTGGATTCCATTTTAAAGAAAAATCCACTTAATGAACAGTTATTAGCGGATATAAAGAAGATAAAAGGTGTGACAGATGTAATTACACGTGACATTGTGGTTGCAGAAAGGAATGGCATAAAACAGGCGGTCACTATACTGAATAGGGAAGATTTTGAAGAGTTACGTTCTGAATCTGATCTTGGAAATATGGATTATGATGAAGCAGTTAAATCAGGAAGCATCTTCTGTGGTTGGTCTATGTGGATGGAATCGGATGGATATGCAATTGATCAGCCGGTTGATTTTAGTCTATATAATGGTTCTGAAACAATCAATTATCAAGGAAAAATAGCAGGTTCTTTTGGCAGTGCAGCAACGTATTGGATTATGCCGGAAGGTGTCTATCATAAACTAAATGATAAACAACAGTCGATTGGAACTATTTATGTTGATTGTGAAGAAAGCGATGTATCTAACGTAGAAGCAGATTTAAAGACTCTTCTAAAAGATATTGCTAATGTGAACTTCAAAACATACCATGATGAGTTAGAAACGTCTGAATTTGCCAGTAGAATGATGAAGATGGGTTCTTACTTATTTATGGCAATTGTAGGGTTAATTGGATTTATGAATCTTGCAAATACGATGATTATCAGCATTACTACAAAGAAACAGGAATATGGTGTGTTACAGACAATAGGTATGACGAATAAACAATTAAATCTAAGTCTTCAAATACAGGGATTACTATTTACGTTAGGTACCATTAGCATTGCACTGATTGCTGGTTTGCCAGTGGGACACATGTTATTTATGTATGCTAAAAAGAATGCTATATTTGGAATGAACGAGTATCATATTCCGTTTGTACCTATTATGGTCATGATCCTTGTAATAGCATTGTTGCAATTAATTCTATCTTATATACTCAGTCATAATTTGAAAAAAGAGAGTTTGGTAGAAAGAATACGTTATCAAGGATAGCAGGTCAAGGAACCAAATTCATCATATACCTATTGTTATTTATATTGACATTCATTCTGCGCTTCAATAGAATAAATCTAACTAGAGATAACTTGGAGGTTGCAATGGAAGAATTAAGTTCGATATATCCAAAGGAAAAGAAAGAATTATATAAATTATTAGCAGCGCAGATAGAAGCAATCATAGGGGATGAAACATTAGTGATTTCTGATTTATCCAATGTATCTGCTGTTTTAAATGAAGCATTGCAAGAGATTAACTGGGTTGGTTTCTATCTAATGAAAAATGACTTATTACAATTAGGGCCATTTCAAGGCAAGTTAGCTTGTACAAAGATTAGATTAGGCAAAGGTGTTTGTGGAATAGCTGCAAAGGAAATGAAAACACAATTAGTGGAAGATGTTCATCAGTTCCCAGGCCATATTGCCTGTGATAGTGCATCCAATTCTGAAATCGTGGTACCAATTTGCCTAAATGATTGTGTAATTGGCGTGCTAGATATTGATAGCCCAAACTTTTCACGTTTTGATAAGGAAGATCAAGAAGGATTAGAAGAAATTGTTCGTATCCTGGAAAGAAAGTGCAATTGGGAGGCGTTTAGAATTTAATCATTTAGCATTAAATAGGATGTCACAGAAAACAGTACCAAGTTTTTGGTAAATAAGACAGAGCGTTGAGATATATTCTTAACGCTCTATTTTTGTATCAGAAATTGCGTTGCATTTTAAGGGCAAAAAAGATAGAATATAGTCAAGAAATATTAGGAGTAAACAATATGAAAATTAAATGGGGTATAATTGGCACCGGTTATATTGCAACGACCTTTGCAGAAGCTATGAAAGTGGTGGATGAAGGCGAAGTGGCAGCAGTTGCATCTAGAACCATGGAGAAAGCCAATGAATTCAAAGAAAAATATAATATAATGAAAGCATATGGGTCTTATCAGGAACTTATGGAGGACGAGGCAATCGATGCAGTATATATTGCCACACCACATTCAGAACACGCAAAATATGCAGAACAGGCTATGAGGCATCATAAGCACGTGCTATGTGAAAAGCCTATGAGTCTCAGTCAGGATGAAACAAATCGCCTGATTGCAGTTGCAAGTGAAGAGCAAGTTTTCTTAATGGAGGCAATGTGGACCAAGTTCTTGCCTGTAACCAAGAAGGTTAAAGACTGGATCCATTCAGGACGAATTGGAGATATTAGCTTTATCGATGCAAGATTTGGATTTTTTACAGAGGAAGATCCGGCCAGCAGATTATATAACCCTGAGCTAGGCGGAGGGGCTTTACTTGATGTGGGTGTATATCCAATTATGTATGCACTTTATTTTATTAAGGAAGAATTAGAAGGGATCTCTTCCTTTGTGAAATATGCAGGAACAGGAGTGGACGAGCTGAATTCAATCCAGCTTATTTATAAAAATGGAACGATCGCAAGCGTAGCATCCTCCATCTGTTCTGACATAGGTACGGATGCGATTATTGTAGGAACAAAGGGGAAAATCGTAATACCGGAATTCTATAAGGCAGAAAAGGCAATGCTTTACGATAAAGAAGGAAATCTGGTTGAAGAAATTTATGAACCATTTGAAGGAAATGGGTATGAATATGAGATAAGAGAGAGTATCACTTGCATAAATAGTCATTTAAGGGAAAGTAAGATACATCCATTAGAAAGTACAAGGGAGCTTATGGGAATGCTAGATGCCATTCGTGAGCAGTGGAGCTAGCAAATCCAGAAGGGAGATAAAATGTCAAATGAGCAATGGATTGTGGAAGGGTTTTCTTTTCACAACAAACTAGAATATGAAAAGGCAGCAAAAGAACAGGAGTCAATTGCTTACATTAAGGCAAATTCTGATTTTAGCAATGCAAAGTCTGCATTGAAGATTTATATGAATTTGGTTGAAAAGGATCTTTTTTCAACTGTAGTCGGCTATGCATTTATGGAAAATCTACGACGTCATGTGGTGAGCCAGAAAATAGTTCCGGAGAATATGATACCGGCAGTTCCTGTAGCAAAACAGAGTTCTTTTAAGGGAAAAGAAGGAGAAGTTACAGATAAGAGCATGAAGGAACTGAAGGAAAAATATGAGAAGGTCTCTTATAAACGTTCCATCAGCATGTACTTAAATGTATTTTTGATTATGATCGTTGCAGCTATGTTTGCAATTACGTATTACAGTCCGAAGAATAATGAAGATGCTGCCAGGGAAAAGATACAGAATGAATATTCGTCTTGGAAGCAGCAGTTAGAGGAAAAAGAACAAGAATTAGAAGAGCGAGAAGCTGATTTAAAATAAAAATAGGGATTGAATTCACAGAATGGTCATATTGGTATGGTAAGTTAGTACTATGATGATGAGTGATTGAAAGGAACTGGTGAAATTATGAGTGGAATGAAAATTCTAGTAGTTGATGATGAAAGCAGAATGAGAAAGTTAGTGAAGGACTTTTTAGTTCGAAGTAACTACGAAGTGTTAGAAGCGGAAAATGGAGAACAAGCCGTGGATATCTTTTTTGAAACAAAGGATATCGCGTTAATTATATTAGATGTTATGATGCCTAAAATGGATGGATATCAAGTATGCAGAGAAATTCGTCAATATTCTAAAGTGCCAATTATCATGTTAACGGCAAAAAGTGATGAAAGAGATGAATTACAAGGATTTGAACTTGGCATCGATGAATATATCTCAAAACCATTCAGCCCTAAGATTTTAGTGGCCAGAGTAGAGGCAGTACTTCGCAGAAGTACATCCAAGGAAGAGGATACTTTTGAAATCGGAGGCATTGTGCTTGATAAGTCAGCACATTTGGTTAAGATTGATGGAAAATCTATTGACCTAAGCTTTAAGGAGTTTGAGCTTCTTACGTATTTTATCGTAAATCAAGGAGTTGCATTATCAAGAGAGCGTATTCTTAACAATGTATGGAATTATGACTACTATGGGGATGCCAGAACCATTGATACCCATGTTAAAAAATTAAGAAGCAAGATGGGTGAAAAAGGTGACTATATTAAGACGATTTGGGGCATGGGCTACAAATTTGAAGTGACGGAGTAATTGATTAATAGGAGGTATTTATGAGACATTCCATCAAATTTAAGATGATTGGTATTACTACTGTCTTATTGCTGTCCTCCATTCTTATTTGTTGGGTTGTTAATAAACAGTTTCTGCAAGACTACTATAAAGAATACAAAGTGAAAAACAGCGGTCAGGTTGAGGAACAAGTTGAGGCACTGATCAATAAATATACGGTGTACGATGAGTCGACAGGAAGCTACGGTACGTTTTCCGATGATTTCGATGCAGAAATGCGAAAGTTAGAAGCGGACAACAGCGTATCCATCTACATCTTGAAATGGACCTATAACACAGGTCCAACCATGAGCTGGCCTAATTATAATATGATGCAGTCTAGCCGTATCTTTATGAGTGCAATGCAGTTCTATAATTATTTAAATGGAACTACAGTGGAGGAACCAGATGCTAAGCTGGAAAAGGATAACGCGAAAGGGAAAGACAAGGATCATAAAAGCTTTGAAGAGTTGAAAAGTACGGATAACTATACCATTGCAAAGGTATTTGATAAGGGCTCTCAAAACTATTATCTTGACCTATTCGGTGTCTTGGATGGCAAGTATACCGTTTATATCCGAACTAGTTTTGCCGGCGTAAAGGAAAGTGCCGCAATTTCCAATCAGTTCTTAGGAATTGTAGGTAGTATCGTTATATTCATAGGAACAATTATTATGTATTTTGTATCAAGAAACTTTACCAGACCAATTTATCAGTTATCGAACATTGCGTATCGCATGAGTCAGCTGGACTTTTCCGCAAAGTATGAAGATAAAAGCAAGGATGAGATTGGCCTTCTTGGTAACAGCATCAATGAAATGTCGTTGCAGCTGGAGAGTACCATTTCTAATCTGAAGCGGGCAAATAATGAATTGCAGCGAGATATTGCAAATAAGATTGAGATTGATGAGATGCGTAAAGAGTTCTTATCCAATGTAACCCATGAGTTAAAGACTCCGATTGCCCTGATCCAAGGGTATGCAGAAGGACTGAAAGAGAATATTTCTGATGATCAGGAAAGCAGGGACTTCTATTGCGAGGTCATTATTGATGAGGCATCTAAGATGAATACCATGGTTAAGAAATTGCTTACCCTAAATCAGTTAGAATCTAGCAATAACTTAGTAGAGTTTGATCATTTTGACTTAAACCAGGTTATTCAGTCGGTAATTAATTCCTATGGAATAAAGGCCAGTGAAAAAGACGTGAAACTGATCTTTGATGACACAAAACCTTTATTCGTATGGGCAGATGAATATATGATTGAAGAGGTAATTACAAATTATATCAGTAATGCATTTAATCATGTCAAAGACCCAGGGATTATAAGGGTTTCTATTGCGCAAGGAGAAACAAGTGCCAGAGTATCTGTATTTAATACCGGAGAACCAATACCTGAGGAGGATATTGATAATATCTGGACCAAGTTCTATAAGGTCGATAAGGCAAGAACAAGAGAATATGGCGGCAATGGTATCGGATTATCGATTGTAAAGGCAATTATGAATTCTCATAATAAGCAATGTGGCGTAATAAATCATGAAAATGGTGTAGAATTCTGGTTTGAAGTAGATACAAAGAATTAATTAGATAAAGTGCCTTTTTTCCTGTGGTTATTCCATGGGGGAAGGGGCATTTTTAAATTTTTAATTATTCATTGCCGAATTATGAAAATAGTGTTAATATTAGTATAGGATTGATAGAATTAAATAGGGGGATTGCAAATGAGAAAGCAGTTATTTTCAATTTTACTTGTAGTAGGGATGGCTAGCGTAATGACAGGCTGTGCAAGTAAAGTGGATCTAACAGAACAACAATCGGAATTAGTAGCGGATTATTTATCATCCGTTATTTTGAGATATGATCAAAATGACAATGGTAATAAATTGGTGAAATTAGAAAGTATTGATGTGGCAACACCAGCACCGGTACAGACTGATGCACCATCGGACACAATGGAAGATAATCAGACAGTTGAGATAAAGAATACACCAACACCAAGCAAAGATAACGCATCAGATCTTCAAGTAAGCGGACAAGTTGCAAACAGCGAAAAGGTCACACTTGAATCTTTGTATGGATTAAATAATGTATCGCTTACATATAAGAGTGTAAAAGAATACAAGGCATATCCAAAAAGTGATGTAGCAGGTGCAGTTACAGCAGGTGCAAATAAAAAGTTCTATGCCGTTACATTTACTCTTAAAAATAAGAGTGATAAGAACGTGACAGTGAACTTGTTAAAAAAGAAAGCTAACTTTTTATTAAAGACAGAGGATGGAAATTGGATTTCAGCAGTCCATACATTACTTGATGACGATATGACATATTATGTTGGTGACATTAAGGCTAATAAATCAAAAGATGTTGTAGTTTTATTTGAAGTGAAAGAATCATTAAAGATATCTAATGCTACATTTTATGCTTTGACTGATAGTATGAAGGCATATGAGGTGGCAATTAAAGAATAAAGGAGTATTGCTATGGAGTATGTAGAAAAGAAAAGGACAAAGTTATTTGGACTTCCTTGGACTTTTACAAAATATATGATTGATGACGAGAAAGTCACCATACGAAGCGGATTTCTAAGCATTGTCGAAGATGATGCTTATATGTATAAAATACAAGATGTTAGATTGGTACAGTCCTTTTTAGAACGTTTATCTAGAATAGGAACGATAATCTGCTATACTGGCGATACGACACATCCAGAATTAAAGCTGGTTCATATCAGAAGGGCTCCTGAAATTAAGGCCTATTTGATGAAAGCAAGTGAACAAGCAAGAATTAAACGTAGAACGATTAATACAGTTGATATTGCACATGGAATGAATCAAGAAGTGGATGATATTGATTTTGATATTTAAAAGTAAGCTCATATTTTATGGAAATCATAAAATATGAGCTTTTTTGTGTCAAATACTATAAATATATTTCTAGTATTAGTCGATATATGTAAAGAGAGTAATAAATTCTAGGAGGAAATGACTTGGAGACTAATATTTTACTAGAAAGTGGTACAAATGAATTAGAAATATTGGAATTTTGCGTAGGCAACCAACATTACGGTATTAATGTTGCAAAAGTAAAAGAAATTTTACCTTACCAACAACCTACAGCAGTTCCTAATTCTCATCCATCGATCGAAGGTATCTTTATGCCTAGAAATGAAATTATCACTGTAGTTAGTTTATTTAAAA
>JAUNJY010000118.1 GCA_030535455.1 bacterium
TTCCAGAAATTGAAAAGGAGCTGCCGCACTAATTATTTAGTGCGACAGCTCCTTTACACTATTACGGATTAACATTGCCCCTTCAACCATATGCATTCCATATGGAAGATCTGGGTTCTTTATTTTTTTACTTAATATATGAAAACTTTCTTTAGCTAAACGATACGTATCAACATCATAAGTAGTCAAGTTCTTACTGATAAATGATGAATAGGTGAAATTATCATACCCTACAATGGATATATCTTTAGGAACCTCATAACCCTTTTCGCTTAACTCCTCAATTAATAACTCAGCAGCTAAATCACAATTACATACAAATGCACTTGGCATACGTTCTGGTAACTGAATTTTCATCTTCCCTTGTTCCAAATCACGATCTGAAATTAGCCAAGAAGGATCTTGTTTATTTCCACTTTCCAAGATTGCCTTCTGATATCCAAGATATCGATCCATAATACTGCTAGTCGCAAATATATTTCCTACAAATGCAATTTCCTTATGACCACTCTTTATCAAGCATTTGGTCATCCGATACATTCCATAAAAATTATCGGATACAACAGAGTCACATTGAACACTCTCTTCATAAAAATCAATAAAAATCATAGGAACCGTAATGCCATCTGCTAATTCTTGTAAATATTCTTTATGTAGCCGCCCGATTACTGCAAGCCCATCTATTTTACTCTCCTTAATCAAAGCTGGCATATTCAGCTCTTGCTCCTGCTCTACTGTAACTACTTCTAACATAGTAAAAGAACCTTTTTTCGAAGCCACACGGACAAGTTTTTGATACAGCTCCCAATAAAAAGAGGTCCTTCCGCCTAAATAACGTTCTGATACAATTACTCCAATATTATAACTTTCATTTTTTTGCAGTGTTTTTGAAGATGTAACACTTTTTATGTATCCCATTTCCTTTGCTTTTTCTTCAATACTTATACGTAACTCTTCACTGACTCCTTTACGTCCAGCCAATGCATTTGATACGGTTACCGTACTTACTCCAAGCTCTCTTGCTATGTCCGATAACTTCACAGACTTTCCCATCGTTTAGGCCTCCTGACTTTATCTGTTGTTCTGTACAATATAAAGTTTAAACCAGAAGAAATATACTTTTCAAGTCCCTCTGGTTCAAACTTTACTACTTTTCCTATTTACCTAATCTTAAATGATAAAAATATTGTACTACTGGGTGTTTCTCATTTATCTGCTGTTCCATTTTTCTGAGTCGGCTCTTCCCAACTCTGCGATCAATAATTGCAAACACATTTAAAAGAATATGATCACTTGCTAAGCTAGAATCTATGGAAGATGTCAAAAATGTATTTGCTTCTTCAAAGAAATTAGACTTACTAAGTAATGTCTGTTCCGCAAATATGCTTTTTGCAATTGCCTGCGCCTTTCTTTTCTTTAGAATTACAGGAATACGCTCATCTGGAATGTTCTTTCCTTCCTTCTCTTTAAATGCCTGTATTTCCTCTGCCGTAACGTGAGCCACACCTTCATACTCTTTATATATTTCCTGCTCTGTGTCATACCATCTAATATTATGTTTCATGGTATTCATTGCAAATACTTCATTTTTATCGACTGAAAGATAGCAACTTCCTGTCTTATCCTTTGTATATCGATAACTAGATGCTCTGTATTCTACTCGTCCTTCCAAATCTGGACTAATAAAACTTTGTAATTGCTGCTTCACTTTGCTCCAAGTTGCCATATGTCTAACCTCAGTTCTAGATGTTTTACCTTAATAACGTTACACCTAATTATTATGATGTCTCTACTATAACTAATTTTGCAGTTGTTATCCACTAAAAGTTTATATTTTCACCGGTTCATTCACCTTTTTCATAGTATTCGTGGATTTTTATGTATTAATGTGGTTTTTCAATTATAAATTTATATTTTGTGTGGATTATATTTTATATGTCATAAAGAAGTACTGTTTAAGATAAAAAATAGAACTGATAATTATATCTATAGACAAAAAAATAGAACTGTTTTTCAACAGTTCTTCTCTTATACATTCAAAACTACACATTGCTTACGAATTTATAGCCTGCTCTTGCAAGACATTGTCATTAATCTTATTGATTAAGCCCTCGACCTATTAGTAACAATCAGCTGCAC
>JAUNJY010000119.1 GCA_030535455.1 bacterium
AAATTAACATATTGGCAAATCTGGAGAAATCTAGAGACGCAAAGCTAAAGGGGCTAAAGTATTCATTACCATGCCAGCCAGTTGCCGAAGAATCTTTATTCTTTGAAATAAACCTTATAAGTTTAGACTTTTAAGGTTTATTTTTTGATGGTAACTATCCTTATTGTGAAATTTGGGTAGTTTTTTTATTGCAACTAGTTACCATCAGTAAAGTGTTCTCGGATGTATGTTTGAAAAATAAATACATATGGAGAGATAATATGATTAGAAGAAGTAAAATTTTAGCAAGTGTTTTAGCCATGATGGTAATGGTGGGTAGTAGCCTGCCATTTGCTTATGCAGAGGAGCAAGTCAAGGAAAATGCATCAACAACCATAAGTGATGAATATTTATCAAGGGGTGTAGTTGCTATTAGAAACAAAAAGAATATTTTTATAAGTTGGAGAACCTTAATCTCTGATACACCTGAGACAACATTTAATGTTTACAGAAGTGTAGATGATGGTGAATATCGGAAAATAAATACATCACCTTTAACTGGTGGAAGTAATTATACTGATAAGACTGCTGATGTGACAAAGACTAATACCTACTACATAACATCAGTTAATGATGGAGTAGAAAGTGAAGCTAGTACATCATACACATTAGAAGCAAATGCAATTAATGGACCAGTAACTGTAGTTCCTATAAATGAGGGAACAGCTATTAGAAATGTATGGGTAGGAGATTTTAATGGTGACGGAGATTATGATTACTTAGTAAGTAGATATAAAGAAGAGCATCAATTACTAGAAGCATATTTAAATGATGGAACTTATCTATGGACTATAAATTTAGGTCACAATAGTGAGAATAAATATAATATATCGCCAGGTTCAACAACAATTGATGTTGGTCATTGGGATGGTGCCACAGTTTACGATATGAATAATGATGGCAAAGCAGAAGTACTTCTTAAAATTGCTAATGGTGTAACTTTTGGTGATGGGGAGAAATTTACTTACTCAAATGATACAAATCAATGGTTTGCAGTGATAGATGGTATGAGTGGAAGTTGTATGGACAAAGCTGAAATACCAGATGATTATATTGAAAGAGGATCACTAGGGGCGCAAGTTGGTGTAGGTTATTTAGATGGAGAGAAACCAAGTTTAGTTGCTGTAATGAAAAATAGAAACAAAGATAAAAGTTTTAACTTAATAATTGCTGCTTATAGCTATACTGATAATGAATTTAAGATGGATTGGCAGTGGAATAGAGGAAAATCAAAGAATTCCGATGGACATCAATTCCGTATTGCCGATGTTGATTATGATGGCAAAGACGAAATATTAGAAATTGGATTTTGCTTAAATGGAGATGGCACACTGAGATATTCTCTTCATGACCAGGGAATAGTTCATGGAGATCGTTTTTATGTGGGTAAATTTAATAAAGATGATGAGGTAATGATGGGTTATGGTATACAACAGAATAACCCAAGTGGACTACAAGAGTATTATTATAATGCCTCTACAGGAGAAGTTATTTGGAAACATATGTCTGATATTATTGGCGATGTGGGAAGAGGTTCCGTAGGAGACATTGACCCAACACAACCAGGTTTAGAAGTTTGGTCATTTAGTGGTATTTTTAATGCAAACTCTAATAAATTATTATCAAATGCGGGCAAAACTCTTTGGCCAGCCATTTCACTGCAATGGGATGGAGATTTATTAAGCGAGTCTTACATGAGAGGAGTTATAAATCAATGGAATGTTTTAACTAATTCCTCACAAAGAGTTTTAAGTTGTTATAAAATTCATTCAACTGTGGATGATGGAAACTTTGTTATAAGCTATGGAGATATATTTGGAGATTGGCGTGAGGAAATTATAGCTACCAATAATCAATACAATGAGCTGGTAATTTATACAACTAATATTGAAACAGAATATAGAATCCCCTCTTTAGTACAAGATAGAACTTATAGAAATTGTTTAACTGTTAAGGGATATAAACAATCTCATATGACAGGATTTTATTTAGGTGCTGATAGAACAGATTATAGTGATGAGCTAAGCAGTAGATAAATTTAATTAAAAAATACCCCTATAAAATTACTTTATAGGGGTATTTTACTATGATATTTTTTC
>JAUNJY010000079.1 GCA_030535455.1 bacterium
AAATAGCTAAGTGTATAATAGAATGGGTGCCATATGCAAGTACTGCATATTCAAACCTTGAGACACTAATAGGTACTAGCGAAGTCAATTCGGTAAAGATCTACAAAGAAACGGCTAAAAAACAAGTAGAATACTATGGAGAAAGAATTGATGAAATTAAAGTACAAGCAAAGACATTATCTTATGAAGGTGATTATTTATACCTAGCCCTTAGGGGGAATAATGCAAATAGTGTGTATTATGGATATAGTTATAGTGTGGCGAAAAGATAGTAAGATCTTTTTATGAATTAATTATTATTTTATTAACATTGTTGATAGAGAGTCTCCTTTGGATAAGTAGCAAATATGAGAAGCTTATCTAAAGAGACTTTTTTTGATTTATAGACTAACTATTCACATAAAAAGAGAGGTATTATATTTTTTTATTAGTACAATGTAATAAAACACTAATTAAATAGATATCATAATGACAGCCGATTAAGGAGAGGAGGAGGCCCTTTAAAGCTTTCTATATGGGAAGTGACATTGAACCTAATTGTGTATATAATATGAGATGGATATTAAATATATATAGTGATGGTAATAGTATGCAGGTATTTGATCCGGAATTTATTCGTAGAGTAGACCTGACATAAGTAGGGCGTACGGTTAAAATATAGCGTAAAACAGGTAATAATAAAACTAGAGGGGCATGTCCCCCTCTTGCTATGCTAGAAATTTTACAACAGTTCTGTTTTAGTAGTCCGCCTTGATTTATATACTTATCCTAATTATTTTTTGTTTGTTTAATAATTACAAGCAGTAAGAATATTGTTCAGATGCCTAACGGCTGAAAGTGGGAGAACAATATAAGTAAAGATAATATTTCTGTTATTGTAATATTGCTTATCTGAGTTATTGTAAGACTAAAAGCAGATATGGGGATATTGCATTATTAAATTGCACTCATTGCTAAAGCTTATCTAAAGTATTTTTTTGGTCTCTTTACGCATAAACAAAATACTACTACGAATACAATAATACTTACTACAATGTATGCAAAGTCAATATGTATATAACATAAGATTGCCAAAATCACTGAGTAGGCACTTGTTAGAGTCTGTGAAAGTTTTTCTGTAAATAAAAAGAAAAGATAGGTCTTCTATGATAAAATAAAATCATAGGAGGCCTATTATTATGGGAAAAAGAGAAAGAAAACCAGTACATAAAGTCGTAATGACTGATGGAAAGAGAAATATTATTCATCAGTTGCTTGAGGAGTATGATATCCAAAGTGCCGAAGATATTCAGGATGCATTAAAAGATTTGCTTGGTGGAACCATTAAAGAAATGATGGAAGCTGAAATGGATAACCATCTTGGTTATGCTAAATCAGAAAGAGCTGATAGCGATGATTACCGTAATGGACACAAAACAAAGCGTGTCAATAGCAGCTATGGAACCATGGATATTGAGCTTCCACAAGATCGAAACTCCACTTTTGAGCCACAGGTAGTTAAAAAACGCCAAAAGGATATTTCAGACATTGATCAAAAAATCATATCCATGTATGCTAAAGGAATGACAACAAGACAAATATCAGATACATTGGATGATATCTATGGATTTGAGGCCTCAGAAGGCTTTATCTCAGACGTGACAGATAAGATTATGCCACAGATTGAAGATTGGCAGAATCGCCCTCTGGAAGAGGTCTATCCAGTCCTTTACATAGATGCCATTCATTATTCTGTGCGAGATAATGGCGTCATCCGTAAGCTTGCAGCATACGTCATTTTAGGCATTAACTGTGACGGTAAAAAAAGAAGTACTCACCATTCAGGTTGGTGAGAATGAAAGTGCAAAATACTGGCTTTCTGTGCTTAACGGGCTTAAAAATCGAGGTGTAAAAGATATTTTAATCATCTGTGCAGATGGTCTCTCCGGAATTAAAGAAGCTATTACTACAGCCTTTCCAAAGACTGAGTACCAGCGTTGCATCGTTCATCAAGTACGAAATACTTTAAAGTATGTGGCTGACAAAGATCGTAAACCTTTTGCAACTGATCTTAAGACAATATATCAAGCAGCTACGGAAGAACGAGCACTCAGTGCACTTGAAAAAGTCACCGAGAAATGGACAAAACAGTACCCTAATTCTATGAAAAGCTGGAAACAAAACTGGGATGCTATTTCTCCGATTTTTAAGTTTTCAGCAGCTGTTAGAAAGGTCATATATACAACTAATGCAATTGAAAGTCTAAACTCAACGTACCGCAAACTCAACCGTCAACGAAGCGTTTTTCCAAGTGATAAAGCTCTTTTGAAGGCCCTGTATTTATCTACTTTTGAGGCAACAAAGAAATGGACTATGTCCCTTAGAAACTGGGGGCAAGTGTATGGCGAATTAAGTATTATGTACGAAGGAAGACTTCCAGAGTAATCCACTCAATACTTTTCAAGACAGGCGGGAGCCCTCGCCTGCTCTTGACATGCAATCATATGTGAAGTATATATAAAGCAAGAGCAGAGAAGTTAATTTCTCCTTCTCCGCCCAAATCTTATCATAGAAGATCTGTATTTACAGACTTTTATTCACACACTCACTTGTTATTAAATAACTGAAAATCTCATTTTTAATATACTGTTTTTCACTGCCCTTTTTGATCCTATACCATGTATCTTCACCAATTCGAGAAATTGGTGAACGTTTCACCTTAATAGCGAGAACCAAATTATAAATTGCAAAAACGATACTTCCAATAAAGCAATACTCATAATACTTATCACTTATAATATTTTAACTCCTAATATTTTATTTACCGCAAGAAGCATTTGTAACTTTTCCTTTTTGCTTTTGCTTAATTCCGAATTCAACATTTGACACTAAGCCATCCTGTAACCATGTTTTACTTTTTTCCATGAGTATTTGCCAATAGAACTGTTTGCCATATCTGTTCTTTGACAATGACTCATCCATATTTCTGACTCCTTACAAAAAGTATATCAAACTTTAGCGTCCCAGTCACACTGTACTTTATATGTGAAATGGAAAGGTCGATATGTTATTCTTTCGCTTATTGCATAACGAATAGTATTTTCAACTAGATAAATTCCTAGAAACGTCTTTATATCAGCCGCAGATATTGCAAAATCTAATGCTTTACGAACGGTATTAATAGCTGATAAGCCTGAAAACAGTGGTGGAAATTTGAAATTTCGAGCCTTACCTGCAGCACCACTTACTTTATTGCTACGGGATAAATAGCCAGTTACTCCATTATACGTGGTGCTACCTAAATAGAACCACGTCCCTGCGATAGAGTGGTTAGGAGTTAGATTGACATCTAGAACCGGTTCTGTTGATAGATATTGTTTCCCATATCTAGTAGATGTTGCTCTCATTTTATCATTAGTACCGCCTAAGCATTCATCGTCCATATTTAGATCAGCTATGGATTGCTCTTGTTGAGCTTGTTCCTCTGGTGTTAATTCTACCACTTCAACCATTTCCGTCATATCATATGTTGTTACTTCAGGGCCATTTCTTGTACGTTTGTTATTATTATCCTTATAATCATAATAAACTAACTCATCAGAATCATCTTTGGTTACTGAAGCCTCTAATAAATCACCATCTTCATTGTACAATGATATAATGTGTTCATTATCCTTGTCCTCACATACCATCTTATAATTCTTACCATTATCCGTATAATACAAGGTGTTTCCATCTGAACTAACCATTGAGCCATCTTCTAAGGGTTCTAAATTTTCCTCATTGGATATGTACTGAGAGTGTTTCTTTGCATTATGCTTATCCTTTCCTTTAGCTAATGAGGTCACTCCATCACACGATAACAGCATGACAGTACTTAATAACAAACTTGTAGCTGTAATTACAGTTTTTTTTCATATAATTCCTCAATTTTTATTAATATACCATATTATAACATAAATGTACATTTATGTAAAAGTAATATTATTTTAGAAAGCCTTTTTCTGTCTACAGAGTAGAAATCGGTGAAACGACTAATAGGGTGAAAGATTTCATGATTGATAATCGATTATATTGAGACTATTGTATTGTATCAGAACGGTTCCAAATATCTATGCAATGTCTTTATATGAGAAAAACCCAAACTTAGGGATTGTAGTTCAGAAAAAAACAGTGTTAATTGATGGAGATAATATTGTAACGACATTTGAAACTAATATGAAAGTCTATAAAACAAAGCCAAACTTAAAATCAATGAAAAACCGAACAGTTAAAAAAGCGTAAAGAAATATATTGGTTTGGTTTAACTGAAGATGGATTACAAACATATGATTATGATAATTTAGATGATTTTTTGCATGCAAAAGTATTTGATGGAAAGGATTTATTGGAGGTATTACATAAGATAAGCTGGGAGACGTTAGATGGCAGTGATTTTGATGAAATACTGAGAATTTATCATGAAAGAGACTAATAGTTCCAGCAAATAAAGAGTAGGTTTAGAGTTTAAAGAATAGGTAATAATAAAGGCAAGGGAGCTGGAACTCCCTTGCCTTGCTAAGAGCATTAAAGCCGTTACTATTGTATCCCCCATTACGTAAACACTTATCCTCAGATTATTTTTTGAGTGTAATAATCATGATAATCAGCATTAGTAGTGATAAGATAATTTCTAGGAAATTACCTATCACTGACAGTAATGAGATAACATCAGTGACTGAAATAGTATCACCGTCTTTATAAGAACTAAAAGGGGCTTTGCTGTTTCTTGGCTACATATTGCTTAGCAGAAATAAAAATAAGAATAAATAAGATGAGAAGTATTACGCTGTTAGTGGTAACAATTAAATTTTCCTTTAGCATAGTTACGGAGAACCGTATCATAACTAAAGGTGAGAGCGCATTATGGCGCTCTTTTCTTACTTGTGGAGTGTAGAACGAAGAGTGAATTGTAAAGAGTAAAAAAGAAAAAAAGCAGTGAAAAAATTAAGGGAAAGTATAACAATAGTGGGAATTAAACTTGGCAGTAAAATCTTGGTGAAATATAATGAAGTTAGTAACAAGAACAGACTATAGGGTGATGGAATATATAAAAATGTGAATTTGGAGGGAAATTGTTTATGCACAATATTATTGAATTACCGGCTTGGGAAAGATTGTCTAAAAGAATAGTATGGGAACAGATAGGAAAAATTAAAGGAAAAAGAATATTAGATTTTGGTAGTGGACAAGGAGTTACTGCAAATTATTTTGCAGATGGAAATTCAGTAGTTGCAATTGAGCCATCACATGAAATGTTAAGTAATAGATGGAAAGATTATGAGTATACGCAAATTGTTGGTGATATCTCTGCATTGTCAGAGTTTAAGGATAATTCGTTTGATATGATTATTTGTCATAATGTTTTGGAATACATTGATGATAAAAAACGAGTCATTAATGAACTGTATCGTGTATTAAAGGTTGGCGGAAAACTATCAATTGTTAAACATAATCGTGCTGGACGTGTAATGCAGATGGCGATTCTTCTTGATAATATAGAAGAAGCCAATAGTTTATTGGATGGAAATAACAGTAGCGCATCAAAATTTGGCTTAATAAGATATTACGAAGATGAAGAAATATTGAAATGGAATACTGGTTTGAAACTGTTAAATACATATGGTATTCGTACATTTTGGTATTTGCAACAAAATCAAGAAAAACATGAAATGGAAGAATGGCAAATTAAAATGATGCAGCTTGAAATGAGAGTAGCTGAAATTGACAAATATAGGAAAATAGCATTCTTTCATCATCTAATTTTTATAAAACAATAATTGAAGTAGATGGAAAGCTATCAGAATATGTAAGAGAAGCATGTAAGGTTAATACTTCTATTGTTGTCATAGGAAATCACCTACTTTCACAAATACTAAAAGTAGGAGTTAGTAATGTTACTTGGCTACATATATGTTATTAGAATAAAAGCTTAGATTAAATAAGTTGGGGAGTATTACAAAATAGATAATAAAACAAATGACGAATAAATAATGGGAAAAGCATTTGGTTCATGGACTGGTATGCGAAAATATTTGCAATAGGATATGTTTGCTCCTGATTAAAAAAACAGAGTGAGAGAATAGTATAAAAATAAATTCTTTTGTAAGATTAAATAAAATTTGAATGTAAAAAAGGAAGGGAGTGATGACTCACTTTCCTTTTTTATTTACGAGAACAACGAGCCAAAGTCATGTGAACATGACCTTGACGACTGGCGCGATAACCAGAGAAACTCACAAAGTGTGTTCTTCTGATTTTATAGGAATGAACTGGAAAAATATAAAAATCCATAACTTCTCCACAACATTTTAGTATGATTACTGTGAAATAAAATTGAGAGGTTGATATTGTGAGTAAATCGAGAAAACAGTTATTTATAACAGGTGGGTTAGTTTTGTTATTGGTAGTGTGTATTATAGGGTGGTTTTTGCCATATGGAGATGAGCAGCGAAAAAATAGTAGCAAAAAGAATGTTCAGACAGAGGGAGACATTATAATTTCAACAGATGAAATCGGAGAAAAGGTAAGCTTTTATCCTTATGAGATAAATGGAGTGAATTTGGAGGTCATGGCGGTAAAAGCAACCGATGGGACCATACGAACAGCATTTAACACGTGTCAGATCTGCTATAGCTCGGGTCGAGGATATTATGAACAGCAAGGGACAGCTATTGTATGTCAAAATTGCGGAAATATGTATACAGCAGATGATGTTGAAGTAATTGCAGGCGGATGTAATCCAGTACCGATTACCAGTGAGTACAAAGAGGAGAGCGCAGATACAATTATTATAAACAGAGAGTTCTTAGAGAAATATCAGGTGATATTTGAAAACTGGAAAACTAATTACTAGGAGACAGTCAGAAGAGGAAAAAATATGAGTGAAAAAACAAAATCAAGAGTATTAACAGTTGCACTGACTATTTTTGTGATTTGGTTTGTCTTGTTTTCTCCCTGCCATTAAGAAGAGGGGGAGATAGAATATGGAGAAACAAAAAGAAAATCTTATCTTAAGAGTCAAAGGAATGACCTGCGTAAATTGCGAGTATCATATTGAGGAGGATATAAAACAAGAAGAAGGAATAGAGCATGTAAAGGCATCCTTTAAGAAAGAAACCGTAACCATTGGGTATGACCCTTTAAAGATTTGTGAAGATAAAATTATCAAGGTGATCGAGGCGAGTGGATATACCGCTGAACATTATACAGAGGAAGCAGTAGATCAATATAAACAATTAAATAAATTATTGTTTGGAATTCTTATTATTTTAGTTGGAGCCATGTTCTTACGAAGGACAGGATTAGCTGCAATCTTTAATTTTTTTCCACAGGCGGATGAGAATACAAGTTATATCATGTTGATTGTAATTGGATTTTTGACATCATTTCATTGCATAGCCATGTGCGGTGGAATAAGTCTCTCACAGTGTATGGAGGGTGAGAGTACCATACGTCCGTCGATGCTATATAACTTGGGTCGAGTAATCTCATATACAGTAGTAGGTGGAATTGTAGGTGGCATTGGTTCGGTTATCAGTTTTTCAGGACCAATGCAAGGAGCAGTACAGCTTTTTGCAGGTATATTTATGGTAGTAATGGGAATTAACATGTTGGGAATTGCTCCTAGGCTTCGTAAATTCAACCTTAGAATGCCTAAACAATTTGCCACTCTTGTAAATGGGAAAAAGGATAGTAATAGTCCATTTATTGTGGGAATTATGAATGGATTGATGCCTTGCGGACCATTGCAGTCAATGCAGTTATATGCACTGTCTGTGGGAAGTATGTTTCATGGTGCATTGGCAATGTTTTTATTTAGCATTGGTACCGTACCTTTAATGTTTTTACTGGGAGTAGTAAGTTCTCTCTTAAGCAAAAGGTCAGCAGGCAGGATTGTAAGGTTTGGAGCAGTGTTGGTGATCATATTAGGAATTTCTATGTTTAATAATGGCTTAGGTCTTGCCGGAGTAAGTACTTCTTATAAGACAACAGGTGAGATAGTAAAAGCAGAGGAAAAGAATGGTGTACAGGAAGTAACTATTGCGTTGCAATCTGGATCTTATACGCCGATTGTTGTTGAGAAGGGAACCAAGGTAAGATGGACCATTAACGCGGCCGAGGGAACCATAAATGGATGCAATAATAAAATTATTGTTCGTGAATACGGTATTGAGCAGAAGTTAAACTTTGGAGAAAATGTGATAGAGTTTACACCAACAGAGACAGGTTCATTTGTGTATAGCTGCTGGATGGGGATGATTAGAAGCAAGATCATCGTAGTTGAGCCAGGAGAAGAGGCAGATATAGATGAAGAGGTAAATGAGTATCAAATAGGTGGAAGAGGACAGCGTCAAATGCGAAGATACTAGTACGATTAGGAAAGGAAGAACGACGATTGAATATTAAAAAGATCTTGGTAGTGGAGGATGAAGAGAAAATCCTAGAGGTTGTAACCTCATTATTAGAAAGTAAGGGATATCTTGTGTTAAAGGCAACAGATGGTAAGGCAGCACTTAAGATATTTGAGAAGGAAAATCCCTCTCTCATCCTTCTTGATTTGATGCTTCCTGATTTATCAGGAGAAGAAATCTGCCGAAAAGTTCGGGCAAAATCCAGGGTTCCTATTATTATGTTAACAGCAAGGGCAGAGGAAGAATACCTGATCAATGGTCTGCAGATTGGTGCAGATGATTACATTACAAAGCCATTTAGTCTAAAAGAGTTGGCAGTCAGAGTTGAGGCCGTCCTTCGCAGAACAGGAGAGGAATTAAAGCCGTTATATCAGAAAAATTCCTTTCAAAATGGCGAATTATTTGTAGATGTGGAGAACCAGATAATTCGAAAGCATGAGCAGCAGATTAATTTGACACAATCCGAGTGGAAGCTATTATTGGCATTTTTTAAATATCCAAGTAAAGTATTTACAAGAGAGGAACTAATTCAGGTTGCATTAGGAGAGGAATATGATGGATATGACCGAACGATTGATAGTCATATTAAGAATTTAAGACATAAAATCGAGGACATCCCGAAAAAACCAATCTATATTATTACCGTCCATGGAAAAGGTTATAAATTTGGAGGCTAACCTATGAAACAGTCCATGCATAAAAAACTATCACTTACAATTATGTCGGTCGTATTGCTTGTCATACTGTTAGTTGGAGTATTGACTATATGGTCTGTTCGAAAAGAGTTTCGGACGTATATAGAAAGACAACAAGTAAAAAAGACAGAGGCATTGATCGATACAATCGAGCATTCGTACCAGCCAGATAATGAGGGATGGGATGAGGACGAACTGCATGCAATCGCTATGTCAGCCTTATATGAAGGATTTATCGTAACCGTATATGACAGAGAAGGTAATGTGATCTGGGATGCAGAAAGCCATGATATGAGTCTGTGTAATCAAATTCGAGGTGATATCGTACATCGAATGCAAAAGGATAATGGAGAGAATAGAGGGAGCTTTGAGACGAATCAGTATGAGCTGGACGATGGAACGGTTATGATTGGCTATGTGAACATTAGTGTTTATGGACCATACTTTTATAATCAGAATGATTTTACGTTTCTAGATGCACTAACAAAGATCATAATCATTGTTGGAGGAGCAGCGCTTATTCTATCGATTGGAATTGCATATATGCTTGCAAGAAATATAAGCAAGCCAATACTAAATGCAGTAGAAGTTACTAATCAGATAGCAAATGGACGCTATCAGGTAACAGAATTTGAACATACAAATATTATTGAGCTTGAAAAGCTGTCCTTTTCGATACGGAAACTGTCTGATTCGATTGCCAAACAAGAACAGATTCGTAAACAGTTAACCTCAGATGTGGCTCATGAACTACGAACTCCCCTTACTGCGGTAAGTACCCATCTTGAAGCCATGATTGAAGGCATCTGGGAGCCAAGCACTGAGCATATTGAGAGCTGCTATGAAGAAGTAAAACGAATTATTTCTATAGTAAAAGATTTAGAGCAGTTAGAGCGAATTGAAAATAAAAGTTATAATCTTATGTACACGTCATTTTCCTTAAAGGAGTTAGTCCAGCGGTTACTTCGTAACTTTGCCATTTACATTCAGGAAAAGGAGCTAACAGTGACCTTAACAGGTGAGGAAGCTAATATCGTAGCAGATGAGGAACGAATAGGACAAGTAGTAATTAATTTGTTATCTAATGCTATTAAATATACAGATAAAAAAGGAAAGATTGAGATTGCAATTACGGAAAGAGAGGATAACGTGCAGCTTATGATCTCTGATTCGGGGATTGGTATTAGCAAAGAGGAGCTTCCTTATATCTTTGAGCGCTTTTACAGGGCGGATAAGTCTAGAAATAGAAAGACCGGCGGAGCTGGAATTGGGCTGACAATTGTGAAATCCATTGTAGAGGCACATAATGGTGTTATCAAGGTAGAAAGTGAACTTTTAAAAGGCACCACAATTGAAGTGGTACTTCCTAAGAAACAAGAGGATCTCGTTAAATAAAAAAGAATCGGAAGAAAAATAACAGGCAAGGGAGTTAAGCTTCCCTTGCCTGAGTAAGAATACGAAAAGATATTTGGTTTGTATCTAGTTTTGATATTACATAGTTAACGCATGTTTCATAACTTCAGTTACATCAGAAACAGGAATAATAGTAAGCTTATCTTTGATTTCTTGTGGAACCTCTTCTAAGTCCAGTTCGTTTTCCTGTGGAATTAATACTTTGGTGATACCGGCTCTTTCTGCCGCCATTAATTTTTCAGGTAACCCCCCAATTGGAAGTACAGCGCCTCGTAAGGATAATTCTCCTGTCATACCTAACTTGCTATCAACAGTTACTCCGGTTACTAAGGAAGCAAGTGCTGTAAATAACGTAATACCCGCGGAAGGACCATCCTTTGGTACGGCACCTGCAGGAACGTGGATATGAATGTCTTCCTTTTTTAGGCTTTCGACGTTCTCAGGAAATCTTGTTTTTACTGCACTTAGAGCAATGCTAACAGATTCTTTCATCACATCACCTAATTGTCCGGTAATTTTCACCTGTCCATTACCAGGAGTCTTTGCGGTTTCAATCATGAGTATTTCTCCGCCTACTGCAGTCCATGCAAGACCAGTAACAACACCAGTCACAGGTGTATCCAACGATTTTTCGTGGCTTGCAACTTTCCTTCCAAGAATGGAGGATAATTGCTGCTCTTCAATAGTCACTTGTTTGATTTGAGTCTCAACCTTTTGCAGAGCAACTGATCTAAAAAGTTTTGTGAATTGTTTTTTCAGTCCGCGGACACCAGCTTCTCTTGTATAATCTTGAACAATTCTTTCTACCACACCATCATTCATTATGATGTCATCTTCTTTAATTCCCACTTCTTTTAATGCATTTGGAATTAGATATTTTTTTGCAATTTCCACTTTTTCTAATGGTGTATAGCCCGTTAAGGTAATTACTTCCATACGATCAAGTAATGGTCTTGGGATAGTATCCGTAGAGTTAGCAGTACATACAAAGAATACTTTTGATAGATCATAAGGTACATTCATATAGTGATCTCTAAATGTATTATTTTGTTCTGGATCTAATACTTCTAGTAATGCACTGGCAGGATCTCCGTTATAGGAGTTGGTCAGCTTATCAATCTCATCTAAGACCATAACAGGATTCATGCTTCCACTTCGTTTCATTCCGTCCATGATCCTACCAGGCATTGCGCCCACGTAAGTTCTTCTATGTCCACGAATTTCTGATTCATCACTGACACCACCTAAGCTGATTCTGACATATTCTCGGCCAAGGGCTTCGGCAATGCTTTTTCCCATACTTGTCTTTCCAGTACCAGGAGGACCAACTAATAAAAGGATGGATCCCGTCTGTTTTTTATTTAATGCCATTACTGCAAGTTGTTGCAAGATACGATCTTTTACCTTGGTAAGTCCATAGTGCTCTCTATTTAAGATTTCTCTTGCCTTTGTAATATTAATTTTTTTATACTTTTTACTACTCCATTTAAGACTAGTCATAAAATCAAGATATTCATATAGACTTCCATATTCATGTCCATTTTTGCCTTCTTGTTTAAACTTTTGCAGTGCTCGGTTGACTTCCTCTTTTACAGCTGCCGGCATGCCAGAGGCCTCTATTTTATCAGAAAATTTCTTATCATCAGACACGGCATCAGGATGTAGACGATCCAACTCTTTTTGAAGGAGCTCAATCTGATTGCGAAGAGCCATTTCTCGGTAGGCTTCTTTTTGTTGACGTTCATATTGTTCCTTTACGTCGGTCTGTATTTCTTGTGTCTCTCTTTGTCTACGGACAATATCAATAATTCGCTCATTTTTTTCTTCGATCGAGTCAATAGCAGTAAGTTCAAATTTTTGTGCCGGTGTCAGTTCTAAATAAGGACTTACCAGACTGATTGCATGATCAAGACTATCCCACTGGTCGATATATGGTTTTGCATAGGCAGCCCATGGATAGGATTGGATCATCTGGGTAAAATGATGTTTCATTTCTTTAAGGAGAACTTGTTCCTCTGCTAAAATCACATTATCTTCGTATGGTCTAGGTTGAATAGTAGCTTCCATTCTGGAAGGAGTGATCATAAATTCTAGTACTTTGGCTCTTTCTTCAGTAGTTACACTAATGTAGTGATGTTCGGTAGTGCTTTTTATATTTTCAATTCGTGCAATTACACCCAAATCATAAAATGAATCTTTGGTTAATTTTTCACGTGTTGTTTTTTGCTTTAAAGGTAAAACAATAGCATAGTCTTCCTCTTCTAAAGAACGGATTTCGTCCTTACTTAGAAAATCAAAGGATAGATTATAGGCTACATTTGGTAAGATGATTGTATTATAAATTGGAATGATTAACATGTGATTCCTCCTTGTGTTTTATCAGCACTCACTTAGTGCGAGTGCTAACTCGATCGTAAAAAAATATAGTTTCTGAATAGCTGTATCAATCAAAGTTACAGCACGATGGTAAAAAACGGCATAGTTAAACCATGCCAATTTGTTTATTCCATTTCTATCACTGTCTTAACAATATCTTGAAGCGAATAGGTTGATAATTTATCTTCCAATGCTTTTTGTGCATCCTGTAAAGGAGGTGTGATCGCTTCAAATATATGAGCGCCTATACAACACGTAGTATTTGGATTTTTATGAAGATTAAAGACCCAATCACAAGAGTCTGGCTTTACTGCCATATAGATATCTAATAAACTGATGTCTTTTGAGCATCTTGTTAAGGTAGTTCTTCCAACTCCAGAGTGTACCTCCACTAAACCAGCCTTCTTTAGACTACTTATAATTCTTCTGATAACAACAGCATTGGTATTCACACTATGTGCTATATTCTCTGAATTGGTAGGATATCCTTTACATTCATATAATTGTAAGATTGTCATAACATGTAATGCTACTGAGAATTTTGTATTCATATACA
>JAUNJY010000080.1 GCA_030535455.1 bacterium
GTGTACATACAGCCGTTATTTTATGAGTGGCGATATTATGAAAAACATAATATTAATGTATAAATTTCTCAATTTTACTAACACTATAACTATAACGCACTGTATATTGATAAACGTTAAATGGAGGAAACATTATGAAAGCAACTGGTATCGTAAGAAGAATAGATGATTTGGGCCGTGTTGTAATCCCAAAAGAAATTAGAAGAACTTTAAGAATTCGTGAAGGAGATCCTTTAGAAATCTTTACTGACCGTGAAGGTGAAATCATTCTAAAAAAATATTCTCCAATCGGAGAATTAAGTCAGTTTGCAAAACAATACGCAGATTCCTTAGCACAAACTACAGGTCATATTGTTTGTATCGCTGATAGAGACACTTTAATTGCAGCAGCTGGTGCTACAAAAAAAGACTTAGTTTCTAAATCTATCAGTAAAGAATTAGAAGAAGCAATTAATCAACGTGAAAACATTATGCGTTCTTCTGATGATAAAAACTACAAAAAGATTACAAATGAAGAAGAAGATTATAAATTTGAAGTTATCAGTCCAATCATTAGCGAAGGCGATGCAATTGGTGCAGTTATTATCTTAACAAAAGATCCTAAAGTTAAATTAGGAGAAGTTGAGGCAAAATTAGCTCATGCAGCAGCTGGTTTCTTAGGACGTCAATTAGAACAATAATATATAGAAACAAGAGAACTCCGGAATACAGTGTATATCGGAGTTTTGTTATTTGGCAGAAGATTTTATTGTGAGAGAGTTCTCTGCCAAATAACAAATGTCTTCAAAAGCTGATATAAGTAACATGAAGTGTACATAACAAAAGAAGGAGAGATTATATGGAAAATGAAAAACGATATTCCTATGAGGAATTAACTCAGATTATACGAAGACTGCGCGCAAAAGATGGCTGTCCGTGGGATCGTGAACAGACCCATTCTTCCCTTAAGAACTGTATGATAGAGGAAGCTTATGAAGTAGTAGAGGGTATTAATGAATATGAGAAGACGAATGATAGCACAAATCTTTGTGAAGAGTTAGGGGATGTGTTGCTTCAGGTAGTCATGCATGCTGTGATTGCAGAAGAAGAGGGCATTTTTACTATGGAGGATGTGATTTCAGGCATCAGTAACAAGATGATCCGCAGGCATCCGCATGTGTTTGGAACAGAGAAGACAGGAAATACGGAAGAGTTGATTCAGAATTGGGAAGAGCTTAAAAAGCAGGAAAAGAAAGAAGAAACGGTTTCGGACGGAATGAAACGTGTCGCTAGAGCACTACCTGCTACGATACGAGCTGAAAAAATTCAGAAAAAAGCAGCTCGTGTTGGATTAGCACATTCGACATATGAATTAGCAGAAAAAGAGGTTCTAGACAAGATTAAAGACCTTGAAAAAGCTAGAAAAAACAAGGACTTTTCGCGGATTATGGATGATTATGGAGAATTACTATTTGACGTGGTAAATTTATCAAGGTTTTTACAACTAAATGTGGAAAATTCCTTGACAAATGCAACGGATAAGTTTATAAATAGATTTGTAAGTGTTGAGAAACTCGCTATTTTACAAGGAAAGAGGCTCGACGAGATGTCCATAGGAGAGCTCGAAGCTCTATGGGGACGGATAAAGTAATCAGAAAATAGATTATACTATAATACTATCTTTTAGAGGAGGAGTAATTCCATGAACAAAACTGAATTAGTTGCTGCAATTGCAGAAAGAACTGAATTATCTAAAAAAGATTCCGAAAAAGTATTAAAAGCTTTTGTCGATGTTGTAACTGAAGAGTTAACTAAAGGTGAAAAAATCCAATTAGTTGGTTTCGGTACTTTCGAAGTATCTGAAAGAGCAGCAAGAGAAGGTAGAAATCCACAAACTGGTAAAACTATGACTATCGCTGCATCTAAAGCTCCTAAGTTCAAAGCTGGTAAAGCTTTAAAAGATGCTGTTAACGCATAATAATTAGGTGAATTTAGAGGATGACTCCATTAGTGGAAGCCATCCTCTTTTTTTAATTGATAGGGAACTTCTCTTCGAGCAGCCTCCTATCAGTTAAAAATGCCCTGGAAGACAGGGCTGGTGCTACATAAGGAGCAAGTACATTTGCTTCATATCCATACTTAGAACGGGCCATACTAATTATGGATACAGCTGATATCGGGGTTTGTTATTTTGGAAAGATATAGTATAATCGTTGTATAAATCAGAAGAATATACAGAAATGGAGAGTTCGAATGAGATTAGATAAATTCTTAAAGGTTTCACGTTTAATTAAAAGACGTACAGTAGCCAATGAAGCTTGTGATGCAGGAAGAGTCCTTGTAAATGACAAGGTAGCAAAGGCATCCGTAAATGTAAAGACAGGCGATATTATTGAAATTCAGTTTGGTAATAAGTCAGTTAAAGTCGAAGTTCTTGATGTTGCTGATACTGTTCGTAAGGAAGAGGCCAAGGACTTATATAAATACTTATAGTGAATTTGGAATGATTTGAACATCCTCCTAATATACTTTACAAATAAAGTAATTAGGAGGCTTTTTTTAATGGAAGAAAAGCAAGATTTAACGCAAAAGAGCCATAAACTATCTATGAATAACAGGAGAACTGCTCTCTTAACCGGAATAAATGATGTTCTTTCGTTTGATCCTAATGAAGTTTTGCTTGATACTGTCCAGGGGACGTTAATGATCCGTGGTGAAGATCTTCATGTAAGCCGACTTTCAATAGAAAAAGGTGAAGTAGATATAGATGGGAAGATCAATAGTTTCTCATATACGGACAGTAATGGGTTTGTAAAAAATGGAGAGACATTATTCAGCAGGCTTTTTAAATAGATTAGAGTAAGGATGAGGGTTATGAGTGATGCAATCAGCATGGAAGTCAGGTTTTTCGTAGCATCCATCTTATGCGGTATTATTCTTCTAATCATTTATGATGTGTTAAGAATATTTCGAAGGGTGATAAAGCATCCGTGGTTTTTTGTTGCCCTGGAAGATTTAATATTTTGGCTATTATCGGGAATTGTTATATTTCGTATGATGTATGAGATGAATAATGGTACAATCCGTGGATTCTCGGTATTAGGAATGTTTTTGGGCATGATTGTATATAACAAATCCTTAAGTCCGTTTTTCGTAAAGGGTATTTCCAGTTTGTTTATCCTGATTAACAAGGGAATTTTAAAAGTTATGTTCATTCTATCTAAGCCTTTGCGAATAATCAGCCGATATGTTAAGAAGATGTTTGCTTTTTTAGAAAAGAGTGTTACAAAAATAGGAAAATTATTACGGCCATTATTGAAAAAGTTTCATAAGAAGAGTACAATAGAAAATATTGAAGACGATAATATACAAGAATAGAGGTGCTAGTTATGAGAAGAATATACATAAAGAGAAACCACCGCGGATTATTTGCCGTTGGTATTTTAGTATTTGTGATTTGCAGCGTTTTTTATTACAATACCGCAGTACTAGAAGCTAAGATCCAAAGCAGGAAAGAAGAAGTAGCATCTTTAGAGAACAGCAAGAAGAATTTACTTGAAACACAAGAGAGTTTAAAGGATTCTTTGATGTTAACAGATGAGGATATTGAGAAAATTGCGCGCGAAAAATTGAATTTGGTATACCCTGATGAAATTATTTTAAAATCTGATAAATAAAATTGTTGACAAGCTACCTTTTGTCGGATATAATTGATTTTGTTGTCTGGCGGAGTAGCTCAGTTGGCTAGAGCACACGGTTCATACCCGTGGTGTCATGGGTTCAAATCCCTTCTCCGCTATTTATCATAAAGAAGGTTTTGTGATTAATCTTATAACCAATAGAAACGTAATCAAAGGGCTCGACCATCGGTCGGGTCTTTTTTTGTTATTCAGAATTGTTTATGCAATTTTAGATCAAAAAAATTTGTTTATATGGATGTCACCATTCTTAAGGGAATTATTAATATCTTAAATGGTGGGAAGTACTTTTATTCGTCATAGAAATCGATACTAACAATAAATTGTCGGTCAATTTTATGAAAATACAACTATTGTTTGACAAAGATTGCATGCTATAAAAATTATAATACGAGCAAATAGCGAATTAAAAGTAAGGAGCGAAGTTGCTATGAGGTCCATAAATAAGAGAGCCATATGTATTGACTTACTTGCGGTAGTTGTTTCAAGAGCGGTACTTTATACGATGAATCCAGTAGCTGTTGCCTATTTTGCAGCTGCATTTCTTGAAAAAAGCATGAGGTATTTGGTATTAGTAGCTACGTTGGTAGGAATGGCTTTATGGATGCCAACAAGGACGGCCATAGTGTACGGATCAATCATATTGTTGATTACAGCAGTGACCCTTTGGGTAGAGAAACGGCAAAAAAAAGTGTCCCCTTATGTGGTCGGTATTATAGCGACAGTTATAACGATTGCTGTTAATGCAGCGTCTAGTGTACAGATAGGAATTAATCAAAGAGAACTGATTTTGATCGGAGTTGAGGGAGTACTGGTTTTTGCTCTCTTTATTGTATTTATAAAAGCGTTTTCCTACTTATTGTATTGTCAAAAGGGACAAGTCCCTGGAAATGAAGAATTGATCAGTCTTGTAATCCTGATTGCGTTGGTAGTATATGCAATGCCTGTAATCAAGAATGTGGATTATTCAATTGAGGAGGCTGCAGCATACCTGTTGATTTTGGTCATGGGGTATAAATATGGAGCTGGAGCCGGTGCAATCTGTGGTACAGCCTGTGGTATTGTATTATGTGTACAAAATGGAGCTGACCAGATTGCAACAACCAATACAATTATCGGAATTATGTGTATTCTAGGCATTTGTGCCGGAATATTTAGAAAAGTAGGCCGCTTAGGAAGCGGAATTGCATTTGTTGTAGCAAATATTGCATTAGGATATTTTTATGAAAAAAATCTAATGGAGGTAGCGGCAGTTCGGGCCTTGGCATCGGCAACGGCTGTTTTTCTGCTGATGCCAAAGAAGATCATGTACCCTGCGGAGCTTACAAAGATGCCGCCACAGGAAGAAGACGTGGTGCAGGGGAAGGTAAAAGAAGCTGTCCAGTGTAAGTTAAATGATTTTGCAGATTCGTTTAAGACGTTATCTAAGACCTTTTATGGAATTTCCGAGACAAAAAGCAGCCTTAGTAAAAATGACGTTGATTATATATTTGATGAATTGTCAGACAAATTATGCAAAAGTTGTAAAAACTGCAATGCTTGTTGGAAGAATAATTTTTATGATACATATAAAGCTGCATTTACTATATTAAGTGCGGCCGAGAAGAGGGGCGAAGTCAGAAAGGAAGACGTTCCTGCACAGTTCGCCCGAAAATGTATAAAGCTGAATGATTTCTTATATGAGACTAATCGTGGTCTCGAGATGGCAAAGATTAACCTTACCTGGCATAATCGCTTGGCGCAGAGCAGAGAGGCGATTGCGGGCCAGTTAGGTGAAGTTGCTTCGATCATTGAGGATTTTTCAGTGGATTTATACGATGGAATAGATGTAGAGGACGGGCAAGAAGAAAAAATCATACAATATATGAGGGAAAACCATTTGGATGTACGGAGTGTGACGATCTTAGAACGAAAGAACAAAAAGCAGGAGTTTTACCTAATGGCGAGAACGAGAAATGGACGTTGTGTCACAATGCGGGAAGCAGCAACGTGTCTTAGCCAAGTGGTTGGCAAGCGAATTCGCCCAATGGAAGGCTCAAAAAATATAGTATCCAAAGAATTTGATATGATTGTCTTTGTCGAAGATGTGAATTTTAAGGCATTGACAGGCGTGGCAAGGGTGCCACAGCAAAATGAAACCGTATCGGGTGATAATTATTCCGTAATCCGCCTGAATAACGGAGAGATGATCATGACTCTGTCGGATGGCATGGGGACAGGCGAGCAGGCGTGCGAAGAGAGTCAATCTGTAATTGAATTATTGGAACAGTTTATGGAGGCTGGATTTAGAGAAGAGTCTGCAATAAAACTGATTAATTCCATATTAGTATTGCGCGCGGACCAGCAGACTTGTTCTACCATAGATATGGGGATTGTCGATCTGTTTACAGGTATGTGTAATTTTATAAAAGTAGGTGCGGCCGCAACTTTTATAAAACGTGGTGATTTTGTGGAAACGATCACAAGCACATCGCTGCCAGTCGGTGTACTAAATCAAGTAGACATCGAGGGGATTAATAAAAAGTTGTATGACGGCGATGTAATCATCATGGTTACTGACGGAGTGTTAGATTGCATAAAAGAAGAGGACAAGGAAAAGGCATTTTCCGATTACATAATGAAGATTAAGACAAAAAATCCACAAGAAATTGCAGATGATCTGCTAGAGTATGCAAAAGAACAAAATGATTATGTAGCTGCGGATGATATGACGATTATTGTGGCAGGAATTTGGAAAAAATAGAAGAGATAGGGAGTGTTGCATTATTACATTGCTAGTATTAAAATAGCAGTAAGAAAATGATAAATGGAGTAACTATGTATAATCAAGTAGTAGAGTATGTAAAACAATATAATATGTTAGAGCAAAGGGACCGCGTGGTTATCGGTGTGAGTGGCGGAGCGGACTCCGTCTGCCTATTGCTCGTATTGCAGGAGTTAAAGAAACTCTATGACTTAGAGTTATTCGTAGTTCATATTAATCATGGCCTCCGAGGAGCAGAAGCATTGCGTGATGAAAATTATGTAAAGTTGCTTTGTAAATCCTTGGGGGTTTCTTGTCATGTAGTTTTAGCAGATGTCAACGGTTATGTGAAAAGACATAAATGTTCTACGGAAGAGGCAGGAAGAATTTTACGCTATAAGGCATTTGAAGAGGAATGCAGAGAGAAGAAATGCAATAAGATTGCCATTGCCCATAATAAGAACGATGTGGCAGAGACTGTCCTATTAAATCTTTCGAGAGGGACAGGCATCAGAGGTCTGGTTGGAATTGAGCCGGTCAGAGATTTCCTGATTCGACCGTTACTTTGTGTAACAAGGGACGAAATAGAAGAATATCTTTGTAATAGGAAGGTAAGTTATTGCACGGATTCTACTAATTTAGAAAATGTATATACAAGAAACAAAATAAGAAATGTAGTGCTTCCTGAGCTTGGCAAGGTAAATGATCAGGTGATTTCCCACATAGTACGATGTGCAAATCATGCCAGCGAGATCGAAAACTATCTAAAAAAACAGACAAATGAGCTTTATGAACGTATTGTAACTGCTGAGAATGGGCAATACTTTGTTAATGTGAGAGAATTAGCAAATACAGAACTGGTACTTAGGAAACGAGTAATCTTAGAGATGATGTATGCCTGTGCGAAACAAAGAAAAGATATTGAAGAAAAGCATGTGGCAGCTACATTAGGATTAATGGAGAAGCCGGTTGGTAAGAAGGTGAACCTACCGTATGGTATGATTGCGGTAAGAGAGTATGAAAAAATAGTGATAAAAAGTAAAAAAATATCTGAAATTGCCAAACAGGAAAAGTCCCTCAATATAGCCATTGAAGTGCCAAAATTCTATGATTTGCAAGATATCGGAATCAAGCTGGAAGTTAGTGTGATTGATTATGAAAAAAATAGCATTATTCCTAAAAATAGGTGTACGAAATGGTTTGATTATGATAAAATTAAAAATACGATTTTCCTAAGATATCGGAAACAAGGGGATTACCTAGTGATTAACGATCGCGGGAATGCCAAGACAATCAAGTCTTTGTTTATCGATGAAAAAATTCCAAGGGAAGAAAGAGACAGTATTCCCTTGTTGTGTGATGGCAATCATGTTATGTGGGTGCTCGGCGGACGCATAAGCGAGGAATATAAAATTACGGAACAATCAAAGAAAATACTAGTAGTAACCATAATGGAGGTTTAAAATGGCAGATAATATTAAAGTACTTATATCAGAGCAGGAAGTTGAACAAAAGGTTCAAGAATTAGCAGATCAGATTAACAAAGATTATCAAGGAAAAGAAATACATCTTATTTGCGTTTTAAAAGGCGGCGTTTTTATTACATGTGAGTTAGCTAAAAAGCTTACAGTACCTGTAACTATGGATTTCATGAGCGTTTCAAGCTATGGTGATGGACAAGAGAGTTCAGGAAGAGTTAAAATTGTAAAGGATCTTGATGATTCCATTGCAGGAAAAGATGTTCTTATTGTAGAAGATATTATTGATAGTGGAAGAACATTAGGCCACTTAATTGACTTATTATATACAAGAAAGCCTAATAGTATTAAACTTTGTACGTTACTCGATAAACCAGATCGCCGTGTGACAGATGTAAAAGTTGATTACACAGGATTTGTCATCCCAGATGAATTCGTAGTTGGATATGGATTAGATTATGCGCAAAAATTAAGAAATTTACCATATATCGGAGTGGTTGTAGAATAATAGATCGATATTTAGAGTGAGAGGAGGCTTAATATTGAAAAAACAGATGAGAGGTTTGGGCTTTTACGCCATTGTAATAGGCATTATATTGTTAGCTCTCTATATGTCTACTAATTTTAGTGGTTCAGGCACAGCTTCATATAGTTATCAACAGTTTATTTCAGAATTGGAATCGGGGAGCATTTCAAGTATAGACTTGTATCCGGAGGAGGATACGTCTTCTGGAAAGGTAACTGTTAAGTCAAATGGTACTAACCATACGTTTACAGTAACGAATATTGATGATGTAGCAACGTTGTTAAACACGAGGGCAATGAAGTATACGGTTCATGCAATCGATAAGCCAAGTTGGTTTATTACAACGATTCTACCTATGTTGATTGGGCTTGTTGTAATTGTATTATTATTCTCTTTCTTTACAAGTCAAATGTCAGGAGGAGGCGGCAATAGCAAGGTAATGAACTTTGGCAAGAGCCGTGCCAAACTGTCAACTGATGAGAATAAACGAACAACATTTAAAAATGTTGCAGGTTTAGAGGAAGAAAAAGAAGAATTGAGTGAAATCGTAGATTTCCTAAAGGCACCGAAAAAGTATGTTACAGTAGGTGCAAGAATACCTAAAGGTGTTTTACTTGTAGGACCTCCGGGAACTGGTAAGACATTGCTTGCGAAGGCAGTAGCCGGAGAAGCTGGAGTACCTTTCTTCAGTATTTCAGGTTCTGACTTTGTTGAAATGTTTGTTGGTGTTGGTGCTTCCCGTGTAAGAGACTTATTCGAAGAAGCGAAGAAAAATGCACCATGTATTATTTTTATCGATGAAATTGATGCTGTTGCAAGACGTCGTGGTACTGGTCTTGGCGGTGGACATGATGAAAGAGAACAGACATTAAATCAGATGTTAGTTGAAATGGATGGTTTTGGTGTAAATGAAGGAATTATCGTTCTTGCAGCAACCAACCGTGTTGATATTTTAGATCCTGCAATCTTACGTCCAGGTCGTTTTGACCGTAAGGTTACAGTAGGAAGACCAGATGTTAAGGGTCGTGAAGAAATTCTTGCCGTTCATGCAAAAAATAAGCCTCTTGGAGAAGATGTGGATATTAAGCAAGTTGCTCAGACAACTGCTGGATTTACAGGAGCTGACCTTGAGAATTTATTAAATGAAGCCGCTATTTTAGCTGCAAAACATGATCGCAGTTACATTATGCAGGAAGATATTACGAAATCCTTTATCAAAGTCGGAATTGGTACAGAGAAAAAGAGTCGTGTCATTTCTGAAAAAGAGAAAAAGATTACGGCATATCACGAGTCAGGTCATGCAATCTTATTCCACTTGCTTCCTGATGTAGGACCTGTGTATACTGTCAGTGTAATTCCTACAGGATCAGGTGCAGCTGGATATACAATGCCTCTTCCAGAGCGTGACGATATGTTTATGACAAAGGGAAGAATGTTACAAGACATTACTACTTTGTTAGGCGGACGTGTGGCTGAGGAAATTATCTTTGATGATATTACCACAGGTGCATCTCAAGATATCAAGCAGGCAACACAAGAAGCTCGTTCTATGGTAGTGAAATATGGCTTCTCTGAAAAAGTGGGTCTGATTAACTATGATAATGATGATGACGAAGTGTTTATTGGAAGAGATATCGGACATACAAAACACTTTAGTGATCGAGTTGCCCACACAATTGACGATGAAGTTAAGGCAATTGTGGATGGATGCTATGAAAAAGCGAAGACCATGTTGACAGAAAACATGGATATCCTTCATCGTTGTGCTGAACTTTTAATTGAAAAAGAGCGTATTAACCATGAAGAATTCGAAGCATTATTCGTAAAAGAAGACCAGCTTGTTCTTGAAACTGAATAGATCAAAAAGAGTCGTTGCTATTGGCAGCGGCTTTTTTTGATAGGAAACTGAAACTTGTATTCGTGAAGCCTCCGATCATTAAAAAAGCCATAGAAGACAGGAGAGTTGGGACTGCCCCGGATAGTCAGAAAAACTAGTATATGGTGCAGTCTATTATTGATGCAATAGCTATAAATGCAGGGAAAAGTAAGAAAAATACAGTCATTGGTGAAAGTTGTAAAACAAAAGAAAGCATTATTTTAATATTCAAATTTTAATCGTCAATATAAACAAAAATGCCTATTATTGTTTTGAATGTTTGTGCACACTTATTGGGGGTGAAATGCTATACTAATACTCGTAAACCCCAATACATTATATAGTTTTTGCTACACCCCATAAGTAACAAAAATACCTTCTCCAAAAGGACAGCTGATCGGAAAGCTGTCCTTTTTTTTGTCTTATAGGAAGCTATTTAGCAAGTCCTTATAAAATAAAAATATTCTGAATGAAGGGGGAGGATGTTCACTATGCGCTGGGCACAAACTAAATAATATTAAGTTTGTATTGACCAAAAATATCCAGAAAGTTAAAATGATAAATGAATGTTAATAAACATATTATGAACTTGTATACTATATTTAATTCGACTTGAATATATTATATATTATCGGCTAGTACAATAAGTGATACACATAGGAAGGGGTGTCATTTTGGAATTGAATACGAATATAACACAGCTTTCGAAGCGACAAATGCTTCAGATGTGTGTAGAAAATACAAACTCAATCTTAAATCGAAGGGCGCTATTTAGTGACGGTACTGAACTGTTTCGTAGTCCGTCGCAGCCGGATTGCTATGAAGTGGTAAAAATCCGAATCCGAACAGCGCTTGATAATGTTGACTCTGTATATCTCATTTGTGGTGGAACTAGGATTTTGATGAAGAAGGCATTTTCTGAAATGCTATTTGACTATTATGAATGTGATGTCCGATTATCGGACCAGAAGATTACCTATTATTTTGAAGTGATGCTTGGTACGAATTATTGTTACTATAATCAAAAAGGTGTTGTATCAGAGCCTAATACACTATATGACTTTGTCATTGTTCCGGGATTTAAGACCCCCGATTGGGCAAAGGGAGCTGTCTTTTATCAAATTTTCGTTGATCGTTTTTGTAATGGAGATACGTCAAATGACGTGCTGACATCAGAGTATAGTTACATAGGGGAACAGGTAATCAAAGTTGAGGAGTGGGGCAAATATCCAGCCATGATGGGGGTAAGAGAATTTTATGGCGGAGATCTGAAAGGGATTATTCGTAAACTTGATTATTTGCAGGAATTAGGTATTGATGTTCTATATCTAAATCCAATTTTTGTGTCACCTTCAAATCATAAATACGATATTCAGGATTATGATTATGTAGATCCCCATTATGGGGCAATCGTAAAGGACGAAGGAGCATTGTTGCAGCCGGGAGATTTGAATAATCAGCATGCAACACGATACATTTGCAGAGTAGCCAATAAGGAGAACTTAGAGGCAAGCAACCAGGTTTTCGTTGAACTGGTAGAAGAAGTACATAGAAGAGGAATGAAAATAATATTGGATGGTGTATTCAACCATTGTGGCTCGTTTAATAAATGGCTGGATCATGAACGAATTTATGAAAATCAAGATGGCTATTCTAAGGGAGCTTATATTTGCGAGGATAGTCCATATCATACCTTCTTTCGATATCGAGAGAATTCATGGCCATATAATGAAAAATATGATGGTTGGTGGGGACATAATACATTACCAAAGCTGAACTATGAAGAGTCTCCAAAACTTTATGAATATATAATGGATGTGGCAAAGAAGTGGGTGTCACCTCCATATAACTGTGATGGATGGCGTTTAGACGTTGCAGCAGACTTAGGGCATTCGAATGAGTATAATCACCAGTTCTGGAAGGACTTTAGAAAAAATGTGAAGGAAGCAAATCCAGATGCAATCATATTGGCCGAACATTATGGAGATCCAAGCGAATGGCTTCGTGGAGATGAATGGGATACCGTTATGAATTATGATGCATTTATGGAGCCTATTTCATGGTTCTTAACAGGAGTTGAAAAACACAGTGACGAGTTTCGCTCAGATTTGCTAGGGCACGCAGATGTGTTCTTTTCTTCCATGCAGCAAAATATGAGTAAATATAATACGCAATCTTTACAGGTAGCAATGAATGAACTTTCTAACCATGATCATTCTAGATTTTTAACAAGGACAAATCGAAAGGTTGGAAGGACTTCTACGGCGGGACCTCAGGCAGCGGAGGCAAATATCAATAAAGGTATCATGCGTATTGCTGTACTGATGCAAATGACATGGCCTGGAGCTCCAACTGTTTATTATGGTGATGAGGCAGGAGTCTGTGGATGGACAGATCCGGATAATCGTAGAACGTATCCATGGGGGCATGAGGATCAAGAGTTAATAAGGCTTCATAAAGAGCTTATTCATATTCATAAATCGCATAATGCATTAAAGACTGGTTCTATCATATTTTTAGATGGCGCGAACAAATTTATTAGTTATGGTCGGTTTGATGATAAGGATCGTTTTGTCGTTGCGGTAAACTGTGGGTTTGCTGAAAAGACAGTAGAGATCAATGTATGGGAGATTGGAATTGTAGATGGAGATCGAATTGTTCAATTAATTATGACAAGAGAAAATGATTTTGATTTATCAGCTAAAGTTTTTTATTCAGAAAATGGAATTTTAAAACTTAATATGCCACCTATTTCCGCGATTCTCCTCAAAACCGTCAACATAATTTAAAAAGTTCAAAAAAAATTAAAAATAATCTAAAAAAACACTTGCAAAATAATTTTATTCGTGTATAATTAATTCTTGTCAGAACAATTCTGGATGGGTTCCCGAGTGGCCAAAGGGGGCAGACTGTAAATCTGTTAGCAGCGCTTTCGAAGGTTCGAATCCTTCTCCATCCAT
>JAUNJY010000120.1 GCA_030535455.1 bacterium
CCTTATCAGCAAGACGCTGCTCTTCTTTTGCAATTTCCTCCTGAGGATTTTCAGGTTCTATATTTGCAAACATCTTTTCCATTAATGACTTCTTTGGATTTGTCTCCTTAATAGTCGCTTCATCTGGTAATAAGTCATTAAATTGCTGTTCAAGTGCTGCGTCATCTAAGGAAGTAACAGCTCCTAAAGAATCCGAGAAAACATCAGATGCACTTTTTGGTGCCTGCATCTCCTCTTCCTTTAGAGTATCTCCAAGCATGGCATCAAATTCTTCTAAAGAAAATGCTTCATTTTCATCGGCGCCTGAATTAATGATTTGATCCAGTTCCTCAATTGATATTCCTTCTGGGTCATCCTCCTGGCTACCCATAGCCTCCTCTAGCGATGCCATGGCTCCTAGGTCCTCGCTCATAAGCTCTTTATTAAGCTCTTCCTCTGCCAGCATTGCATCTTCCAGCAGCTCATCTAAATTAAATTCTGTTTCCTTATTGGAATCCATTTCTTGTCTCACCTCCTTAGACATATAAATGCCTTCTTCAATAAAATCTGTTCTATAAATCCTAGAAGTATTGAATTTCTCTTTTATTACGTAATTATAATTGCCATAAACGTACTGATCCACCTCATCTAAAGCGCTTTCGACAGGTATCCCATGCTCATTCTCAACTTTATCTGACGTATCTTGTACTTGGCGCAAAATTGTTTCCCCTAGATACGCCCATTCATCTTCATTGGATTTCTTCATTTGTTTCGTCTCAGGATCCAGCATATTCTCACCACCCAATTACTCGTACTGCCATTTTCTAAAAATCATATAATAATTTTCTTTAACTGATTGCTATTTTTGTATGTTCCATCAGAAAAAAGTTGTCATATTAAAATATGCCTGTATTTTTTGCCAAACTTTTACAATCTTATCAAAAATATTTTCGGCATAATTTTTCAATGACTTTTTTATGAGCTTTTTTCTATTTTCTTACATATTTGCAAATCCCGCCCAATTATACTATAGTATAATTATGAAAAACTTATAGAGGAGGGCATTATGAAGACAAATCTATACATTCAATATCAAGGTCATGAATTTCAAGAGAAACCATTTATAAATAAAGTCAAAGAAATCTGGTCGAATCAAGGAAATTTGATCAAAGATATTGAAACACTAAATCTTTACATAAAACCAGAGGAAAATGCCGTATACTTTGTAATTAATGACACTACATCGGGAAGCATTCCTATAAACGAATGATAGAATAATAAAACATGATTGCGCAAGAAAACACGGATACATCTGTTCCGTGTTTTCTTTTCGCTTACATAAGCAACGACTTAAAACAATGCATTATCTAAAAGAGAAACTGATCAATTGTCTTTACTAAAATACCAATCTCAGGTTTTGATATTTGAGCGTCTGCACCTAAGGATCTACCTTTTGCCTTCATTTCCTCATTCACAAGGGAAGAGAAAAGAACTACAGGAAGGTCTTTAAGCACGCTGTCTGTCTTAATTAATTTAGTCAATCTATGTCCATCCATCTGAGGCATCTCAATATCAGTAATTACGCATGCCACTTTATCTTCTAAGGAACCACTTTCTTTATATCGTTCAAGTAAGTTCCATGCTTCCTGGCCATTGGCAGTAATCGTGATATTGGAATATCCAGCTTCTAAAAGACAGTCTTTGATTAACTGTTCTAACATAGGTGAATCTTCTGCAATCAGAATTGGTTTGCTATTTCTATTTCTTTGTCCAAGATTTTTTACATCATCAATTTTTAATGAAGTTGCTGGACACACATCTGCAACGATTTTTTCAAAATCTAATATAATGATTAATTTTTCACCTAACTTAACGATACCAGTTGCGACACCTGCTCCATTACTATTCAGTGTAACATCAGGTTTCGTAATATCTTTCCAAGATACACGATGGATGCCTAAGACACTGCTTACATGGAAGCCGATGCTAAGCTGGTTAAAGTTAGTAACCACCATCATTTCCTTTCCTGATGCTCCATTATTTATTATATTTAAACTTTTAAATAAACTAACTACAGTGATAATTTCATTTCTAGGCATAAAGATACCTTC
>JAUNJY010000081.1 GCA_030535455.1 bacterium
TTCTTCTTACTTATAAGAGATTAGCAGCAGAAAAAGGAAGCAAGAGATTAGAAGAAGCTTTCGAAAACAAAGAAATCTTAAAAGCTAAGGTTTCAGCTGTAGTAGACGGTGGTCTTACAGTTGTTGTTGATGAATCCAGAGTATTCATTCCAGCTAGCTTAGTATCTGATTCTTATGAAAAAGATTTATCTAAGTACAAAGATCAAGAAATCGAATTCGTAATCAGCGAATTCAATCCAAAACGCAGAAGAATCATCGGCGATCGTAAGCAACTTATCGCTAAAGAAAGAGCTGCAAAACAAAAAGAATTAATGGAAAAAATCAGTGTTGGTATGACAGTAGAAGGTACTGTTAAAAACGTAACTGATTTTGGTGCATTCATAGATTTAGGCGGAGTAGACGGTTTACTTCACATTTCCGAAATGTCTTGGGGACGTGTTGAAAATCCAAAGAAAATCTTTAAAGTTGGAGAAGCTGTTAAAGTTCTTATTAAAGATATCCAAGGAACAAAAATCGCACTTAGCTTAAAATTTGCTGATACTAACCCATGGGCTACAGCAGCAGAAAAATATGCAGTTGGTAACGTTGTAACTGGTAGAGTTGCTCGTATGACTGACTTTGGTGCATTCGTTGAATTAGAAGCTGGAGTAGATGCTTTACTTCACGTTTCTCAAATCTCCAAAGAACACGTTGAAAAACCAGCAGACGCTTTAACAGTAGGACAAGAAATTACTGCTAAAGTTGTTGATTTCAACCTTGAAGATAAAAAAATCAGCTTAAGTGTAAAAGCACTTGCAACTGATGAAGAAAACGAAGTTGAAACAGTAGAAGAATAATCAATACTCTTCTTATAAGAAAAGCAGGTTAATCGTGAACCGATTAGCCTGCTTTTTCTAATATTAAAGGGAAACTAGGGAGAAATATGTTAGGGAATTATGAAGAATTTAAAAAGGCGGTATTTCAGTTAATCAAGCTTGACTTGAATTCGTATAAAGAACGCCAGATGAAACGTCGAATTGACGCGTTGATTACAAAAAACAACGTAAAAACATATAGTGATTATGTAAAATCAATTAAGACAGATAAAGAGAAGCTAGAAGAGTTTGTAAATTATCTGACCATCAATGTATCTGAGTTTTACCGTAATCCGGACCAGTGGAAAGTTCTTGAACAGGAAGTCTTTCCAGAACTGATTAAAAACAATGGAAAGAGCTTGAAGATTTGGAGTGCAGCCTGCTCTACCGGGGAAGAGCCTTACTCATTGGTAATGTGCTTAAGCAAGCTGATGCCTTTAAATAATATCAAGATCATCGCAACAGATATTGACAAACAGGTAATTGAAAAGGCAAGACTTGGCCTCTACAATGAAAAAAACATAAAAGCACTACCTGATGAATTTGTAAAGAAATATTTTACAAGAATTAATGACAAGACGGTTCAGATCTCTTCTGAGATAAAAAAACATGTGGAGTTTAAGCAGCATGACCTGTTAAAGGATCCTTATCCAAAAGACTGTGATATAATCATTTGCAGAAATGTTATGATTTACTTCACAGAAGAAGCAAAAAGGCTGATATATGAGCGCTTTAATACATCTCTTAAGAAAGAGTCCTATTTGTTTGTTGGAAGCACGGAACAGATTATTCAAGCACATGAATTGGGCTTTAAATCTCACAAATCTTTCTTTTATCGTAAAATATAGGATAATGGCTGTTGAACGAATATAAATAGGATGAAAATCGAATGATAGTTGTTAGGGGGCAGGCTTATTACATAACCTGCCTTTTTCTTAATCACACTGTGGAAACACTTTTTTTAAATAGTCCAGAAAAACACTTTATTTTTTTATAGCTATAACAAAGACTTTTTATTCAACAAATTATGCCTTGTTTGGTTCTCATTTTTTTGATAATTTGTTATTGATTTCTAGTAAGATATTTAGTATATTGATTAATAGATAATAGCAGGGAGGAAAATAGAATGCAGACTAGAGTAAATATAGCAGTTGATGCTATGGGTGGTGACAATGCCCCTGACGAAATCATTAAAGGTGCAGTTGAAGCTGTGAATGAGAGTAGTGACATTAAAGTCATTCTTGTTGGAAAACAGGAGCTACTAAGTGAAAAGCTAAAACAATATACCTATAATGAAGGTCAGATTGAAGTTGTTCATGCAGAAGACGTCATTACGAATGACGAAGCTCCTGTTATGGCGATACGTCGTAAGAAAGAATCATCCATCGTTGTTGCTATGAATTTAGTGAAAAAAGGACAGGCAGACTGCTTTGTTTCCGCAGGAAGCACTGGAGCAGTATTAGTAGGCGGACAACTTATCGTTGGAAGAATTAAAGGGGTGGAAAGACCACCATTAGCACCACTAATTCCTACAATTGACGGGGTATCTCTTCTTATTGATTGTGGAGCAAATGTAGACGCAAGACCATCTCATTTAGTTCAATTTGCTAAAATGGGTTCCATCTATATGGAAAATGTGGTTGGTATAAAAAATCCAAGAGTCGCAATTGTAAATATAGGTGCAGAAGAAGAAAAGGGTAATAGTTTGGTAAAAGAAACATATCCTATACTAAAAAACTGTGAAGATATTAATTTTATCGGAAGTATTGAAGCTAGAGACATACCTTATGGAAAGGCAGACGTCATTGTCTGTGAAGCATTCGTAGGAAATGTAATCCTTAAGCTTTATGAAGGCGTAAGCGGTGCTTTAGTCAAGACGATTAAGCAAGGTCTTATGTCCACAACTAGAAGCAAAATCGGTGCTGCTATGGTAAAACCGGCGTTGAAAGAAACATTACAGGCATTTGATGCATCTGAATATGGCGGTGCACCATTACTTGGTCTTAATGGATTAGTTGTAAAAACTCATGGTAGTTCAAAGAGCAAAGAGATAAAGAATTCAATTCTTCAATGCGTCACATTTAAAGAACAGAATATAACTGAAAAAATAAAAGATAGTATTTGTGTGAATAACGAATAAAGAAAGGTGAATTTATAATGGAATTTGAAAAATTACAAAAAATCATTAGCGAAGTGCTTAATGTTGAAGCTGATGATATTACAATGAATACAACATTTGTTGATGATTTAGGAGCTGACTCTTTAGATATCTTCCAAATCATCATGGGAATCGAAGAAGAATTTGACATCGAAATCGCAAATGAAGATGCAGAAAACATCGTGACAGTATCTGATGCTGTTGAACAGATTAAAAACGCGTTAAACTAATAATTAATTTGGGCTGTCCATCAACTGCGACAGCCCTTTTCATTTACGCAAATAACAAACAGACATAAATACCCAGCTAGACATCTGTATTCGCTAGGGTTACAATAAAGAAGAGTGCCTAGTTATTTGACGGCATAATTTTTACAACAATATTAGGAGGCAATCTATGACAACAAATGAGACAGTTTTTTCATTTGAACAAAAAATCGGATTTACATTTAAAAAGAAAGACACATTAAAACAAGCGCTGACACACAGCTCTTATTCCAATGAGAAAAGATATGATAAGTTAAAGAACAACGAACGTTTAGAATTCCTAGGCGATGCAGTGTTAGAGTTAGTATCCAGTGAGTTTATTTTTGGTGAGCACAAGGAAATGCAAGAAGGTGAGCTTACAAGATTACGTGCAAGCATGGTATGTGAACCAACATTAGCCTTATGCGCAAGAGAAATCAAATTAGGCGATTATCTGTTACTTGGCAAAGGAGAAGATGCAACCGGCGGAAGAGATCGTGATTCTATCCTTTCAGATGCTTTAGAAGCAGTAATCGGGGCTATTTTTCTTGACGGTGGTTTTACTAGTGCAAAAGAGTTCATTCACAAGTATATTTTAAATGATATTGAGCATAAGAAACTCTTTTATGATAGCAAGACTATCTTACAAGAAGTAATTCAAGGTGAGAGTAAAGAGACTTTAGGGTATGAGCTTGTCTCAGAAGAAGGCCCAGACCATAATAAGAAATTTACTGTAGTTGCAAAAGTAGGTACAGAAGAGTTAGCAACAGGTATTGGCAGAACAAAGAAAGCTGCTGAGCAAAATGCTGCATATAAGGCATTGTTGAAACTCAAAGAGAGTGGGAGAATGAATTAATGTATTTAAAGAGCATTGAAGTACAAGGCTTCAAGTCCTTTGCCAATAAGATGATATTTGAGTTTCACGACGGTATCACGGCAATCGTAGGTCCAAATGGCTCTGGTAAAAGTAACGTAGGTGATGCGGTTCGCTGGGTTCTTGGTGAACAAAGTGCAAAACAGTTACGTGGTGCTAAGATGGAGGACGTTATCTTCTCTGGTACAGAAGCAAGAAAGCCATTGGGATATGCATATGTAGCGATTACCCTTGATAATAGTTCCCATGACTTAAATATCGACTATGATGAAGTAAAGATTGCAAGACGTGTATTCAGATCGGGGGAAAGTGAATATCTAATCAATGGGCATAACTGCCGATTAAAAGATGTTCAGGAACTTTTACTAGATACCGGTATCGGTAAAGAGGGCTACTCTATTATCGGACAGGGTCAGATTGAAAAGATTTTAAGCGGTAAGCCCGAGGATCGTCGTGAGTTATTCGATGAAGCTGCTGGTATCGTTAAATTTAAGAAAAGAAAGCATGCAGCACAGAAGAACTTAGAGATTGAAAAACAAAATCTTTACCGAATTAATGATATTTTGTCTGAAATTGAAAAACAAGTCGGACCATTAGAGAAACAAGCGCAAGTAGCAAAAGAGTTCTTAAAGTATCGTGATGAATTAAAGAGTCTGGATGTCAATATGTTCTTAATGGAGCATGATCGAATTGAAGAAGACAAAAAGACGATGGAAGAAAAGCAGGCCATTGCAACCAATGACTTGAAAACAACCAAAGAAAGTTTTGATCTAGCAAAAGTAGAATATGCAAAGTTAGAAGAATCTTTAGAGGAATTTAATACAAAGATTGATGGCTTAAAGTCTGAATTAAGTGAAAATAAGATCAAGAAAGAACAACAAGACAGTCAGATCAAAGTCTTAAATGAGCAGATTATTGCTGCAAAACAAAATGCAGACCAATTACGTGGCCGTAAGGAAAATATCGATGTAGATATTGCACGTAAAGAGGAAGAACTGGCTAAAATCGGAACGGATAAAGCCACAGTAGACCAGGAACTGACAGCATTACAAGAAGAGCAAAGACAGATGCAGGAGCGTATGACCGCTTCTAATAATGAAATTATTGCAATGAATAAGCAGATTGATGATTTAAAGGCAGAGATTTTTGACTTATTAAGCGACAATTCCAATGTAAAGTCTAAAATGCAGCGTTATGAAGCAATTCTAGAACAGAACAATTTAAAGAAGATAGCATTAAACCAACGTCTTCTTAAAAATAAAAGTGATGAAGATATCTACAAGCAAAAGATTAAAAATCACAATATAAAGATTGTTCAGATAAATGAAGAATTAGAACGACAGCAAGAGCTTAAGAAGGCAAATGATGCCGCATTGCTTGCAATGAACCACAGACTGTCCGATTTACGCAAGGAAATTGATGAGAAGCGTCAGTTATTCCATAAGGAAAAATCCAGATTAGAGTATCTATCCAACCTTACAGAACGATATGAAGGCTATGGTAACAGTATCCGTAAGATCATGGAGCAAAAGACTGTATATAAAGGCATCCATGGTGTAGTTGCAGATATTATCAAAGTAAAGAAAGAATATGAAACAGCGGTGGAAACAGCGCTTGGTGGAAGTATTCAGAATATCGTAACCGATAATGAGCAGACAGCTAAAGAGTTAATCGGATACCTTAAGAAAAATCGTTTTGGACGTGCAACATTCCTGCCACTTACAAGTATTTCGAATAAGAGCCATTTCTATAATGAAAAGGCACTTCATGAGCCAGGGGTAATTGGACTTGCTTCTGAGCTTGTTGAGACACAGCCAATGTATAAACAGGTTGTAGAAAACTTATTAGGAAGAATTGTGGTTGTAGACAATATTGACAATGCGATTCTTTTAGCTAAGAAATATCAGTATTCCTTACGTATCGTCACAATCGAAGGGGATTTATTAAATCCAGGCGGTTCTATGTCGGGTGGTGCTTATAAAAATAGCAGTAATCTTCTTGGTAGACGTCGTGAAATTGATGACATCAAGGAAAACATCACGAAGATTGAGACTGAAGGAACCAAGTTAAATCAGACATTAAATGATATGCTGAATGAACGGACTGCAATTGAAGAAAAGATTGCTGAAAATGAGAAAGCAGTTCATCAGTGCAACTTAAACTTGAATACAGAGCGATTGACTTTAAATCAGACTAGGGTTGATTTGAAAAATGTAGAGCATGATTTTGAAGATATTACAAGAGAAAACAATGAAATCGAATCACAAGGAAAAGAATTAAAAGATAACCTTGCTGCTTTAAATGAAAATCTTGCTAAGAATGATGAGAAATCCAAACAGAACGATGACTTGATCCTTTCCGTAGGAAAAGCTGTGGAAGAGAAGAAGAAGAGCCATCAGTCTATTATCAATGAATTCTCTGAATTGAAGATCAAGATGTCAAAATTAGAGCAGAACATGCAGTTTGCATCTCAGAATGTATCTCGTGTAAAAGATGATATCAGACGATTGAAAGAAGAAAAGAGTACGCTAGATACAAGTATTGAAAACTCAGAAGCAATTGTGGCTCAAAGAGTAGATGGTATCAATGTAATCCAGGATATGGTGAAATCATTTACTGTAAAAGTAGAAGAGATTGAGACTAAAATCGTAGAACTCACAGCAGAAAAAGAGCAAGTGACTAGCCAGCATAAAGACTTCTTTAATAAGCGTGAAGAATTGTCCAATCGCATCAATGCGTTAGACAAGGAATGCTATCGTTTGGCAAATGCCCTTGAGAAGCTGGATGATGCATTGACAGTGTACGTAAATTATATGTGGGAAGAATACGAAATCACATATTCTGAGGCACTTTCTATGCGTACAGAGGAAGACTACACATCTGCAGAGATTAAGAAGGCAATTGCAGGATTAAAGAGTAAGATCAAAGGTCTTGGAGATGTAAACGTAAATGCCATTGAAGACTATAAGAACTTAGAAGAACGATTTGAATTGCTTACTTCTCAGCGAGATGATCTTGTAAAGGCCGAAGAAGCATTATTAAAGATTATCGAAGAACTGGATACTGAAATGCGTAAGCAGTTCGAAGAGAAGTTTGGACAAATTAAAAATCAGTTTGACGTAGTATTTAAAGAATTATTTGGCGGTGGTAAAGGTACATTGGAACTTGTGGAAGGTGAGGACCTTTTAGAAGCAGGTATCCGCATCAGTGCTCAGCCACCAGGCAAGAAGCTTCAGAACATGATGCAGTTATCCGGTGGGGAAAAAGCATTGACAGCAATCAGCTTGCTATTTGCAATCCAGAACTTAAAACCATCTCCATTCTGTCTTCTAGATGAGATTGAAGCGGCACTTGATGAATCAAATGTAGACCGTTATGCAAAATATCTGAAAAAACTTACAAATAGAACACAGTTCATTATCATTACCCATAGAAGGGGTTCCATGGAAATGGCAGACCGTTTATACGGTATTACAATGCAAGAGAAGGGTGTATCTACATTAGTAAGCGTCAACTTAATTGAAAATGAGCTAGAAAAATAGCAAAACTAGTGTTATTATATTATAATAAATTGACTTGAGGTGTATTATGAAAGAGAAAAAGGGCTTTTTTGGTCGCTTAGTTGCGGGATTAACAAAAACTAGAGATCATATTCTTTCTGGAATCGATCACGTGTTTAATGGTTTTTCTGCAATCGATGATGATTTTTATGAAGAACTAGAAGAAATCTTAATTATGGCAGATATCGGTGTAAAGACTACATCTGCAATTATTGAGAACTTACAGGAAAAAGTAAAAGAACAGAAAATCAAAGATCCAAAAGAATGTAAAGACTTATTAATTGAAAGTATTAAAGAGCAAATGCGTGTTGGTGAAACAGCATATGAATTTGAAGATAAGAAATCTGTACTCATGTTGATTGGTGTTAACGGTGTAGGTAAGACAACAAGTGTTGGTAAGCTTGCAGGTCAGTTTAAAAATATGAATAAGAAGGTTGTGTTAGCTGCAGCAGATACATTCCGTGCAGCGGCAATCGAACAGTTAACAGAATGGTCAAACCGTGCAGGTGTTGACATTATTGCACAACAAGAAGGTTCTGACCCTGCAGCGGTTGTATTTGATGCGATCAATGCTGCAAAGGCACGTAATGCGGACATCCTTTTATGTGATACTGCAGGACGTCTTCATAATAAGAAAAACCTTATGGAAGAACTTCGTAAGATCAACCGTATCGTTGATCGTGAATATCCAGAAGCGTACCGTGAGACATTAGTAGTCCTTGACGGAACGACTGGACAAAATGCATTGGCACAAGCAAAACAATTTGCTGAAGTAGCGGATATCACTGGTATCATCTTAACAAAGCTTGATGGTACTGCAAAAGGCGGTATTGCAATTGCAATCCAGGCAGAAATGGGTATCCCAGTAAAATACATCGGTGTTGGCGAAAAAATTGATGATTTACAGAAATTTGACGCTGACGCATTTGTAAATGCATTATTTGAACGAAATAATTCTGAAGAAGAATAAGCTGTAACCAGAGATGCTATAATGAACTATAGCATCTCTGCTATACATAGAAAAACTAAAGGAGACGAATAGTTATGATGACATTAGATAAGTTTGAAGAAGCTACAGAGTCTGTAAAAAAAGTAATCAATAAGACAAAGTTGATCTACAGTGAATATTTCTCAGACAATTCTGGAAATAAAGTATATTTAAAACCTGAAAACATGCAGTATACAGGAGCATATAAGGTTAGAGGAGCGTACTATAAGATCAGTACGCTTTCAGAAGAAGATAGACAAAAAGGATTGATTACAGCATCAGCAGGAAATCATGCACAGGGTGTTGCCTATGCTGCAAAATTATACAATGCAAAAGCGACCATCGTTATGCCAACGACGACTCCATTAATCAAAGTAAACCGAACAAAGAGCTATGGAGCAGAGGTTGTACTTTACGGAAATGTATATGATGAAGCATGTGCATATGCATTAAAGCTTGCAGAAGAAAAAGGATATACATTCATCCATCCATTTGATGATGAAGTTGTAGCAACCGGTCAAGGAACCATTGCAATGGAAATCTTCAAAGAACTTCCAACAGTAGACATTATCTTAGTTCCAATTGGCGGTGGCGGACTTGCTGCAGGCGTATCCACATTAGCAAAATTATTAAATCCAAACGTAAAAGTAATCGGTGTTGAGCCGGCTGGGGCGAACTGTATGCAAGAATCCTTAAAAGCCGGAAAAGTAGTTTCCCTTCCAACGGTTGAAACAATTGCAGATGGTACTGCAGTAAAGACACCAGGTTCTAATATTTTCCCTTACATACAGAAAAATATCGATGATATCATTACCATTGACGATCGTGAATTAATCGTTAGTTTCTTAGATATGATGGAAAATCATAAAATGGTAGTTGAAAACTCAGGATTATTAACAGTAGCAGCTTTAAAACATCTTGACTGCAAAGGCAAAAAGGTAGTTTCCGTACTTAGTGGCGGAAATATGGATGTTATTACAGTTGCAAGTATCGTGCAGCATGGATTGATCCAAAGAGGACGTGTATTTACAGTATCCGTATTACTTCCAGACAGACCTGGCGAACTTTCCAACGTTTCTCAAGTAATTGCAGAACAACAAGGAAATGTCATTCGTCTGGAGCATAATCAGTTTGTCAGCATCAACAGAAATGCAGCCGTTGAATTAGTTATTACAATGGAGGCATTTGGTCATGAACATAAAGAACAGATCGTTAAGGCTTTACGTGACAAAGGTTATAAGCCAAAGATCGTGCAGCCAACTGGCATGTACTAGGCAGGTCCGGTTTTCTTAGGCTTGTTTACTGTGTTTTAAAGAATAGTGTAGTGTTGTAAAGATTAATATGGGAAGATATTACCTTCCTGTTAACGGGGCATATGTGATTTGGCGTCAGATACCTAACGGTGTTTGGAGTCAGACTGCATATGCCTTGTTTTTGTTTCATACATCTTATCCATGAAGTTTGATAAATGGTTGTAATAAGGTTGATTACAGCTTGTAGTCGTAAAAAACTAGGTATGCTGCTATAATACGGATAGAAAATCACATAATGTGAAATGAACTTTGAATTTAGGCTAGCTTTACTAGAAACAGGACAAAATATACAGTAAAAGTGGAGTTATACTTTTATTCCATGAAGAAATATGGTAAAATTCATCATATCAGTTAACTGGGAGTGCTTAGGAAAAAATACATTTTAATAACTGAGACAATCTCATAAAAGGAGGTTGACATAGCTATAGAAATGTATTAGGATATAACTAAGTAATAGAACATTCGTTCGATAAAAGATTGTAAGAAGGAGAGTAACCAAATGGTAAAAGATCAAAATAAATTAAAAGCTCTAGAATCCGCATTGGCTCAGATAGAAAAACAATATGGTAAAGGTTCTGTAATGAAATTAGGGGATACAGACGCCCATATGAATGTTGAGACAATCCCAACAGGATCCATCAGTCTTGATATCGCTCTTGGACTTGGTGGTGTACCTAGAGGAAGAATCGTAGAAGTATACGGTCCTGAATCAAGTGGTAAGACTACTGTAGCACTTCATATGGTCGCAGAAGTTCAAAAAAGAGGCGGAATTGCTGGATTTATCGATGCAGAACATGCGTTAGATCCTGCATATGCAAAAGTAATTGGTGTTGATATCGATGACTTATATATTTCACAACCGGATAATGGAGAACAAGCGTTAGAAATTACAGAAACAATGGTTCGTTCAGGTGCTGTAGATATCGTTATTGTCGATTCTGTTGCTGCCTTAGTTCCAAAGGCTGAAATCGATGGCGATATGGGTGATAGCCATGTAGGTCTTCAGGCAAGACTTATGTCTCAGGCATTAAGAAAATTAACAGCTGTAATCAGTAAATCTAACTGTATCGTAATCTTCATCAACCAGTTACGTGAAAAAGTTGGTGTTATGTTCGGTAGTCCGGAAACAACAACTGGTGGTAGAGCACTTAAGTTCTACTCATCAATTCGTTTAGATGTTAGAAGAATTGAGTCTTTAAAACAAGCTGGTGAAATCATCGGTAATAGAACACGTATCAAAGTTGTTAAGAATAAGATTGCTCCACCATTCAAAGAAGCTGAATTTGATATTATGTTCGGCCAGGGTATTTCCAGAGAGGGTGACGTTTTAGATCTTGCGGCAGCAGAAGATATCATCATTAAAAGTGGTGCTTGGTATGCATACAATGATGTTAAGATTGGCCAGGGACGTGAAAATGCAAAACAATACTTAAAAGAAAATCCTGCGGTATTCAGAGAAGTAGAACAAAAAGTACGTAAGAAGTTCAACTTAGATGGCGTTGTTGAAGAAGAATCAACAGACAAGAAAGATGCGAAAGCTGAGAAGGACGTAAAAGACGCGAAACAACAAAAGGATGTTAAACAAGAGAATAAATAATCAAGTTTGACTATAAAGGAAAGATGTTATGCAAAGTAAGACATTGTGTAACATCTTTTTTCACTTCATAGGATAGCATGCTAAAAAAGGAATGTAAGGGCACATCCGCAGGTAAGGAAAAAGTGCTATCACAGCCTGTCTCATCCGTAGGAAAAGTGTGTGTTCCTTGTAGTGAACGGTCTATTGTAGAAACATAGTAGAAAGGGAAACAAAAAAGCAGATGGTTGTAACAACGATAGAAGTAATAGATAAGAAAAAAAAGAAGATAACATTTGAGAGCGGAAGAACATTATTTTTATATAACAGCGAGGTACGTAAGTATCATGTGTCAGAAGGACAGGCCATAGATCCAAGTGATTATGAGGACCTGATAGCAGCCGTAAATAAGCGTGCAAAGCTTAAGGCTATGGATTTATTAAAAAGATCTGATAAAACGGAACAGGAACTAAGAACAAAGCTTAAAACCAGTAACTTTAGTGAAGAGGCTGTCAATGTGGCATTGGATTACGTAATGAGTTATGGATATATTGACGATGAACGTTATGCATCGAACTACATTCGTACGAAAAAAAAGTCAAAGAGTAAAAGGGCAATAGAGTTTGACCTGAGTGCAAAAGGGGTGGATCGTGAGACAATCGCCAATTGCATGGAGGAAGAGTTTAAATATGAAGATGAGACAGAGGCAATCAAGAAATTAATTCGAAAAAAAGTAAATAATTTGGACTGCCTGGAAGAGGATAAAAAACAGAAATTAATTGCATCGATTTGCAGAAAAGGATTTTCTTTTGAAAAAGTAAGAACGGCATTTCGTGAATTAGAAGAAAATTTCGACGATGAATACTAAAAAAATAATACTAAAAAGTTGAAGCGAGTAGGTGGAGAACCAAGGAGTTCCCAGCAAGGAAGATACATTTACTTATAAAAAGTTACAATTGTGTATATAATTGCATATGCGTATTATATTTACTAACTAATATATAAATATTTTAGTAAAAAGTCTCAAAGAAACTTGAAATTTTATATAGGTTTCAGATTATATATGTAAGATTGTATATAATAATATAAAGAAAATTGTGCATCATGTATAAAGTAAGGGTTTTAGAAATATATAATAAAGACAAAAAACTACAAATATTGCTATTTGAAAATAATATTTTTAGGAATGCAATGACATTTTGCATAAAAATAAATTACGCAGACTTGACATACTAGTAAATTCAGTATAAAATTTTATTGTTGTATTTTGTACAATGAAAACTAAATAAGGAGGTGCTCCTGTGCCAGA
>JAUNJY010000020.1 GCA_030535455.1 bacterium
GGCGTATTTTTATCAGCAGATTTATTTACTACATTTATCTTCTTTGAAATTATGTCATTTACGTCTTATGTATGGGTTGCTCATGATGAGAAAGAAGCTTCCATGAGAGCGGCTTCGACTTATCTTGCTGTGGCAGTAATCGGTGGACTTGTTATGTTGATGGGATTATTCTTGTTATATACTCAAGCAGGAACACTTAGAATTAATGAGTTATATCATGCATGCCATGATATTCAGGATAAAACAATGCTATATGTGGCAGGAGCATGTATCTTATTTGGTTTTGGTGCCAAGGCAGGTATGTTCCCAGTTCACATTTGGCTTCCAAAGGCTCATCCAGTTGCACCAGCACCAGCATCAGCCCTATTATCCGGTATTTTAACAAAGTCCGGCGTATATGGTATCTTAGTGATCAGTGCTCAAGTATTTTTACATGATGCAGCTTGGGGAAATGCAATCTTAATCTTTGGTGTAATCACAATGTTTATGGGAGCATTCCTTGCGTTATTTTCCATTGATTTAAAACGTACGTTAGCCTTAAGTTCCATGTCTCAAATCGGCTTTATTCTAGTCGGTGTGGGAATGCAGGGACTTCTTGGCCATCATAATGCATTAGCAGTACGTGGTACGCTGCTTCACATGGTAAATCATTCGTTAATCAAATTAGTATTATTTATGATTGCCGGTGTTGTATATTTAAATCTTCATAAATTGGATCTGAATTCCATTCGTGGTTTTGGACGAAAGAAGATTTGTTTAATGGGCTCTTTCTTAATGGGGGCACTTGGTATTATGGGGATTCCATTATGGAATGGTTATATCAGTAAGACACTTCTTCATGAAAGTATCGTGGAATATATCCATCTTCTTCATGAGGAAGGAGCATCTGTTTTAAGCTATCAGGCAGTAGAATGGATCTTCTTACTCACTGGTGGTCTTACAATTGCTTATATGATTAAATTATTTGTAGCAATCTTTGTGGAGAAAAATGCAAAAGATCAAGATAAGTTTGATGCAAAGAAAAAATATATGAGCAAGGCAAGTATGTTTGCGATTGTCGGTTCTGCAGTAATTCTTCCTATTTTAGGATTTTTACCAACACTTACACAGGACAAGCTTGCTGATTTAGGACAAGGCTTTATGCATGGAGAAAATCCTGCGCATGCAGTTCACTACTTTAGCTTTGTAAACTTAAAAGGGGCAATTATTTCTTTAGTAATTGGTCTGGTAGTGTACTTTGTCGTAGTTCGTCTTCTTTTAATGAAGAAAGATGAGACTGGAAGAAAAGTCTATATCAATGCTTGGCCTGAATGGATGGATCTTGAAAATGTGGTATACCGCCCAATTCTTCTTGTATTCCTTCCATTCGTTGGAGCGTTTGTATGCCGTATATTTGAACAGCTTACAGATGGTGTAATCGCATTGCTTGCAAAAACAGTGTATACTCCAATTAAAACAGAGAAACAAAAGAGTAATAAAGAAAACGAATTAAGGCTGAATATCAAGAAGATCAGCAGTCGAATTCGTGGAAGCATCACGTATTCATTGTTAATGTATGGAATTGGAATGGTTGTCATTCTGTTCTATGTATTAAGATAATAAAAGGGCTGTCACAATATGTGGCAGCTTAGCTTGTCGACAAAGTCGCCAAGCTTTGGATGAAATCAGGCTTTCATCCAAGCAATGCGCTGGAGTGAATGTAAGATTTCATTTGTCTACAGTCTGGGCTGTCACAATATGTGGCAGCTCTTTTTTTATTGATAGGAAACGTCTCTCCGACTATTTGTTGAATAATCGCGAAAAATGTAATAATATTGACGTATAGTAGTTCCATAATAGTGAAATGGAAACAAAGCTACAAACAACAAAAGAGAATTGAGAATTAACATATATTCAGGACAATAGGGAAAGAAACGATACAACTGTAAAAAAAGGAGTAACTAGTGAGAAAAGAGTGGATTATACGATTACTAAAGACATTAACAAAAGAGGAATATGAGCAGGTACTTCGAAATGCCAAGTCCCAAGGATTTAAAGTAGATGGATTTAAAGATGTGACCAAAGTACCTGTAGCCAGACTGGCGGCCATACTAAATAACAATAATAAGAACATGAAGCTTCATTTGAAAATGCTTGTTAGCATTGCAAATGCCATTATTGCGCAGTGTGAGTTTGTGTTAGAAAAGGGAGAAGAAAACAAACAAGTTGTTTTACGTGATAAAATTGCCAGGTCAGCGCTACATAAAGGGACCGACAAAGATGTGTCGATTGATAAAATGTTAGATGAATTGGAACAAGCAAAAGAACAGCAGGCAGAACAAGCTGTGACAAAGGAACAATCTGCAGTAAAAGAAGAAACAAAAGAAGAAGCAAAAACAGAGAACAGACAGCTTAAGCGGATACTTGAATCAAATGAGCCACAAAAAAAGCTTGAAGAGCTAAAACAACAGATGTTAGAGTTGACTGAAACAGCGGAAAAGCTAAAAGCAAAGAATAAGAAGCTAGATGAAAAAATCATTCTGCTTAATATGGATAACGAGGACAAGGATAAGACCATCAAGCGCCTTGAAAAAGAGCTAAACCATGCAAAGGTATGTGAGGAAAGAGAAGAGGAACTGATCTCGTTACAAAAGGAATTTGATGAGCTTAAGTCAGAACAAGCAAGCCTTCTTGAAAGAATGAAAGAGAAAGACAGCGAGCTTTCATTAGTAAAAGACCAGCTTGAATTATACCAAGAGGAAAATAGCAGGAAAGTGCTGATGTTTACCAAAAAGAAACTGGCAGCAGACCATTTTCCAGGATATCGGATTCAAATTGCCATAAGTTTTGGAATGGGTCATCGCATCCCCTTTGAGGACTATGATGAAATATGGGTAATCACTAGAGATTTCGCATATGCAACACTTCAGGAAATTAAACGAGCAGCGAAAAAAGAAGCGGATAAAGATGTGTACACATTTTATAGTCATAAAGTGATAAAGACAGTATAAGGGGAGAGCAGGATGAATTTAGAACATAAACAGTACTTAGGAATTTTAGCATCAGAGAGAGAAGTTCAAGGCTCACCATTTCGTGAGGTGGCTTTAGTCAATGTAAACAATGAAATGCAGTATACAGTCAAGGTATTATCCAAGGGAGATATGCCACAGCAGACATTTTCCGGCTACATCAACTGCTTTGATGAAGACTCAGATATTGAAGAAAATTACTATTTGGATGAAGAAGAACGAATTGATAATTTTTTATCGGAAGTAGAAGATAAGTTATTCGTATTTTCTTATATGCAAAAGGCGCAGAAATTTTATAATATCAATGAAGCACAGTTAATTCCAAAACCAACGTCATTTGACAGAACCAGCCGATTTATTTCCATTCCGGTATTCTGTGCAAAAGAGGATAGCGCAGTGAGAGTCTGGGAAAGTAATAACGCAGTCTCTCTATTTAGAGAATATGACTCTTATGATGAATTTGTGGAGCGAATTGCAAAAGAGTTCCATGTAGGCCGTGTAATCGGATTTGATATGGAAACAAGCTCCTTACCACCGTTTGTAATCTGGAAAGAAGCAGATGGAACCTTATTTGCAGTAAATGTAATTCAAGGATGGGATCAGGCAGTCAATCGGGGAGTAATCCTTAAAGGCAGTCAGATTGATCGCTATGAATTAAGCCAGTACGAAGATACCATTGTTTATAACGAATGGGTCAATCCAACTCTGTTATTTTTACCGGAAACTGTTTATCAGGCAATTCAGGATGAAATGATAGTATGCAAAGAGCGTTATATACCAGTTGTATCTGCAAAGCCGGTGGTAAAAAAAGACCCTGTGGAGCAGAAACAGGAAGAACAGCTGCTAGTGACTATGAAGTATCAATGTCAGAACATGGACCTTCAATATAAGGAAAGTGACCTTGAGAATTTCCATACGGCAGTAAAATGCAGTGACTTGGTCATATTATCTGGTATGAGTGGTACCGGTAAGTCAGCCTTGGTCGATGTGTATGCAAAGACGCTAGGTGTATCCGCCCAAAATAAGCAGCTGTTATTTATTCCTGTGTGTCCTTCATGGAATGATGATGCGGACCTGTTAGGCCATATTGACCTTGTAAATAACGTTTATCATGCCAGTGACACAGGATTTGTAAATCTTTTGATCGAGGCTCAGAAGGAAGAGAATAAGGACAAGCTATACCTTGTATGCTTTGATGAAATGAATTTAGCCCGTGTAGAGCATTATTTTAGTCAGTTCTTATCCATTTTAGAAAAGCCTTCAGAAGGAAGAAGCCTTATTTTATACGATGCACAATACAGTGACAAGTTAGAAAATGCCAAAGAGTATCCTTACAAGATTGCAATTGGGGACAATATTAAGTTTATCGGAACCGTTAACGTGGACGAATCCACGTACCATTTCTCAGACAAGGTATTAGACCGTGCCAATGTGATCACTTTGGATGTTATGGATTATTCACAAGGGTATGATGAGGTACTCTATGAGCCACTGCCAGAAAGACAATGGACAGTTTCAGAATATCGCTCCATGGTATCCGAATATAGCCGCAATCAGGAGTTACGCTGTTTCTTATGGGAAATTCATACGATTTTACAGAAGGCAAATGTGAAACTTGGAGTTGGACCAAGAATTGTGAAATGCATGGAACAATATTTGTCTAACCTTCCGGAGGGAGAAAGTATTAAGTTGACCATGGACGAAGCTATGGATTACCAAATCGTACAGCGTGTACTGACTAAAGTACGAGGTCCAGAGACGCAATTAGCAAGTCTCTTAGGAAATGATTTAGAAGCAGGAATTCTATCTGTCTTTGATAAATATAGTCATTTATCTATGTTTACAAAGAGCCGCCAGGTAGTGGAAGATAAAAAGAAAGAGTTAGAAGTCTATGGTTACTGCGTCTAATCTTCCATTTCGCGTTTTGTTGAAAAATCGCTACTGGTCCCAGGCGGTAAAGGAGGCAGAAGGTTTTTTCTTAAATCAGGAAGAGGCATGGAACTCAGAAACTAGTACGTTGACAATTGAAGAAAACGATGAGATCGAGCTGTTGTTTGAGACCAAAGATTCCGGGGCCAGGCTGTATGTGGAAGCACTTTATGGAATTCCAAAGACAGAACAGATAGCAGTGGACCCCCAAGGACGAAGATATTTAAAACCTACAGAGGAGTATTTCTTTCTCTATCAAAGCGATGATAATTATGAACCATTATGGATTGATGTGTTTCTAATTACCGTAGTTTGTGAAGAAAAGGTCTACTACGGCACACTGGAAGTAAAGCCAAAGCAGATGGATATGGGCGAGTGGGCACTTATGAAGAAAGAGCTAGAAGAGGAAGTCAAAGGCCTTGCCAAAGAACTTGTTATAAGAAATCATGGTTATGGAAATCAACTAGATGATCATGGCGTACTTCCTCCCGATCCACTTGCTAAGTTTTTACTTATAAAGGAACATGCAAAACAGGTGGCGGCTGCCATTATGGATATTGCGGATAAGCCAAGGAGTCAGATTGTAACAACCTATGATACCGTTGCAACCGAACGGGCTCGTGTCTTTGACCGCGAGACAGCAAGAAGGTATGTAAGGACCGGTGGATTAGAGCAAACCCGCAAAGTCCCAGTAAAGACGGTGACCTATGATATACCGGCCAATCGTATGTTAAAGCAAATGATTGTTGCTTATGAAAAGGCATTGGATGAATTTATCGGCTGGTTAGATGGAAACAATAAAGATGCAGCAAATATGGAAATGCAGCAGATGGCCTATAAGCTGCGTAAGCTTTCTGCCAGCCTGAAACAGAAACCATGGTATAAACAAGTGTCCAGCCATGTGGGCCATTGTACGCCTCATTCCTTTATAATGGACGCCAGGTATAATTCCATATATCAGATTTATAATAAATTACGAAAAAATGAAGTACGAACGGTAGTGAAGCCACAGTATTCCTATGCATGGAAACGAAGCAGCCTGCTTTATGAGATGTGGTGTTTTGTGAAAGTATGCCAGATACTTGGTACCCAGTATACTTTGGAAGAAGACAGCTGGGAAAATGCGTTTGGAGGAGATGAAGACTGTCCGGTGATCAAAACAGGTACCACCATACGATTTTATAATGATGAGGTTGAGCTATTTGTCCAGTATGACCGTACTCTTCCTCAAAACGAAAACCAGACCAGCATATATGATCCTTTGTATATGGTGAAAATGGAAAATGGTGGTGTAGACCATAATAAGCCGGATATTACAATCCAGATGTATTCAAGAGAATATGGCTGTTATATGGGAAGCATAGTCTTAGAATGTAAGTACCGAAAGGTATGTTCATTTTGGCGATGGGATTCAGACCGCTCTAGCATAGGCCAGCTGCAGACCTACTTTAATAATTCCAGATCTACATATCTGTATGAGGATATGGGACAGCGATTTAACAGTAATCCGGTACATCAAGTCATTGTTCTTACACCTGACTACCGAGGAGATGAGGTAGAGGAATATAAAGACTTTAATATCAAAGTCAAGTCCTTGAAGCCTTCAAAGTCAGAGGAGTTTTTTGATGGAATGAAACAAGTGCTTTCTAAAAATGTAGAGAAGGCACTGGATGACTGCAGGTTTATGCTTGGAAGAAAATAAAGATTTGTTACAACCAGTCAATCCTCGTACACGAAACCACCAATACTGCATATTATGCTAGTAGAAAAAAACTTTCCTTATCCTAAAGTTGAAAGCATATGGGAGACGTGTATTATGGAAAAAGAGTATCTACAATCGCTGGAATATGGCCTTTGTGCGCTTGCTACAGTAGGTATCTTTACCTGTGGAATAGAATTAATTAAGACTAAAATAAAACATTATATAAAAAAGACGAACTGCTAAAAGTGGTTCGTCTTTTTGTTATTAACAAGGCTTCCTAAAACCATAAGTCAAAGGACAGGTCTAATATTTATGGTCATGAAGATAGTGGGTTAAAAGTTCTAGATTTTTTAAAGTAGACTTATTAATGAAATGCTCTACCATTTCCACTAACTCCAATTCATTGGTAGTATGGTTTACCGTACAAAAAAAGTCATGAAGGATGTTATGTCGTCGATAAAGGTAGGCGCCCAGTTCTTCCCCCTCTTTTGTTAACTTGACATACCCATATTGTTCATAGTCAATAAAACCTTTTTCCTTTAAAAGCTGCACAATCTTTGTGGAAGAGGAAGGTTTGACGTTCAGCTGGCTAGACAATTCTCCAATACGGACTACAGGTGACCTTAACAGCATCCGGAAGATCATTTCCAAATAATCTTCCATTGTGGGAGTAAGAGGGTTTAAAGAGTTTTGTAAATAGCCTTTCTGTGTATAGAAATTACTAGGTTCCTGCATAAGCCCTCCATAACAAATAATACGGAAAAAAGTTTCCTTATCCTAACGTATGAAGCAAAGCGGGTGTTTATGAGCATACATCAGCGTTCAAGGGTATACATAAAAGAAATATGAATAGATTTATTGTAAGAGACAACTTTAGGCGGTATCAGTATGGAGCCATGCATCCGATTAGATCACGTAAGCCGTCAGTATGGGAAGACCAAAGCAGTATCTGAAATCAGCTTTTCCATCTTTAAAGGACAGATTTCAGCCTTTCTTGGACCCAATGGTGCTGGCAAGAGTACGACCATGAATATGCTATCCACCCTGCTTAATCCAACCAGTGGAAAGATCATGGTAGAAGGGTATTCCATGGAGAAGCAAAAAGAGGAAATCAAACGACTGATCGGAGTCGTTTTTCAAGAAGATGTCTTAGATGATGACCTGACAGTGTACGAAAATTTATATTACCGGGGAAGCCTGTATTTCAACCGAAAACAACAGGTTATAAAAAGAATAAATGAAGTAGCAGATCTTGTATCACTAAAGGAATTACTACCTAAAAGGTATGGAAACTGCTCTGGCGGTCAAAAAAGAGTCTGTCAGATTGGAAGGGCACTAATGTCCAACCCTAGGCTGTTATTATTAGATGAGCCAACCATTGGCTTAGATCCTATTGCAAGAAATCAGGTCTGGAAGGCACTGTTAAGACTCAATAGCAGCTTGCATATGACCATCTTTTTCTCGACTCATTACATGGAGGAAACTGAAAATGCTGACCATATTTGCATAATTAATCAGGGACATATCCTTCTTTGTGGAAAAAAGGATCGTGTACTTGCTAAATATAAGAAGATAGGCTGGCAGACCATTCAGGAAATCTATATCGATTTATTAAGAGAGGATTATGAAGTATGAGGCGGATGCAGGTATTAGTAGGACGAAATATCACTCTTTTTCTGAAAAATAAGACCAATGTCTTGCTTTGTTTTTTCTCCATTGTAATTGTAATCGGATTATATGTAATTTTCTTGCGTGACTTTATTTTACAATCCGTAGAGGAAACGGGCCTGCTGCTACAGTATGTGAAAGAGTTTACAGACCGCTTAATGGTTAGCGGACTATTGATTGTACTAAACATAACGACATCCTTTGGAATTATGCAGCTAAATGTGTCGGATGCGGCAAATGGAGTGCAGAGAGATTATTTAGTGGCACCTGTATCAAAGTTTCAGTTACAAATTGGCTATTGGATCAGCAGCGTGCTTGTCTCCTTTTTCTTTACGCTGCTTACCATGGGAGGTGCAGAACTATATTTTATGGCCTCTTATGAAAATAGATTTCAGCTTACTGCCGCATTAAAAAGCATAGGCACTATATTTTTCTCCTCCTGCATGAACTCTGGACTGCTCCTTTTAATGGTTAAGTTTATGAAGGATACCACATCCTTTTCCACCTTTGGCAATCTATATGGCATGGTCTGCGGCTTTTTAGCAGGAACTTATCTTCCCTATGCCATGTATCCTGAGAAATTAAAAGGGATCTTATTTTATTTTCCACCAATGCAGTTAACAAGTATTATTCGACAGCTTTATTTATCCGTATTCCAAGAAGGCGGAAGTAAAGTGGGAGAGCAGCTTTATCAAGTCTATGGCGTAACATTGATCAAAGAGGGCACGTTAATTACCATGCGCGGACAATGGAGTTATCTTTTGCTGGCTCTTGCAGTAGTACTTTTAACTGTTAGAATTGAGAATAGGGAAGAACTTCTTTAGGCGTTTAATGAAATAGCCTAATATTTTATCATTTATAAATCCAAAATAATTTTATAGGTAGCAGGTAAACACAAATTATAAGGAGATTATAAAATGATAACGGATGAAAGCCAATTAGAAGAGTTCATTGAGCAGGCAAAAAATCTAAGTCCCTTTGAGTTAAAAGATGCCCTGATCAGGATGGCGAAAGCTACAGAGAAGTTGGGTGTATATACATTTCTTAATGCAGGGCGTGGAAATCCCAATTGGACAGCATCCACCCCAAGAGAGGCCTTTTTTACTTTGGGCCAGTTTGCAGTGGAGGAAACTAAGCGAGTAATGAAAGAGGGTGCCTTGGCAGGAATACCGCATAAGAAAGGAATTGCTGAACGTTTCAGACAGTATGCCAAAGAAAATAGCAAGTTTCCGGGAATGGAACTGTTAAGGGACATTGTGGAGTATGGAATTAGGGAGCATCACTTTGTACCGGATGACTGGGTGTATGAAATGGTAGATGGCATTATAGGAGATCATTATCCGATACCCGGCCGCATGCTTTTACACACCGAAAAAATTGTCTACAGCTACTTAATGAAAGAGATGAGTGGCAGGCTTCCTGATAAAAAAGAATATGACTTATTTGCAGTAGAAGGCGGGACGGCCGCCATGTGCTACATCTTTGATACGCTGATTGCCAATCATTTGTTAAGAAAACGAGACCATATTGCACTGATGGTTCCCATCTTTACGCCTTACCTTGAGATACCTGAGTTAAGCCGCTACCATTTTCAGGTTACCTTTATCCACGCCAGCTGTGTAAATAGTGAGGGAAGGCATACCTGGCAGTATCCAAAAGAAGAGCTTGATAAGATCAAAGATACCGACATCAAGGCATTGTTTGTTGTAAATCCAAGCAATCCGCCATCGGTTGCCATTGATGCTTCCGTAATCTCATATATAAAAGAAATCATACAGGATAAAAATCCAGAGCTTATGATTATTACGGATGATGTGTATGGCACCTTTGCAGATGACTTTCAGTCTTTGATGACAGAGCTGCCAGCTCATACCATTGGCGTATATTCCTTTTCTAAGTATTTTGGTGTTACCGGCTGGCGATTAGGAGTGATTGCAGTACATCATGAAAATATCTTTCAGCATATGTTAGGAAAGCTTGCAACGGTAGATCGGGAAGAGGTCATCAGCCGCTATCAGAGCATTGTGGATGATCCAAGGCAGTTAAAGTTTATTGACCGCATTGTGGCGGACAGCAGGCAGGTAGCATTAAATCATACGGCAGGACTGTCCACACCGCAACAGATCCAGATGATGATTTTCTCTGCATTTGCATTACTGGATGAAAATAATAGTTATAAGGAGCAAACAAAGGAGATTTGTAAGAGGCGCCTTAAACTGTTATATAATAAATTAGATCTTCCTCTGTATGTGCAAGACCACAGTACGGCTTACTATAGGCAGATTGACCTGTTGGTATGGGCAAGGGTGGCATATGGACAAGAGTTTGCAGAATATGTCATGACCCACTATAAACCATGGGATATGCTATATCGTCTTGCAAAAGAGTACGCCATCGTTTTATTAAATGGAAATGGATTTAAAGGTCCAGACTGGTCGATCCGAATCTCATTGGCAAACCTGCCCGATGAAGCATATGAAAAAATCGGAGCCGCCATAAATGAAATTTTTTCAGGTTATGTGGAGAGCTGGAAAAACAGATAAGCTAAAAAAAGCAGTTATTTGATTGAAGCCACAGGATTTCAATTAGCTAGCTGCTTTTTTTGCTATTATAGAAACTTTTCAGAGCTTATTTTATAATCTTAAGGATTAGTTCCTGTATTGGAACTTGGTGACTGGAATTCTTGCTAATACAAGTATGCTCACATGCTTTCTCGGTACAATCCTTACATGCATGGATCATGGAAGAGGTAAGCTGCTTCTTGGCACCCACTAAGTTACCCACAGCCAGACGACGGGTAATCTGGTTAATTGGTATATTTACCGGACAGGCTTTTGAGCAGGCAGGAGCTTCACAGAACTGACAGTTCCTAGCCTGGGTTGCTAGCGTATTTGTAAATGGATTGGAACTGATGGTGAGATCCCCTTTTGGATAAGGAGGAGCAACAACGGTCACATAGTTTTTTGCACCATCTGCTTCCACATATTCAGGCAGACCCTCTTCTCGCAAGGCAATATTTGCAGCAGCAATGCCAGAAACCGTAACGGCAGGGGTGCCTGTTCCCATGACTGTCCCCTCACCACAACAGTAGAGTCCATTAATATCCGTCTTAGTGTGCTGCCGCTTTAACATATGCTGGCCAAGCTGCTGCTTAGGACCGGCAACTGCACCATGATATTTCATAACGTATCGTTCTAAAGAGCTAGGAGTGGCAAGTTCTTGATATAAAATATTTCTTCGGAACATAGGAAATCGCTTTTCAATCAACTGCAGTATGCGCTCCTGTTCCTTCTTCTTTACCCGTTCATAGGCTTCAGAATGGTAGTAGAAAGAGTTGCTTCCAGGCCAGTTTCGAAAACTTGGACCAATTGCAACCACAACATGCTGATCCGGCGGACAAAGGGTAGTGTCGTCCTTGCTTAACAAGTAGAGTGTCACTTCACTTTCTTCAAGCTTTGTCTTTCCTGTGATGAGCATTTCAATTGGATAGGCAGACTCAGGGATTGCTTCCCGCCGTACTAATGCAAAATAAACGACAGAACCGTAGGTCGGCTCCATTGGCCGCTTCATTGGCATATGTAATAAGTCCTCATAGAGACTCCATACATTGCCGCTATAAATGACTTGTTTTGCATAAAAGGTTCTTCCGTCTTCTAAGGCAATGCCGGAAACGGTGTTATTATTGATAAAAAGCTTAGTCACTTTGGCATTATAGTAGCAGTCACCCTTATGTTCTTCAATAACTTTCTCCAAAGTTCCAGTAAGCATAAGAGAGGAGCCGGCAGGATAGTAGCTGCCACCTTTATGGTTATCGATAAACATGACTGCACCAAGTACGGCAGGAGCCTCAGCAACCGTTGCATAGCAGTAGGTGGAAGTAAGCTTGTCAAAAAAATAAAGAATTTCTTTTCCTTTCATATATTTCTTCAGCAGTTTCTTCACACTGACATTCATAAGGCTTAAGAATTTTAGATATCCTCTAGGATGCTCTTTAAACTGTTTGGCACCTTGTTCTTTTGGCAGGACATCCGGAGATTGAAAGACAGGCGTCGTCTGGATCACTTCTTCGTACAGATGCTCCATATCATGATAGAAGCGTTCGATCCCTTTTTTCTCCTCTGGGAAAATCATGCTTAATTCCTTTACAAATTCGTCCACGCTTTCAGGAAATACGATTTGCTGATTTCCATATTGGATGGCATAAAGTTCTTTATGGTGGATCATAGTTATCGGTGTATGGAGGGCATTGAATACATAGCGATGAGGATTAAACCCACTTTCACCAAAACCATAGAACATTGCTGCTCCTTGCTCGAAGGTTACGCCATTCCGCTTGAATATACCGCATGAGCCTCCTGGCTTATTCTGTGCATCAAACAGGGCAACTTTTCGGTTCTTATTGGACAATAACGCAGCAGCAGTCAGTCCACTGATGCCAGCGCCAATTATAATTACGTCATAGGTGTCCATTGTAGGGGCCTCCTTATATTTAGTCATGATATCATTCTATGTGGAATGGGAGGGGTGGTATGACTTCTTCTTAAAGAGCCTTGACACCTCAAACTCAAGTGCTATAATAAGGTAAATGGCATATGCCAGAAACTAAAAATATCCAAAAAAGGAGCCTAACCCATGCCAAGACCAAGTAAAAGACGCCGTATCTGCACAGAACCGTCCTGTGACAGCTTTGGTCCTATCAAAGAAGATATTACTTCCCAATCCAAGATCGTCATGACGGTAGATGAATATGAAACCATCCGTCTAATCGATTTAGAAGGAATATCTCAGGAAGAATGTGCAAAACGGATGAATGTAGCAAGGACTACAGCCCAGTCAATCTATAATAGTGCAAGAGTAAAGATTGCAGAATGTCTGGTCAATGGTCGTAAGCTTTTAATCGCTGGCGGAAATTATGAGATTTGTGATGGAAACGCAGCATGTTTTAGACATGGCAGGTGTCATTTCAAAACAGAAATAATAAAGTTAGAAGAGAAAAAGGAGAATATTATGAGAGTAGCAGTAACATTTGACAATGGACAGATTTTTCAACATTTTGGAAAGACAGAAGCATTTAAAATCTATGATGTAGAAGATAAAAAGATTGTAAACAGCCAGGTTGTTGGAACAAACGGCAAAGGTCATGGCGCACTTGCAGGGTTCCTTACTGAAAATAAAGTAGATGTGGTAATCTGCGGTGGTATCGGCGGCGGTGCACAGGATGCTATGAAACAAGCAGGAATTAAGTTATATGGCGGTGTTTCCGGAGATACTGATGAAGCAGTAAATAATCTTTTAGAAGACAAATTAGTATTTGATGCAAATGTGGCATGCAGCGATCATCATCATGACCACCATCATGAAGGCGGATGCGGAGACCATGGCTGCGGTCACCACGAATAAGGAATTTAAAATCAGGAGGCGTTTTAAATGAGTGAAAGTTGTGATCACAATTGCTCGGGATGCAGTTCCGATTGTGAAGAGCGGACAAGTCCAAAGAGCTTTCAGGTAGAAATAAATCCATTATCCAGTGTGAAGAAAGTGATCGGCATTGTCAGTGGAAAAGGCGGAGTTGGAAAATCTTTAGTCACTTCCCTGCTTGCCGTTTCCATGCAGAGAAAAGGTTACCATGTAGGTATTCTTGATGCTGATATTACAGGTCCTTCTATTCCAAAAGCATTTGGAATGACAGGAAAGGCCATCAGTGATGAAACGTATATTTATCCAGCAGAGTCCCAGTCTGGCATCCATGTCATGTCGACCAATCTGTTGCTTGAAGAGGATACTCAGCCAGTCATCTGGAGAGGACCAATCATTGCAGGGGCAGTAAAACAGTTCTGGACTGATGTTGTATGGGGCGATCTTGACTATATGTTTGTGGATATGCCTCCCGGAACAGGAGATGTGGCGCTTACAGTATTTCAGTCCCTCCCTATTGATGGAATCGTAGTAGTGACCTCACCACAGGAACTGGTAGAGATGATTGTAGGAAAAGCAATCAACATGGCAGCGCAGATGAACGTACCGGTGCTGGGACTTGTTGAAAATATGTCGTATTTTGAATGTCCGAATTGTCATGCACGTCATGAGATCTTTGGAAAAAGCAATATTGAGGAATTTGCAAAAAAGCATGGAATTGATACTGTAATTAAGATACCAATTCAATCAAATCTGGCAGATCTATGTGATACAGGACATATTGAGAAGTTCTCCGGCGATTGGCTGGATAAGATGGCAGAAACGATTGTGCAGTTGCCCATAAAGTAATTATCATAAAATGTAAAAAAATAGGTTGACGTTAACAATCTAAAGTGATAAAGTAAATACAACAAGTACGAAGGAGTGCAGCAGTTAATTAACTGCTGCCTTTTTTGTCTAAATACCCTATTACTTAAATATATTAATAGAAGAGTAATAGAAGTGAAAAAGGAGGAAGATTATGAAAAAAATCATTTCATTAGGGCTTTGCTTAGCCATGATTATGTCCATGATGGGATGTTCTGGTTCATCAAGCAGCAATGGGAAGACATTTACATTTGCTTCAGAACTAGACATTAATACAATGGACTCCACAGTTTCCGATGATGGGATGTCATTTAACGCAATGCATGCTGTTATTGATGGTTTGATGGGACTTGATAAAGATGGAAATATTGTCCCTGCAATTGCTGAAAGTTATAACTTAAGCGATGACAAACTGGTATATACATATAAATTGAGGGATACAAAGTGGTCTAACGGCGACAAGGTTACCGCAGACGATTTTGTATATGCTTGGCAAAGAATTATTAAAAATGCAGGAAATTATGCCTACATGCTTGGCAGTGATGGCGCAGCAATCGTTGGTGCTGATGCGCTGATGGAAAAACAGTCAAACGGCGAAACGCTTACTGATGCAGATTTAAACACATTAGGTATAAAGGCAATCGATGACACCACTCTGGAGGTAAAGGTAGAACGTCCATGTTCTTACTTTGATGAATTAATGACATTCCCTTGCTACTACCCAATCAACCGTAAGTTTGCGGAAGAAAAAGGTGACAAGTATGCTAAGGAAGCAAGCACAGTATTATCCAATGGTGCATTTAAGTTAACTAGCTGGGAGCTGGGAGCAAAAGCTGTATTTGAAAAAAATCCAGATTATTGGAATAAGGATGCAGTAAAGATTGATAAGCTGACCATGCTTCTTGTACAGGATCCTAAGACAGCAGCAGCCAATTTCGACTCTAAGTATAACGATTTTGCAATTATAAATTCTTCTTTAGTAGATAAATATAAAAATAAGCCAGAATATAAGACTTATTCAGAAGGCTATTTATTCTACCTACAGTTGAATTTAAATAAAGATACCCTTGCAAATGCCAATATTCGTAAGGCACTTTCTCTTGCAATTGACCGTACCGACTTTGCTGAGAATATCCTAAAGGATGGTTCTAAGGAAGCAGACGGATTTGTACCAACAGGCTTATGCTTAAACGATGGTACAGATTTTAGATCAAAAGCAAAGGATTTTACTTCCTATGACTTAACAAAAGCACAGGAAGCATTAGATGCCGGATTAAAAGAACTTGGAAAAGACTCAATTAATATCCAGTTATTATATGGTACTGATGAGTCTCCAATGGATCAGATGGCTACTTATTTACAAAATGCATTCTCTAAATTAAAAGGCTTAAATATCGAAATGGTAGCAACAACAAAGAAAGACAGAATTTACAATAAGCAAAAAAATCGTGAATTTGAAGTTGCCCTTACTCGTTGGGGACCTGATTATGGCGATGCAACAACTTACCTTAACCTTATGCTTGATGGAAATGCCAATAACTATGGTGATTATAAGAGTGATGCTTATATGAGCAAGATGGATGGAGTGAAGGAAACATCCGATATGAGCAAACGTTTTGATCAGATGATCGAAGCTGAAGAGATTGTGATGAATGATTATGGAGTAATTCCTGTATTTGAAAAAGGTTCTTCCGTATTGATTCGTACCAATGTAAAGAACTTAGTTCATCGTCCAGTTGGTGTTCCTTATACATTTAATTATGTAGAAGTTGAGTAATACATACATAACGATAATAAAACTGAATAAGAACTGACTTGTGGCTAATGCAGAAATACCTGTGGCAGGGGAAACTTTTGTCACAGGTATTTTTGTACCATAAGTATAAATAGGACTGTATTTTTTTAAAACGAGAGGAGAGAAACTATGGATAAATCAATGTTTCGGTATATTGGAAGACGAATTATTATTTCTATAATGACGTTATTCATTATACTGACTGTATTATTCGTGATGGTCAAATGTCTTCCAGGTACACCGTTTAATGATGAGAAACTATCAGAGGGACAAAGAGCAATCATAATGGCAAAGTATGGACTGGACAAACCAGTACTGGTTCAATATGCAACTTACATTAAAAACATGGTGACTGGAGATTTTGGAATTTCTTATGCACTCTATAAGGATCTTCCTGTTTCCATGCTTGTAATCGATGCAGCAAAGATTTCTTTTGTCCTTGGTATCGCAGCAGTTATTTTTGGCGCCATCATTGGGATGTTGCTTGGTATTGTGGCAGCGTTACATCAAAATCATTTCTGGGATACGTTTGCTACTATAATTTCCGTACTTGGGGTAGCAATCCCATCATTTGTATTTGCATTGCTCTTACTGATTGTCTTAGGAGTGGATCTTCAGATCTTGCCGACGACCTATAACAGTGAACATCGTTTTATGACCAGCATCATACCTGTGCTTGCACTTTCTATGTCGGTAATTGCCAATGTTGCAAGGTTTACAAGGACAGAGATGATCTCAGTCTTAAATAGTGAGTATATCGAGCTTGTAAAAGCAAAAGGACTAAGCAGGAGAAAAATCATTCGTAGCCATTGTCTGAGAAATTCACTTATTCCTGTTATCACCATCCTTGGTCCAATTTTGGTCAATTTAATGACAGGTACCATGGTTGTGGAACAGATTTGTGGTATTCCGGGCTTAGGCAAATTATTAATTAACAGTATTCGTGCAAATGATTATAATATCATTCTTGCATGTTCCTTTCTCTACAGTTTGATGTACGTGGTCATGATGTTAATCATCGATATTGCCTATGGCATCATTGATCCTAGAATTCGTTTGGCAAAGGAGGAATAGCAATGGAGGACTATGAATTTATGGTAAATGATTTTGAATTTGTTGGGGAGCAGGTCGATATTACAAAGGATGAAGTAGAGCCATTCCATCCGGGCTGGAAAGACGTTATAAAACGGTTTTGCAAGAACAAGGGTGCAGTGGCAGGCCTAATTTGTATCGTTATCATTATCTGCTTGAGTATCTTTGTACCAATGGTCTCAAGCTATCAATTTGATGCCATTGATACGGCAAGTGCCAATATTGAACCAAATAGTGCGCATCTGTTTGGTACAGATGAGTATGGCCGTGATTTATTCGTAAGATGCTGGCAAGGAACAAGAATTTCCTTATTTATAGCAGTGGTTGCAGTACTTATCGATGTCTTGATCGGTATGGTATATGGACTTATTTCCGGATATTTTGGAGGACTGTTAGATGGTATCTTACAACGTTTTCAGGAAATTATGAACTCTATTCCAACACTTGTAATTCTTACAATCTTGCTGACTGTAATGAAGTCCTCTTTGTTTACAGTTATTATTGCACTGATGTTTACTGAATGGATTGCAATGAGCAGGATTACCCGTGCTCAGGTACTTAAGGTAAAACAAGAGGAATATATTCTGGCATCCAGGACCCTTGGTTCTTCCAGCTTTCGACTAATCTTTCGAGAAATTGTACCAAATATATATGGACAGCTGATCATCATGTCTATGATGACCATCCCAAATGCTATTTTCTATGAGGCATATCTTGCATTTGTAGGGCTTGGACTTGCAGTACCTCAGGCTTCTTTAGGAACGTTGATCAATGAAGGATTTAACAGTGTCTTGGTATATCCTTATATGATGATCATTCCTGCAGTCATCTTGGCAATCTTAATGCTAAGCTTTAACTTATGCGGTGATGGTTTGCGTGATGCCTTAGATCCTACAATGAAGGAGAGATAATATGGAAGAGAAAGAACTGATTTTAAACGTACAAGATTTAAAAGTATCATTTAAGACGGATAATGGAATCGTCAAAGCCGTCCGCGGAGTCAATTTTAAATTACATAAAGGTGAGACAATTGCAATTGTAGGAGAATCAGGCTCAGGAAAATCGGTTTCTGCAAAAGCAGTAATGGGCTTGCTAGCAAGTAATGCCACCATTGAGGGCGGAACTATAGATTATACTTGGAACGATGAATATACGGGAGAGAAAAAGGAAGCAGATCTTGTCAAACTGTCAACAGAGGACATGCAAAAGATAATACGTGGTCGAAAGATTGCCATGGTATTTCAGGACCCAATGACTTCTCTAGATCCTACCATGACCATTGGAAAGCAGATTATGGAGCCAATGATCGTCCATTATAACAAGAGCAAGGAAGAGGCCTATGAGAAAGCAGTGGAATTATTAAAACTGGTTGGAATTACAGATGGAGAGCGCCGTATGAAGAATTATCCCCATCAGCTATCCGGAGGAATGCGTCAGCGTATTGTCATAGCCATTGCCTTATCCTGTGATCCTTATGTGTTAATTTGTGATGAGCCAACGACTGCACTGGACGTTACCATTCAGGCAAAAATATTAAAATTAATTCAGGATATTCAAAAACAAAAAGAACTTTCCGTTATTTATATTACCCATGACCTGGGTGTCGTGGCAAAGGTTGCAGACCACATCAATGTTATGTATGCAGGTAAGATTGTGGAGACAGGAACTACGGAGGAACTCTTTTATGATCCAAGACATCCGTATACATGGGGATTGCTGTCATCAATGCCAGATATGTCGACAGATAGTGATACCCTGTACAGCATTCCGGGAACTCCGCCCAATATGATACAGGAAATACAAGGAGATCCATTTGCAAGAAGAAATCCTTACGCACTGCAGATCGATTATCGTCTGGAGCCTCCGATGTTTCCGGTTAAGGGGTCTGATACCCATAAAGTTGCTTCTTGGCTGATGCATGAGAAAGCACCAAAAGTCGAAATGCCTGAAACGTTAAAGAAGAGGATTGAAGCAATGAAACGGGGGGATGAATGATGAGTGATACAATACTTGAAGTAAAAGACTTAAAGCAGTATTTTAAGATGAACCACAAGGAGACAGTCCGCGCAGTAGATGGAATATCATTTAATATCGAAAAAGGGAAGACTTACGGATTAGTGGGAGAGTCAGGTTCTGGAAAGTCGACAACCGGCCGCTCCATTATTCAACTATATAAGCCAACTGGAGGACAGATTATTTTTCAAGGAATGGACATCTCAGGAAAACTAAAAAAAGAAGAGAAGAAGTTTTTACATACTAAGATGCAGATGATTTTTCAGGATCCTATGGCCTGCCTAAATCCTAGAAAGAAAGTAATCGATATTATTGGAGAAGGGCTGATGATCCACAAGGTATGTAAGACTAGGGAAGAGATGGAGGAAAAGGTATATCAGATTCTTGAGCTGGTAGGCTTGTCAAAGGAACATGCAAAACGATATCCTCATCAGTTTTCCGGTGGACAGAGACAGAGAATTGGAATTGCTCGAGCATTGGTCTTAGAGCCAGACTTAATCATTGCAGATGAAGCAATTTCTGCACTGGATGTGTCGATTCAGGCACAGGTAGTTAATTTAATGAAAAAGATCCAAAAGGAAACAGGAATCGCCTATTTATTTATTGCCCATGATTTAAGTATGGTAAAATATATATCTGACCATATCGGAGTGCTCCATCTAGGACACCTTGTAGAGTCGGGAAGCGTAGAAGAAATCTTTGAACATCCAATCCATCCTTATACCAAGTCATTACTTAGTGCCATACCAGTGCCTAATCCTAGAGTCGAACGGACAAAGGTGCTTCATGAATATGACATATCCATGTTAGATTGCCCATATACAGAAAGCAAGCGTATCCTCGTGGGCGGTACCCATTATGTACTTGGGACAGAAGAAGAAGTAAAAAGATGGGGAACAAAGTAGGGTGGACAGTAAATAATAATGGAACAGTGTGACAACATCTAACACTTATATACATGGTATAATAAACCAATTGAAATCCTCTATTTTTTATAGTATTTTAGTCCTATAGAATTGAAATAAAAGAGGGGAAACAGTTATGAAAATCATCGAAACTAGAAGTAAAAAGACACCTGCAGGCCCAGGAATTTGGGGCTATGACGCGGAGGCCATGGTAGAGGACCAAGGGCAAGTCTTATACATTCATGCAAATTACTATATGGGGGATCACTATACAGTATCGAGTGAAAGTATGTTTGATTATATGACTGGAGAAACAGAAGAAGAACCATACGGCGAGTTCCTTGAAGAATATGAGGACTTGGAAGATGCAGAAAGTTCTGAATACTATGAAGTATTCGAAATGCTAGAGGAAATGATTAAGGAGTTAGATTAATCATAGATAAATAAAAAAAGAGGTAGAGGATCTTATGAGTTTTATTACCACATTTACGGGGAAAAAGTTTGACCCGATCAATCCGGAAGTTGAGTTAATCGATATTCGTGATATTGCGCATGCATTATCCATGCTTTGCAGGGCAAATGGCCATGTAAAACATTTTTATACAGTGGGACAGCATTCCCTTGCATGCTATTACGAAGCAGAAGCAAGAGGGTATTCTGAGAAGATTAAGATGGCTTGCTTGCTGCATGATGCCAGTGAAGCCTATTTATCGGACGTGACTCGCCCAATTAAAGCGACGTTGCCAGAATATTTGGTAGTGGAAGACAAGTTACAGAGTGTAATTTGGAATAAATTTTTACCAAGCCCATTAACGAAAGAAGAGGAAAAGACTGTTTTTGAGATTGATGATGACATGCTTGCCTATGAGTTTAAACATTTAATGCCACGAGAATTATCAGATCGTTATAATAATATCGTGGGTGCTCATGATTTAAGCTTTACAGATCCTCAATTGGTGGAAGACCAATTATTTAAATTAATGAATAAAGACTTGAAATAACATAAAAAAGAACTGTCATTCTAGAAAAAGATGACAGTTCTCAGCTTGTCGACAAAGTCGCCAAGCTTTGGATGAAATCAGGATTTCATCCAGTGCCGGAGGAAATGATTAGTGCTCATTCGTGCAAGTCCTTATAAAGCAGGACCTATTCGCACTAATCCGATATCCGAAAAGCGTGGTTTCCGGATATCGATTTCAATGAAAACCCAGGTTTTCAAACTTTCCTCTAAGCAGTGCGCTGGAGTGAATGTAAGATTTCATTTGTCTACAGTCTGAGAACTGTCATTCTAGAAAAAGATGACAGTTCTTTTTTTAATGCCTAGGAAACTCCTCTTCGAGCAGCTTCCTAGGCATTAAAAAACGCCCTAAAAGGCAGGGCGAAGGATGCACACTCACCGGAAAGGAAGATGTCGCTAGCGCGACCCGGTTCGGCGCAGAAAAGTGTGTGTTCCTTGTAAGCAGTTTAAGACGCAAGAATATATGAAACACACACTTTTAATGGCTAGGAAACTCCTCTTCGAGCAGCTTCCTAGGCATTAAAAAACGCCCTAAAAGGCAGGGCGAAGGATGCACACTCACCGGAAAGGAAGATGTCGCTAGCGCGACCCGGTTCGGCGCAGAAAAGTGTGTGTTCCTTGTAAGCAGTTTAAGACGCAAGAATATATGAAACACACACTTTTAATGGCTAGGAAACTCCTCTTCGAGCAGTTTCCTAGCCAAATCATTTTGATTTGTTTGCTTTTTTCTTTGCAGCATTTTTGGCATTGCCTTTGGCTAGCTTTGCGGAGCGTGATTTGGCAAGTTCTTTTTGTGCAGCTTTCTTTTTTCTAGCAGCAGGATTTTTATCGCCCATACTCATTCCTCCTTCAGGTGAAGTTGTCCTGATTTATTTTATGAATAAAAATCCTCAAATAGAAGCTAATGTGTAGGACAAAAGTCTATTTTTTATGAATTGCCTCTGTTCCTGCTTCTAATGCAGTGCGATAATACTCGCATTTATAATCAATCGTTTCCATGACTTGCTCTAATTCTTCGATTTGTTTCTGTACAATGGCTTTTCGTTCTAAGAACATTTCATAACGTTCTTTAAGACTTTCATCACCCTGACCGCACCAATCAATAAACTGTTTGATATCCTTAATTGGCATGCCGGTTGCTTTTAGACAGTCAATCACCTTTAAGAAACCTAGATCGGCTTCAGTAAAACGACGGATACCGCTTTCACTGCGCTTAATATTAGGAAGCAGTCCTTCCTTTTCATAATAACGTAATGTATAAGACGTAAGATTAAGAAGTTTTCCAACCTCACCAATGCTATATGTTTGCATATAAACCTCCTAAAATAATACATAGATAAAAAAGTCTTGACTTCGAGTTAACTCTAACACGTATAATCAGAAAAAGCAAGGTCATGACTGAGCATGAAATGTATCTTTCATACAGCTTATAAATTTTTCTGCTGCTTTTGAAAAAACCTGATACTTTTTCCAAACGACTACCAGATGAGATTCCAGAGGTGGAAATAAGGGACGAAAGCAAAGTCTGCTGTCTCCCGTTGTATTAATCAGCTTGTCAAGGCAGAGTGCATAGCCCATCCCTTGTTCTACTAACAAAGAGGCATTGAAGACCAGATTATAGGTGGAGACAATGTTAAGTTCATCAAAGTCATGCCCAAGCCACTTGGTCATTTGCTCATTTACCATGGTCTGGCGGGAGGTGATAATCGGAAGTGAAGTTAAGTCAGAAGCTTCAATCTGAGTTTTAGAAGCAAGCGGACTGTCCTTTCGCATTAAAACACCCCAAGTATCCTTAGCAGGAATACGGATGAAATCATATTTTGTAATATCTGCAGGATCGATCAGTACACCAAAGTCAATCAGCCCTTTATCCAGATGATCAATGACGTCATCCCCATTTCCACTAAATAAATGATAGCGGATTTCCGGGTATTGTTTTTGCAAATCATGAGCGATTTGGGCAAGTAACCTCATGGCATCCGTTTCACCGCCTCCAATGAAAATATCGCCGCCAATCAATTCATCATCTGTAGAGAACTCAGCCGTAGTCTTTTCAACTAAATCGAGAATTTCCTGTGCTCTTTTTCGCAGGAACATCCCTTCTTCTGTAAGGGTGATCTTTCGATTTCCGCGAATAAACAAAGACTTACCTAATTCATCTTCTAGATCCATCAGCTGCCTGGACAACGTGGGTTGGGAAATATGTAGTAATTCTGCGGCACCAGATATGGTCTGTTCTCTTGCCACTGCGAGAAAATATCGTAAGACACGTAATTCCATAGTAAAACCACCTTTCTTATTAACTAAAGTATAATTGTTTTTCGTATACCTTTCAAGCATGACTATATATTTGATATAAGTATTAGCTATTGAAGAAAAAGAGTCTTATAATGCATGTATAGGAGGTAGGTATGGAAGATAAGTTGGTGAAAGAGGAAACGTTAATTCAGAATTTAAAGGACGCAGGCTGTTCCGATAAATGTACAAACGAATTTATGAAACAGGAAGAAAATGAAAATACAGCAGAGCAATTGCGAATTCTTAAACGGCAGCGATCCTTGTTATTACATCAGATCCACAGCTACAATGAGAAACTAGATTGTTTGGACTATTTAATTTATAAAATCAATGGAAAGAGGAGTGGTGGAAAATGAGTAAAGCCACAGCATTACTTGCTGCAGGATGTATGCTTATCCTTTTGGCAAGTTGTGAAAAGAACGGTGACATAAATAATAGTACCGCCCCTTCTACTACAGAAAGCATATATTCAGCAGAGCCTGAACAAAAGGAACAAGAAAGAAGTGAGGTAAGCATGACAATCAAAGTTGGTGAGAAAGAATTTGCGGTTGTTCTATATGACAATGCTGCCGCAAAAGAGTTAGTAAAACGATTGCCGGTCACAGTAGATATGAAAGAGTTACATGGAAACGAAAAGTACTATTATTGGGATCAGGACTTTCCAACAGATGCGAAAAATCCAGGGACAATTAAAACAGGTGATTTAATGTTATTTGGATCGGATTGTCTAGTCTTATTTTATAAGGAGTTTACTACATCCTATAGTTACACTCCCCTTGGCTATATTACGAAACCGGAGGAGCTTCAAGATGCGGTTGATAAGGGAAATGTACAGATCACATTGCAGGCAATCCAATAGAAAGACTAAAAAGAAACTAACAACAAAGCTTTAAAATAAAGGAGAATAATATGAATAAAGTAATTGAACAACAATTTTTAACTGGGGAACGTGCCTTATTTGGCGCAAAAAATTTAGAAATCCACTATTCTACATTTGCAGATGGAGAATCACCATTAAAGGAATGTAGCGATATTGACTTGATAAATAGTATGTTTAAATGGAAATACCCACTTTGGTACAGCAAAAATATTACAATGAAAGATTGTACCTTATTTGATATGGCTCGTGCAGGGATCTGGTATACCAATAATATTTCTATGTCAGACTGTGTCATTCAGGCACCAAAGACATTCCGTAGAGCAACGGAAATTAAACTGAACAATGTCACTATGCCAAATGCGGAAGAAACATTATGGAATTGCAGCGATATTCAGATGAAAAATGTCACTGCAAAGGGTGATTATTTTGCAATGAACAGCAAGAATATGAAAATTGATGGATTTGAGTTAGTGGGAAACTATTCCTTTGATGGCGGAAAGAATATTGAAATCAGAAATGCAAAATTATTATCTAAGGATGCATTCTGGAACTGTGAAAATGTTACAGTATATGACTCCTTTATTTCTGGAGAATACCTTGGCTGGAACGCAAAGAATGTTACATTGATCAACTGTACCATCGAAAGCTTACAAGGAATGTGTTATATGAATAATATCGTGCTAAAAGATTGTCGATTATTAAATACTACCTTGGCATTTGAATACTCTACTGTAGATGCGCAAATCAATGGCATGGTGGACAGCGTATGTAATCCAAGTGGCGGAACCATTACTGCAGATTCCATTGGCGAACTGATTATGGATGAGACAAAAATCAATCCTGCAAAGACTAGGATTACGACAGGAGCGATGGAAAATGCAATATAATTTTGACGAGGTAGTAAATAGAAGGAATACCGGCTCTTTAAAATGGGATGTGAAAGAGCAAGTACTTCCTATGTGGGTTGCCGACATGGATTTTAAGACAGCGCCTGAAATAGCCGATGCCTTAAAGAGCCGTATGGAGCATGGTATATTTGGATACAATGACGTGACTGAAGATTGGTACGATGCAATTTGCAGCTGGTGGGAGAAAAGACATGGTCTTTCCATTGAAAAAGAAAGTCTGATCTTCTGTACTGGTGTCGTACCGGCAATTTCAAGTATTGTTCGAAAGATGACTACAGTGGGAGAAAATGTACTGATCCAGACGCCGGTATATAATATCTTCTTTAATTCCATTTACAATAATGGACGCAATATCATGGAAAACAAACTGGTATATGACGGCGAAGGCTATGCCATTGATTTTGAAGATTTAGAGAAGAAGCTTTCAGATCCACAAACCACTTTGATGATTTTATGCAATCCTCATAATCCTGTGGGAAAGATTTGGGGAAAAGAGACCTTGTTACGGATTGGAGAACTTTGCAGCAAGTATGGTGTAGTGATTGTTTCTGATGAAATCCATTGTGACTTGACGGATCCTGATTGTTCCTATGTACCATTTGCATCTGTTTCAGAATGTTGTGCCAATAATAGCATTACCTGTATTGCACCAACGAAGGCATTTAATATTGCAGGACTTCAGACGGCAGCCGTAATGATTCCAAATAAGAAATTACGTCATAAAGTCTGGAGAGGCTTGAATACCGATGAAGTGGCAGAGCCAAATAGTTTCGCCATTGCTGCCACAGTTGCAGCATTTACAAAAGGAGAACCATGGCTGAATGCCCTTCGAGAGTATGTATTTGAAAATAAGCAGATCGTAAGGGACTTTATTGAAAAAGAGCTTCCAGAATTAAAAGTGGTACCATCGGAGGCAACGTATCTATTATGGATTGACTGTAAACAGGTTTCCCTCTATTCAGAGTCGCTTTCTACATTTATATGTGACAATGCAGGACTACGACTATCCAGCGGAGAGGAATACGGCGAGACGGGAAATGGGTTTTTACGAATGAACGTTGCCTGTCCAAGGGTGTTATTAATGGATGGATTAGAACGACTGAAAAATGGCATAAAGAGTTACGAAGAGTGGTCAGTAAGCCAATGTTAAAAATGCCCTTGACTTAGAGTTAACTCTAGAGTATATAATGTACAAATCAAGAGAAAAATAAATACTATTTAGGAAGAGGAGATTACTTATGTTATATGATTTTAGCTATTATAATCCAACAAGAATCCATTTTGGAAAAGACTCTTTAAACCAATTAAAAGGAGAACTTGTGAACTTTGGCGAGACTGTTTTACTGGTATATGGAAAGAATTCAATCAAGAAAATTGGCTTATATGATCAGTTACTTACAATCTTAAATGAAAGCGGTAAAAAAGTAGTTGAGTTATCTGGCGTAATGTCAAACCCAACGTATGAAAAAGTATTAGAAGGCGGAAAGCTTGTACGTGATAATAAGGTAGAGTTAATCTTAGCTGTAGGCGGTGGTTCAGTCATTGACTGTGCTAAGGCAATTTCTGTTTCCGCATACTGTGAAGGAGACGCATTTACAAGATACTGGATGAACTTTGAACCAGTGAACAATGAAATCATTCCAGTTGCTTCTGTATTGACTATGGTAGGTACCGGTTCTGAAATGAACGGTGGTTCTGTTGTAACTAATGAAGAATTAAAGATCAAGGCTGGCAGAGTCTATGGCCCTGAAGTAAATCCTAAATTCTCTATCTTAAATCCAGAGTACACATATTCTGTTCCTCAATACCAAATGGTAAGTGGCGTATTTGATATTATGTCTCACTTAATGGAACAATATTTCTCAGGTGAAGATAACAATACAACAGATTATGTAATCGAAGGCATCCTTCGTTGTGTCATCGACAATGTAAGGGTAGCAATTAAGAACCCAGAAGATTATGAAGCAAGAAGTAACATTATGTGGAGTGCAACTCTTGCATTAAATACAATCACAGGCTTATCAAAGACGCAGGATTGGGAAGTTCATATGATTGAACATCAATTAGGTGCATATACAGATTGTGCTCATGGCATGGGATTAGCAGCAATCTCCATTCCATATTATCGTTTTATTTATTCTTATGGATTAGACAAGTTTGTACGTTTTGCAAAAGAAATCTGGCATGTTTCCACAGAAGGAAAGACAAAGGATGAAATTGCATTAGAAGGTATTTCATGCCTAGAAGCTTTTATTAAAGAGTGTGGCATGGTTACTTCTTTAAGAGAACTTGGTGCTACCAAAGAAATGTTGCCACAGATTGCGAATTCTACAGTCTTAGGTGGCGGATACAAGAAGCTTACAGCAGAAGATGTTTTAGAAATCTTAGAACGTTGCTACTAAGCTAGGATCATAAAATTGTTGTAATCATAAAAACGGGTTCTTTAAAAAAGGGCCCGTTTTCTTCTAGTTCATAGAGAATAAGGATAGGATCATGCCTGCTACAGGCGAAAAAGGAGGAAATAAGATGATATATATGATGTTAGGATTGCTAATTCCGATTGGATTAACTTCCTGCTATGTATACTTTTTTATAAAACGATTTTTAACTGAGTTCATGCATGTTGAATTTAGTAAAAGACGAAAAATCATTCTGCATGGGGTAACGTTGGTACTTTCCTTGCCGGCTGTGAATGTATTTGGAATATATGCCATAGTGTATTTACATTTACTTGTCATATCCATGGTACTGGAATTAATAAATCTAGTACTCAGGCGATATAAGTGGTTTCGATTTGGATTTGGTACAGGGATTTTTTCACTGGTCATCATGTTAATGATCTTTGGATACGGATATTACAATATTAATAAGGTCAATGAGACAGAGTATACTTTGACAAGCAGTAAGGTGGATGGCCTTAAGATATTGCAGATTACGGATTTACATATGTCCAATGCAATCGATCAGCAGGAGTTGAAAGAGTATTGTAATGAAATGAGTAAATTAGAACCAGACATTGTAGTCTTAACTGGAGACATTGTGGATGAACGTACACCACTGGAAGATATGAAGGCTGCATGCGAGATGCTTTCTAAGATCAGTAATAAAAAGGGCATCTACTATGTGTTTGGAAACCATGATCCAGCCAGCTATTCGACGCATTCTCAGTTTAATGCAGCAGATGTAGAGAAAGAGTTTGTAAGCCATGGAGTTACGGTCCTAAAAGACCAGGCAGTAACGGTGGATGATGTTACGATTGTAGGAAGAATGGATGCAAGCGTTGATCGAAGCCGTATGTCTTCCGAGGAGCTACTAAAAGGGATAGACAAAGACAAGTATGTCATCCTTTTAGACCATCAGCCATTAGACATCGACAAAAATGCAAGCCTGGGAGTGGACTTACAATTATCCGGGCATACCCATGGAGGTCAATTATTCCCTCTTCGTGAAGTACAGACGCTGTTTACCAATACCCTTGTATATGGGAAAAGAACCATAAATGACTTTACTGCAATTACTTCCTCCGGAATTTCAGCATGGGGGTATCCTCTACGTACAGAAGGAAAAAGTGAGTATGTATTGATTACAGTGGAATAAGCCTGCTAATAAGAAAAACTGGTCTGCCTATTTATTACCGATGATTTTCTTTTTAGGTGTATATGGATATACCATCACAACAGGCGGCGGAAGTTTTGTTGTATTTGAGTTTGCAATGATTTGTTTTTAGAGACAGTCACAGAAGAGAACAAAGACATTATTCATAGTATAGAGAAAAATGCCGGTGAAATTCAAAAGGGGATGAATTACGCAAAGGATTTGCTGTGGTTGCCTGAAACTTGCAGAAGGAACAGCAGGAGGAAATCCAAATGGTCAAGGAAGTGTCAAAGCGGATTACTGATCAGTCGAACACCTTGTCAGAGGTTGCCAAAACAGAATAAATAAGTTGAAAAGAGCTGTACAAACGTAAGTTAGATACGTTTGTACAGCTCTTTTTTTAAGGTGTCGCTGGTGGCGCCCCGGTTAAATACGGGAAAAGTGTCGAAGATACATTATTAGGTGGAAAAAATAGTAAAAGAACTGAGTTTTATACACCATATCTGTTACTAGTTACATTTGTTTGCCCCTTTAGAAATACTATAATTTAGTCATAAAACAAATTCAGATTTAGCAAACATCATTATGTTTAAAGATAAGAGGTGCTATATGAAACAACAAATTCTTTACTTTATGGGGTGCATGGGGGTAACGATGATCACCGGATGTGCATTCTATTTCTATTTTAAGCGCAAAGTCGCTATACTTGTTGACCAGCAGGTAAAAAAAGAAAGATTCGTTGCAAGACAAAATGAGGCACAGTTTAAGACCTTAGCAAACAGTATCGATCCTCATTTTATAAATAACACATTAGAGACAATTCGGATGAAGGCAATGTTTAGCAAACAACTTGAGATTGCAGATATGGCAAAGATGCTAGCAAAGGTCTTAAGAGGGTCAACAGAAGCAGTAAATGAAATTGTACCTCTAAAGTCAGAACTAAGCCAGATCGAAAGTTATCTTAAGATACAGGACTACCGTTTTGGAGACAGAATTCATTATGAAATCAATTTGGAATGTCCGATAGAAGGCATCAATATTTTATCTTTATTAATTCAGCCTGTAATTGAAAATGCATATATACATGGACTAGAGAAGAAGGAGGGGAATCAAAACTGCATAAAGCTTACTATTAGGAAGGAGGACATGCTTAAAATCATAGTAGAAGACAATGGAGTAGGTATTGGCCATGACAGGTTAGAGACATTACAGCAGCAGATGAATAGCAATCAGCCAAGTGACAAAGCGAATTCAAGTCTTTGCAATATAAACCAAAGGATTAAATTGCGTTATGGAGACCTATTTGGAATTCACATTCAGTCAAAACAGGGACAGGGCACCACGGTTGTTATTTCACTTCCGACAGAAGAATAGTTACCACATGGCTTAGCCATAAATAAAAAATGGATAAAAACGTTATTGGGAAAAAAGGAGGAAATATGGAACGTACAAGAAAAAGCCGTATTACAGAAGGATTATATATTGTATTAAGGTTACTTACCGTTTTGACCATAGTCTGTATGTTTATTCCTAGCATTAACCCAGCCAGGGTTTCAAAATTAGTGAGTAAGACAATGTCATTCTTTACATCGGCAACCTCTTATTCAGGGTTAGCAGAAGGGTTTGCAAGAGCAACTTCAAAAGGATGGGCCGACCAAGGCACCGTCAAGCTGATTTTCGGATCAAGCTTAGCATCTTTTATCGGTATAGCAGCAATTGCGGTAGCAGGCTGTTTCTCCGTTGGGGAGTTAAAGTTTAAACGACTTGGTTTACTTGTATCAACAGCAGCTTCAGTGCTGACAGGTGTATCTATGTGTGGGCTTATATTAGCTTATAATCAATTACTAGATAGCACCAAACCTGCAAAGGTAGAAGCAATGTTTCAGCCAGGATTTTTTATTTTTCTTGGACTGGTAGCAGTGATCTTTGTACTTGGTCTTATACTGCTATACTTATTGCCGAAACCTGCCAAAGATGAGAAATACTATATGGAGTCAAAGTATAAGCTGTTTTTAATGTTTATGCCATTCGTAGTTATGATCTTTGTATTTTCATATCTTCCATTATGGGGATGGAGATATGCCTTCTTTGATTATAAAGCAGGTGGAACATTATCAATGGAAAGCTTTGTTGGTTTCAAATGGTTCAAATATTTATTTAATAATCAGGCAACCAGATTAGATATTGTCCGAGTACTGCGTAACACCCTTGTGATGAGCGGACTTGGAATCGCAACTTCCTGGGTAGCCATGGCATTTGCAATCTTTATTAATGAAATGGGTTCTAGCCGTGTCAGAAGAATTGTTCAGACATTGACTACGATACCTAACTTTATCAGCTGGGTATTGGTATATGCCGTAGCCCTTGCAATCTTTTCATCCGATGGTTTTGTTTCTTCCATCTTTTCACCTGCAGGGGATACTGCAACAGGCACAAACTATTTATTAAGCGGAAGCTATACTTGGCTTAAGATGTTAGCTTGGGGAATGTGGAAAGGTACCGGATGGGGAGCAATCATTTACATAGCAGCAATATCCGGAATTGATCAGCAGCTGTATGAGGCTTCCAAAGTAGATGGAGCTGGAAGGTTCCAACGAATGTGGCATATAACCGTGCCAGGATTAATGCCTACTTATTGTGTTCTTCTTTTATTATCAATCGCAGGTATCTTAACCAATGGACTGGATCAGTATTTGGTATTTAAAAATGCAAATAACAATTCGGCAATCGAAGTATTGGATCTATATGTATTCCAATTAGGTATCAATAAGGGAATTATTCCATTATCCACAGTAATTGGTATGGTAAAATCTCTTGTCAGCGTCGTATTATTATTCTCTGCAAACCGAATATCCAAAGCAGTTCGTGGTGAGAGCATAGTCTAGAGGGGGAAAGAAGAATGGCAAAGAGAAAGAAAACAAAGATAAAAGCATCCGATTTTGTATTTCATTTTTGTAACTATTTATTTTTTGGGATATTCACATTATTATGTTTTTTCCCATTCTATTATTTGTTTATCAATACCATCAGTGACAATGACCTGGTTCGTGTAGGAGCAATTAAGTTCTTACCTCGGGGCATCCATTTTGACAATTATGTTTCTGTTAAAAATGTAAAAGAGCTGGGAGGCGCACTTGTAGTAACCATAGGAAGAACTGTAATTGGTACTGGCCTTATGGTAATGGCTTCCGCCTTTATCGGTTATCTTGTAACCAAGAAAGAAATGTGGGGAAGAAAGTTCTGGTATCGTTTCATGATCATTACCATGTACTTTAATGCCGGATTAATCCCATGGTATCTCACCATGTCTATGCTGAACTTGACTGGAAGCTTCTGGGGCTATGTCATTCCAGGAATTGTGGCACCATATAATATCATCCTGGTTAAGACCTATATTGAGTCTATACCGGCAGAGCTAGAAGAGAGTGCTTTGATGGATGGTGCCTCCTATCTGACCGTATTTCGGAAGATTATCTGGCCACTTAGCAAGCCAATCCTTGCAACCATTGCAATCTTTGGTGCTGTAGGACATTGGAACTCCTTTACGGACTCCATGATCTTAATGTCTTCAAAACCAAATCTTTATACATTACAGCATATTTTATATAACTATTTAAATAAAGCATCAAGTCTTCAGGCAGCAATGGATGGAGGCAGTATAAATACAGCTGCACTTCAGCAGACCGTCTTAAGTGGAAAGACAATTAAATATACGATTGCCATGGTTTCAATCATACCAATCCTATGTGTATATCCATTTATGACAAGATATTTTGAAAAAGGAATTATGCTTGGGGCAGTAAAAGGGTAAGGTAGTAAGGTTGGTGTGGGAGCACCGATTTTATCATACAACAATGTATTTAAAGGAGGAGAACAATGTTTAAAAGAAAACTTATTTCTGCGGTAGCAATCGGAACAATGGTAACGATGATGCTGGCAGGATGTAGCACAAACAAAAAAGAAACCACAGTGACAGAAACAGCAACACCAGCTGCGGCAGGAGCAGACGCAGATGCAAAGAAAGATGAGACCGTTCAAAGAGAGGCTTCCGATCTTGCAGATATTATTCCAAAAGATACGGTAACTCTGACGGTATATTCTCAATTGGCAAACTATTCAGGGGAGCAATTAGGCTGGTTTGCAAAGACAATGTTAGACAAATTCAATGTAAAGATCAATATTGTAAATGAAGGCGATGGCGTATTTGATACTCGTGTAGAAAGCGGTAACTTAGGCGATATCGTAATCATGGGTAGTGATGGCGATCAATATCAGCAAGCGGTAAAATCCGGATTGCTACGAGATTGGGATGATGAGGACCTGGTAACAGAATATGGCCCATATATCAAAGCTACAATGCAGACAGCTCTTGATAAAAATAAAAATCTTTCCGGTGGAAAAGTATATGGATTTGGTTTCGATGTAGGAACAAGTGCAGCACAGCATCAGGCATTTGCTTATCATCCAGACCTTCGCTGGGATCTGTATAAACAGGCTGGATATCCTGAAATCAACACATTAGAGGACTATATTCCAGTATTAGAGCAAATGGTAAAAGATTGTCCTAAGTCTGACTCCGGACAAAAGACATATGGTGTATCTTTATTCCCAGCATGGGATGGTGACATGGTAATGTTCGTAAAATCCACTGCAGCACTTTATGGATATGAAGAATTTGGTTTTGGTCTTTACGATGTAAACAGCCAGACATACCAGCCAGCATTACAGGATGATGGTATGTACTTAAGATGCTTAAAGTTCTACAACACATTATTCCAAAAAGGCTTATTAGATCCTGACTCCATGACTCAGACTTATGAAGAAATGTCAGAAGCTTACCAAGATGGTGCAGCATTCTTCAATATCTTTAACTGGATGGGCAGCGGCTTATACAACACAGAAGCTCATTTAAAAGAAAATAAAGCAATGCTTACGGTAGCAGCAAAAGATGCTAAGACATTAGTAAGTGGTTCTAATATCAATGGTGGTAACAGAATTTGGTCAATCGGTTCTAAGACACAATATCCAGAATTATGTATGGCAATCATCAACTGGCTTTGTACTCCAGAAGGAAGAATGATCTCAGAATATGGTCCTAAAGGCGTAACTTGGGATTATAATGAACAAGGACAACCATATTTAACTGACCTTGGTACAGAATGTAAGAAGAACGGTGAAACAAAACTTACTGGCGAATACAGCGGTAAATTCAACGATGGTATTAATCAAATGAACAATACGACTTGGGCAATTGATGCAGTTAACCCAGATACCAAAGACGGAGAAACTTATAACTACTTATTCTGGAATACAACGTTAGAAAAGAAATCTTCTGAAATCGAAGAAGACTGGAAGAAGAAGATGGGCTGCAAAGATGCAGATGAGTATTTAGAGAAAAATAACTTCAGTATTGCACTTGGTACTACATATTCTCCAACAGCAAAGAGTGACGAACTTCAAATCACTTGGAACAACGTTGCAAAATGCATCAAAGAGTATTCTTGGCAGGCAATCTATGCTAAGACAGATGCTGATTTTGAAAGAATTGTAAAAGAGATGCAAGACAAAGCCAAAGGATATGGCTATGATGAATGCGTTGAATATCAACAAAATGAAGCTAGTTTAAGAAAAGCAGCAGAAGAAGTTGCTAAATCTACAATTAAATAGCAGGGCTGTGGTCTTTTAAACGGTAAATAAAAAGGAAGCTTTCTAACGATATAGAGTTAGAAGACTTCCTTTTTTATGAATAAGAAGCGTCTCTCCAATCAGCTTCCAGTTCGGCGCGGCTATAAGTGTGCGTATGTAAGTTAGAATTCCGTTTTTGCTTTGGCGACGGCATTAAGGCGACGGTATTCGCTTGGGGTTACCTTCATAGTGGATTTAAATACTTTGGTAAAGTAGTTGGAAGTTGAAAACCCACATTCAGATGCAATCTCTGTAACCGATGCATCCGAATAAAGCAGCATATGGGTTGCATGACGGACACGTAATTGTGTCATGTATTGCAATGGAGAGAGTCCCAGCTCCTTTGCAAACTGCCTTGAAAAATGAGCATAAGAAATGCCTAAGGACTGACTCATTTCTTCTAAGCTTACCTGGTTTCCAATATTATTCTTCATCCATAGAATAGCATCCGAGATATGTGAAGAAATGGATTTGGCCTGTGCATTTTCAGCAATTCGAAGCAATGCAATTAAAAACCCATAAAGCCATTCGCTTCCGTAATATAGTTCAAGGTCTCCTTCAATATAAAGCAGACTATACAGTTCAAAAAATCGAACAATTGGTATGCTGTCTCTTGATAAGGAAAGAATAGGCCCGGTTGCCTCTAGTATTTTTTGCATAATGGGTTCAACGGTAGGCCCGGCAAAATCTATGTAAAAGTATGTCCATTCCATGGTTCCGTCCCGATCAGGAGGAAAGTAGTAGTGGCTCTCTTCAGGAAAGGAAATTAATACGACCTTTCCAGGTGTGATTTTATGACGGGAGTGCGGCGTCTCATAAATCCCATATCCTTCTAAAGTATATTGAAAACGGTATCCTTTATATTTATAGCTTCTATTATCAATGCAATACTCTTTTCCGGGTGCAGTTTCTATTCCCAGACCACGAATGCTAAGCGTACTTTCAGCAATTGGATCAAGTGTATCGTAAGTGCGGCTTCCTAGTTGCCAAGACATCAAAAAAGTCCCCTTTCTATCAAAAATGTGCCATTTTAGATTAAATCTTTATATATTATAATACTATATAGAGGGTAGTTGAGAAAGAAAAATATCAAAAAAATACTATAGGGAGGAAAATATATGAGGCTTTTTGTATCCAATGCTGAAAAATCATTGCAATTTCATGGAAGTGGTAATGTACTCAGTAAAAATGGATTTCGTTATAAAAAGAATACGTTTTCTTTTTATGTATTAATTTTGGTAAAGGAAGGGACATTATATATTGCCCAGAACGGGGTACGGCATGAAGTAAAAAAGAATCAATATATTATTCTTAACGCAAATGAAGAGCAGTTTGGGTATTGTGCATCAACAGGAAAACTATCTTATTATTGGACCAGCTTTTCCTTTATGGATCCAGTAATCTTACATAAAAACAGTAAATGTATTCATGAATATATAAAGGCAGGAACAAACAATAGTGCCTATTTAATTCCAGAGCGAGGGGAAATCTCCATGTCACAGAGAGTACCGCTGCTATTTAACCAGCTATTAGATTTATCAAGACAGGAAGAAATCTATTCCAAACGTATTATCGACTATTCCCTTAGTTTATTGATTATGGAACTGTCACAAGAATTCATCGAACAGAAATACAGAGTTCGTAAAAATATATCACCAAATCTAGATCGGACAATGGAGTGGATCAAGGCCAATTATAACAAAGAATTGACAATCAAAGAGATTGCAAATGAAATGGGATACAACGCCAATTACCTATCTACAATCTTTAAAAAGAGTACTGGAATGACCATTGTCCAGTACATAAATGTTACGCGGATCAAGGTAGCAAAGTCTATGATCATCAATGACGGATCCTCTGTAAAGGAAGTAGCGTATGCATGTGGATTTGTGGATGACAAATATTTTATGAAGGTGTTTAAAAAGCTAGAAGGAATGACCCCCTCTCAATATAAAAAGGCATTTAGTAAAAAAAGATTGACCAATGGATTTACCAAAGTGCTATTATAGTGTTATATGGAGGGAAGAAAACGATGAATAAGAATACATGTGCAAAGACGCCACCTATGGGGTGGAACAGCTGGGATTGTTATGGCGCTTCGGTAAATGAGGAGCAGCTAAAGGGAAATGCGGACTATATACATAAGAATTTAAAAGAGTTTGGATGGGAGTATGTTGTATGTGATATCCAGTGGTATGAGCCAGAAGCAAATTCCACAGAATATAATCATTTTTACCCATTGGAGATGGATGAGTTTTCACGGCTGATACCTTCGGTGAAACGATTTCCTTCGGCAGCGGATGGTAAAGGATTTGGACCAATCGCAGACTATATACACAGCTTAGGACTTAAATTTGGCATTCATATTATGAGAGGAATACCAAGGCAGGCAGTGCATGCAGCAACAAAAATTAAGGGGAGTACTGCAACGGCACGTGATATAGCGCAAAGCTTTTCTGTTTGTTCTTGGAATACAGATATGTATGGAGTGAACCATAAGGCAGATGGGGCACAAGCATACTATAATTCTTTGTTTGAACTGTATGCTAAGTGGGGCGTGGACTTTGTCAAAGTAGATGATATCTGCAACACTGAGTTTAAGCCTGCAGACCCCTATTCAGCAAAAGAAGAGATTGAGATGATCAGGAAGGCAATTGATGCCTGCGGAAGGGAAATGGTATTAAGCTTGTCTCCGGGACCTGCAATTGTAGAAAAAGCAGAACATCTTAGTACCTATGCAAATATGTGGCGAATTACTGGTGACTTTTGGGATAATTGGCAGCAGTTATATCAAATGTTTGAACGTTGCCAGATATGGAGCCCTTATGTAAAAGAAGGATGCTGGCCAGATTGCGATATGCTACCTCTTGGACATATTGCAATTAATACACCAGGTCATAATACAATGGAACGAATGACCAACTTTACAAAAGATGAGCAGATTACAATGATGACATTGTGGTGCATATTCCGTTCGCCACTGATGGTTGGTGGAGAGTTAAGGGACAATGATGAGTGGACGTTATCATTGTTAACCAATAAGGAGTTACTACGTCTGTTAAAACATTCTTTTGGTGCAAGGCAGATACTTCGTACGGCAGATACGGTAATCTGGTCCAGTGAGGATGAGGATGGCAGCAAATATGTGGCATTCTTTAATACTTCATTTTCAGAGACAAGACCAGAAGTGACATTTACTAACTTAGGAATTAGGGGATCATACAAAGTAAGAGATTTATGGGCACATAAAGAGATAGGAATAGTAGATACAAGGATTTCGACTACTGTGAATATTCATGGAGCACGTATCTTTAAGCTTACAATGGTATAAAATAAGAGCAGAACGAGTAAAAAAAGTTGCAAACAGATTGTCTTGACAGTTGCAGTACTGTCAATTTTAATTACAGCACCACTTGGTGCGATTGGCATTGATTTGACATATAAGAAATGGCTTTCAAAAGGCAAAGGTTAGCTTATAGATGAGTATGTCGTTTGTTTGATCAGGTTTGGAACAAAGAAAGAGTCTTCCCCTTCAAGATTGAGGGAGAAGACTCTTTCTTATATAGATATATTTGTATATTGATCGTAACTATGTTATCTGCTTGGAACTTGCTGCGTAGCATCTAATTGATTAGCAATTCCACGTAATACGTTTGCGATGCTCTGCTTAAGTGTAAACGTATTAGAAACGTTATAATAATAATTTGTATGCTCAATCGTATTAACAGCAGCAGTTTGTTTTAACTCATTCTGATGTGACTTCATTAAATGGATTAGTAGTAATAAATCTCTATTCATACAATTTTCCTGCCTTCCTATTGATGGTAATCAGAGTATGAATAGCTCGGTAATGCCGCGGTCACAATAATGCTGATAAAAATAGGTATAAAAAAGCCGCAGCAGACGCCACGGCAAATAAACGCATTATGAAATATAATACTATTTATAAATTACCGAGGTAATCGTACTCAAATATGTGGTTGATAGACTTCTAGTTTTTAAATTAATCATAATATTACCTCTCTTTCTTAGTTTTTATGTAGCGCTTGGTTAACCATTGCCATAACCTCAGTATATAACAACAGTTTAATAAATGCAAGATAAAATGGTAAAAATATACAATTTAGATTAGGTTGACAAATTTCTATTTCTCCTTTACTATGAACTTTGCAATCTTATACATAAGAGAGACAGCATAGGATACTAGATGAGTATCGCTTTTTTTAATGTATGAGTTAGACAAGACTTACTAAAAGACATTATCCATAGTCAAATGGGGCAGATTATTTTTTTGCAGATGAGTTAGGCAAAACTTACCACACTAAATGGTCATATTCAGGTCACATTGCTACGATATACTTAAGGTAAGCAAGAGAAAGTAGAACTAAGGAGAAAAATGAAGTTGAGTAATAAAATAAAGAAATTAGTTTACCTTGTATTGGCTTTTATTTGTGTTGGCATTGGAGCGATTGGGGCTGTGCTTCCCGTTCTGCCAACCACACCATTTTTATTGTTGGCCGTAGTCCTATTTGAAAGAGGTTCTGATCGCTTTCATAAATGGTTTATGTCAACTAGCTTATATAAAAAACATTTAGAGGAATTTGTGAGAACCAAGTCGATGACATTAAAGAAGAAGTTAACGATCCTTCTTCCGGTTTCAGCACTTATGCTCTTGGTATTTTTCACAGTGCCAAGTTCCCACGCGAAGATTGCCATCATAGTAGCAATCATACTAAAGTATTATTATTTCTTCTTCCACATCAGAACAATTAAGTAAAAGAAAGGTATCATATGATTAACAAACGACTAATGAATCTGTTAGCGGATTCAAAACAATACGTCATGAAAATGGTAATCTGGAACTGGATTGCACTTTTATGTAACGTAGTATTTATTTTTTCCTTTGCATATTTAATTGAAAATATGTTAGGAAACGGTATTAGCACGACGCAAATCGGCGTTGTTGCAGCCATTGATATATGTATGATCGTAATTCGTGCGATCTGCCATAAACAAAGCAGCAAGGCAAGTTTTTTTGCTGCAGCCGATGTAAAGAAAGTTTTAAGAGAAAATCTTTTCAATAAATTATTACGTCTTGGATCTTCCTATGAAGATAAAATTCCAACTGCTGAAATCGTACAAGTTTCAGGAGAAGGTGTAGAACAGTTAGAAATTTATTTTGGTAAATATTTAGCTCAATTATTCTACAGTTTATTAGCGCCATTGACATTATTTGTAATTCTGGCATTTGTTAGCCTTAAGACATCTGCTGTATTACTTGCTTGTGTACCATTAATTCCATTATCCATCGTGGCAGTACAAAAGTTTGCAAAGAAATTACTTGCTAAGTACTGGGGAATTTACACAGGTCTTGGTGATACATTCTTAGAAAACCTTCAAGGCCTTACTACAATGAAAATCTATGAAGCAGATGAAAGAAAGACTGTGGAAATGGATAAGAATGCGGAACAATTCCGTAAGATCACAATGCGTGTATTAATCATGCAGTTAAACTCCATCAGTGTTATGGATTTAGTTGCTTACGGCGGTGCCGGTCTTGGTATTATCGTAGCAGTATCAGAATTCTCCAAAGGAAATCTAGCAGTTGGCGGATTATTTGCAATTATTTTATTATCCAGTGAATTCTTCATCCCTCTTCGTTTATTAGGCTCCTTCTTCCATATTGCAATGAATGGTATGGCAGCAAGCAAGAAGATCTTTAAGATCTTAGACCTTGAAGAACCAGGAAACCAAACTGAAGATATCGATTCTAAAGAACTTTCAATTAAGTTTGAAAACGTTGGTTTCTCTTATGAAGAAGAACGTACCATCTTAGACAACGTAAGCCTTACTATTCCAAACAAAGGATTTATTTCTCTTGTTGGTGAATCTGGCTGTGGTAAGAGTACGATTACTAATATTATTATGGGACGTAATAAAAACTATACAGGAAATATTTATATTGGAAACAAGGAATTATCTTCTATTAAAGAAGAGTCCATCATGAGCCATATTACACTTGTTACTCATAATGCAATCATCTTCAAGGGAACAGTAGAAGAAAATCTTCGCATGGCAAAACCAGAGGCAACAAAGGAAGAGTTATTAGCAGCATTAGAACAAGTAAACTTACTCGACTTTATGTTAGAACAACAAGGATTAGACACTGTATTACAAGAACAAGGTGCAAACCTTTCCGGTGGACAGAAACAACGTCTAAGCTTAGCAAGAGCAATCTTACACAATACGCCAATGTATATCTTTGATGAAGCAACTTCTAACATTGATGCAGAAAGTGAAGAACAAATCATGGATGTCATCCATACATTAGCAAAGACTAAGACAGTGATCTTAATTTCTCACCGTCTTGAAAATGTAGTCGCTTCCGATTGTATCTATACAATGGATGGCGGAAATGTAGTAGAGGCAGGAACTCATAATGAATTAATGAGTAAACATGGTGTGTATGCTTCCCTTTATGGTATGCAGAAAGAATTAGAAAATTACGGTAAGGAGGAAGAGCGTTATGAAGCGTAGTAGTTTAAAAGTAATGAGCAAGCTGATTGGCCTTGTATTACCATTATTCCATGTAATGGTTGCAGCCATTACAATGGGAGTCATTGGCTTCTTAACAGCCATCTTTATTGTAGTATTCGGTGGTGTTGGATTACTCACAGTATTAGGATTTGAAACAGGAATGACCCTTTCACAGATTACAGTGGCAATCGTAATCTGCGCAGTACTTCGAGGGGTATTACGATATGCGGAACAAGGTTCTAACCATTATATCGCATTTAAATTATTAGCATTAATTCGTCACAAAGTATTTGTTAAGCTTCGTACGTTAGCACCAGCAAAATTAGAAGGAAAAGACAAAGGTAACTTAATTTCCATCATTACGACAGATACCGAATTATTAGAAGTATTTTATGCGCATACAATTTCTCCAATTGCTATCGCAATCATCACTTCTCTTATTATGACAGGATTTATTTTCTCCTTTAATCCAATCTTAGGATGTATTGCCTTAGCTGCCTATGCAGTGGTTGGTATTGTAATTCCAGTCTGGTCTTCCAAACAAGGAAGTGAGACAGGACAAAACTACCGTGATGAACTTGGTGATTTAAATTCTTATTTCTTAAGCAGCATCCGTGGTATTACAGACATTATCCAATACCAAGATGGAGAAAACAGAATTAATGAGATCAACAACAGAACAAAACAGCTTGAAACGAAGCAAAAGTTCCTTTTAAACCAAGAAGGAAATAACAAAGCAGTGACAGATACAACAATCTTATTATTCAGTATGATTATGCTATTTACTGCTGGCATGTTATTTACAAACGGTACAATTACCTTTGTAGAAGTAATCATTCCAGTCATTGCCTTAATGAGTTCCTTTGGACCTGTAGTTGCAATTAGTAACTTATCCAATAACTTATTCCATACGATTGCAGCAGGTAACCGTGTGCTTGATTTATTAGAAGAAGAACCAGCGGTAGAAGAAGTAACAGGCAAAGAAGAAATCGCATTTGGCGATGTAGCATGTGACAAGGTAACATTCGCATACGGTGATGAATTAATTATGAAAGACCTTACTATGGACATTCCTGAAAATGGTACCATTGGTATCTATGGAAAGAGTGGTAGTGGTAAGTCTACCTTATTAAAACTTCTTATGCGTTTCTGGGAAGTAAATGATGGAAAAATCATGGTAAACGGTAAGAATATCAATGATGTAAATACTTCTAACCTAAGAAAGATGCAGGCATTTGTAACACAAGAAACGTATTTATTCCATGATACCATTGCAAATAACATTGGTATTGCTAAAGAAAATGCATCCATGGAAGAGATTATGGAAGCGGCGAAAAAAGCATCCATCCATGAATTTATAATGAGCCTTCCAGATGGTTATAATACTAACGTTGGTGAGTTAGGAAGTAACTTATCTGGTGGTGAAAAACAAAGAATTGGTATTGCAAGAGCCTTTCTTCATGATGCACCTATGATTTTATTAGATGAGCCAACAAGTAACCTTGACAGTTTAAATGAAGGTATCATCTTAAAATCCTTAACAGAGGCAAAAGAAGACAAGACAGTAATCCTCGTTTCTCATAGAAAGTCTACAATGAACATTGCAGATACAGTATTAGATGTAGAAAGACAAGGATTAAAAGGAAAAGTCAGAGCAAGCTAAAAATAGATAGGGTGTTGCATAATTGCAACACCCTTTTAAGCATATAGAGGAGTGAAGAATATGTTTTCAATATTAGTTGTAGAAGATAACAGCAGTCTCAATAGACTGATTTGTGCAAAGTTAAAAATGGAAACGTACCAGGTATTTTCCGCATTTGACGGACAGGAAGCACTAGATCTGCTTGAACACGAACATATTGATTTAATCATCAGTGATGTGATGATGCCAAACATAGACGGTTACGAATTAATTAAGTCCTTGCGTTCCGTTGGAAATACGACGCCAATCCTTATGATCACGGCAAAAGATCAGATTGAGGATATGGAAAAGGGATTTAATGTGGGTACCGATGATTATATGGTAAAGCCGGTCAATATGACAGAGATGGTCCTTCGTGTAAAAGCATTACTGCGCAGGGCAAAAATTGCCAGTGAGAGAAAATTAAACATTGGTTCCACCGTATTAGATTATGATGCATTGACCGTATGTGTAAATGACACGGTGTATGATATGCCGCCCAAAGAATTTTATTTGCTATTTAAGCTATTAAGCAATCCTAATAAAATCTTTACCAGACTGGAGCTGTTGGATGAAATCTGGGGAATGGACAAGGAGATTGATGACCGGACCATCGACTCTCATATTAAGAAGCTGCGTAGAAAATTTGAGACTTGTACTGACTTTGAACTGATGACCGTTCGTGGTCTTGGATATAAGGCGAAAATATAGGAGCTAGAAAAAATGAATAAGAAAAAGAAATACCGAAGATCCTTGCGCAGCTATATGATGGCAGTATCCATGAATATTTTAATTTGGTCCTGTCTTGTTGCTGTCATCTTAATCTTTCTTGGTATAAAGATCACCGTTCATGGGGAGCTGACCCATGAACTTCTGGGAGTCATCGTGTTAATCTTTTGCATCCTTGTCATTCTCATTGATGGATTAAGCTTTTGGTTTGGATCAAAGCATTTAATCAGGCCACTTCTTGAAGCCAACGATGTAGTAATGAAGGTTGCCCAAGGAGACTTTAAAGTCCAGATCAATCGAAGAAAGAGAAAAGACGGAGATTACGAGTATGTAAATGAGATTGATGAGCTTTCGAAAAATGTTAACAAGATGGTAAACGAACTGGATGGCATGGAATATATGCGAAAAGACTTTATGAGGAATGTTAGCCATGAGGTAAAGACACCGATTGCAGCAATTACCGGATTTACAGAAATCCTATTGGACGGACAGATTAGCGAAGAAGAGCAGAGAGAGTATCTTGAAATCATTAATAAGGAGTCTATCCGTATATCGAAACTATGTCAGAACATGCTTTCCATGGCGACTCTGGACAATCAGGTAATCGTAACCACCACAAAGCCGATCCGTTTGGATGAGCAGATTAGAAAATGTATTATCTTGCTATCAGAAAAGTGGTCGGAAAAAGAAGTGGAGTTCTCCATTACACTTGATCCAATCATGATTGAAACCGATGCCGATATGCTTCAGCAAGTCTGGATTAACTTACTTGACAATGCGATCAAGTATTCAAAAGAACAATGCAAGATCACCATAGAAGCAAGGGAACAGGAAGATGGTCTGGTAGAAGTCGAAATCAAGGACAATGGAATAGGAATTCAAAGTGAAAAGATCTCTAAGATCTTTGACAGTTTCTATCAATGTGAAGAGTCGCATAAGGTGAATGGAAATGGCTTGGGATTGTCCATTGTAAAACGAATTCTCGAACTTCTTGAAGGAACCATTGTATGCGAAAGTATAGAAGGAAAAGGAACCACTATGCGAGTAGTGCTTAAGAAGCAGTTGGATAAATAAAGGCTGCTAACTAAAAAAGAGAACTACGTCAATGTAGTTCTCTTTTTTAATGGACAGTATTAAAAGGATGTGCAGGTGGTGCATATATCGAGTACAGCTTTAGTGAGGAAGTTCCCTGTATTTACAAGATCAGTCTTCTCTTAATTAAGCAAATTGTGACTATATAGAAAGTATAAAGATTTCTTTAGGTTTTCTTCACAGTATTTTTAAATGTTTAAGTTACAATATAGTAAGAAAGTCGAAATAAGGAGAAAATATATATGTTTATACTATATTTTATAGTTTGTCTATTACAGCCAATTTGCTTGCCTGTGCCTGAATTAGTTACGGTAGTATGGGGAATGCAAACATTAGGAGCTGTTCCAAGTTTTATTATAGGAGTAATTGGAATGGTACTTGGTGTCAGTATTATGTACCATATGTCAAATAAAGTATCAAAAGTTATGATTGAAAAGTTTCATTATAAAAATGGATTAGAGTTATTTCAACATTATGTAAATCGATATGATATATTATTTGTTGGATTATTATTCGTGGTTCCAATCTTGCCAGATGAGATTATTGGACTTGGAGCGCCACTGGCAGGAATATCCTATCCTAAATTTCTTTTAGTAGCAATTATTTCAAAGGCAGTTTCCATAGGAATGGTATCCTTTTCCGAACAAATTGGAAGCATATGCTCATTACAGGGCTGGCAGATCATAATGCTGGAACTAGGCATGTTGTTACTAATTTCAAAAGGAATTCGCTATGCAGATTATAAGAAGTCGTTAAAGGAGGCATAAATGTAAATGGAAGGTTACGTTTTAATTGTTGATGACGATCAGGATATTCGTAATTTAATAGGAATTTATTTGGCAAATGAGGGGCTGCCATATATTAAATGTGATAGTGCAGTTCAGGCAATGGAGCTTATAAAGAGTAATAAAGTGGATCTGATCTTGTTAGATATTATGATGCCAGGGTTAGATGGAATCGAGGCATGCATAAAGATTAGACAGAGTGAGAAGATGCCAATTATCTTTATGTCCGCAAAGACGGAAGATATGGATAAGATCCAAGGACTAGTAGCTGGTGCAGATGACTATATCACCAAGCCATTTAATCCAATTGAGCTGGTAACTAGGGTAAAGGCGCAGCTTCGAAGATACAAGCAGTATAATACGGACTATTCAGAAAGCATGCTTATAGAGTATGAGGACCTTGTAATAAATAAGCAGACAAGGCAGACGTGGGTAAATGGAAGAGAAGTTCATCTGACACCAAAAGAATATGATATTTTAGAGGTACTTTTAAATAATAAAGGCATGGTACTAAGTATTGCACAAATTTATGAAAAGGTATGGCGTGAGGAGTTCTTTCGTTCAGAAAGTACCGTAATGATGCATATTGCCAAGCTTCGTGATAAGTTAAATCAAGGAGAAGAACGTAAGTATATTAAGACGGTGTGGGGAGTCGGGTATAAGATATGAGAAAAGGAAAGAAGCTTACTACCTATTTTATCTGGTCAATTGTAGTATCCTTAGTGGCCATGTTAGCCTCAGTCAATGTAATGCTTAAGCTGACATATCCATTCACGACCAATATACAATTTGAAGATTTTATAAGTTCCAAGTTAGGTAACGTCGTTCTTATTAGTGTGGCATTGTTATATATACTCCTATTATTAGGCGTGTTTATAGGAGTATTTATACTAATGGTAAACCGCAAAGTGAAGTATATCAGATATATTTCTGAGGAAGTCAAAAATATTGAGCTAAATGGATTTGGCCAGACCATGGAGGTCAGAGGGCAGGACGAGCTTGCCCAGCTAAGCGAAGGAATCAATACCATGTCAGTCAAGTTAAAGGAAAAGCAAGAGAAGGAAAGGCAGATTGAAAATGCAAAGAATGAGCTGATTACCAATGTCTCTCATGATTTAAGGACGCCGCTTACTTCTATCATTGGCTATGTGTCGTTATTAAAGCAGAATGGCTTTCACGATAAAGAGCAGTTTGAGGAATATACCAGTGTTATAGAACGTCGATTACAGGGGCTTAACTCCATGATCAACGAGCTGTTTGAATATACAAAGCTAAATGCAAGTGAGATCACACTTAGCCTTGAACCCATTGATTTTATAGCGTTGCTTCAACACCTTGTGTATGAATATACAGTCATTTATCTAAACAATGGCTTAAGCCTTGAGGCACAGATTGACTTAGATCACTGTATGATTAAAGCAGATGTGGAAAAAATCATAAGAGTACTTCAGAATTTATTAGACAATGCAAAAAAATATGCAGTACCGGAAAGTGTCATCAGACTTTATGCGTATAAAGAAAAGGAAGAAGTAGTCGTACGATTGGATAACAGGACCAAACAGCTGAAGGAAGAAGAAATTCACCGAGTATTTGAACGGTTTTATAAAGGGGATACCTCCAGGACAGAAACTAACAGCTCAGGTCTTGGCTTATCTATTGTAAAGAGAATCGTGGAACTGCATCATGGAGAGATAATGGCAGCTATGGAAGGTGATGTCATCAGTTTTCAGCTACGGATTCCTACGATAGATAAAAAATAAGCAGTCAGGCGAAAAAACTAGATTGACAAAGTGAAATCATCTATGCTAATCTAATTCCATTTGTAACTGATTTTACAGGTTTATGGATAAGGAGAGCAGTTGATTGAACACAAGAAAAGACTGGAAAATAGAATTTATTAAAATATGGACAGGGCAGGCAGTATCCATGCTGACCAGCTCAGTATTGCAAATGGCCATCGTATGGTATCTTACCGAACGAACGGGGTCTTCCGCAGTCCTGTCCTTTGCAACATTGATTGGATATTTGCCACAGGCAGTTCTTGGAACTTTTATCGGTGTATACATTGATCGATATAATAAGAAAAAGATTATGATTTATGCGGATCTGTTTATTGCAGCAGCAAGTCTGCTTTTAGTCATTGTAGGAATTTTTGGAGAAATTCCAATCTGGCTCATTTTTGTAGTATTGTTTGTACGCTCCATTGGCGCAGCATTTCATTATCCGGCATTACAAGCAGTAACGCCGAGTATCGTACCAAAGGAACATCTGACCAAATATGCAGGCTATGCACAAAGTTTTGAATCGGTGTCCATGGTGGCGAGTCCAGCCATTGCCGCAGCATTATTTAGCATCTGGAACTTAGATACCATTATCATGCTTGATGTCTTTGGAGCACTGATTGCTGTAGGAATGATTTGTATTGCTAGGCTGTCATTTGAAAAAGAAGAGGCCGTTACAGCACAGGAAGCTACAGAAATAGGCATGCTCAGAGAAGTAAAGGAAGGACTTATGATCTTAAGAAGTGTCAAGGGAATGACCGCACTCTTAACCATCAGTGCGTTATATGCAATTATTTATTTCCCAATTGGTACCTTATATCCACTGATTACCATGAAGTACTTTGGAGGAACATTTGCAGACTCCAGTGTGGTGGAAATTGTATTTTCCGTAGGCATGTTAGCAGGTTCGTTATTGCTTGGAATTTTTGGAGACAAGGTCAATAAACGACTTGCAATTATAGGTTCAATATTCATTTATGGAGTAGGCGTCCTTATGACGGGACTGCTTCCAACAAATGGGCTATATGTCTTTATGGGGCTCTCGATCCTTATGGGAAGTTCCGTTCCATTTTATACCGGTGTAGAAACATCGATTATCCAGAGCAGGATTGAAGAGGCCTATCTTGGACGAATTCTTGCATTGTCGGGAAGCCTAACCACGATCACTATGCCAATCGGCCTGGTATTGTCAGGACTATTCTCAGATATGATTGGAATACAGAACTGGTTTATACTCCTTGGAGCTATCACCATCGTTTTAGCAATTGTTGCAATGGCAATGCCATCATTCCGAGCTTTTACTGAGTACAAGGAAATACCGGAAAATTAAATAAAATGAGCGCCATATTACTTCGAGAGGAGGAATGGTGCTCTTTTTTAATTTACGAGAACAACGAGCCAAAGTCGCAGAACGTGTTTCTTCTCGTTGATTGGAAACGTCTTGTCGTACAGCTGCCTGCGAAGAGCACTCATCTGAGAAGAAGGGGCAAGTTGTGAACGATTGGGTATATATACATAAAATACTCACGGGATGCCAAAAAGTAGAACATAAAGGGAAGGAAAAGGGGGCGTTTGGACAAATACGAAAATATATAATCCATATGCCCAAACGAGGATTACTCCAAAAAGCAGCCCAGTAAAAAGTGTACGAAGTGCATTCACTGCAAAGGAGAACATCGCTAACGCGACCAGAGTTCAGCGGCTCGGACAAAAACATAAAAGAAAGCAAGAATAGTCGAGATACATAAGAGTCATTTGCGTTATAATTTGTTTATAACAAGTACAGGAGGTAATAAATCATAATGGAGATGATCAAGGTCAACAGGCTTACAAAGTGCTACGAAGGATATCAGGCAGTGGACCATCTTACTTTGACTGTAAATAAGGGCACGGTATTTGGACTGCTTGGTGCAAATGGGGCAGGAAAGAGTACCAGTATAGAATGTATGTTAGGAATAAAAAAGGCAGAAGAGGGAGAGGTATCAATCTTGGGGATGGACCCAAAGCGGGATCGAACAAGACTTTTTCAAAAGGTAGGAGTACAGTTTCAAGAAGCAAATTATCAGACGGAGATCAGGGTAAATGAACTTTGTGAGGAGACAGCATGTCTTTATAAAGAGCCAGCTAACTGGAGAAAGCTGATTAAGGAGTTTGGAATAGAGGACAAGGAAAAAAGTGCAGTCAAACAGCTGTCTGGTGGAGAACGACAACGCTTATTTATCGTTCTTGCACTAATTCCCAATCCAGAAGTCGTTTTCCTAGATGAACTGACCACAGGTCTGGATGCCAGAGCAAGAAGACAGGTTTGGAAACTGATTACAAGACTAAAGGAACAAGGCATGACCATTCTTTTGACATCCCACTTTATGGATGAAGTAGAAGCTCTCTGTGATGAAATCTGTATCCTTAAAAAAGGAAAGACCGTGTTTTATGGAACCGTAGCAAAAGCAATTGAAACCAGTCCTTATGATCGGTTTGAGGATGCCTATCTATGGTATTCTGATGAGGAGGAGATGGCATAATGAAAACATTTTTGACATTGTTAAAAGTAGAGGGAAAACTTTCGTTACGTGATATGAATATGGTACTGTTTGCTGTGATTATGCCCCTTGTAACACTTATACTGATCGGTATCATATATCAAGGCAAACCAGCATTTACAGGAGCAGACTATTCCTTTGTTGAACAGTCATTTGGAGCCTTATGTACCATTGCAATCTGTGCAGGCGGCTTAATGGGGCTGCCCATGCTGATTTCTGACTATAGGGAACGAAAGATTTTAAAGAGATTTAAGAGCACTCCAATCAGCCAGAGTATGACATTATTAGTTCATCTGGGAATATACAGTCTGTATTCCATCATATCAGTGATTACCTTGTGGATTACGGCAGGACTGTTTCTGGGATTTAAAATGAGAGGTTCCATCCTTATCTTTTTTGCTGGATGGCTTCTTGTACTGGTTTCTATTTTAAGCATTGGCATGTTTGTGGGCGGTATCGCCAAGAACAGTAAACATGCATCTGTAATTGCATGTATTCTCTATTTCCCAATGCTGATTTTTTCCGGAGCAACACTCCCCTATGAAGCAATGCCAGGTGGATTACAGCATGTGGCAGATCTGATGCCATTAACGCAGGGAATAAAAGTACTAAAAGCGGCGTCTCTTGGATTGCCAATTCAGGATGCAGCAGCCTCCATTATGGTCATGGCAGCAGTTGCAGTCATCTTCGTGTTATTATCTATAAAGTGTTTTCGCTGGGAGTAAGTAAAGAAAGAGGTGAAAAAATGGATGATAAGATTATAGCAGTGCAAGCGATGCAGGATTATATTGAACAGCATATTGATGAAATGATTTCCCTTGCAGACCTGGCAAGAGTCTCTCTTTTTTCGCCATGGTACACCCATCGATTGTTTAAGGAGTATACCAATTATACACCAAGCGACTATGTGCGCCGGCTCAAATTATCGAAGTCGGCCATAAAGTTACGTGATGGAAAGGCAAAGATCATTGATATTGCTTATGAGTTGGGCTTTCAAAGTGTAGATGGATATCAGCGTGCATTTGCCAGAGAGTTTGGCTGTAATCCAAGTGAGTATACAAGACATCCATTCCCTCTCCAATTATTTATTCCTTATGGAGTAATTTATAATCAGATTCGAAAGGAGCCAAGAGAGGTGAAGGAGGAAAAGAATATCCATGTAAGCCTTATTCACAAGCCAAAACGAAAAGTACTTCTAAAGCGTGCAATTACGGCAAAAGATTATTTTGAATACTGCGAGGAAGTGGGATGTGAAATATGGGGTCTGCTTACAAGCATCAAGTCAATCAGTGGAGAGCCGGTCTGCCTCTGGCTCCCTGAGTGTTATCGTAGAAAGGGAACTTCAGAATATGTGCAGGGAGTGGAAGTTGCGATTGAGTATGACGGAATTATTCCAGAGGGATTTGAGGTGGTTGAATTTGAGGAAGCTGACTATATGATGTTTCAAGGTGAACCATTTTTAGAAAAAGAGTACTGTCAGGCCATAGAGTCGGTGCAGTTGACAATAGAAAACTATGATCCTGAAAAAATGGGATACTGCTTTGATCAGGAAAATCCAAGGATCCAGCTAGAGCCAATTGGAGCACGCGGTTATATTGAACTTCTGCCAGTGATGAAACTTTAGTATTCTTTTATGAAATAATCAGTATAATAAAAACTATACTGACATAAATCGTCAATATAGAGTAGAAATAGAAAGCACGCTAGGTTAAATGTATGAAACAGTTTGAGGCAATAATAAAACAAAAAGAGGGAATGGATGCCAGCTATATTGAAATTCCATTTGATGTAGAACAGGTCTATGGGAGCAAACGCGTCAAAGTGAAAGCAACTTTTGACGGACATCCGTACCGAGGTTCCATTGTTCGCATGGGACTGCCATGCTATATGATTGGAATTACAAAGGAAGTAAGGAATGCTATAGGTAAGACATTTGGTGACACAATCAAGGTGACAATAGAAAAAGATGAAGAAGAGCGTGTTCTTGAAGTGCCGTCAGAGTTAGAACAGGTATTCAGGGAGGAAGAAGAAATGAAATCTTTCTGGGAAACTTTATCATTTTCTGTAAAAAAGAAATATTGTGCATCAATTTTAACAGCAAAAAAAGAAGAAACTCGTCAAAAACGTATAGAAACTGCAATAGAAAAATTAAGAAATAAAGAAAAAATATAGAAAATATAGTCCTATAAGGCTACTAAATTTAGCCGATTAGGGCTTTTTTCTAAAATAAGTTGATAGAACCATTAATTGTAATTCATCTTACTAATGACAAAATACGACCTTTTATGTTATAATAGACCGTATTTATTTGACTTTATGTGGAGGAATTTATAAAATGCCTGTTAGAATTGCAATTTTAGGGGGACCTAGATGCGGTAAGACTACTTTAATCCAACAAGTTTATGTGGATTTAAAAATAAAAGGATTAAATGTAGGTGCAGTTTCAGAATATAGCACAGATTATTTAAAAGAGAAGGGCATGATTGAGACTATATCAGAACAATATGGTATCTATCTTGGCCAAAAGATGCTTGAGGATTCCTTAGAAGAATTCGATTATGCAGTCACTGACTATGCTACATTCATTCCATATGTATATGGAAGATTTATGCTTGGTGACAAAAAACGCTCAATCAAAGAAATTGAAATATTAAAAGATCTTTACGGCTTAGCGTTAAGAGATATCGATAAATATGACCATATCTTCTTTGTTCCAAGAGAGTTTGGATATAAGAAAGATGGTGTTAGATGGCAAGATGAAGGATTAGCGAAATCAATCGATGAAGCAATCAAACAATTCTTGGATTCTGAAAATATCCCATACACAGTTATCAGTGGGTCTACGAAAGAACGTTCTGAACAAATCTACAATATTATTGGAATGAACGAAGTAGTGGTAACAGAATAGGCATAAGCTTATTTATTGTCGAAATAAGAGAAACATTTTTCATTGACTGGACAAACTTACCTATGCTAAGATGCATTTAGTATTAGGGAGTAGTTCGCATCGGCTTTGTCCGGTGTTATACTGGTCGTCATCACGTTATTCGTAACCGGGCAGTATACTGAGATAAGAACGAGACTTTTATCACATTTTTTTGAGTGTGATAAAAGTCTCGTTTTTTAAATTAACAGGGATTTTTTTAAGGAAGCCACCTGTTAATTTAAAAAGATGCCCACTCAACTGAAAGGAGTCAGTATGAAAGAGTATTGGAATGTTTCCGCCGAGGAGCTGAGAAAACAATTTGGTGTGACAGAGCAGGGACTGACAGAAATACAGGTGGCACAGATCAGAGAGAAAAAAGGAGAGAACATATTAAAAGAAGGAAAGAAGAAAAACACACTTCAAATATTCTTACAGCAATTTTGTGATCTGCTTGTAATTATACTTATGATTGCTGCCATCATTTCTATTTTCTCAGGAAATGTGGAAAGTACTATCGTAATCTTGTTAGTACTTATTATAAATGCTGTTTTAGGAACCATCCAGCATGTAAACGCAGCACGTTCTTTAGAGAGCCTGAAACAGCTATCATCACCTAGTGCAAAGGTAGTCCGTGAGGGAATAAGGAAAGAAGTCCTATCCAAGGAAATAGTGCCAGGCGACCTTATTATCTTAGAAGCCGGTGATATGATTGTAGCGGATGGACGTATTTTAAAGAATTATTCCTTGCAGGTAAATGAAAGCTCATTAACAGGTGAGTCTACCAATGTGGAGAAAACGGATGAACTTATTAATGGGGAAGCAGCCCTTGCAGACAGGGTAAACATGGTTTACTCAGGGAGTCTGGTTACTTATGGGCGTGCAGAAGTGCTTGTAACATCCATAGGTATGGAAACAGAACTAGGAAAGATTGCAAAACTAATGAATGAAGCAAAAGAGCATAAGACACCACTACAGGAAAGTCTGGATGCATTTAGTGGAAAACTTGCAATTCTGATTATGTGTGTATGCGCCATTGTATTCGGATTAAGTATCTATCGCAAGATGACCCTTTTAGACTCATTAATGTTTGCAGTTGCTCTGGCAGTGGCAGCAATTCCAGAGGCATTAGGTTCCATCGTAACCATCGTCCAGGCAATGGGGACGCAGAAGATGGCAAAGGAAAATGCAATTATAAAAGAGTTAAAGGCTGTGGAAAGCCTTGGATGCATTTCGGTCATCTGTTCAGATAAGACCGGTACACTGACACAGAATAAGATGACAGTCCAGGCACTTTTCGTAGATGGTATGGGACTTCGTTTAGAGCAGATTGACATTACCAATCGTCTGCACCGTTATTTGCTGTATGATGCCATACTGACCAATGATTCCAGCATTGTGGATGGTAAAGGAATTGGTGATCCTACAGAATATGCGCTTCTTGAAATGTTTCGAAATGTACAGATAAAAAATAATCCTTTTTTTAATAGTTATGGAATGAATGAAGAATTTATTAGAAACTCCATGCACAGAGTAGAGGAAATACCATTTGACTCCAATAGAAAGCTAATGAGTACAAAATATTATTTACATAATGTTCCGACAATATTAACCAAAGGTGCCCTTGACGTGCTGCTAGACCGTTGTCTGTATAAGATGACATCGGATTTAGTGGAGCCATTGACCGAAAAGGACCGGCAAGAAATACTACAGCAAAATCAGTTATTTTCTGAAAATGGACTTCGTGTACTGGCGTTTGCTTATAAGGAGACCGATGCACCCCTGACCATAGAAGAGGAGCAGGGCTTTACGTTTATCGGTCTGGTCGCAATGGTAGATCCGCCTAGAGAGGAATCGAAAAAGGCGGTAGCTGATGCCAGAAGAGCAGGAATTAGACCGGTTATGATTACAGGAGATCACAAAGTGACGGCAGTGGCAATTGCAAAGAAAATAGGAATTTTCGAAGAAGGAGATACGGCTGTAACCGGTGCAGAATTGGATGCTATGTCGAAGGAGCAGCTAGAACAGCAGATTACAAAGATTTCAGTATATGCGAGGGTATCTCCTGAAAATAAAATTCGTATCGTTGAGACATGGCAGAACAGAGGGAATGTGGTGGCCATGACGGGAGATGGCGTAAATGATGCACCGGCGCTAAAAAAGGCAGACATTGGTGTTGCCATGGGAATTACCGGTACGGAAGTATCAAAGGATGCAGCAGCTATGATCTTGTCTGATGATAATTTTGCAACAATTATCAAAGCAGTTGCCAATGGACGAAATGTATATCGCAATATAACAAATGCAATTGTATTTTTACTGTCAGGAAACATGGCAGGAATTTTATCTGTATTATATACGTCATTTATGGGATTGCCGGTGCCATTGTTACCGGTTCATCTGTTGTTTATCAATCTGCTTACCGATTCCTTGCCGGCAATTGCAATTGGGATGGAGCCTTCAGATAAGACAATTTTGGAAGAAAAGCCAAGAAATCCAAACATAGGTATTTTGACAGGTCAATTTATAGGAAAAGTTGCGTGTCTTGGTGGACTAATTGCAGCAGTAACCATGGCGGCATATTATATGGGATTAAAGACCAGCCCCGCAATGGCAACGACCATGGCATTCTCCACCCTGACCCTTGCAAGGTTATTCCATGGCTTTAACTGCAGGGGCAAAAAGTGTATTTTTAAGCTGGGAATACGGTCCAATCCATATAGCTTGCTAGCATTTATATGTGGCGCCGGATTACTGGCACTTGTACTTGCAGTTCCCATTTTGCATGATATTTTCAGTGTTGAGACATTGTCCCTGTCTCAGGTTATTCGAGTTATAGGGTTATCATTATTACCAACAGTTATAATTCAGACTATAAAAGCATTTAGGTCGTAAAGACATAGAAAATTGTATAAAAATGTAATGACAAGTCACTAAGGTTTAGTTTAATATAAAATAAAAACCGAAAAATGGGAGTTTGTTTTATTTTAAGGGGAGGAAAAATAAGATGCTCAAAGCACTAGGGATACCATATGGCCTACAAATAGCCATCACATTGGTGTTTCTGCTGGCGTTTATTGTCCTGATATGCTTGACCATAAGCCAGCAGAAGAAAATAAAGCAGCAAAAAAGACTAAAGAAAGAGACGGAGATTGAGGAAGAGCGATATCGCGTTGCCACTGAGTTGGCCAATGACATAATCTTTGAATACAATATAAAGACTGATATTATGCAGAATTCACAAAAGTATAAAATCTCATTTGGCAGAAATCCGATTACATATAACTATACAGAGTCTCTTGTAAATCTTCAGTATATTCATCCACAGGACAGAACTATATTTATGGAGTATTGCGAAGCACTTCATATTGGAAAAGAGAAGATTGAATATGAATTTCGAATTTTAAATCGAGATGGTGAGTATGAATGGTGCCAGATCAGGGCAAAGAGTATCTGCGGTTCTGATAACCTTCCGTCTAGAGTGATTGGCAAGATTGTAAATGTAGAACTTCAGAAACGGGAGTTGGAGAAACTTCAATTTAAAGCCCAGAGAGATCCGCTAACCAATGCTTACAATAAGGGAGCCACAGAAGAAATCATTACGGAGATCTTCAAGAACAGCAGGTCCTTCGACAAGCATGCATTTTTTGTAATCGATATCGATGACTTTAAGCATGTAAATGATACCTATGGGCATTTAAAAGGAGACCATGTCTTAGCGACATTGGCATCCCGTGTCAGCAGCATGTTCCGTACGGAAGATGTAATTGGCAGGATTGGCGGAGATGAATTTGTTGTATTGATGCGGGATGTAACAAGCAGAGAGCAGATTGAAAACAAGGCAAGCTGCATGACGGAGGCATTTAACAGACCATTTCGTAAGGATGATCATAATCTAGAGGTCAGTGGCAGTGTCGGGGTTGCCATTTATCCAATGGATGGCAGTAGCTATAAAGAGTTATTGGATCACGCAGACAATGCGTTATATAGCGTAAAGAATACAGGTAAAAATAATTATAGTTTTTATGGCGATATAAGTTCGAAAAAAGAGAAAAACATCGGATAAGATTTTAAAAAAGAAATATTTGGATTGACAGGAAAAATATGTTATGATAAACTAAAAACAACCAAAAAAAGTAAATGCAGTGACAAGGAGGAGTACATACACTCTGTGATTTTAGAGAGAAGATGGATGGTGCAAATCTTCATCAAGGATGTATGGAAGTAGCCTTTGAGCAGTGGACTGAACAAGAAGTATCTTAAGTAGGCTCCAACGGCAAATTCCACCGTTATTGGAAAACAATATCGAGCATGTCTCTGTATTGTATGAGTGCAGAAATTTTCTGAAGTTAGGTGGTAACACGGATATAATATTCGCCCTAAGCTAATATATTTAGCTTAGGGCGTTTTTTTATTAATAGAGAGTTCCTCTCTATTAATAAAAAAATGCTCCGCAGGATGCGCATTCGCCTGAATGGAAGGTGTCGCTTTCGCGACCAGGGCTCAGCGCGTGAAAAGTGGCAAGCACTTTTCATATTAATATCTTTGCTATTAATAAATAAATGCTCCGCAGGATGCGCACAAAATTTGCAATGTATTTGTTGACATAAGGGATTTGACTTGAAGGTATTTAAATATAAAGACTGGAAAAGGAGGAATTACTCATGGAAATCAAAGGAACTGAATTATTTGTAAAAGCATTAAAAGAAGAGGGTGTAAATCAGTTGTTCGGCTATCCGGGCGGAATGGCAATAGATTTATTTGATGCATTGTACGATCAAGAGGAAATCGAGGTGATCCTTCCAAGACATGAGCAGGCACTAATCCATGCAGCGGATGGATATGCAAGAAGTACAGGGAAAGTGGGGGTCTGTCTTGTTACCAGCGGCCCTGGTGCTACAAATCTAGTTACAGGAATAGCAACCGCCAATTATGACAGTGTGCCATTAGTTTGCTTTACCGGCCAAGTTATGACCAGCTTGATTGGAAATGATGCATTTCAGGAAGTTGATATTGTGGGAATTACAAGAAGCATCTGCAAATGGGCGGTTACAGTACGTGACCGAAAAGACCTTGGCCGCATTATAAAAGAAGCATTTTACATAGCAAGGACAGGAAAACCTGGTCCTGTAGTCGTAGACATACCAAAAGATATCCAGATGGCACTTGGAAGTGATGAATATCCAAAAGATGTATGTATCAGAGGATATAAGCCAACCACGGCAGCCCATCCGGGACAGATTAAAAAGGCAATGAGCGTATTGTCCCATGCAAAGAAACCAGTATTCTTAGTTGGCGGAGGTGTCAATGTTGCCAATGCAGGCGAAGAGATGACAAAGCTTGCTGAGATAACCGGAGTTCCTGTAATTACCACAATTATGGGAAAAGGCGCACTAGATACAAAACATCCTTTATATATTGGAAATATCGGTATGCATGGTAATTATGCAAGTAACAAAGCCATTACAGAATGTGATGTGCTATTTTCCATAGGAACCAGATTTAATGACCGTATCACAGGGAAAATTAGTGAGTTTGCAAAAAATGCTACCATTATTCATGTAGATATCGACTCAGCTTCCATTTCAAGAAATATCGTAGTAGATATTCCAATTGTTGCAGATGCAAAAAATGCAATCAATATGATGATTGACCATGCAAAGAAATTAAAAATTGAAAATTGGGTGGAAGAAGTAACTACGTGGAAAAAAGAGTATCCAATCAATATGGAAGAATATAAGGGCCTGACTCCTGAGAAAATCATCCGTACGATTAACCGTATGTTTAGCAATGCCATTATAACCACAGATGTTGGGCAAAATCAGTTATGGACCACTCAGTACCTGGAACTTGATCCAAATAAGAAGTTATGTACGTCAGGTGGGCTTGGAACCATGGGATACGGATTTCCTGCAGCAATCGGTGCAGCAATCGCCTGTCCTGATAAGGAGATTATCTGCATTTCCGGAGATGGCGGAGTTCAGATGAATATACAGGAAATGGCCACGGCAGTTGCCAATGAACTTCCTGTCATCCTTTGTGTCTTCAATAATGGCTATCTTGGAAATGTGCGTCAGTGGCAGGAGATGTTCTTTAATAAAAGGTATTCTAGTACCTGTCTTCGCTACCGCAAACATTGCGAACGTGACTGCATGGATAAGACGAAGTGCTGTCCAAAGTACACTCCTGATTTTGTAAAGCTGGCAGAAAGCTATGAGGCACAAGGCATCCGTGTAACCAAGGAAGAAGAGATCGAGACTGCATTTACAAAGGCAAGAGAGCACAAAAATGGCCCAACATTAATTGAATTTATTATAGAGCGGGAAGCCAATGTTTTGCCAATCGTGCCAGGTGGAAAACCATTAAATGAAATGATTATGGATTACTAGGAGGGAGAAAGCATGAAGAAGAGATGGATATCATTATTTGTAGAAAATGAAATCGGTGTTCTTGCTAGGATCTCAGGGTTATTTTCTAGTAAGGCCTATAACGTAGACAGTTTGACGGTTGGTGAGACTGAGGACCATACAATTTCCAGAATGACAATCAGCCTGACCAGTGATGACAAGACGTTTGAGCAGATCAAAAAGCAGCTAAACCGCAGTGTGGAAGTGATCAAAGTGGTGGATATGACGGAGATGCGTATTCATATGAAAGAAATTTTGTTTGTCAAAGTAAACCACTGTACTGAGAAAGAGAAGGATGAAGTGTTTAGAATCGCCCAGGTATTTGACTTTAAAGTGATCGACTATAATAAAAATACAATCTTGCTTCAGTGTGTGCAGACGGCAGAGAAAAATGATGACATCATAGCCTTATTTAATAAGATGTTTATCAATCGAATTGAAGTTGTCCGAGGCGGAAGCGTGGCAATTGAATCAATCAGTATGAAAGATCGATAATAAAAAGGAGAAGCAAACAGGATTGCTACTGTTTGCTTCTTCCTTTTTAGTTGTATAATAATAGTAAAAAAATATGAGGAGTAAAGGAGGATGTAAAATGGCGTTAACAATCATTTTTGTTGTTTCGATTGGAATTGTACTCCCGATTATGTATTTCGTCATGCGGTTTGAGGGAAAGCCAAAAGAGAACATGCTATTTGGTGTGACTATGAAGAAGGCTTATTATAATGATTCCCGGGTAGAACAGCTTCAAAAGAGATACAAAAGAGAATTAAACTGGTGTAGCCTTTTATTACTACTAGTACTTATTCCCATTGTAATGATTAAATACTTTTCTATTGTATATACCTTGACTATGGCCTGGCTTTTCCTAATGATCCTGCTTACCATACTTCCTTTTATCCGTGCTAATGGAGAGCTGAAACGAATTAAAAAGGAGAATGGCTGGCATATTGGAGGCCAGGAGGAGAAGAAAGCAGAATATGAAATGATCAGGCTTTCCGATCCAATTGAAGGAAAACTTTACTTTATAGCATCGATTATTTCAAGTGTCCTTACTATGGCTGTGTTTGTGTATTTATGGGCAGCAAGGAAGGTGGCATTGGATTTTGCTATTACAGCCATAGGTTTAAGTCTTATAAGTGTATGCCTAGCTGCAATCGGAGTACTCTTTCAACGAAGGAAGATTAAATTGTTACTGGGATATGAGCAATTTGAGCGACAAGCCGAAAGAGAAAAGAATCTAAACTGGGGGAGAAGCCTAGGATGCTTAAGCTGGATTAACCAAATCTATACAATTGGATTATTGATTATACTATACCAAAAGAAAATCAATTTGATCTTACTTATGATTTTATCCATTGTTTATATGATCCTGGCAGTGTGGCTTTTACTTGCTGCAGGAATAAACACAAAGCGTAAGGCGCAGGAACTTTATAGTGCAGAGGGACTTGGAAAGCTGGAAGAAGAGGATCAACACTGGATTTTTGGCATGATTTATTATAACAAAGAAGATAAGTCAACCTTTGTAGATACAAGAATTGGCTCTGGATATTCCTTTAATATGGCAAGACGCAGTTCAAAGATAATCATGATATTTGTTGCACTTTGTCTTTTACTCCTCCCCATATCCTCCATCTTTATGATTGCAGATGAATTTACCCCGATTGATTTATATATGACAGAAAGCTCGTTAAAGGTGAAACGTTATAAGGTGGATTATTCCATAGAGAAAAATGAGATTACGGACATCCAGTTATTAGAGAAGTTGCCGGACTTAAGAAAGACCAATGGAACAAGCATGGACAATCTGAAGAAAGGGAATTTTTCCTGTGAGGAATATGGTGCAGTGAAGGCCTGTCTAGCTCCTAAAAATAGTTGTTTTCTTCTAATTGCTACGAAAGATTATACCTATATCGTAAGTGATGATAACGATGATGATACAAGAAAGATCTATAAGGAAATAAATGAGTAAAATACATATTCAGTTCATAAAATAAAAGAGGCCCAATGGAAATGGCATATTCCATTGGGCCTCTTTTAGGACGGAAAACTTTCTTATAGCAGCTTTCGCTTTTGCTGTAAGGTGCAATCAGTAACCAATTAACAGTTGCTGAATATACTATAAATAGGGAGAGTTTGCTTATTTGGACAGCCTTAAGCTTTGATCTCCTTTGGATTAAATAATTTTGCCAGATATAAAAGAAACAGATATACGATGCAAAAGCCGAGTACGGTTAAAAACAATACGATAGCCCGATGAATTGGCAATGTAATCATGACCTTGTCATATACTTCAAAGGCAAAGAAACTTAAAACGGCAGTAATGATGCCGGGTTTTATAATCCAGTCCATAAGATTAGCATGGAACTTAATGTTTCGTCTTACGGCACTTATATCCAGAATTGAGATTACAAGCTGGCTAAGCAATGCTCCCAGCAGGTAGCCGATAATACCGAATTTAGGAATGGCAAATATGACAAACAATATACGTATGGTTAGGCCGACCACAGAGTTGATAAATGTAATGTAGGCTTTTCCCAGGCCATTGATTACACTGCTAAGCGTAGTAGTCAGATACAAGAATGGACAGAGCCAAGCCAGAATGACGATAAAGGTTCCAGCCATCTTGTTGTTATAAATGGTAGTACCGAGTGCATCACCAAATGTAACAAAGACTCCCGTGCATAATATCCCGATTAGCAAGCAATATTTAATGGTAAGTGCTGTTGTTTTTTCAATCAAGGCATCATTATTGGTTGCCTGTGCTTCTGAGATTGTTGGCAAAAGCAGTACCGCAAAGGAATTGGTGATTGTGGATGGAAACATTAAGAATGGCATTGCCATACCGGTGAGGATGCCATATATACTTAATGACTCGGCCGTAGTGAGTCCTGCCTGTCGCAGCATGACTGGAATTAATACGGCTTCAATACTGTTCAATACGCTAACTAACAGCCGGTTGCTAGTTAGAGGAACAGCTAATTTCATTAATTCACGGAAAATGTGTTTCGTGCGAGGTGTCTGGATGGAACATACATCGTCATCCTGCTTTTTCAAAACCATGGAGAGTATATTAAATAAGTTACTTACGATTTCACCTGCGACCAGACCAAGTACGGCGGTTTCACAGGTAATAGTTGTGTTACCATTTCCAATATAATACGCAAAGAACAGCACCACCAGGACACGGGTACATTGTTCTAGCAGCTGGGTAGTAGCAGGAACTCCTGTTTTCTTGACTCCGTAATAATATCCGTTAATACAGGATGTAATTCCGCAAAATGGAAATGCAAGGCTTAAGATACGTAACAGGCTGGCACACGATGGTTCTGCCAAGAACCTTGTGGCAATCAGATCACTATTCAGATATACCAGACCGCTTAGGGAAAAGGCAATCGTCAAGGAACAGGTAATGCCAATTCGCAGAATTCGGTTGATATTTTTTCGATCAGTACATCCATATTGGCCAATCTGGGCTGCTACCAGTCTTGAGATAGAGGTCTGGATACCGGAGGCAAACAGGGTAAAACAGATGCCGTAAACCGGAAAGACCAGCTGGTATACTCCCATCTTTTCTGCACCTAGTGAATTTGATAATAGGATTCTATAGAAAAAGCCAATTATTCTTGTAGCAAATCCAGCAATTGTGAGGATTAAGGTACCCTTTAAGATAGAGCGTTTAGAGCTGTTACTCATAAGCATTAGTCCTAGCGTTTCTTAGTTAGTTAATTATATTCAACACAAGCTATTTCATGCGGAAAGAATGTTTTTGAGAAAAAACATCAAGAGATACTTGACGAAATTTTACATGGATGATAAAATGGCATTACTAAATCCAATTAAATTACTCGGAATTAAATTACTAAAACAGTAGGAATTATATACCAGTAAGTTGGTGGGTTTACTAAGAAAGTACCAAATAGATACAGAGAGAGAGGGAGGCTTATGAAGCTTTCAACTAAAGGTAGATATGGGTTACGAGCTGTACTTGATCTGGCACTGCATTGTGAAGATGAAGCGATTTCATTAAGCAGTATCGCAGAACGCCAAGGAATATCAATCAGCTATTTAGAACAATTAATTGCCAAATTAAAAAAAGCGGGTATCGTTGAAAGCAAACGAGGTGCACAAGGTGGTTACATTTTAGCAAGACCTGCATCAGAAATCTCAGTAGGGGATATCTTAAGAGCATGCGAAGGGGATTTGCATCCAGTAGAATGTGCCGAAGTGTATGGCGGAAAAAGTACTTGTAAAAGTGCTGACTTATGTGTCACGAAGTACGTTTGGAAACGTATCAGTGATAGTATAAACAGTGCAGTCGATGCTTTGATGCTTTCAGAACTTGTAGAGGAAGGGAAAGCCTTGCAAGAGGCTCATCTAGGAGATGAGCATGTGACATATCCGTGTTAAAAATATATAAGAACTTGACAATTTGATTATTTGTAGGAGATGAATAATATGGAAAAGAGAATTTACTTAGATAATGCTGCAACAACAGCAACTAGACCAGAAGTAGTAGAAGCAATGTTACCATTCTTTACAGAAAGATTTGGTAATCCTTCAAGCGTATATGAATTTGCATCACAAAATAAAATCGCTGTAAATAAATCCAGAGAAATAATTGCTAAAACGTTAAATACAACTCCAGAAAACATTTATTTCACAGGTGGCGGTTCCGAATCTGATAACTGGGCATTAAAATGTACAGCAGAAGCTTACAAAGCAAAAGGAAACCACATCATTACTTCAAAAATCGAACACCACGCAATCCTTCATACTTGCGAATGGCTTGAAAAACAAGGCTTCGAAGTAACTTACGTAGGCGTTGATGAAAACGGTAAATTAAACTTAGACGAATTAAAAGCAGCAATCCGTCCAACAACAATTTTAATTTCTGTTATGTTTGCAAATAATGAAATCGGTACAATCCAACCAATCAAAGAGATCGGTGAGATTGCAAAAGAAAACGGAATTCTTTTCCACACAGATGCTGTTCAGGCATTTGGCCAAGTAGAAATCAACGTAGATGAACTTAACATCGATATGTTAAGTGCTTCTGGCCATAAATTAAACGGACCAAAAGGTATTGGTTTCTTATACATCCGTAAAGGATTAAAATTACGTTCCTTCATCCACGGTGGTGGTCAAGAAAGACATCGTAGAGC